>NZ_JAXEBZ010000041.1:0-10645 GCF_034093755.1 Dysosmobacter sp. | reverse complement strand
CAGATCCGTCCGTTTTGTAAACATTTTGCCCTCCTGACACAAAATCTTGTGGTATTAAGGGTAGCTTTTGCGGAGATATTCGCGTTATACAAAAAAATATAGAAATATTAAAAAAAGACTTGCTTTTTCTGGACTTCTCTGCTAAAATATCATTCTGCACGGTGGAAATTATGAAACCGCGCCAAGAAATGCCAGGAGGAGGTGTTTGGTTTGCCGAATATCAAGTCTGCCGAGAAGCGTGTCCTCATCGGTGAGGTCCGCAACGCGCGCAATAAGGCTACGAAGTCCGATCTGAAGACTGCCATCAAGAAGTTCGAGGCGGCTGCCGCTGAAGGCAATCGCACCGAGGCCGATGGCGCTTACAAGGTCGCCGTCAAGAAGGTCGATCAGGCTGTGGCGAAGGGCATTCTGCACAAGAATACTGCCGCTCACCGCAAGAGCGCCTTGACCCTGAAGCTCAACAAGATCGAGGGCTGATTGATTCAAAAAGAGGACATCCTGCCGGATGTCCTTTTTTTCTTTCAAAAAAGTGGCGGTGCCACTTTTTTGAGTAGAGTTGCGGCCCGCCGCAGCGCACTTACCGTCCGCTATAAGCGGACGGCTCGCACGTTTGCGGGCCGAGCAGTGTTTTTCCCGACGTACACGCCGCCGGGAAAAACAAATTATGTTTTTTCGCGCCTGCGGGCGCGAACTCTGTGAGACTTCTTTGTCACGTACAAGGACCCGTCCCTGTGGGACGGGTCCTTGTTTCGTTTCCGGATTTACAGCGTTTCCAGCTCCGCCTGCCACGCCGCCGCCTGGGCGTCGGAGGGCATCCGCCAGTCGCCCCGGGGGGACACCGCCACGCTGCCCACCTTGGGGCCGTCGGGGAGGCAGTTGCGCTTGAACTGCTGGCTGAAGAACCGGCGGTAGAAGGTCTTGAGCCACTTGAGGATGACCTCCCGGCTGTACTGCTTGCCCAGGGCGTACTCCGCCAGCCGGAACACCTTCTCCGGGCCGAAGCCCCAGCGGAGGATATAGTACAGGAAGAAGTCATGCAGCTCGTAGGGCCCCACCAGGTCCTCGGTTTTCTGGGCGATCTCCCCCTGCACCGCCGGCAGCAGCTCCGGGGAGACGGGGGTGTCCAGAATGTCCTCCAGCACGTCCTTCAGCTCCTCGTCCTTCCGTGCGTTGTCCCGGGCCAGATAGGCCACCAGATGCCGCACCAGGGTCTTGGGAATGGAGGTATTGACGGCGTACATGCTCATGTGGTCGCCGTTGTAGGTGCACCAGCCCAGGGCCAGCTCGCTGAGGTCGCCGGTGCCGATGACGATGCCGCCGGTCTGGTTGGCGATGTCCATCAGCACCTGGGTCCGCTCCCGGGCCTGGCCGTTTTCAAAGGTGACGGAGTGGTCCGCCATGTCATGGCCGATGTCCCTGAAGTGGCTGCGGACGCTGTTGGAGATGTCCACGGTGCGGAGGGTGGCCCCCATCCGCTCCGCCAGGATGACGGCGTTGTTTTTGGTGCGGTCGGTGGTGCCGAAGCAGGGCATGGTCACCGCCACGATGTCCGTCATGGGGCGGCAGAGCATCTTCATGGCAAGGCCGGTGATCAGCACCGCCAGGGTGGAGTCCAGGCCGCCGGACAGGCCCACCACCGCGGTTCTGGCCCGGGTGTGCTCCAGCCGCTGCTTCAGGGCCATGGAGGCCAGCAGCAGAATCTCCCGGCAGCGGTCGTCCCGCTGGTCCTTTTCCTCCGGAACGAAGGGCTGGGGCGCCACGTAGCGGGTCAGCTTGGTGGGGGCGATGGTGAGGGAGAAGGGGAGACCCTGGCGGGCAGGGCCGTCGCCGCCCACGCTCTGGGTGCGGCGGCGCTCGAAGCACAGCTTCTGCACGTCCACCTCCGAGATCAGCAGGCCGCCGTCGAACCGGCGCTCCGCCAGCAGCGTGCCGTTTTCGGCGATGAGCTGGTGGGCGCCGAACACCACGTCCGACGTGGACTCCCCCTCGCCGGAGCTGCCGTACACATAGCCGCACAGCAGCTTGGCGGACTGCATGGTCACCAGCTGGCGGCGGTAGGCGTCCTTGCCGATGAGGTCATTGCTGGCGGACAGGTTGCCGATGACGGTGGCGCCCTGCCGGGCCATGGCCACGGAGGGGGACACGGGGACCCACAGGTCCTCGCAGATCTCAAAGCCCACCTTCAGCTCCGGAATGTTCTGGCAGGAGAACACCAGCTCCGCCGCGAAGGGCACCGTCTGGCCGCACAGCGTAATGGTGTCCAGCTCCGCCGGGGCGGGTGCGAACTGGCGCCGCTCGTAAAACTCGCCGTAATTGGGCAGGTTGGTCTTGGGCACCACGCCCAGCAGCTTTCCCTTCTGTATAACTGCCGCGCAATTATACAGTCTGTTATTAAATTCAACGGGCAGACCCACGGCGGTGACCACTTCCAGATTGCGGGTGGCCTCCAGCACGGTGGCCAGGGCCTGCAGGGCGGAGCGGAGCAGGGTGTTCTGGTAGAACAGGTCGCCGCAGGTGTAGCCCGTCAGGCCCAGCTCCGGCAGCACCAGCACCTTCACGCCGGCCTTCTCCGCCTTGCGCATCAGGAGAAAGGTCTGCTCGGCGTTGTAGTCACAGTCGGCCAGACGCAGCGGCGGCGCGCCGCAGGCCACGGAAATAAAACCATGTTTCATCGAAAAAGCCTCCCTGTGGTTGTTTGATTGATTGGTATTTTACACCGTCTTTCCCGGTTTTACAAGCGGGCTGCCGCCGGTTCCGGAAAAACGGTTGGGTTGTCTCCCAGCGGTGGAAAATCTCCTTGCGTTTTTCCGCCCTGCAGGGGGAGTACAAGGAGGCGCCGTCCCCCTCCCGTGGAATCACTGCACACACAAACAGCAAAAGCCGCCTTCCGGCGGCTTTTGCTGTTTGTGTGTGTCTTAGGAGGGAGAAAATTCGCACCGGGCTGGGAGGACCCGTTGCTTGATTATTAAGATACCCGGAAATTATGGCGGAATCGTGTTCATCTTGTAAACGAATTGTGAACAATTCCGGCTTTTCCGGTCTGTTTGCGGGCGCAATCGTTTTCCACCGCTGTGCAGACTTTTGTGGAAAACCTTATTTGTATTTCTGGCTTTCCGCCACAGCCAGTTCATCGCAGCGGTTGTTCCATTCGTTTTCGGCGTGCCCCTTGACCCAGTGATAGCGGAGGTCATGGCGGTCCGCCTGATCCAGCAGGGGGCCCCACAGGTCCGGGTTCAGGGCCGGCTTCTTGTCCGACTTCACCCAGCCCCTGGCCCGCCAGCTTCTGGCCCAGCCTTTGGAGAGGCCGTCGATGACGTACCTGGAGTCGGACCACAGCTCCACCACGCAGGGCTCCTTCAGCGTCTCCAGCGCCCGGAGGACGGCGGTCAGCTCCATGCGGTTGTTGGTGGTTTCCGCCTCGCCGCCGGACAGCTCCTTCTTGTGGGGGCCGTACATCAGAATGGCCGCCCAGCCCCCCGGTCCGGGGTTGCCGGAGCAGGCGCCGTCGGTATAGACAGTGACAGTTTTCATAGCATCCTCACAGCAGACAGGTTTCGATGATCTCCGCCACGCCGTCATGGTCGCAGTCGGCGGTGACGGTGCCGGCAGCGGCCTTCACCGCCGCCGTGGCGTTGCCCATGGCCACGCCCAGACCGGCGGCTTCCACCATGGCCAGGTCATTGCCCTCGTCCCCCACGGCGATGGATTCCTCCACGGGGACGCCGATGGCCCGGCACAGCTGCCGCAGGCCCTCCCCCTTGCTGACGCCCCGGGGAGAGACCTCAAAGTTGTTGGGGATGCCCTGGGCGCAGGTCACCGGCAGGCCGCCCAGCAGCACCCCGGCCTTCTCCCAGTCATCGTGGGTGTGGCAGTAGAGGTTGATCTTGTGAACCCGGTGGCCCTCCCGGTCCAGGGCCTCCCGCAGGGTATCCACATAGATCGCGCAGCGGTCATACAGCGCGGCGAAGCAGTCGCAGCCGAAATAGGCCATCCGGGGCCGCTGGCTCCGCTCCACAAACACGTCGTCCCCGGCGTAGATGGCCACCATGGCGTCCACCTGCTTTGCGGCGGCCAGAATCTGCTCCGTCAGGGCGGGGGAGAGGCGCGCGTCCGCCAGGGTTTTCCCCGCCGCCACGTCGAAGATCACGGCGCCGCTGAGGCACAGGGCATAGCGCATCTCCGGGTACTGCTCCAGGTAGGGCCGCACCTCCGCGGGGCAGCGGCCGGTGGCGAACAGCACCTCTTTCCCGGCGGCCAGGGCCTGCCGGATGGCCCGGTCTGTCCGGGGGGTGATGATCTTTTCCGAATTCAGAACGGTGCCGTCCATGTCCATGGCCAGCAGTCGGTAAGGCATGGGAATCATCCTTTCACTGAGAACAGGGGCGATACCGCCCCTGTTCCGAAAGTTTTACAGCTTGTCCAGTATTTCCTTTCGCTTGGCCTCGTACTCCTCCCCGGTGATGAGGCGGCGGTCATAGAGGTTCCGCAGCTCCGTCAGACGCTCCTCCGCGTCGGAGGCGGGGACGGCGTCATCCTCAATATAGATCTCCGGACCCACCTTCCCCTTGCCGAAGGCAAGATAGGCGTTATAGCCGGTGATGGCCACAGCCAGAAACGTCCAAAGCAGTCCGAAGGCACCGAAATTGGGGACGGCCACCACCAGTCCGATGATCACAAAGATGCCGCCCCAGATGACGCCGAACACCCCCTGGACCTTGCCGGGCCGGTAGGTGACCTTCTTTTTTGCCATAGCCGCTCCTTTCTTACTCCGCGGACTCGTCCCGGTCCGCCAGAGCCAGGGAGATGACCCGGTCGCCCTCCTCCTTGAAGCGCATGACGATGACGCCCTGGGTGGCGCGGCCGGCGGTGCGGATATTCTCCACGGCGGTGCGGATCAGGATGCCGGACTGGGTCACCAGCAGCAGGTCCTCGCCGCCGTCCACGGCCTTGATGCCCACCACGGGACCGGTCTTTTCCGTGACCATGTAGTTGCGGATGCCAAGGCCGCCCCGGTTGGTGATGCGGTACTCCTCCACGGCGGTGCGCTTGCCGTAGCCCCGTTCGGTGATGGACAGAATCTCCGTGCCGTCCCTGGCCACGGCAGCGCCCACCACGAAGTCGCCCTCCCGGAGCCGGATGCCCCGGACGCCCACGGCGGTGCGGCCCATGGGCCGGACATCGTTCTCGTCGAAGCAGCAGGCCTGGCCGTCGTGAGTGGCGATCAGCACCTTTTGGGTGCCGTCGGTCTCCAGCACGGACACCAGCTCGTCTCCCTCGTCCAGGGTCAGGGCGCGGATGCCGTTGTTCCGCAGGTTTTTCAGGGCCGCCACCGGCAGGCGCTTCACAGTGCCGTCCCGGGTGACCATCATCAGGTACAGCTCATCCTCCGAGGTCTCCCGGAAGTGAAGCATGGTCTGCACCCGCTCCCCCTGCTCCACCTGGAGAATGTTGATGATGTTGGTGCCCTTGGCGGTCTTGCCCGCCTGGGGAATCTGGTAGCCCTTCTTCCGGTACACCTTGCCGGTGTCGGTGAAGAACAGGATATAGTCATGGGTGGAGGCGGTGAACACGTCCACCACGTAGTCCTCCTCCCGGGTGGTGATGCCCTTCTTTCCCATGCCGCCCTTGGACTGGGCGGTGTACTCGCTGACGGGGGTGCGCTTGATGTAGCCCGCCTGGGTCATGGTAAAGACGCACTGCTCCTCCTCGATCAGGTCCTCGATGTCGATCTCGTCCTCCACGTCCTGAATCTCGGTGACCCGGTCGTCGCCGTACCTGTCGGCGATGGCGGTCAGCTCCTCCTTCAGGATCTGGCGCACCAGGCCCTCGTCGGACAGCACCCGCTGGAAGTAGGCAATCTTCTCCTCCAGCTCCTTGTACTCGTTTTCCAGCTTCTCCCGGTCCAGGCCCTGCAGAGCCTTCAGGCGCATATCCAGAATGGCCTGGGCCTGAATCTCGTCCAGGCCGAAGCGGCTCATCAGGTTCTCCCTGGCGTTGTCATAGCTGGAGCGGATGATCTTGATGACCTCGTCGATGTTGTCCTGGGCGATCAGCAGGCCCTCCAGCAGGTGGGCCCGCTCCTGGGCCTTTTTCAGGTCATAGCGGGTGCGGCGGACGATGATCTCTTCCTGGAAGGTGAGGTACTCGTCAATGATGTGCCGCAGGGACAGGATTTTCGGCTGGGACTGGTTCTGCACCAGGGCCAGCATGTTGATGGCGAAGGTGGTCTGCAGCTGGGTCTGGGCGAACAGGCGGTTCAGCACCACCTGGGGGTTGGCGTCCCGCTTCAGCTCGATGACGATGCGCATGCCGTTGCGGTCGGACTCGTCCCGGATGTCGGAGATGCCCTCCAGCCGCTTGTCCTCCACCTGCTCGGCCATGCTCTTGATGAGCATCCGCTTGTTCACCTGGTAGGGGATCTCGGTAATGATGATGCGGGTGCGGTCCTTGCCGAACTCCTCAAACTCGTGGCGGGCACGGAGCACCAGACGGCCCCGGCCGGTGGCGTAGGCGGCCCGGATGCCGCTGCGGCCCATGATGATGCCCCTGGTGGGGAAGTCGGGGCCCTTGATGTGCTGCATCAGGTCGTTCAGGTCCGCCTCCGGATTGTCCAGCACGCAGATGCAGGCGCCGATGACCTCCCGCAGGTTGTGGGGCGGGATGTTGGTGGCCATGCCCACGGCGATGCCGGAGGAGCCGTTCACCAGCAGGTTGGGGAAGCGGCAGGGCAGGACCCGGGGCTCCTTCCGGGTTTCGTCGAAGTTGGGGTCCCAGTCCACCGTCTCCTTGTCGATGTCCCGCAGCAGCTCGTCGGACAGCTTCGACAGCCGCGCCTCGGTGTAACGGTAGGCGGCGGGGGGATCGCCATCCACGGAGCCGAAGTTGCCGTGGCCGTCCACCAGCACATAGCGCATGGAGAAATCCTGGGCCAGACGCACCAGGGCATCATAGACGGAGGCGTCGCCGTGGGGGTGATACCGGCCCAGCACGTCGCCCACGCAGGTGGCGGACTTCTTGAAGGGGTGGTCGTTGGTCAGGTTGTCCTCGTACATGGCGTAGAGGATGCGGCGGTGGACCGGCTTCAGACCGTCCCGCACGTCCGGCAGGGCCCGGCCCACGATGACGCTCATGGCGTATTCGATATAGGATTTCTCCATCTCCGGCACCAGAGACGATTCCACAATTCTCTGGTCCGGGTAGCGGATCTCCTCAGGGTCATATTGGGGTTTTTTACTCATCTTCTATCCTCCTTGAGGGATCAGTAATCCAGATTCACGGCGTAGCGGGCGTTGCGCTCAATGAACTCCTTCCGGGGCTCCACCTTCTCGCCCATGAGGATGGAGAAGGTCTGGTCGGCGGCCACGGCGTCATCCAGGGTGATGCGCCGCAGGGTCCTCTTTTCCGGGTCCATGGTGGTCTCCCACAGCTCGTGGGGGTTCATCTCGCCCAGGCCCTTGAACCGGGAGATGTCCACCTTGGCGTTGGGGTTATCCCCCCGCATCTCGGCGGAGACCTTATCCCGCTCCTCGTCGGAGAAGGCCACCCGGGTGACCTTGCCCCGGGTCAGCTTATAGAGGGGCGGCACGGCGGAATAGACGTAGCCGTGCTCGATGAGAGGCCGCATGAAGCGGAAGAAGAAAGTCAGCAGCAGCGTGCGGATATGGGAGCCGTCCACATCGGCATCGGCCATGATGATGACCTTGTGATAGCGCAGCCTGGCGCAGTCGAACTCGTCGCCGATGCCGGCGCCCAGGGCAGTGATGACGGGCTGGAGCTTATCGTTGCCGTAGACCTTGTCCGCCCGGGCCTTTTCCACGTTCAGCATCTTGCCCCACAGGGGGAGGATGGCCTGGAACCGGGAGTCCCGGCCCTGGGTGGCGGAGCCGCCTGCGGAGTCGCCCTCGACGATATAGATTTCCGTCAGCTCCGGGTTGTTTTCGTTGCAGTCCCGCAGCTTGTCGGGCATGGCGGCGCCGCCCAGCGCCGTCTTCCGGCGGATGGATTCCCGGGCCTTCTTGGCCGCTTCCCGGGCACGGTTGGCGGTGAGGGCCTTGTCCAGAATCATGCGGCCCACCTGGGGGTTCTCCTCCAGGTACGTTTCCAGCTTGTCGGCCACGATGTTGTTCACCAGCGTCCGGATCTCGCTGTTGCCCAGCTTCGCCTTGGTCTGGCCCTCGAACTGGGCCTCCGTCAGCTTCACGGAGATGACGCAGGTGAGGCCCTCCCGGCAGTCCTCGCCGGAGACCTTCTCGTCATCCTTCAGCATTCTGATCTTCCGGCCGTAGGCGTTGAGCACGTTGGTCAGCGCCCGCTTGAAGCCCTCCTCGTGCATGCCGCCCTCGGGAGTGTGGACGTTGTTGGCAAAGGAGAGAATCGTCTCGTTATAGGCGTCGTTGTACTGCAGCGCCACCTCCGCCATGGAGTCCCCCTTCTGGCCGGCCATGTAGATGACCTCGCCGTGGAGGGCGTCCTTGCCCCGGTTCAGCCACGTGACGAACTCCCGGATGCCGCCCTCGTAGCACATGGTATGGTAGCGGTCGCTCTCCGGCCGGTCGGCGGAGGAGGAGCGGGCGTCGGTGATGGTGATCCGCAGTCCGGCGTTGAGGAACGCCTCCTCCCGCATGCGGGTATGGAGGGTTTCATAGCTGTACACCGTGTCATCGAACATCTCCGGGTCCGGCTTGAAGGTGACGGTGGTGCCGGTGTGGTCCGTATGGCCCACAATGGTCATCTCCTGGGTCACATGACCCCGGGAGAACTTCATCTCATAGATATTGCCGTCCCGGTGGACCTGCACCGTCAGCCACTCGCTGAGGGCGTTCACCACGGAGGCGCCCACGCCGTGGAGGCCGCCGGAGACCTTGTAGCCTCCGCCGCCGAACTTGCCGCCGGCGTGGAGCACGGTGTACACCACCTCCAGGGCAGGCCGGCCCGTCTGGGCCTGAATGTCCACAGGGATACCGCGGCCGTTGTCGGTGACGGTGATGGTGTCACCCTCGTTGATGGTGACGGTGATCTCCGTGCAGTAGCCCGCCAGGGCCTCGTCAATGGCGTTGTCCACGATCTCGTAGACCAGGTGGTGCAGGCCGGAGGAGGAGGTGGAGCCGATATACATGCCCGGCCGCTTCCGGACTGCCTCCAGTCCCTCCAGCACTTGGATCTCCGACGCGTCGTACTCGTTTTCCGCGTTGACGGCGGTGGAGTTCAGGATCTCGTTTTCTGCCATGTGGTTTCTCCTTTCAGGGGTTTGTATTCCGCGTACAGGGCGGACAGAGCCGGGCCGGAAGCAATTCCGGCCTGCTTCTCCCCGCCCCGCGGCGGTCAGGGACACAGGTCACAGACCTTCGTCCAGAGCTTATAAAGTATCAGGGACAACAGGCTTCCCGCCAGAATCAGCAGGGTAAAACAGCCGCAGATGGGAAAGATCAGGCCGGACCACCCCACGGACAACTGCCAAAGGCCTTCCAGGATCGCAGCCGCCCCGAAAAGCAGCAGCGGGAACACCCACCATTTTTCATTTCTTCTGAGGATCGTCCATTCCGCCGCCGCACCTCCAAGCAGGCTCAGCACTGTCAGCAGCTTCAGTGAAGTCTCCCACAGAAAAAACTCCGGGAGCGATCTCAGAAGATCGGCGGCAATCAGTTCTTTCATCCGCTGCTCCTTTCAAAGCTCCAGCTTCTGGCTCTCCGAGCGCTTTTGCAGCGTGGCGGGGTTCAGCTGGGACAGATACACAATCTGGCGGTGGTAGGGATGGTCGCAGACCACGAAGGACTTGGGGATGTCGCCGGAGATGTCCAGCACCACGCCCTCCTGCTCCGCCCGGGTGAGAAACTCCATGGCCCGGCGGTTATAGGTGGCCTTATCCATATCAAAAATGCCGATGATCCGCTTTTCCGGCAGGATTTCACTTTGTCCGATGTGCAGATACATGGCGCCTCACCGGAACAGTCCCAGCATCATCTGAACCATGGTTACTCCTCTCCGCAGACCTCGTCGTCCAGGTCCCCGTCCGGGTCATGGACATCCAGCTCGTCATTGCCGCCCATGACCTCCATGGTGCGCATCCGCCGCTTGTCCTTGGCGGCCTCCACGTTTTTGTGGATCAGCTCCTTGACCTCCCGGGGGTTTTTTACGTTCACCAGGTCCAGGTGAGGCACGCTCTTGTCGGAGGACACCACGCAGATGGTGCCCACGCCGAAAATCCGCTGGGTCAGCTTCAGGTTCAGCTGCAGGTCCCGGACCCGGTACAGCAGCACCTCGTCCTGCTTGATGTTGAGAAAGCCCTTCTCGCAGAACAGCCGGTCCTCGCTGAGGCGGTAGCGGGTAAAGGTCCAGGGCAGGCCAAAAACGCGCTTGCGGTCTTTCCAGATGTAGTTGATGGAATCCATAGATCATCCTCCTGGTTTTCTGTTTTTTCGGTGAAAACAGCACGGGCTTTTGCACCGATTCCGGTGCGGGAAATTGCCGGGACCCCGGCGGGATTGCGCCCGTCCGGGCGCCGGGAGGTGCCGACCATCGTCGGCGGGATTGCAAACCACCGTCGCGGCAGTACGATTCCCGGCCCCGTTGGGGCCGCCAATCGTGCCGCTTCCTCGAAACAGCCCTCGCTGTTTCCGCCGCTGGCGGCGCTTCGCCTGTTTCCCCC
>NZ_JAXEBZ010000040.1:0-14368 GCF_034093755.1 Dysosmobacter sp. | reverse complement strand
TCCTCCAACATGAGCAAGGAAGACATCGAGAAGGCCGTCAAGGAAGCTGAGCAGTATGCCGCCGAGGACGCCAAGATCAAGGAGAAGGTCGAAGTACGCAACCAGGCCGACCAGATGGTCTACCAGAGCGAGAAGACCCTCGGCGAAGTGGGCGACAAGATCCCCGCGGACGAGAAGGCCAAGGTGCAGAGTGGTATCGACAAGCTGAAGGAAGTCCTCAAGGGCGACGATACCGACGCCATCAAGAGCGCGACCGAAGAGCTCACGCAGATGTTCTACCAGATGAGCGAGAAGCTCTATCAGCAGGCCAATCCGCAGGGCGGCGCGCAGGCCGGCCCTGACATGGGCGGCGCAAACGGCGGCGCGCAGACCGGCCCGAACGGTCAGCAGTATTATGATGCTGACTACAAGGTCGTGGATGACGACGATCAGAAGAAGTAAAAACAGCGGTTTTCCAATGGGACGGGGGCAGCCCCGCCCCATTTGGAACGTTTTTGACAGTTGGGGCAGCCCCGGCGGTCCTGATTGAGGAGTATTGTATATGGCAGAGAACAAACGCGATTTTTACGAGGTCCTGGGCGTCTCCAAAGGCGCCTCGGAGGACGAGATCAAAAAGGCATATAAGAAAATGGCCCGTAAGTACCACCCGGACCTGAACCCGGGGGACAAGACGGCAGAGGAGAAGTTCAAGGAGGTCAACGAGGCCTACGAGGTGCTGTCCGACCCCCAGAAGAAGGCCCGGTATGACCAGTACGGCCACGCCGGCGTGGACCCCAACTTCGGCGCCGGCGCCGGTTTCGACGGCGCGGGCTTCGACTTCGGCGACCTGGGGGACATCTTCGGCAGCTTCTTCGGCGGCGGCTTCGGCGGCGGCCGGCGGGCCAACCCCAACGCCCCCCAGCGGGGCGAGAGCATCCGCATGTCCGTCAGCATCAGCTTCGAGGAGGCGGCCTTCGGCTGCGAGAAGTCCGTGACCCTGGACCGCTATGAGCAGTGCGACACCTGCCACGGCAGCGGCTGCGCCGCGGGCACCTCTCCCGAGGTCTGCCCCGACTGCCACGGCACCGGCACGGTGCAGGTGCGGCGGCAGACCCCCATGGGTGTGTTCGCCTCCACCTCCCCCTGCGGGCGGTGCGGCGGCAAGGGCCGCATCATCCACCAGCCCTGCCCGGACTGCCGCGGCAGCGGCAGCGTCCGCAAGCGCCGGACCATCCAGGCCACCATCCCTGCCGGCATCGATGACGGCCAGACCATCTCCATCCGGGGCCAGGGCCACGCCGGCGTCAACGGCGGCCCCGCCGGTGACCTGCTGATCACCATCACCGTCCGGCCCCACGAGATTTTCCGCCGGGAGGGCACCTCCGTCCTGTGCGACGCCCCCATCACCTACGTCCAGGCGGTTCTGGGCGCGGAGCTGGAGATTCCCACCATCGACGGCAAGGTGAAGTACACCCTGCCGGAGGGCACCCAGACCGGCACCACCTTCCGTCTGAAGGGCAAGGGCATCCCCTCCCTCAACGGCGGCCGCCGGGGCGACCAGTACGTCACCGTGCACATTGAGACTCCCCGCAACCTGAACCGGGAGCAGAAAGAGGCGCTGAAGAAGTTCGCCGACACCCTGGGGGAGAACAACCACGAGGAATGGAAGAAATTCTTCCGGAAATTCAAGAAGTAAGGCGGGGATCAGGCATGTATCTGGCGGACTATCACACCCACTGCGCCTGGTCCATGGACGCCAGGGTGCCCATGGCGCAGATGGCGCTGGCGGCGGCGGACAAGGGCTTTGACGAGATCTGCTTCACCGACCACGTGGAACCCTTCGAGTCCGGCTCCTGGGAGCACAACGTCTATGACTTCGCGGCGCTGGACCGGGAGTACGAGGAAGCCCGGGCCGCCGTGGACGGCCGCATCCGCATTCGCCGGGGCGTGGAGCTGGGGGAGGCCCCCCGGGACTTCCCCTGGTGCGAGGAAGCACTGCGGCAGCTGGGAGAGCTGGACTTTGTCATCGGCTCCATCCACCAGCTGTCGGAGGCGTTCGGCTGCCAGGACCTGCTGTTTGCCTCCACCGCGGACCCGGAGCTGTCCAGGCGGCAGATCCGGGACTATCTGGAGCTGGTGCTGAAGCAGGCCCACTGGGGCAATTTCTGCGTCCAGGGCCACCTGACGCTGCCTCTGCGGTACATGAACGAGCTGCGCCACGGCCATATGACCTTCGACGGCTTCGAGGCGGAGGTGGAGGAGATTTTCCGGGTTCTGATTCCCAAGGGCCTGGGCATCGAACTGAACACCAACCGGGGCCACACGCCCCTGCCGGACGAGAAGTGGCTGCGGCTGTACCGCCGGTGCGGCGGAGAGATCATCACCCTGGGCACCGACGCCCACACCCCGGAGTACGTGGGCTGCTGCATCCGGGAGCGGCAGGCGCTGCTGAAGGAGTGCGGCTTCCGGGCCTTCTGCACCTTTGAAAAGCGGAAGCCCATTTTCCACGATCTTTGAAAAAACGGGGCGGGTCTGCAATTTCGGTTGCAAACCCGCCCGAATGCGTTTACAATGGAACTGCATTACGGAAAGGGCGGACTGCCGCCCGGGAAAGGGGAACATACGAATGAAAATCGCACTGGGCTGTGACCACGGCGGCTACGCACTGAAATGCGAGATCGTCAGGCTGCTGGAGGAGCTGGGCCACGAGGTAAAGGACTTCGGCTGCTACTCCACGGAGAGCTGCGACTATCCCGACTTCGGCGAGGCGGCGGCGCGGGCCGTGGCCTCCGGCGAATGTGAGCGGGGCGTTGTCATCTGCACCACCGGCATCGGCATCTCCATGGCCGCCAACAAGGTGAAGGGCATCCGCTGCGCCCACTGCGCCGACACCCTGGAGGCGGAGCTGACCCGCCGCCACAACGACGCCAACATGCTGGCCATCGGCGCCGGCTTCACCGGCCCCATGCTGGCCAAAAAGATGGTGGAGGTGTTCCTGACCACCGGGTTCGAGGGCGGCCGTCACGCCCGCCGGGTGGGCAAGGTGGACGCCATCCAGCCCTGAACCCATAGCGCTTTCCAGAGAAGGAGGTCCGTCCGGTGAGTGCGCCCCGTGGATATAACCGTTACCGGGGGAGAAATCCCCTGTGGAAAAAAGTGGTGGCCGTGCTGCTGATCCTGGTGATCATTCTGGCGGTAGCCTTCATGGTCCTGCAGGACCGGGTGTTTTACGACGATTCCGGAACGCCCCACCTGCCCCGCCCTGCGGGACAGGCGGAGGTCTCCGGCAGCCAGCCGGTAAACCCCGGTGACCTGGACATCACCGTGGAGCAGATGGAGCCGGAGAAGGCGCCTCTGCGGGCTGCGGAGCTGACCGAACTGCCGCCGGGGGAGACGGACATTTTCCGGGCGATGCCCGCCGGGGAGTTTGACGCCCTGGCGGTGACCGTGAAGGACGGCGCCGGCCGGGTGTATTACACCTCGCCGGAGCAGCAGGCGTCCATCGCCGCCCTCACCGGCAGTGAGTACCGGACCATCGCCCGGATGTCCTGCTTCCTGGACCCCGGAACCGCCCGGGCCGATGTGGAGGGCATGGGACTGAAAAACACCGGCGGCTATCTTTTCTACGACGGCAATAACGCCAACTGGCTGGACCCCGGCAAGCCCGCCGCCCGGCAGTATCTGTGCGGCATCGCGGCGGAGCTGGCGGACCTGGGCTTTGACGAGCTGCTGCTGACCGACGTGTCCTACCCCACCGAGGGGAAAATCGACAAGATCGACTACGGCGAAACCCTGAAGTCCGCCGCCCTGGCGGATTTCCTCCGGGAGGTCCGCACTGCCGTGGGGGAGGACGTGACCGTCTCCATCGAGCTACCGGCGGAGACCATCCTCAGCGGCTCCGAGCCGGTGTCCGGCATTGTGCTGGCGGACCTGGCGCCGCTGGCGGACCGGATTTACGCCGTTACCGACGCGGCCTCCGCCCCTGCGCTGGAGCAGGCGTTGCAGGCGGCCTGCGGAACCACGGAGTTTGCGGCGGAGGTCACGGACGCAGCCGGCGTGGAGGGCAGCTTCCTGCTGGTACAGTAAGAAAAAACGCGTACCCTTGTGAAGGGTACGCGTTTTCTGTCAGTCCGGAAAGTGCCACCGCTGGCCCTCCCGGGACACCGGCACCACCCGGTCCCACAGGTCCGGCCGGGCGGACAGCAGACGGTCCGTGGGGGAGGTGTCGCCCCACTGGTGCATGGGGAAAGCGCGGCGGATGTCCGCCAGCTCCAGCAGGTACGTAAAGCCCCAGCTCTCCGCCGCCTGCTGCCGGGGGTCCAGGGGCAGGAAGGCAAGGTCCAGCCGGCGGCGGCGCAGCGGCTCCGTGTACCGCTTGAAATCCGCCTCCATCCGGGGATTCCAGGGATCCGGCTCCCCCTCCCAGTGCCACCAGTTCAGGTCCCCGGCGTGGTAGACGGTCCTGCCGCCGCACCGGACCAGGAAGGCCACCCCCTCGTCGGTGGAGGGTAGCGTCTCCACAGCCGCCTCCGGCAGCGTCACCGATTCCCCGCCCCGGAGGACGGCGCAGTCATGGCCCGCCGGGGGCGTGATGCCCTCTCCCAGCAGAAACCGGACGGGGCGGGTGCCGTCGTCCAGAGCGAACACAGCGGGGTTGAAGTGGTCGTGGTGGCCGTGGCTCACCAGCACCAGCAGGGGCTTTTCCGGCGGCAGGGAGGGCAGGGCGCCCTTCCACCAGTCAAACAGGAGAAGAACCTCCTCCGTCTCCACCAGAAAGCCGCTGTGGGCCAGAAACGTCACGTCGGTCATTTGAATTTCACCGCCGTGCCGTAGGCCATCACCTCCGCCGCTCCCTGCATCAGGGAGGAGGAGGCGTAGCGCAGGCCGATGATGGCGTCGGCGCCCAGGTCCTCGGCGGCGTCCACCATGCGCTTGGTGGCGATCTGGCGGGCCTCGTTGAGCATCTCGGTGTAGTCCTTCACCTCGCCGCCCACCAGGCTCTTCATTCCGGCCATAAAGTCCCGGCCGAAGTTCTTGCTGTACACCACGGTGCCCTTCACCGCCTCCAGGGGCTCAAAGTCCCGTCCCGGGTTTTCAATGGTCAGCAGTTTCATTGTGTTCTCCTCCTGTTTTAGTATTTCTTGGCGTCGTCCAGCTCGTTGCGGCCGATCTCCCGGATGCGCTGGGTCAGGGCGATCATCATGCCCACCGCCACCGCGGCGGGGATGGCCAGCAGCAGCGCCAGCACCGGCAGCGGCGGGGCGCCTGCCGGGTCCGTCTCAAAGGCCCACAGCAGCAGCCAGATGATTCCCGCCATCAGCACCGTCATCAGAATGGTGACGGCCACGGGGGCGGCATAGCGGATGCGGATATCGTTGGTCTGTTTGTTCATAAATGTGGTTCCCTCCTGTTCCAGCTGCGCCATTTCCTCCAGCAGCGCGGCGGCATCCAGGGCCTCCAGGGTGGGAGCCGCGTCCCGCAGCCGGACGCACAGGGCTCTGGACTGCCCCAGGCTCTCCTCCTCCCGCTCCAGCGTTACCAGATGGCGGCGCATGGCGTCGGACACGGTGATGCGTCCGCCCTGCAGCGCCCGGATCTCCTCCAGGGGCAGTCCCAGCTTCCGCAGCAGCTTGATCTGCCGCAGCGCCGCCACGTCGCCCTCGCCGTAGTCCCGGTAGCCGTTTTCGCTGTTGCGCCGGGGCTTCAGCAGCCCCTCCGCCTCGTAAAAGCGGATGTTCTTTTTCGTGATGCCCACCCGGGCCTCCACTTCGTTGATCTTCAAATGGCGTCACCTCGTTTCTGATTCCAACGTATACCTTCCACAAAGGGGAAGGTCAAGGTTTTTTTCAAAAAATTTTTCCATCCGCCGGGGAGAACTTCCCGCGCTCCGGATTTTATGGTATTATCCTATCATGAAACATGAGGAATTGACAACTGAAAACCGTCTGGCGCCGCTGCGCCGGCCCCTTCTGGACTGGTTCCGCTCCAACGCCCGGGACCTGCCCTGGCGGCGGACCCGGGACCCCTACCGCATCTGGGTGTCGGAGATTATGCTCCAGCAGACCCGGGTGGCGGCGGTGCTGGGCTATTACGCCCGGTTTCTGGAAGCCTTCCCCACGGTGGAAGCTTTGGCCGGGGCGCCGGAGGAGCGGCTGATGAAGCTGTGGGAGGGGCTGGGCTATTACAGCCGGGCCAGGAACCTGCAGAAGGCCGCCGCGGCAGTGTGTGAGCAATACGGCGGGCAATTCCCCGCCGACTATGACGCGCTGCTGGCCCTGCCGGGCATCGGGGAGTACACCGCGGGGGCCATCGCCTCCGCGGCCTTCGGCCTGCCCGCCCCGGCGGTGGACGGCAACGTGCTGCGGGTGCTGGCGCGGCTTCATGACGACCGCAGCGACATCGCCGACCCGAAAACCAGACAGGCGGCCCGGGCCGCCGTGGCGTCGGCCATGCCGGAATCAGAGGCGGACCGGCGGATTTTCAACCAGGCGCTGATGGAGCTGGGGGCCACGGTGTGCGTCCCCAACGGCCCGCCCAGGTGCGAGGTGTGCCCGGCGGCGGAGCTGTGCCTGGGCCGTCTCCGGGGCACGGCGGAGGCGCTGCCGGTGAAGGCCCCCAAAAAGGCCCGGCAGGCGGAGGAGATGACGGTGCTGGTGGTGCTGCGGGAGGGGCAGGCGGCTCTGCGCCGCCGTCCCGGCACAGGGCTGCTGGCGGGGCTGTGGGAGTTTCCCAACCTGCCGGGAACCCTGACGGAGCAGGAGGCAGCGTCGGCCCTGGCGGACCGGGGCCTGACGGTGAAGGCGTGGAAGAAAAAGCTGACGGCGAAGCACATCTTCACCCACCGGGAATGGCACATGACCGGCTACGTGGCGGAGGTGTCCGGTGCCGGCCCGGAGGACTGGCAGTGGACCGGCCCCCGGGAGTGGGCGGACCGGGCGGTGCCGTCGGCCTTTGCCCGGTACAGCGAGGCGGTCTGGGAGGAATGGGGCGCAGCGCCCTGAGAAAGGAGGCCCGGAATGGGTCTGGTAGGAGTTGTATTGGGTCTGGCGCGGATCGTGATGATGCTGGTGCTGTTGGCGGTGCGGGTGGTGCTGCCGGTGGCGGTGGGCGTTTTCCTGTACCGGCTGGCGCGCAGGGAAAAGGCCCGGCAGGCCGGGGAAAAGCGGCAGGAAAAGCGGCGGGAGCCGGACTTTCAGGGGACGGTCCGCACCGTGGACTATCGGGCCACGGAGGAAGCGCCCCACATGGGACCGGAGCCGCCGGTGCCCTTCGGCTATAAAAGCGGCTGGGCGGCCATCCGCTGCGGCGACCCCCGGCAGGTGACGGTGGCCCTGGGGCTGCGGAACGTCCGGGAGGCCTCCTGGTCCGTGGGGCTGGAACAGGCGGAGCAGACGGGCCGGGTGTTCGTCTCCCCCTGTCTGGAGGGCTTCGTGCTGGTGGTGGGGCTGCTGGAGGTTCTGGAGGGGGCGGACCTGCCCCGGTGGACCGCCGCCTTTTCGGAGGTGCAGTTCTTCGCCACCCACCGGGTGACGGAATTCCACCGCTGGGGCCGCTGCCGGTCCGGCCGGCTGCTGCGGGACTACTGCTACTGCGGCGAGCGGGGAGAAGTGCTGCGGGACGTGGGGGAGCCAACACCGGAGGAGACGGCCCTGGGCTTCGGCGGCTTCCCCGCCGTGGGCGGCGAGACGGAGTGTCAGCGCTTTCCCAACGAGGAGGACGTGCTGGACATCGCCGCCGCCTGGGGCGTGGACCCCAGGTTTGCCCGGGGGGACTACCCGCCCTCCATGGGCTGGGTATGTGAGCTGTAAGGAGGAACGGCTATGAACAAGCTGCTGGTCATCGGCTCCACGGTGGTGGACGTCATTATTCCCGTTGATCATCTGCCCCGGACGGCGGAGGACGTGAACGTATACGAACAGCGCATGGCCATGGGAGGCTGCGCCTTCAACGCCTGGTCCATGCTGCGCCACTTCGGTGTCCCGGCCATCCTCTTCTCCCCGGTGGGCACCGGGGTTTACGGCGACTTTGTCCGGGCGGGGCTGGCCGCCCGGGGAACCTCGTCCCCCATTCCCACGCCGCAGCGGGAGAACGGCTGCTGCTACTGCTTTGTGGAAAAGGGAGGCGAGCGGACCTTCGTGTCCGTCCGGGGGGCGGAGTACGCCTTCCGGCGGGAGTGGTTCGACGGCCTGGACCTCACCGGCGTGGACGGGGCGTACCTGTGCGGGCTGGAGGTGGAGGACCCCTCCGGCGACTGCATCATCGGCTTTCTGGAGGACCACCGGGCGCTGCGGGTGTACTTCGCCCCCGGCCCCCGGATCCGCAGCCTGCAGCGGGACCGGCTGGACCGGATCCTGAATCTGCATCCAGTGCTGCACCTCAACGAGGAGGAGGCCGTCTCCGCCGCGCTGGACCTGACGGGGACCGCGCCCCGGGACGCGGCGGAGGCCGCCGCTGCCCTGCGCCGCCGCACCGGCGGGCCGGTGATTGTCACGCTGGGGGAGCGGGGCTGCCTCTATGACACGGCGGAGGGTCAGGGCTGGGTGCCCGGCGGTCCCGCCCGGGTGACGGACACCATCGGCGCGGGGGATTCCCACATCGGCACCGTCATGGCCCGGCTGCAGCAGGGGGCCTCCATGGAGCAGGCCCTCCGGGCCGCCAACTATGTCAGCGCTGCCGTGGTGTCCGTCCGAGGCGCCCGGCTGGCGGAGGAGGACTTCGCGGCGGTGCTGTCGGCGCTGCGGAAGGAGGGACTGGCGTGATCTGCACCCTGTGTCCCCGGAACTGCGGGGCGGAGCGGACGGAGACGAAGTCCGGCGGCGTGTGCGGCATGCCTGCCGCGCCGGTGGCCGCCAGAGCCATGCTCCACCGTTGGGAGGAGCCGTGCCTGGTGGGGGACCGGGGCGCCGGCACCGTGTTTTTCTCCGGCTGCAATCTCCGGTGCTGCTTCTGCCAGAACGGCACCATCTCCCAACAGGGGGCGGGGAAGGCCATCCCCGTTTCGCGGCTGCGGGAGATTTACCGGGAGCTGATCGCCGCCGGCGCCGCCTGCATCGACCTTGTCACCCCCACCCACTTTACACCGGCGATTCTGGAATCCCTGGCCGAGCCTCTGGATGTGCCGGTGGTGTGGAACTCCGGCGGCTACGAAAAGCCGGAGACGCTGGCGCTGCTGGAGGGGAAGGTGAAGGTGTACCTGCCGGACCTGAAGTACGCCCTCCCCGGCCCGGCGAAGGCGTACTCCGGCGCGGCGGACTACTTCGACTGGGCCTCCCGGGCCATTCTGGAGATGTTCCGCCAGACCGGGCCGTACCGCATGGAAAACGGCCTGCTGAAGCAGGGGGTGCTGATCCGCCACCTGCTGCTGCCGGGGGAGCCGGAGAACACCCGCCGGTGCATCGACTGGGTGGCGGAGACCTTCCGCCCCGGCGACGTGCTGTTCTCCCTCATGAGCCAGTACACCCCCCAGCCGGGGGCGGCGGGAAAGCTGGCCCGCCGGGTGACCCGGGCGGAGTACCGCGCGGCGATGGAATACATGGAGAACTGCGGCATCACCGACGGCTTCACCCAGGAGCGGACCTCCGCCAAAGAGGAATATACCCCGGACTTCGACCTGTCCGGGGTGTAAAGGAAGCCCCCTGTCCAGCAGCGGACAGGGGGCGCTTTGTCGGGGTTCAGTCCAGCAAACCGCGGAGCATGGCCACCGCCTCGTCCATCAGCTGGGAGAGGGTCATGTCCCGGACCCCCACCACCAGGTTGCTGCACTGGTTCACCGGCAGCAGCAGCTTTTTCGCCTCGCTCCGGCCCACGGCCACGGCGATGGCGGGGGAGATCTCCCCCAGCAGGGAGTCGGCGGACAGGATGCCGATGGGGCCCACGATGACGTCCGCCTTGCGGCAGGCCACCAGAATGGCGTTTTCTCCGGTGGCGCCCTGGTCCGCCCCGGCCTTCAGCATGGCGGCGGTGGCCAGGGAGTTGGTGCCCACTGCCAGCAGCGGGCAGGTGAGCCCCGCGCTTTTGACCCGCTCGATGAAAAGCCGGCCCATACGGCCGCTCTGGCCGTCGATGACAACGATGTTCATGTGATCCCTCCTGAAGTGGCCTGGCCGGCGCGGCCCAGCGGGTCCCAGCGGCCATGGCGGAAATATACGGCGTAAGCGACGAACAGCAACAGGTTGTGGGCGATCATGCAGCCCCAGGCGGACACCAGGCCCAGCCCCAGCAGCCGGGTGCAGATCAGCGTCCCGAGAATGCGGACGCCCCACATGCCGGTGAGGTTGAACACAAAGGGGACCCGGGTCTGGCCCACGCCCTGCAGGACCCCCTCCAG
Source organism: Dysosmobacter sp. (assembly GCF_034093755.1). GTDB lineage: Bacteria > Bacillota > Clostridia > Oscillospirales > Oscillospiraceae > Oscillibacter. The sequence continues at coordinate 4,062 of NZ_JAXEBZ010000040.1, read as the reverse complement.
AATGATGGACACCCCGTAAAACGGCTCCGACAGCGCCACCATCCGCAGCACGGCGGCGCCCAGCACAATGACGGCGGCGCTGTGGGAGAACAGCCCCACCATGTCGGGGGCGAGCAGGAACAGCAGCCCGCCGGACACTGCCATCAGCGTCACCTCAATGGGGATGAGCATGGCGGTCAGGTCCCGCATCCGCTGCCGGTCCCCCGCCCCCAGAGCGTTGCCGGCCAGGGTGGCCGCGGCGGTCTGCATGCCGTAACCGGGGATGTAGAAGGCGGATTCCACCGTGTTGGCGATGGTGTGGGCGGCGGTGGCCGTCTCTCCCAGGGCGTTTATCATGGAGGCGAAAGCCACGTAGCCCAGGTTGGCGGCGAACCGCTGCAGCATGTTGGGCAGCGCCACCCGCAGGCAGGGGACGAGCACCTGCCGGTCCGGCCGCAGCCGCCGGCCCCGGGGGGAGATGATGGGGTGGCGCCATACCGCCACGGCGGTGCACAGGCCGCCCAGGGTGAAGGCCGCGGCGCTGGCGGCGGCCGCTCCCTCCACCCCCAGGCCCGCTCCCGGCAGCGGGAGGGTCCAGGGCCCCAGCGCCAGCTGCCGGGCGGGGTAGATCAGCAGGAAATTCAGCGCCACATTGACCACGTTCACCAGCAGCCCGATCTTCATGGGCGTCCGGGTGTCTCCCGCCGCCCGCAGCACCGTGCCCAGCAGGATGGAGGCGGCGCGGGGCAGGATGGGCAGGCTGAGAATGAAGAAGTACCGGGCCGCCGTCTCCCGGATAGCTGGGTCCGCCTGCATCCACACGGGGATGCGGCTGCTGAGGGACAAGGCCAGGGCCGTGTACACCGTTCCCACGACGCCCACCGCCAGCACCGCCTGCCCGGCGGCCCGGGCGGCGCCGTCCCGGTCTCCGGCGCCGCAGCACCGGGAGATGAAGGCCAGAAAGCCCACCCCCAGCGCGGTGATGGAGCTGTTCACCAGCCAGTTGACGGTGGTGGTGACGCCCACGGCGGCGGTGGCGGAGGTGCCCAGGGAGCCCACCATGGCGGTGTCGATGTACTGCACCGCCGTCTGCATCAGCTGCTCCAGCATGGTGGGCAGGGACAGGGAGAGGATGACGGGCAGCATGGCCCATTTTCCGGTTTTGGGAAAACCCATGATCCACCTCGGAAAGGGAAAGTATTTGGCATCAGCATACCACGTTCCGGAACATTCCGCAACCTCGGCCTCTACGCAGCGCAGGTTGCGCCTGCCCGGCGGGGCGTGGTATCCTTGGAGCAGAAACGAAAGGAGCGTGGAAGCGAATGGGTCAATATGTGACCGGCAGCGTCATCCGGGCGCTGCGGGAGAAGCGGAACTATACGCAAAAGCAGCTGGCGGAGGCCATTTCCGTCAGCGACAAGACCGTCTCCAAGTGGGAGACGGACCGGGGACTGCCGGATGTGACGCTGCTGGAGCCTCTGGCCAAGGCGCTGCAGGTGTCGGTGGCGGAGCTGCTGTCCGGGGAGTACGTGGTGAACCGGAACCGCAGCGGCAACCCGGAGCGGGCCAGGTTCTACATCTGTCCTATCTGCGGCAACGTGATCTGGTCCATGGGGGAGGGGGCGTTCAGCTGCTGCGGCGTGGCGCTGCCGCCTCTGGAGCCGGAGGAACCGGACGGAGAGCATGCCCTCACCGTGGAGGTTCTGGACAACGAGTGGTACGTGTCGGCAGACCACCCCATGACCAAGGACCATTACTTTTCTTTTATCGCCCTGGTGAGCTATGACCGGGTGCAGCTGTGCAAGCTCTATCCGGAGCAGGCGGCAGAGGCCCGCTTCCCCCGGCGGGGCGGCGGCACGCTGTACGCCTGCTGCAACCGCCACGGGCTGTACCGCCTGAAGCTGAAACGGTGAAAAAACCGCTCCCCTCCTGATGGAAGGGAGCGGTTTGCGCGTTCCGCGGTGCTGTAAACTGTCCTCCGGACAGTTTACAGCCGGGTGGCAACGGGAATCACCATGGGATTGCGCTTGGTGTTCTTGTACAGGTAGTTGCTGACGGCGGATTTCACCGCGCCCTTCAGGTCGCCGTCGTCCCGGCTGCGCTTCCGGGAAGAGGTGACGGTGCAGGCGGCCTCCTCGGCCACGTTCTGCAGCTCCCGCATCAGGTCCTCCGACTCCTTCACGTAGATGAAGCCACGGGTGATGATCTCCGGCGGCGCCAGCAGCTGGCCGTCATGGGCGGAGACGTGGAGGATCACCACCACCATGCCGTCCTCGGCCAGACGCTTCCGGTCCCGCATGACCACGGCACCCACGTCGCCCACGCCGGAGCCGTCCACATACACCTCGCCGGCGGGGACGGTGCCGTTGATCTTCATGGTCTTGGCGGTGAGCTCGATGACGGAGCCGTTTTCGGCGATGGCCACGTGGTTCCGGGCCATGCCCATCTGCTGGGCGATTTTGCAGTGGGTCTGCAGCATCCGCTGCTCGCCGTGGAGGGGAACGAAGAACCGGGGCTTGGTGAGGGCGTGGATGATCTTCAGCTCCTCCTGGCAGGCGTGGCCGGAGACGTGGAGCATGTCCATCCGGTCATACACCACCGTGGCGCCCTTGCGGAACAGCTCGTTGATGACCCGGCCGATGGTCACCTCATTGCCGGGAATGGCGGAGGCGGAGATGATGACCTTGTCCCCGGCGGCGATCTCCACCTGCTTGTGGGTGGAGAAGGCCATGCGGTACAGGGCGGACATCTCCTCGCCCTGGGAGCCGGTGGTGACGATAATCTGCTTCTCCTTGGGCAGGCCCTTGAGCTTGTTGATGTCCACCAGGGTGTTCCGGGGCACCTTCAGATACCCCAGCTCCGTGGACACCTTCAGCATGTTCTCCATGGACCGGCCGGTGACGGCCACCTTCCGGCCGCAGGCGGCGGCGGCGTCCAGCACCTGCTGGATGCGGTGGACGTTGGAGGAGAAGGTAGTGACGATGATCCGCTCGTCGCAGTGCTGGAACTGGCGCATGAAGGTCTCGCCCACCAGCTTTTCCGATGGGGTGAAGCCCGGGCGCTCCACGTTGGTGGAGTCGGCGCACAGGCACAGCACCCCCTCCTTGCCCAGCTCGCCGAACCGGGCCAGGTCAATGACGTCGCCGTCGATGGGGGTGGAGTCGATCTTGAAGTCGCCGGTGTGGACCACGGTGCCCAGCCGGGTGTGGATGGCGAAGGCCACCGCGTCGGCGATGGAGTGGTTCACGTGGATGAACTCCACACTGAACTTCCCCGCCCGGATGGTCTCTCCCGGCTCCACGGTGATGAGCTTCACCGCCTTTGCAAGGCCGTGCTCCTCCAGCTTCAGCCGGATGAGGCCGGCGGTGAGCCGGGTGCAGTAGATGGGCATATTCACCTGCCGCAGCACGTAGGGGATGGCGCCGATGTGGTCCTCGTGGCCGTGGGTGATGAACAGGCCCCGGATTCGGGCCTTGTTTTTCGCCAGGTAGCTCACGTCGGGGATGATGCAGTCGATGCCGTACATGTCCTCCTCGGGGAAGCCCATGCCGCAGTCCACCACGATCATCTCACCGCCGTACTCGTAGACGGTCATGTTCTTGCCGATCTCGTCCAGACCGCCCAGAGGGATGATTTTCAGTTTTTCTGCCATAAATGGAAAGTCTCCTTTGCTGATGTTATGTAGACCTCCCGGCCGGACCGACGGCGTGAAACCGGGGCACTGCCGCATAGCGCGGCAAAAACCGCAGCACAAATAAGACGCCCGTTCAGCTGTCCGGCCCCGTTTCGCCGGCAGTCTTTCTCGGTTGCGTCGTATGGTTCGGCCATATTGGGAGATATATGATTCAACCGGGCGGGCAGCGCAGGCCCCACCGGCCAAATACGGAGAAAATGCGGCGGAGCCACGGCTCAACGCCTGCAATTACCAATAGTATAGCACACTTCCCGGCGCTTGTATACCTGTTTTTGCAAAAAAGACAGTTTCAGGGAAGATGTACACAGAGGGGGTCGCCGGGACTCCGGCGGGGAGTGCGCCCGTCCGGGCGCGGGGAATCGCGGGTTTCCGGCCCCCACATTTATTTG
>NZ_JAXEBZ010000039.1:0-14766 GCF_034093755.1 Dysosmobacter sp. | reverse complement strand
ATCTCCGTCTGGTGCTTTCATTTCGTTACGTTGTTTAATTTACAAGGTACACGCCGTTCTCGGCGGAACGTTACTGATTTTAGCACATCGGCCCGCCCTTGTCAAGAACTTTTTTCAGGTTCTTCACCGGACTTTCGACCGTTTCGCTTCCGTTCAGCAACTTTTTAAGTTTATCACAACCGGATTGGTTTGTCAAGAACTTTTTTCGATTCTTTTCAAACTTCGCGGTGCCGTCCGGCCGTCGCTCTCGCGTTCTGTCAGACAGCTTGCTTAGAATACCAGACCATCTCCCGTTTGTCAACACCTTTTTCCCCATTTTTTCAAAAAATATTCCCGCGTGTCTCCACGCGGGAATATAACGGTTTCCGATCAGTCGGCGTTGACCTCGTCAAACACCGCCTCAATCTCCGCAGAGGGCTTCTCCGTCAGCAGGCTCACCACAACAATGGCCAGCGTGGCCACCAGGAAAGCAGGCAGCAGCTCATAGATATTCCACATGCCGCCCAGAGGACGCACCCGGAACTTCCAGACGAACACCATGATGCCGCCGGCCACCAGGCCGGCCAGGATGCCCTGGCGGTTGCTGCGCTTCCAGAACAGGGCGCTGAGCACCGTGGGGCCGAAGGTGGCGCCGAAGCCGGCCCACGCGAAAGACACGATGGTAAAGACGCTGCTGTTGGGGTCCATGGCCAGGAACACGGCGATGACGGCAATGACCACCACCGTCAGACGAGCCACCAGCATGGTCTGCTTCGCCGTCAGCCTGACGCCGAACACGTCCTGCAGGATATTCTCCGAGAAGGCGGAGGCGGCAGCCAGCAGCTGGGAGTCTGCCGTGGACATGGTGGCCGCCAGAATGCCCGCCAGAATCAGGCCGGCGATGATGGCGGTCAGGAAGCCGTAAGAGGACAGCAGATTGGCAATCGCCACGATGACTGTCTCCGTCTTGCTGCCTTCCAGCACCGGGATGCGCCCCGCCTGGGAGACACTGTAGCCGATCATACCAATACAAATAGCCACGGTCATGGAGATTACCACCCAGACAGAGGCAATGCGGCGGGAGAGCTTCAGCTCCTTTTCGTCCCGGATGGCCATGAAGCGTACCAGAATATGGGGCATGCCGAAATACCCCAGTCCCCAAGCCAGCATGGAGACGGAGTTGATAAAGCCATAGGGCCTGGCCGTTCCGGTGGCCACGTCATAGGTCTGGGTCAGGCTCAGGTAGCCCGGCAGGGCTTTGGCGTTCTCCAGTACCATTTCCAGGCCGCCGGCCTGATAGATGCCGAACCCGGTGATTACCACCAGGGCACAGGTCATAATAATGGACTGGATCAGGTCCATGGTGGCCACCGCGTTGAAGCCGCCCACGGAGGTATAGCTGATGATGACCACAGCGCCCAGCAGCACGGCCAGCACATAATCCCAGCCGAACAGGCTGTTGAACAGCTTGCCGATGGCCGCCAGGCCGGAGGCCACGTAGGGAACAAAGAACACCAGAATGGCCACGGAGGCGATGCACATGATCACCGGCTTCTTCTCGCCGTACCGCTTGGAGATGAACGAGGGGATGGTGATGGCATCCAGGCGGACGCTGTACCGGCGGATCTTCTTGGCCACCAGCAGGAAGTTCAGATAAGTACCGATGGCCAGACCGATGGCGGTCCACCCCGCGTCGGCCACGCCGCTGAGGTACGCCAGACCCGGCAGGCCCATCAGCAGCCAGGAGCTCATATCGGAGGCCTCGGCGCTCATGGCGGTGACCAGCGGGCCGATGCCGCGGCCGCCCAGATAGAAGCCCTCCGCGCTCTTTTTGGTGCGGCGGCCAATCATGATGCCCGTGATGATCACGAAGCACAGATAGGCGATCATGGTCGCCATAATGATGAATTGCAAACCAGACATTTTCTCTCTCCATTCCCGGATGGTTTTGCCATCCTTTTGTAATACGTGCTGTATCATACCATACTTTTTGGCAGAATGAAATACAGAATCCGGTATAGAACGTATTCTATACCGGATTCTATCAAAACACTGAAATCCATTGAAATCAAATGATTTTTCACTGAACGATTTACAAAACCAAAAACGGTCCCGGAAATGGAATCCTGTCAATTCCCGGCGGCCTCCCCCCGGGGGCGGTAGCTCTCCAGGAACATGGGGGTCATCCGGTCGGTGTAGGACACCAGGGAGTATTCGCCGCCGCACAGGCACCAGTCGTACATCAGCGCCCGCTCCCACAGGGCGTAGGCCTTGACGATCTCGTCCACAGACCGGTCCCGCCGCAGCTGGCCCCTCTCCCGGCCCTGGGACACAATCTGCCGCAGAATCCGGAAATAGTACCGGTTCCGGTCCAGCAGGTGCTTCTCCCCCCGGGCCAGCAGCTGGGTGGACAGCAGCCGGGCCAGCAGGTCCACGGACACGCCGCCGTCAATCATGGCGAACAGCTCATGATTCAGATAAATCAGCTTCTCCACCGCGTCCATGGCGGGGTCCATGGCCGGGTACAGCTCCTCGTATTTCTCGTCGAACACATTGGCCAGCGTCCCCATCAGGGCGTCCTTGCCGGAGAAATAGTGGTAGAAGGACCCCTTGGAGGTTTCGGACTCAAACACGATGTCCTCCACCGTGGTGTTCTCGTAGCCCTGCTCGTAAAACAGCTTCCATGCCGCGGAGATAATGCGTCCCCGGGTGTTCCGCGTATTCTTTCTGGCCATTGCCGCGCCTCCCCTCCCCGCCGGCCCGGCGGGGGTTCTTTTGTTCAGCATACCACATTTTTCCTGCCTGTGCAAAGACCTGTATCAAAACAGGGCGCATTTTTTGCCTACTTTTTAGCACTTTCTCCTGTATGATTCTTGCATCCGCACTGATATAATAGAGTAAATTGCGAAAATGAGAGGAGGAGACTCTTTGCAGTTCTGGAAAATGAACGGAGCCGGAAACGACTTCATTGTGCTCAATAACCTGACAGAAAAGCTGCCGGAGTCCGTGTTCCCCGCCATTGCCCGGGCCCTGTGCGAGCGTCATCTGTCCATCGGCGCCGACGGCCTGATGGTGGTGGACGCCCCCACCCAGGGCGGCGACTACCGGATGCGCTTTTACAACTCCGACGGCAGTGTAGGCGAAATGTGCGGCAACGGCGCCCGGTGCATCTGCCGGTACGGCTTTGAAAACGGCCTGGCCGGAGAGACGCAGACGGTGGAGACCACCGCCGGCATCGTCACCGGACGGCGCATTGACCGGCGGCTCTACCGCATCCGCCTCAACGATCCCACCGTGCTGCGGCTGGACTATCCCGTGGAGGTGGACGGCGTGCGGTATCCCTGCTCCTACGTGGAACTGGGCGATCCCGGCCTGCCCCACGCGGTGGTGCCCTATCACAACCTGGCCAACGCGGAGGAAAACGAGCTGCGGGAGCTGGGGCGGAAGCTCCGGTGGCACCCGGCCTTCCCCAAGGGCACCAACGTGAACTTCTATGAGATCACCGGCGAGGATCAGGTGCTGCTGCGGACCTTCGAGCGGGGCGTGGAGGATTTCACCTACGCCTGCGGCACCGGCACCGGCAGCCTGGTCACGGTGCTGACCCTGCAGGGCAAGGTCTCCGGCCACCGCACCGCCGTCCGGATGACCGGCGGGGAGCTGCTGGTGGACGTGGAGCGGGAGGGCTCCCGGGTCACGGACCTGTATCTGACGGGTCCCACCAACATTGTTTGCAAGGGCGAGGTCACGGACGAGGACCTGTCGTTGTAATATGTGAGTTTTAGAGGAGGAAAATTTTTTATGGAAGCAAAATCCGTCGCGAAGAATTACCGCTTCATGGCCATTATGATCGGGTCCATGATCCTGGGCGCCATTGTGGGTTGGTTCTTCCCCAGCTTTGGCAACTCCATCAGCTTTTTGGGCACTGTGTTCATCAACATGATGTTCTGCATCGTGGTGCCTCTGGTGTTCGCCTCCATCGCCGGCGCCGTGGCCAACATGGGCAGCCGCAAGCGGGCCGGCAAGATCATGGGCGTCACCATCGGCACCTTCGTGGTGACCGGCGCCATCGCCGCCGTCATCATGTTCCTGCTGGTGAAGGTATTCCCTCCCGTCCTGTCCCCCTGGGCTGAGCTGCCCTCCGAGGAGATGGGCGAGTACGCCTCCATGACCCAGATGATCGTCAACTTCTTCACCGCCTCTGACTTCGTGGGCCTGCTGACCCGCCGGGCCATGCTGCCCCTCATCGTGTTCTCCGTGCTGTTCGGCTTCGCCGTGAACCTGAACGGCGGCAAGGACTCCCTGGTGGGCAAGTTCCTGGAGGATCTGACCAACGTGATGCTGAAGTTCGTGAAGATCGTCACCTACTACGCCCCCATCGCCTTCTTCGCCATCTTCGCCGATCTGGTGGCCACCTACGGTTCTCAGGTCACCGTGACCTATGGCCGCGCCCTGCTGCTGTACTATCCCCTGTGCTTTGTCTACATCTTCACCGCGTGGCCTCTGTTCGCCTGGTTCGGCGGCGGCAAGGGTGCCGTGAAGGTCATGTTCCAGCACATCACCCGTCCCGCCGTGGTGTCTCTGGGCACCTGCTCCTCCGTGGCCACCATCCCCACCAACATGGAAGTGGCCGCCGAGACCGGCATCTCCAAGGACGTGTCCGACATGGTGCTGCCTCTGGGCGCCACCATGCACATGGACGGCTCCTGCTTCTCTTGCGTGCTGAAGATCTCCTTCGTGCTGGGCGTCTTCGGTCAGGACCTGGGCTTTGAAAAGCTGATTCCCGTGGTGCTGGTGGCCGTGCTGTCCTCCGTGGGCATGAGCGGCGTCCCCGGCGGCGGCTATATCGGCGAGTATATCATCTGCTCCATCTTCTTCCCCGAGCAGATCGAGGTGGCCTTCCCCATTCTGGTTGCCATCGGCAACCTGGTGGATCCCCCCGCCACCATGATCAACTCCGCCGGCGACTATGTGGTGTCCTACATCGTCTCCCGGTTCGTGGACGGCAAGGACTGGCTGCAGAAGGTGCTGGCCTCCAAACAGTAATCCCCCGGATAACCAAAAACAGCTCTGCCGGATGGCAGAGCTGTTTTTTATTCTTTCTCCCGCTGCACGGCGGAGCCGCCCAGGCCGAAGTCCCGTTCCACGGTGGCGGTATCCCGGTGGAGCATGGTCTCCATCACCCGGATGTCGCTGTCCACGTCCATGGCGTCGTCCTGATACAGCTGGTCCAGCTGGTGCTCAAAGCCCGCCACGATGGAGTCCATGGTCTTTTCAATGCGGGCCTTGGCCTGCCGCAGGTTCTCCCCCTCCACGCCGGCGGCTTCAAACCGGGCGTAGGAGTCCAGCAGCTTCTGGGTGGTGGGCAGGTAGTAGTTCAGGAAGGTGTCGATGCGTCCCCTCTTCGCCGGGTCCGCCTCCACCGCCCGGAAAATCCCGGCGGTGATGTCCTCCAGCCGCCGGATCTTGTCGGACAGCACCGGATCGGCAATCTCGTCATTGGCCCGGCGGATGTCCCGCAGGATGCGGTCATACTTGTTTTCCGCCGCCCGGGCCGTCTCCGCCTGCCGGCGCTCCCGGGCCTCCGTCCGCTCCCGGACCACCCGGGCGTCCGCCTCGTTGGACCGGAAAAAGTAGCCCAGCTCCATGTTCAGATAGGCCCGGCCGCCGAAATAGCCCTTGTCAATCATCTTCCGCAGGTCTTTCCGCACCTGCTTTTCGGAAAAGCCCATCTTCCGGGCCAGACTCTCCAGGGAGATGGCCTCCATGTCCCCCATTACCGCCAGATACCGGGCGTACCGCTTCACGGCCCGGTTCATGGAGACGCCGGCGCCCAGCATGCCGAAGCCCGCCGCCGTCAGCGACAGGGCGTACAGCAGGTCCTCCAGATAGCCGCTGACGCTGCCCAGCCACAGCATCATGTCAATGGGCTCGTAGCAGGCCATCAGGCCCACCGCCGCCAGCACCGCGCCGATAAAGGTCAGCAGCCGGGCATTGGACTTTTTCACCGACGGCGAGCGCATGGCGCTTCTGGCCGCCGCCCGGGCCTTTCCGTCCGTCTTTCGCTCCGTCTGCGCCGTCTGCCGCGTCTCCGTGTCCACCCGCAGAGGCGGCGGCGCCTCCTGCTTCTTGTCGGAGGCGAACAGCTTGCCGAACAGCACCACCAGCGCCACCGGCCACAGTCCGAAGGCGAACAGGAGGACGATGATGGCCCAGCCCTTCCAGTCATCGTCCTTTTTCTGATTCCGGGCCACCGGTCACTCCCCCTTCTTTTTCAGTTTTGTCTTGGTTCCCTTGTCATCCACCACGTAGGTGTTGTCCAGATGGTTCCGCAGGCTGCCCAGCACAGAGTCCACATACTCCCGGTGCAGCGCCGCCCGTTCCGCCTCCTCTTCTGCCGTCAGGCCCTCCGCCTTGCGCTTCCGGGACAGCTCATTGATGCGGTCGATCTTCTTCTGGTCCATGGTCCTTCTCCTCACACGTAAATCTTCAGCACAATGGGCAGGCGGCCCTTTTTCGTCATGCCGCCCACCTCCGTCAGTTCAAATTTTCCGAAGCCCCGGGCGGACACGGTGTCCCCCTGGCTCAGGGGCTTGTCCGGCTTGGTGCACTCCCGCCAGTTCACCTGCACCTTTCCGCTTTCAATGAGGGCCGCGGCCTTGCCCCGGGCCATGCGGAAGCCGGTGGATGCCACGGCGTCCAGCCGCAGCGCGGCCACAGTGTCCCGCACCTCCCGGCACTGAACCACCGGGATGTGGAGGTTCTCCGGGCCGATCTCCGTCACCGTCAGCTTCGCCCGTCCGGCGCCGGTCCAGCTCTGCAGCAGGAACTCCGCCACGCTGTCCAGCACCACAATGTCGCAGCCGCTGTCGCTCACCAGCAGATCCCCCACCTTTTCCCGGACAATGCCCAGGCCCATGAGGCTGCCCAGAATGTCCCGGTGGGTCAGCTTGTCCTCCGGCCGGTAGGCCGCCCGCAGATACCGCAGCGGCAGCTGCTCCGGGGCGTCGGCGGCCTCCAGCCAGTCCGGCAGAAACACCAGGGCCTGCCGCTCCGCGCCGTCATAGCCGCCCCAGGCGGTCCAGCGGTCCGGGCCCATGCCCGCCCGGCGCAGCAGGTCCTCCGCCGCGGTCCGCTGGGCAGGGCTGAGGAAATCGGTGCAGGCGGGAATGTTCCGCTGTTCCGCCTGCTCCGCCCGGTCCAGTACCCGGGCCAGCAGCATCCGGTCCTCGCCGGGCGCCTGGTCCAGCAGTTTTTTCTTATCCATGACTCACTCTTTCAGCTCCTGCGCCCGCACCAGGGCGGCGTAGGCGCCGTTCTTTTCCATCAGCTCCTGATGGCTCCCGATCTCGGCGATGCGGCCGTTCTCAATGAAAGCGATGCGGTCCGCGTTCCGGACGGTGGACAGCCGGTGGGCGATGATGATGGTGGTGCGGCCCTCCGACAGCTTCTCAAAGGTCTGCTGGATGCGGGCCTCCGTCACGCTGTCCAGGGCGGAGGTGGCCTCGTCCAGAATCAGCACCGGCGGGTTTTTCAGGAAGATGCGGGCAATGGAGATCCGCTGCTTCTGGCCGCCGGAGAGCAGGGTGCCCCGCTCTCCCACGTTGGTCTGGAAGCCGTTGGGCATGGCCACAATGTCATCGTAAATCTCCGCCATGCGGGCCGCCCGGGCCACCTCCTCCGGGGAGGCGCCGGGCTTGCCGTAGCGGATGTTCTCCAGCACGGTGTCGGCAAACAGGAACACCTCCTGCTGCACCACGCCGATGCTCTGCCGCAGGGACTCCTGGGTCACCTCCCGAACGTCCTGTCCGTCCAGACGGACGGCGCCGGAGGTGACGTCATAGAACCGGGGGATCAGCTGGCACAGGGTGGATTTTCCGCCGCCGGAGGGGCCCACCAGCGCCACTGTCTCGCCGGGGCGGATGTGCAGGTCCACATCGTGGAGCACCGCCAGGTCCCCGTCGTAGGAAAAGTTCACATGGTCCACGTCGATGGCGCCCTCCACCCCGGTGAGCACCTTTGCGTCAGGGGCGTCCTTCATGGAAGGCTCCGTGCGCATCAGCTCCAGGAACCGCTTGAAGCCGGCGCTGCCGTTGGCGAACATCTCCGCGAAGCTGGCCAGCTTCCGCACCGGGGTGAGGAAGGTGCTGATGTACAGGCTGAAGGTCACCAGGTCCACGATGTTCATCCGGCCCTCCATAATCAGCCAGCCGCCCATGGTGATCACCACCGCCTGCAGCCCGCAGAGGAAAAACTCCATCACGCCGTTGAACCGGCCCACCGCCTTGTGGAAATCCCGCTTGGAATTCCGGTAGGTATCGTTGGAGGTGTCAAACTTCTCCATCTCCGCCTTTTCGTTGGCAAAGGCCTTGGCGGTGCGGATGCCGGACAGGCCGGACTCGATGTCCGCGTTGATGACGGCGGTGGTCCGCTTCACCTTGGCGGAGGCCTTGCCCATGGACCGGCGGCAGCGCCACACCACCGCGAAGAAGATGGGCAGAATCAGGGCAATCACCAGGGCCAGCTGCCACTGGATGGTGAACATGATGGCCAGGGAGCCCACAATGGTGACGCCGGAGATGAACACGTCCTCCGGGCCGTGGTGGGACAGCTCCGTGATTTCAAACAGATCCGCCGTCAGCCGGCTCATCAGCTGGCCGGTGCGGTTGTGGTCAAAGTAGCCGAAGCTCAGCTCCTGCATGTGGTGGAACAGGTCCCGGCGGATGTCCGCCTCCACCATGATGCCGAAGGTGTGGCCCCAGTAGCCGATGACGTACTGCATCACCGCCCGCAGCACAAAGGCCGCCATCACCACGGCCATCACCGTGAAAAAGGCGCGGTAGGCGTTGTGGGGCAGCAGCTCATACATGCACCAGCGGGAGATAAAGGGAAACGCCAGATCGATGAGGGAGATGGTCATGGCGCAGCCGATATCCGTCAGCAGCAGCTTTTTGTGGGGCAGAAAATAGGAGAAATAGATGCGCAATCCAGATTTTTCCTGGAATTCACGGGTAGTCACTTGGAAAACCTCCTGACATTGATTTCATTCGGTTCAATAGTATACCACGTTTTTTTCCGGTCCGCAACGGCAGAAAACGGGAACATTTTCCGTCCCGCCGCCGTCCAACCGAACAAACGCAAAGGAGGTACGTCTATGGAAACACGGTTTGCCGCACTTCTGGCGCTGCTGTGCCTTCTGCTGTCCGGGTGCGGCGCTTCCGCTCCGTCCGGCGGCGCCGGAAGCACGGCGGAGCCGTCTGTTCCGGAAGCTGTGCCGCAGGAGGAGGCGGTTGGCCCCTACGGGCAGGAGGCCGCCATCGACGCTTACAGCCAGTTGATGGATCATTTCGGCATTCTGCTGCCCCACGAGGAGGGATTTCCCAACTATCCCGCCGGGTTCGGCGACGCCTACTACGAGGACGGCTATCTCTGGGTCTGCCTGACGGACGACAGCCCGGAGGTACGGCAGAAGTATCTGGACGCGGTGGACTGCCCCCAGGTGCTGCAATTCCGGAAGGTGGATTACGGCTACAACGAACTGTACCGGCTGAGCATGGCCATTGTGGACACGGCGGGGGTGGATTTCGCCAGCGTGGGCCCCAATGTGATGGAAAACCGGGTGGACGTGGGCGTCCCCGATCTGGACCGGGCTGCGGAATACCTGGACCTCATCACCCAGACCCTGCCGCCGGAGTTGGCCGCCGCCTTCCCGGCGGAGCTGCCCATCGTCTTTTCCCAGGAGAACTACGCCACCCTCGCATAACGCAAAAACGCCCCGGACCGACGGTCCGGGGCGTTTTATGCCTTATTTCACCCGCACGATGCAGGACAGGGACGCGCCGTCCCAGGAGACGGTGACGGTGGCGGTGCCGCTGCCCACGGCAGTGACGGTGCCGTCGCCGGTCACGGTGGCCACGGCGGTGTTGGAGCTGCTCCACACCGGGGCGGTGGTAACGCCGCTGAGCTTCAGCTGGAAGCGCTCGCCCTTGGCGAGGGTCATGTCCTCCCGGTTCAGCTTGTGCTCACCGCCGGAGGCCACGCTGCCGGTGTTGGGCACGCCGTCGCCCTTCACCCGGACGATGCAGGTGCCCTTGCCGTTGGCGTCATAGGCGTAGACGTTCACCGTGCCGGCGGAAACGGCCACCACATTGCCGTTCTCGTCCACGCTGGCGATTCCCTCGTCCTCACTGTACCACAGGTAGCTGCCGGAGCCGCCGGAGGCATTCAGCTTCACCGGCGTGTCGCCCACCTTCATGGTAAAGTCCGTACTGCTCATGGTCAGATTCTCCGGCAGCCCGGCGGGATTCACCGGGTCCGGCGTCACCGGCTCCGCCGGCGCCTCTCCGGAGGAATCGCCGCTGATGTCCGGCTCCACCGGGGCCACGGAGGACGAGGAGGGCGTGCTCTGGGCCGGGTTCCTGTCCTTTCCGCTGCCGATGGCGTCGCCGAACAGCAGATACACCAGCAGCAGCCCCAGCACGATGATGGTGATGATCAGCAGCGGGCTGAGAACGCCGGGTTCCTGCCGGGAGAGCCGGTGGCCGCCCTGCTTGCGGTTCTCCCGATTGCGAACGCCGCCCCGCTTGCGCTTCATGGCTGCCATTTCCTCGCAGAAGGGACAGCGTCTGTAGGTGTCCGAATAATTCTCCCCGCAGTCAGGGCAGTGCTTCATCGCCATACCGGTTCTCCTTTCAGGTCCTTATCAGTCAGCAAAGCTGGCCGCTTCGCAGAAGTATGCTTCAACACTTTACATAATACCGGACTTCCCCGCCGCCGTCAATAGCGGAGCCGCCATTTTTCCCGAAAATCCGCCCTGCCGCCTTGCCATTTTCCGGCCGGACCGCTTATAATAAAGGCAGCGCCCGCCCCTGCGCCAGGCAGCGCCGGACGGCGGGAATCGAAACAATCAAGGGAGGCTGCCATGAACACCATTTTCATCGGCGTCGCCGGCGGCACCGGCTCCGGAAAGACCACCCTGACCCGGCATCTGAAGGAGCACTTCGGCGACAGCGTCACCGTCATCAGCCACGACAGCTACTACAGGCTCCAGGAGGGACTGACCTACCAGGAACGGGTGCGGCAGAACTACGACCACCCCGACGCCTTCGACACGGAGCTGCTGCTCCATCACCTGCGGGAGCTGAAGGCGGGCCGGAGCATCCGGTGCCCCGTCTACTCCTTCACCGACTACAACCGCACCGACCAAACGGTGGAAATCGCCCCAGCCAGGGTGATCATCGTGGAGGGGATTCTCATCTTCCAGAATGCAGCCCTGCGGGAACTGTTCGACATCAAGATCTTTGTGGAGGCTGACGCCGACGTGCGCATCCTCCGCCGCTGCCTGCGGGACGTGGAGGACCGGGGCCGGACGCTGCAGTCGGTGGTGAAGCAGTACCTCACCACCACCAAGCCCATGCACGAGCAGTTTGTGGAGCCCTCCCGGAAATATGCCGACATTGTGGTGCTGGAGGGCGGGCGGAACCCGGTGGCGCTGGAGATGATCACCCAGCGCATCCAGGCCCACATCGACCGGGGATGAGCGCCATGGGCCGCGGAAAATACGCCCCGCTGCGGGACGGAGTCTGCCTTGCCGTGCTGTACCTCCCCGTTCTGGCCCTGGCAGACCCGTTTGACGCGTTCTGCCCCCTCAGCGGCAGCAGCTCCCTCCTTCTGCTCTCCGCCCTCAGCGCCGCCGCGTGCTTCTGTCTGCTTCTCAGCGGCAGCATGAAGGCCTGTCTCCGGAAATGGCTGCTCTCCCTTCCCTGCACGGTTCTGCTTGATCTGCTGCTGGCCGCCACGAACTTTCCGGTCCGGCTGACCAACCTGCTCTATCCCGGGTACGGACGGCTGTCCGCAGGAGGAGGCTTTGCCATGATGGTATCCTTTCTCGTTCTCACCGCCGCCCAGGGGCTCGCCCTGCTGCAGGGCAGGATCATTCCCCTCATCTGCCTGGTGATTCTGCTGCTGATGGGGTATCTGGAACTGACCATGCCCACCTGGGCGCAGATCTGTCAGCAGGTTTATTACTGAAAAAAGTCCCCGGCACCGCGGTGCCGGGGACCTTTCTGCCGCGTTTACGCCTCCCACTTTTCCAGCAGCTGGCGCAGCTGGTCGGCAAACCGGGCAAGGCTCTTGTTGTCCCGGCCCCTGGACCGGCGGATGGACGCCATGAGCATCTCGCCCACAGCCACCAGCCGCTCGTAGGCGGAGGACGTCTTGCCGCCGCCGGCGGGCTTCGCCTTCCGCTCCGGCAGGAAGCCCTTCTCCAGCTGTGTGCAGGTGGCCAGATCGTAAACCTCGGTGTACTGGGGCGCGTGGGCGGAGAAGCCCATCCCCTCCACCGTCTTGGCGAAGAAGGGGGCCACCTCCCGGTCGCCGTGGACCACGAACACGTGCTGGGGCTTGGGGGCCTTGAAGGATTCGATCCAGCCCATCAGGTGGTCCCGGTCGGCGTGGGAGCTGAGGCCGTGGTAGTTGACGATCTTCGCCGCCACGGCGATCTCCTCGCCGAACAGCTTCACGGACTTAGCGCCCTCCAGCAGCGTGCGGCCCAGGGTGCCCTCCCCCTGGTAGCCCACGAACACCACGGCACACTCCGGCCGCCACAGGTTATGCTTCAGGTGGTGGCGGATGCGGCCCGCGTCGCACATGCCGGAGGCGGAGATGATGACCTTGGGGGTGGGGTCCGCGTTCAGGGCCTTGGACTCCTCGCTGGTCTCCGTCATCCGCAGGTTGGTGAAGTTGAACATATGGGTGCCGTCCTTCACCAGCTCCAGGGCGTCCTCGTCCAGATAGCCGTGGAGATCGCCGGTGAAGATGGTGGTGGCCTTCTTGGCCAGGGGGGAGTCGATATACACCGGGAAGTCCGGGTTGGACTTCACCAGCTTCTGGTCCTTGATCTCCCGGATGAAGTACAGCAGCTCCTGGGTGCGGCCCACGGCGAAGGAGGGAATCACCACGTTGCCGCCCTTGGCGATGGTCTCGTCAATGATGGCCGCCAGATCGTCGGTGTAGCTCCACACCGCCTCATGGTTCCGGTCGCCGTAGGTGGACTCCATCACCACGTAATCGGCGCCGGTGATGGGGGTCGGGTCCCGGATGATGGGCTGGCTGACGTTGCCGATGTCGCCGGAAAAGACGATGCGTTTGGACACGTCCCCCTCGGTGACGTCCAGCAGGATGGAGGCGGAGCCCAGCAGGTGGCCGGCGTCCACGAATTCCGCCGTCACGCCCTCGCACAGCTGCACCTTCTCGCCGTACTCGCAGGGAGTCAGGAACTCCCGCACCCGGGCGGCGTCCTCAATGGTGTACAGCGGCTCCACGTGGGGTGCGCCGGACCGGGCGCCCTTCCGGTTTTTCCACTCGGCGTCCGCCTCCTGGATGTGGGCGGAGTCCTGGAGCATGATGTCCAGCAGGTCCGCCGTCAGGCGGGTGGTGACAATGCGGCCCTGGAAGCCCTGCTTGATCAGCATGGGAATCCGGCCGGAGTGATCGATGTGGGCATGGGTCACCAGCACCACGTCGATGCTGCCCGCCGCGAAGGGGAATTCTTCGTTGGACACCTCGTCCCGTCCCTGCTGCAGACCGCAGTCCACCAGAATCTTCTTTCCGTTGGCCTCGAGGCAGTGGCAGCTGCCGGTGACGCATTGGGCCGCGCCGAAGAAACTGAGCTTCATGGAATAACCTCCTTGCTTTTACTCCGCGTAAGCATAGCGCCGTCTTCCGCCGCGGATGGCGGGAGGACGCTCTGTCATATTAACGCGATTTTAGCACACTTTCCCCCAAAGGGCAAGGCCCTGGTGACGTGGCTATGGGCATTTTTCACAATTGGCTGTCTGTTTTCCGCTCTTCCCATCTCATTGAATCGGTTTCCTGCCATCCATTTTCCGGTAATTGTGAACTTTTTTCCAAACAGCCGTTTTTCCTTTGCATTCCGGCACGAGATGTGCTATGCTACAAGTGTTTTGGTTTGCCTACTAATATTATTATATGTTGGATGACTGAATCCCCCCTCCCCTCTCACGGAAGGACGGGGTATAGAAAGGATGTTTCAAATCTCATGGGTCTGATCAAAAAACTCTTCGGCGATTACAGCAGCCGGGAACTGAAATCCATTTATCCCATTGTGGATAAGATTGAGGCACTGGCAGAGGAATATAAGGCGCTGTCCGACGAGCAGCTGCGGGGCAAGACCGCCCAGTTCAAGCAGCGGCTGGCAGACGGCGAGACGCTGGATGACCTGCTGCCGGAGGCCTTCGCCACCGTGCGGGAGGCCTCGGACCGCGTGCTGGGCCTGCGCCCCTACCGGGTGCAGCTGGTGGGCGGCGTGGTCCTGCACCAGGGCCGCATCGCCGAGATGAAAACCGGTGAGGGCAAGACGCTGGTGGCCACCCTCCCCGCCTATCTGAACGCCCTGACGGGCCGCGGCGTCCACATCGTCACCGTCAACGACTATCTGGCAAAGCGCGACTCCGACTGGATGGGCAAGGTCCACCGCTTCCTGGGCCTGAAGGTGGGCCTGATTGTCCACGGCCTCACCAGCAAGGAGCGCCAGGCCGCCTACGCCGCCGACATCACCTACGGCACCAACAACGAGATGGGCTTCGACTACCTGCGGGACAATATGTGCATCTACGCCTCCGAGCTGGTGCAGCGGGGCCACGCCTTCGCCATCGTGGACGAGGTGGACTCCATCCTCATCGACGAGGCCCGCACCCCCCTGATCATCTCCGGCATGGGCGAGAAATCCACCCAGATGTACGACATGGCCGAGATGTTCGCCGCCCGCCT
>NZ_JAXEBZ010000038.1:0-73124 GCF_034093755.1 Dysosmobacter sp. | reverse complement strand
GGACCGTGCACGGCCCGTTTTCTTTGGGCAAGACCCAAAGAAAATGGGGGAAACAGGCGAAGCGCCGCCAGCGGCGGAAACAGCGAGCCTGTTTCGAGGAAGCGGCACGATTGGCGGCCCCAACGGGGCCGGGAATCGTATCGCCGCGACGGTGGTTTGCAAAGCCGTGACCTTCGTCACATTCCCGCGCCGAAACCGGCGCAATTTCCCACGCCGAAAGCGGCGGATTACCGCAGAATAATGCTGTCCCGCTCGGGCCCCACAGACACGTATCCAATGGGGCAGCCGATGGCCTTTTCCACCAGCTCCACATAGTCCCGGGCCTCCTGAGGCAGGTCCTCCCACTTCCGGACGCCGGAGATGTCGCACTTCCAGCCGGGGACATACTCCATCACCGGCCTGGCGTCCGCCAGCAGGGCGGGGAAGGGGAACACGTCGGTCTGCTTGCCGTCCAGCTCATAGTGGGCGCAGATGGGAATCTGATCCATATAGCTCAGCACGTCCAGCTTGGTGAGAGCGATGGTGGTGGCGCCCTGGCACTCCACACCGTAGCGGGTGGCCACCAGGTCGATGGGGCCTACCCGGCGGGGCCGGCCGGTCTTGGCGCCGTACTCGCCGCCGGCCTCCCGCAGCTGCTCCGCCTCGGTGCCGAACCACTCGCAGGTGAAGGGGCCCTCGCCTACGCAGGAGGAGTAGGCCTTCACCACGCCCACAATCCGGTCCAGCTTCGCGGAGGGCAGGCCGGAGCCCACGGGGGCGTAGGCGGCGATGGGATTGGAAGAGGTGGTGTAGGGGTAGATGCCGTAGTCCAGATCCCGCAGGGAGCCCAGCTGGGCCTCAAACAGGATGCTCTTGCCCTCGTCCTGGGCCCGGCGCAGGAACAGGCCGCTGTCGCACACGTAGGGACGGATCTTCTCGCCGTAGTCGGCGAACCAGTCCAGCATCTCCTCCATGGTGTAGCCCTTGGCGCCGTAGACCTTCTGCAGAATCAGGTTCTTCCACTCCAGCAGGTCCGCCAGGTGGGACTTCAGGTGCTGGGGATACAGCAGCTCGCCGGCCTGGATGGTCTTTTTCTGGAACTTGTCGGAGTAGAAGGGGGCGATGCCCTGCTTGGTGGAGCCGTACTTCTTGTCCGCCAGACGGGCCTCCTCCAGGGCGTCCAGCTCCCGGTGCCAGGGCAGCACCAGAGAGGCGCGGTCGCTGATCTTCAGGTTCTCCGGCGTGATGGCCACGCCCTTGGCGCGGATCTGCTCCATCTCCTGCCACAGGTTCTCCGGGTCCACGGCCACGCCGTTGCCCAGCACGTTCACCACGCCGTCGCGGAAGATGCCGGAGGGCAGCAGGTGCAGGGCAAACTTGCCGTATTCATTGATGACGGTGTGGCCGGCGTTGCCGCCGCCCTGATACCGCACCACCACATCGTAGTCCCGGGTCAGCAGGTCCACCATGCGGCCCTTTCCCTCGTCGCCCCAGTTGATGCCAACGATCGCGCAATTCGACATAAAATTAACCTCCTGAGCAGGACGGAACGCCGTCCCGGCGGGACGGGGGAGGCCCTGCGTATAAAGTTTGCGGCGTCAGAAAACCGCGGATTTCACCCAACTGAAATATTATAGCGGCGTTTTCGCTATCAGTAAAGTATAAATTTGAAATACTTAATATTAAACTGCCTAATCTTAAAAATTTCCGGCATCAACCGGCGGGGAAATGACTTCCCAAACCCGCCGGGGCATGATATACTGACGGAGTAAATTCGTCCCCGGCGGCAGTCCCGCGGGAACCATACACATAGAGAAGGAGTCGGAGCGCAAGATGGGAATTGGATTCGACAATCAAAAGTATCTGGATACCCAGTCGGAGCAGATCCGCAGACGCATCTCCCAGTTTGGCGGCAAGCTGTATCTGGAGTTCGGCGGCAAGCTGTTTGACGACTACCACGCCTCCCGGGTGCTGCCGGGGTTTGAGCCGGACAGCAAGATGCGGATGCTGCTGAAAATGAAGGACGACGTGGAGATCGTCGTGGCCATCAACGCCGGGGACATTGAGAAGAACAAGGTCCGTGGCGATCTGGGCATTCCCTACGATGAGGACGTGCTGCGGCTGATCGATGTGTTCCGGGGCCTGGGACTGTACGTGGGCAGCGTGGTGCTGACCCGCTACACCGGCCAGGCGGCGGCGGACGCCTTCCGCCAGCGGCTGGCGGCCCTGGGGGTCCGGTGCTACCGCCACTATCCCATCGCCGGCTACCCCTCCGACGTGGCCCACATCGTCAGCGACGAGGGCCTGGGGAAAAACGACTATATCGAGACCAGCCGCTCTCTGGTGGTGGTGACGGCTCCCGGCCCCGGCAGCGGCAAGATGGCCACCTGCCTCAGCCAGCTGTACCACGATGACAAGCGGGGCATCTCCGCCGGCTACGCCAAGTTTGAGACGTTCCCCATCTGGAACCTGCCCCTGAAGCACCCGGTGAACCTGGCCTACGAGGCGGCCACGGCGGACCTGAACGACGTGAACATGATCGACCCCTTCCACCTGGAGGCCTACGGCACCACCGCCGTCAACTACAACCGGGACGTGGAGATCTTCCCGGTGCTCAACGCCATTTTCGAGAAGATTCAGGGGAAATCCCCCTACAAGTCCCCCACGGACATGGGCGTCAACATGGCGGGCTACTGCATTGTGGATGACGAAGTCTGCTGCAACGCCTCCCGCATGGAGATTCTGCGGCGGTACTACACCGCCTGCGGCGACCGGCTCAGCGGCAAGGCCGGGGACGAGCCGGTGCGGAAGCTGGAGCTGGTGATGCGCCAGGCCAATGTGACGCCGGACATCTGCCCGGCGGTGGCGGCCTCCCTGGAGAAGGCGGAGGCCACCGGCGGCCCCGCCGGCGCCATCGTCCTGCCGGACGGCCGGGTGGTCACCGGCAAGACCTCCGACACCCTGGGGGCGGCGTCGGCCATGCTGCTCAACGCCCTGAAGGCCCTGGGCGGCATCAATGACTCCCTGGAGCTGATCTCCGCCCAGGTGCTGGAGCCGGTGTGCCGGCTCAAGACCTCCTATCTGGGCCACAAGAACCCCCGGCTCCACACCGACGAGGTGCTGATGGCCCTGGCCATCTCCGCCCTCACCAATCCCCTGGCGGAGCTGGCCCAGCAGCAGCTGCCTCGGCTCCGGGGCTGCGACGCCCACATCACCGTCATGCTCTCGGAGGTGGACCGCAGCATCCTGAAGCGGCTGGGCATCAACGTCAGCTGCGAGCCGAGGTACGAGACCAAGAAGCTGTACCACAAGTAATCCCGCCCCCGATTCCACAAAGAGAGGGAGAGAACCATGAAGAAAGAAACCGCCGCTCACGCCAGCCCCTACGTGTTTGAAGGACGCATCCCCCTGAAGCACGCCATCCCCCTGGGCATCCAGCACGTGCTGGCCATGTTCGTGGGCAACCTGACGCCCCTGATCATCATCTGCGGCGCCTGCGGCATCACCTCCGAAAACCCGGCGCTGTACGTGACGCTGCTGCAGAACGCCATGCTGGTGGCGGGCCTGGTGACGCTGGTGCAGCTGTATTCCATCGGCCCCATCGGCGGCAAGGTGCCCATCATCATGGGCACCAGCTCCGGCTTTCTGGGGGTGATGAAGAGCGTGGCCGCCTCCATGGGCGGCGGCGTCATCGCCTACGGCGCCATTCTGGGCGCCTCCATTGTGGGCGGTTTGCTGGAAACCGTGCTGGGCTTTTTCATCAAGCCCCTGCGGAAGCTCTTTCCCCCGGTGGTCACCGGCACGGTGGTGCTGGCCATCGGCCTGAGCCTCATCTCCGTGGGCGTCAACTCCTTCGCCGGCGGCTCCGGCGCCAAAGATTTCGGCTCTCTGGAGAATTTGGCGGTGGCCGCGGCGGTGCTGGTGGTCATCGTGGTGCTCAAGCACTTCACCAAGGGCATTACCTCCACCTCCTCCATCCTCTTCGGCATCATTTTCGGCTATCTCCTCTGCGCCGTCATGGGCATGTGCCTGCCCCACACCGCCGTCACCGCCGAGGGCGTGGAGTACACCAAGGCCTGGGTGCTGAACTGGGGCAAGATCGCCGACGCCGCCTGGTTCTCCGTGCCGGCGCTGCTGCCGGTGAAGCCCACCTTTGAGGCGGCGGCCATCGTTCCCGTGTGCATCATGTTCATCGTCACCGCCGTGGAGACCGTGGGCGACACCTCCGGCTGCATCGAGGGCGGCATGGGCCGGGAGGCCACGGACACGGAGCTGTCCGGCGCCGTCACCTGCGACGGCCTGGGCTCCTCCTTCGCGGCGCTGTTCGGCGTCCTGCCCAACACCTCCTTCTCCCAGAACGTGGGCCTGGTGACCATGACCAGGGTGGTGAACCGCTTCGCCCTGGCGGTGGGCGCCGTGTTCCTGGTGCTGTGCGGCCTGAGCCCCAAGCTGGCCGCCGTGGTGTCCATCATGCCCCAGAGCGTTCTGGGCGGCGCCGCCGTCATGATGTTCTCCTCCATCGCCATCTCCGGCATCCAGCTGATCACCAAGTACGGCGTCACCAGCCGCATCATCACCATCGTCTCCGTGTCCCTGGGCGTGGGCTACGGCCTGGGCGTCACCTCCGGCGCCATCGCGGGCCTGGGCTCCGCCATCAACCTGGTGTTCGGCGGCGGCGGCATCGTGCCCGCGGCGCTGCTGGCCATTGTGCTGAACGTGCTGATTCCCAAGGGAAAGGAAGACCTGGCCGCCGAGGAGGCCGCCGCCCATCTGGAGGCCCTGAAGGCCCGGAAGCTGGCGGAACAGGAATAAGCTCATAAGAGCAGAGGGCGGCGGAGCTGCCCTCTGTTTTGGAAAGGACAGAATATATGGATTCCATCATCACCCAACTGGCAAAGGAACTGAACAAGGACGCCGCCCATGTGGAAAACGTGGTGCGTCTGCTGGACGAGGGGAACACCATCCCCTTCATCGCCCGCTACCGCAAGGAGCTGCACGGGGCCATGGACGATACCGCCCTGCGGACTCTGGAGGAGCGGCTGGCCTATCTCCGTGGCCTGCAGGAGCGGCGGGAGACCGTCCGGGCCGCCATCGAGGCCCAGGGCAAGCTGACGGAGGAGCTGTCCGCCGCCATTGACGCTGCCGCCACGTTGGCGGAGGTGGAGGACCTGTACCGCCCCTATAAGCTGAAGCGCCGCACCCGGGCCACTATCGCCCGGGAGAAGGGTCTGGCCCCTCTGGCGGAGCTGCTGCTCTCCCAGGGCCGGGACTGCCCGGACCCCCTCACCGCCGCCGCGGACTACGTGGACCCGGAAAAGGGCGTGGACACGGCGGAGGACGCCCTGGCCGGCGCGTCGGACATCGCGGCGGAGACTATCAGCGACGACGCGGAGCTGCGCAAGGCCCTCCGGGCGCTGGTGATGAGCCAGGGTATGCTGCGCTCCGCCGCCGCCACGGAGGAGGACACGGTGTACCGCCTGTACTATGACTTCGCCCAGCCGGTGCGGAAGCTCCAGGGCCATCAGGTGCTGGCGGTGAACCGGGGAGAGAAGGAGGAGAAGCTGAAGGTCTCCGTGGAGCTGGACCGGGAGCTGGCCCTCCAGACGGTGCGCCGCCGGGTGGTGGTGCCCGGCAGCGCCGCCATGGCCTTTGTGAAGGCCGCGGCGGAGGACGCCTATGACCGCCTGATTTTCCCCTCCCTGGAGCGGGAGGTGCGCTCTGCCCTGACGGAGAAGGCCGACGAGGGGGCCATCGGCCAGTTCGCCCTGAACCTGAAACCCCTGCTGATGCAGCCGCCGGTGAAGGGCAAGGTCACCATGGGCCTGGACCCCGGCTACCGCATGGGCTGCAAGGTGGCGGTAGTGGACGGCACCGGCAAGGTGCTGGACACCGCGGTGGTGTACCCCACCTACGGGGAGCGGCAGAAGCAGGAGGCTATCGCCGCCCTGGCACGGCTGATCCGGAAGCACAGCGTGGAGCACATCGCCATCGGCAACGGCACCGCCAGCCGGGAGACGGAGCAGATGGCGGTGGAGCTGATCCGCCGGGTGGCCGACGAGGGCCGCACCGTCCGCTATATGATCGTCTCCGAGGCGGGGGCCTCGGTGTACTCCGCCTCCAAGCTGGCGGCGGAGGAGTTCCCCCAGTTCGACGTGAACCTCCGCTCCGCCGTGTCCATCGCCCGGCGGCTGCAGGACCCCCTGGCGGAGCTGGTGAAGATCGAACCGAAAGCCATCGGCGTGGGCCAGTACCAGCACGATATGCCCCCCAAACAGCTGGACGAGGCCCTCTCCGGCGTGGTGGAGGACTGCGTCAATGCCGTGGGCGTGGACGTGAACACCGCGTCCCCCTCCCTGCTGACCTACGTGGCGGGCCTCAACGGCACCACCGCGAAAAACCTGGTGAAATACCGGGAGGAGAATGGCCCCTTCACCTCCCGGAAGCAGGTGCTGAAGGTCCCCAAGCTGGGGCCGAAGGCCTTTGAGCAATGCGCCGGCTTCCTGCGGGTGCCGGAGAGCAAAAGCGTGCTGGACAACACCGCCGTCCACCCGGAGAGCTATGGCGCGGCGGAGAAGCTGCTCTCCCTCACCGGCCACACCCTGACGGACGTGGCGGCGGGGAAGCTGGGGGATCTGCCCGGCGCGGTGCAGGCTTACGGCTGGGCCAAGGCGGCGGCGGAGTGCGGCGTGGGCGAACCGACGCTGCGGGACATCGCGGCGGAGCTGATGAAGCCCGGCCGGGATGTGCGGGATGACCTGCCCAAGCCCATCCTCCGCACCGACGTGCTGGAGATGAAAGACCTGAAGCCCGGCATGGTCCTCACCGGCACGGTGCGCAACGTCATTGACTTCGGCGTGTTCGTGGACATCGGCGTCCATCAGGACGGCCTGGTCCACATCTCCCAGGTGGCGAACCGGTACCTGAAGCACCCGTCGGAGGCGGTGTCCGTGGGGGACGTGGTGAAGGTGAAGGTGCTGGAAGTGGACGAGAAGAAAAAGCGGATTTCCCTGTCCATGCGGCAGGTGAAGGAGGAATGACGCCATGGTCCTTTCCATCGACGAGGTCAATGACATTCTGGACGATTTTGCCGACGCCATCCCGGAGGTGCTGTTCGAGGGCCTCAACGGCGGGGTGAACCTGCTGGAGGAGGCGGTGCCGGACCCGGAGTTCCCGGAGGGGGAGATGTATATCCTGGGGGAGTATATGGATGACCTGCTGGGCAACTACATCAACCTCTATTACGGCTCCTTCGCCGCCCTGGCGGAGCGGGAGCACTGGGACCGGGCCGCCTGGGAGCAGGAGCTGCGGACCACCCTGTCCCACGAGCTGACCCACCACATGGAGCTGCGCAGCGGCCTCCACGCCCTGGATGACCGGGACGAGGCGGAGCTGGAGGAGTTCCGCCGGGAATACGGACTGAATTGAGAAGAAGGCCGCGGCGCTGGGCGCCGCG
The DNA here is from genome assembly GCF_034093755.1 of Dysosmobacter sp. GTDB lineage: Bacteria > Bacillota > Clostridia > Oscillospirales > Oscillospiraceae > Oscillibacter. Next base: position 65,692 of record NZ_JAXEBZ010000038.1, on the reverse strand, counting down.
GCCTTCTTTATCGGTCCGTGTCGATGAGGTTGCTGACGTAGGGCGTCTCCCCGGACAGCACGGCGTCATAAAACGCCTGCTTCCGGTCAATGTAGTCCATGCACGATTGCACCTGCCGCTGCCGCTCCAGCAGGGCCTCCCGCTTTTCCGCCAGAATTGCCTTGCGCCGGGAAATGCTTTCCTCTCCCATCAGGCACAGCGCCAGATACTCCTTCATCTCCGCCAGGCTCATGCCGCAGCTTTTCAGACACTGGAGGCTTTGGGTCCAGGCGACGTCCCGGTCGTCAAACACCCGGCGGTTCATGGCGTCCCGCTTCACGTTGGGGATCAGCCCCTGGTTGCAGTAGAATTTCAGGGTTTCGTAGGGCAGTCCCGTCTTTTCGCAGGCCTGCTTCATGGTGTACAACACGCCCATCTCCCAAAAAACAAAAAAAGTGCTTGACCGGTAGTTACTACCGGCTGCTATGCTCAGGATACCACGGCGAAACTACCATTGCAAGGAGGAAACAGAATGAAATCTGTGGTTTTGAGCAACGGCGTGTCCATGCCCCGGCTGGGGTACGGCGTCTATCAGGTGACGAAGGCGGAGTGCGAGGAGTGCGTGCTGGAGGCGCTGGCCGCTGGCTACCGGCTCATTGACACCGCCCAGTCCTACTTCAATGAGGAGGTGGTGGGCAGCGCCATCCGGAAGAGCGGCGTTCCCCGGCAGGAGATCTTCCTCACCACCAAGGTCTGCCTTGAGCACTACGGCTATGAGGCCTGCAAAGCGTCCGTTGAAGCGTCCCTGCGGAAGCTGAAAACGGATTATCTGGATTTGCTGCTGCTCCACCAGCCCTTTTCCGACTGCTACGGCGCCTGGCGAGCGCTGGAGGAGGCCTATGAGGCGGGAAAGGTCCGGGCCATCGGCATCTCCAACTTCTACCCGGACCGGATGGTGGACCTGGCCACCTTCGCCCGCATCCGCCCCATGGTGAACCAGGTGGAGGTCCACCCCTATCACCAGCAGCAGGAGGCGAAGCGGTGGAATGACAAATACGGCCTGCAGACGGAGGCCTGGGCACTCTTCGGCGAGGGGCGGGGCGGCGTGTTCACGGACCCGGTGCTGCTGGAACTGGGGGAGAAGTACGGCAAAACCGCCGCTCAGGTGATCCTCCGGTGGCATCTGCAGCGGGGGGTGGTGGCCATTCCCAAGTCGGTGCATCGGGAGCGGATGGAGGAGAACCTGGACGTGTTTGACTTCACCCTGTCCGGAGAGGACCTGGCCCGCATCGCCGCCCTGGACCGGGGCCGGAGCGCCTTCTTCTCCCACACGGACCCCAATATGGTGGAGTGGTTCGGAAGAATGGTGGAGGAGCGGCGGGAACGGCAGGACGCCGCCGGCGAGACGAAAAACCGGTGACAGCAAAGGCCCCGATGCATCGCATCGGGGCCTGTCCTTTACCACGGATGGAACCGGCGGGAGGTCTCCTCGCTCATGGCGAAGTAGCGGTAGTCGGGGAACACCCCCAGGCTGTCGCCCCAGGTGGTGTCAATGTGGTACTCGGTGCCGTCCAGCTCCGCCACGGTCCAGATGTGGCTGTCGTTGGACAATGCCCGGCACCGGATGCCCTCCAGCTTCAGCAGCAGGTTGTAGGCGCCGGTGTAGCCGTCGCACACGGCCTTGCCCCGGCTGAACAGGGAGTAGGCGATGTGGCTCAGGGACTCGCTGCCGGCGTCATAGTCATAGGCGCAGGCCCGGCAGATCCAATCAAAGTACACCGCCGCTTTCTCGTAGTCCGTCATGGCGGCGGTGATGGTGCCGTCGGCCCACAGCTGGTCATGGACGGCGATGGCGGCGTCCAGGGTGTACTCCCGGTAGGCGGCGGTCTCCTCCGCCGAGCAGTTCAGGGCGGAGAAGGCCAGCATGATGGCGCCGGTGTTGGGGTCGAAGGTGCAGTTGACGGTGTTGTAGCTCTGCTCGCAGCAGCTTTTCGCCGCCGCCAGCGCCTGCTGCATGATCTCCCTGGCCCGGTCGGAGGTGAGGGAGCCGTATTTCAGATACAGGGTGGACTCGTTGCGGGAGAGCATGTGGGCCACCGCCATCTCCACCTCTTCCCGGGTGGCGGGGGCGGTGACGGCCCGGGTCTCCCGGAGAATCAGGTCGCCGTAGGTGGTGCCGGCGGCGGAGAGGTCGGCGGCCACATCCCAGCTGAGGGAAATCCGCAGTCCGGGGTCCACCATCCGGGTCAGCATGGCCGCCAGGGCGCCCCGGGTGATGGGGGCGTCGGGATAGAAGGTGCCGAAGCCGTCGCTGCCCTGGGTGACGCCGCAGCGGTACAGGGTGAGAATGTCCTCCAGCCAGGCCGTGCCGTCATGCAGGTCCGGCAGGAAGCTGGGGGCGGACCGGGCCAGGTCCACCACGCCGGCGTTGACGGCGGGCAGCGCCTCCTCCGGCAGGATGCCCGCCAGAATGTGGGCCACCGTGCCCCGGGTGGCCACGGTGCCGTACAGGCCCTCCAGCTCGTCGCCGAGGATTCCCAGGGACCGGAGATACCGGTCATAAGGCTCGTAGGCGGCCTGTCCCGGGGCGCGGAAATCGTCGGCGCCGGTCTCCGGGTCGCCGTGGTCATACAGGCTGCGGATGCGCCCGGCGAAGATCACCGCCTGGTTGACGGTGACGGAGTCCGCCAGGCCGAAGGTGCCGTCCCCCTTGCCCACGGACAGACCGTACTCATACAGGGCGGAGACGTTGTCATAGAACACGGAGGCGGCGGGCAGGTCGGAAAACTGGCCGCTGTACTGCCGGGTCCGGACGAAGTTTCCGGTGCCGCCCACGGCGGCGGCGGAGACGGTCAGCAGCAGCGCCAGCAGCAGCGACAGTGCGGGAATGCGCTTTTTCATGGCGGTCCTCCTTGTTGAGTGGGTGGCGGAAAGGGTCAGGAGACCAGGTTCAGGTCATCGGCGGCGCGGTCCGTCTCGTAGGGGTTCAGGGCCTCGTTTACCAGCGAGAGCACCGCCTCGCCGTCCAGCAGGTACAGCGAGCGCTTGTCGCTCCAGGCGCCGGGCAGAGTCTCAAAGGAGAGATTGTCCAGCCCCATGCGGACGGCCTGCTCTCCCAGCCACGCCAGCTCTCCCAGCTCCAGGTCCGTGTCCACGTGGTCCGTGAAGATGCGGACGTAGTCGCCGATTTTGCCGGGGTTGGCCAGCATTTTCTTGGCCACCGTCTTCAGAAACGCCTGCTGGGTGGCGATGCGGCCGATGTCCTGGGTGCCGTAGCCGGTGCCGTCGTTGTTCTGGCGGAAGCGCACCACCTTCAGGGCGTCGGCGCCGCCCAGGTGCTGCATCCCCGCCTGGAAGTGGATGGACAGGTCCTGCAGGGGGTCGTCATAGTCCATGTCGATGGGCACGTTGAAGTCCACGCCGTCAATGGCGTCCACCAGAGCCTCGAAGCCCCGCAGGTTCACCTGCACCGTGAAGTCCACCGGGATGCCCAGGGTGTCCTCCAGGGTGTCGGCCAGAACCTCGATGCCGAATTTGGAGGAGTAGTTTACCTTCCGGGCCTTGCCCTGGTACCACACGCCGGTGTCCCGGGGAATGCTGACGCCCCGAATGGAGCCGCCGTCGGCGTCAAAGCCGATGAGGATGTTGGTGTCGCTGCCGCCGTTGCCGTCATCCACGCCGGAGAGCAGAATGGTGTAAAAGCCGTCCTTGCGCTGCAGGGTGCTGACGGGGGTCTCCGAGGAGGCGCTGTCCTGACCCTGGGCCGGAAGGGCGGAGGCGGCGGGGGAGGGCGTGTCCGGAGCGGGCTTGCGGACCAGCAGGCGGTAGGCACCCACCAGCACCACGGCCACCAGCAGAAGAAATGCCAGTACCAGCAAAAACGTGCGGGACCAGCTGCGCCGGCGGTGGCGGCGATGGGTGTGACGGGGAGGGGTCTGAGTCTGAGGCATGGCGGTTCTCCTGTCTGAAAGGCGGCCGGGGCCGCCGGATGGTGAATTGGGGAAACAGTTTTTTCATTATAGGCTCCCGCCGGAAAAAGTACAAGGGAAAAAAGGTTACAGATTGGTGACCGGAAAAACAGCCGCCCGAAGGCGGCTGTCAGGCTGTCGGAAAAGTCTATGGACTTTTCCGACAGCCTGACCAATGTCTCGTGTCTCGGTTTTCGGACCGCTTGCGGTCCGAAAATCTGCCGCTGCGCGGCGCAAACGCCTGCTGACACAGGCTTTTGCAGACATTTGATCTGATTCGAGGCGGGCTTTGCCCCCTCGAGTTCCCCCCTGCTTTTTAAAAGCAGTTCCTGCAAACGCAGTTTCTTCGACACGCTGACAGCCGCCCGAAGGCGGCTGTCTCAGTGCTCTTCCCGGTCCTCCAGATCCAGCACCACCCGCTCCAGCAGGGTCTTGATGTCCGCCAGCGTCTGGTTCTGGTAGGACAGGGCGGCGCGGATATAGTGGAGGGCGGCGTCCTCCCGCCCGGCGGGCAGGGCGGCATGGGGCCACCGGCGCATCACCGGCTCCTCCGGCGTCTCCCGCCGGGGAGCCGGATTGGGCGCTCCGGCCTCCGCCCCGGGAATGGGCCGCTGGCGGCGGTCGCTCCGGTCCGGCATGGCGCCCCTCCCCGTCACTGGCCCCGGTACTTCCGGCGGGTGGCGATGCCGCCCCGGATGTGCCGCTGGGCCTTGTTGATCTCCAGCACCTCCTTGACCTGCAGGTACAGCCGCCGGTTGAATTGGGGCAGCCGCTCGGAGATGTCTTTATGTACGGTGCTTTTGCTGATGCCGAATTTCTGCGCGGCGGCGCGGACCGTGGTCCTGTTTTCGATGATGTACTGAGCCAGGCGTTCCGCCCGCTCCTCCATATTTTCCTTCAACACACAACACTCCCCGCCTCTTGTTGGTCCAGTGTATGTGGCCGGGGGACGGGATATGTGTGAAAAACGGGAAAAACCGCCGCCTCAGCGGTACAAACGGGGCTCAGGCCCCCTGCAGGGCTGTCTCAAAGCGTCGCAGCTGCTCCGGCGCGGCGGAAAAGGCCTGCCGCACCCGCTGGCCGATCTCCTCCGCCACCGCCTGCTCGTAGCTGCTCTCCAGCCGGGCGGCGGCAGACCGGGCCTCCCGCAGGAAGCGGCCCGCCTGCTCCGCCTCGCCCCGGCGGCAGGCGGCCAGGGCGGAATAGGCGTAGGTGACGCCCCGGTACCACAGCAGGTTGAACTGGCCGCACAGCTCCCGGCCGCGGGCCAGCATGGCCTCCGCCCGGTGGGTCTCCCGGGGCTCCGGCCGGTCCAGCAGGCACCGGGCGTAAAAGGTGTAGAACACGGCGATGCCGCCGCTGGCCCGGCTGTTTTCACACAGGGCGATGGCCTGGCGGTACAGGGTTTCGGCGCTGTCCGGGTCTCCCTGGAGCCGCAGGGCCTCTCCCATCCAGGCCTGGCAGGCCCCCAGGGAGTAGGCGTAGACGTCGGCGTTGTCGAAGGACAAAAACAGCTCCGCCGCGCTGCTCAGCCGCTGGTACGCCTCGCCGTAATCGCCGGCGATGACCTCGCAGACGCCCTGGAGCCGCATCCAGGTGGCCCGGGTTTCCGGGTCCTCCACCTGGGATAGCAGCGCCCGGGACTCCCGGATGGTGACCCGCAGCCGGGGAATGTCGTTGCGGTCCATGTACAGGGCCGCCAGGAAGTGGTTGGCTTTCAGCAGGTACTTCCGCCACTCCGGCGTATTCTGGGGGGTGCTGAGCCGCCGCAGTGTCTCTACATAGGCGAAGGCCTTGGGGTAGTCCGCCTGGTGGACGTAGTGCTGGGCCTGGAGGGTGTAGAACTCCAGCACGGCTCCCTGGGCCTCCGGCTGGCGGAACACCTGGGGATTGTCCCGGATCTTCTGCTCCACGGCGTTCAGGTAGTGCTCCAGACTGCCCAGCTCCAGCACCGCGACACCCCGCTCCTCCTCCCGGAACACCAGCGGCGGCCGGGCCTCCTGCACCAGGGGGAAGAACTCCTGGGACATGTTGAGATACCCCACGATGTTCCGCAGCACGTACTGCAGGTATTTCAGCAGCTGGCCGCTGCGCTCCAGATGGTAGATCAGCCGGGAGTAGTCGTAAAGGGCCGCGTCATCCTCCGGCACCCGGGCTTCCAGACAGGCTGCCACCTTGCCGTGGAGCAGCCGCCGCCGGATGGAGGAGATGTGGTCATAGGTGAACTCCAGAATCTTCTGGTGGACGAACCGGAACACCACCCGGCCGCCGGCACCGTCCTCCCGCAGCAGCTGCCGGTCCAGCAGCTGCTCCAGCGTCTCCGACAGGGCGTAGTCATCCTGCTGGGAGACGGCGGCCAGCAGCTCAAAGTCGGCGCCGTCGGGGGTGATGGAGATCAGCTCCAGCAGCCGGGCGCTCTCCGGGGGCAGACTGTCGATGCGCTGGCGGATGATGTCGGTGAGCCGGGGGCTCAGCCCGGCCATGCCGCCGCCGAAGCGGATGCCGTTGAGGCATTCCGCGAGGAACAGGGGGTTGCCGTCGGACTCCCGGTAGAGCCTGCGGGCGAAGGCCTCGTCCACGGGCCGGTCCGGCAGAAGGGTCTGGGCGAAGGCCAGGGTCTGGTCATATGTGAAGGGCAGGAGATCGTGCTCCCGCAGCAGCCCGGACAGCTTCAGGGAGCGGACCAGACTGTCCGCCTCCGCCGCCGGCTCGCTGCGGCAGGTCAGAAGGAAGAGAATGGTGCGGTTTTTGTCCAGGGTCAGGATGTTGTGAATCAGGGCCAGACTGGCGGAGTCCGCCCACTGGAGGTCATCAATGGCCACCAGCAGCCGCCGCCTGCGGCAGCAGGACAGCAGCGCCTCAATGAGGCCGGTGGTCTCCTGGCCCACCAGGGAGTTGGCGGGCCGGGCGGTCTGGGGCAGCAGAATGGACATGGCCCGGCGCAGCTGCTCCGTGGAGGAGGCGTCCTCCTCGCCGCTGAGCAGCTGGTTGAGAATATCGTAGTAGACCTTCAGGGGGACGGCGGTTTCGGCGCTGTAGCAGCGGACGGAAATCACCCGGCCGCCGGCGGCGTCGGCGCGGCGCAGCACCTGCTCCAGCAGGAAGCTCTTGCCCACGCCCATCTCGCCGCGGATCAGCAGGCTGGAGGCGGGCAGCCCCCGGAAAAAGCCGTTGAGGGCGTCCGGGATGGCCTGCAGCTCCTCCTCCCGGCCGTAGACGAACTCCGCTCCCCGCTCCCGCAGGGGGCGGCCCAGGGGCAGGTTGGACAGCGTCGCCCGCCGCAGCTCCCGGATGTCCCGGGCGGTCTGCTCCGTCTCCTCCTCCGGCTCCTGAAACAGGTCCTCCGCCAGCAGCCGGCGCAGCTGCTGGTAGACATCCAGCGCCGCGACGTAGTCCTGCTTCCGGCTGAGGCACAGCATCAGGTAGCGGTAGCCGAACTCGTCGTACTCGTTGGCGGCAATCAGCTCCCGGCACAGCTGCCGGCAGCGCTCCGTGTCTCCCCGGCCCCAGGCGTCCTCCACGGCGGCCTTGGCCCGGGCGCAGTAGGATTCCCGGATGGTCTGGGCCATGGAGGCGGACCAGTCGTCGAACACGTCGCTGCCCTTTAGATGGAAGCCGCTGAGAAACTCGCCGCCGTCCGCCAGCTCCGTGCCGGGGCGGAGATACACCGCCGCGTCCACCTGAATGCCGCAGTCCGGGTTCAGGGCAAGGTGCTGCCGGGTAGGCTCCGTCAGCACGTCCCGGCCCAGCCGGTTCCGCACCACGCAGATGGCGTTGCGGAGGCTGGATTTGGCCTTGTCCTCCGGATAGCGGCCGCCCCACAGCAGGTCGCACAGCCGCTCCTTGGAAACGGACCCGCTGACCGCCAGATAGTACACCATGGCCTCCGCCTGCCGGAAGGGCAGCTTCACGGCCCGGCCGTCCAGCCGGATTTCCGGCGCGCCCAGGAGCTTGATGAAAATGTGCTGTTCTTCCATAAGACACCTCCGGAAAGCCTGTTGTCCTCTTTAAAAAATCTTACCATAAAAAGCGGCGGAGCGGAAGCGGGAAAAAGGCGCGTTCTCCGGGGAGAACGCGCCTGATGGGTGATCAGGGACCGCCGGGAGTGCCTGGCGGGGTGTCAGGTGAGGGACGCCAGAGCCTCCTCCAGCTCCCTGGACTCGATCCGGGGCTGCAGGCGGTGGAGGTAGTTCAGCGCCCAGCGGCAGTGCTCCGCCGGATCCGCGGGCCACAGCTCCGTCAGCTCCGGAACCTCCAGCCCCCGCTGCTCCAGCAGCCGGCGGATCTCCCAGCTCTGGTAGATGGTGATGCCCATCCACCAGGGAGAGGCCAGCCGCTGGCTCACCTCCATGGCCTCCCGGAGCCGCCCGGCGGCGGAGGCGTAATTGCCGTCCTCTGTGTCATACACCGCCAGATATGCCAGCATGATGGGGTAGCAGGAGTACTCGTGGGAGTCCCTGTAGATGCGCTCGGCGTGCTCAAACAGCGGCCGGGCGGTGGTCTTGTCCCCCTTCTGCCAGACAGTGACGCCGTAGTTGGTGTACAGCACCGCCACGCCGGGGTAGTAGTCCCGGCTGCGGTTGTAGAGGATGGCCTGATCGTAGTAGCGGCAGGCCTCCTCGTAGTTGCACTCCAGCCGGTAGGTCTCGGCGATGTAATAGTACGCACCGGCGATGTTGATGGTGTACTGCCCGTCTACGCCGGGGTCCAGGGCCTGGAAGGTGCGGATGGCCTCCCACAGCAGGGGACGGGCCTCCTCGTACTTTCCCTGCAGCAGGCACGTGGCTCCGGACAACCGCAGGTACACGCCCCGGTCCGGCGTCAGCTCCCGGTCGTCCAGCAGCGGCTCCACAATGGCCAGATGGGCCTCCATGGCGTCGGTGTCATAGGTCTGGATGCCGTAATAGACGATCTGCAGGTGGGCCTTCACCAGCATCTCCCGGCTGCCGGTGGCCTCGCAGCGGGCAATCATCCGGTCCAGGGTGGCCAGGCCCTCGTCATAATAGCCGTTGTGGATGCAGTAGCGGCTCTTGGCGTGGAGCAGATGCAGCTCCAGCCGGTCCAGCTCTCCGCCGTTGGCTCCGGAGCGCCGCAGGCCCTCCAGCTCCTTTTCCAGGGACTGGAAGTAATCCAGCAGCCCCTCCTCGTTGGGCACGGTGACGCCGGAGTCGGTGTTCAGGGTGGGCAGCAGCTCGCAGCACAGCCCCGTGAAGGCGTCCAGGGACAGCACGTGGTAGTGGAACACCTTGAAGCGGTCGCCGCCGGCGGTGTAGTGGTAAATCAACCGGTCATACAAAGAAGTGGGAATCTGACCGGCGTGCTTCGTCTCCAGATACTGGGCCACCCGCAGGTGCAGAATGCGGCGGGTGGACTCCGACTGCTGGCGGGTCAGAACCACCCGGATGTGGTCATGGGCCGGGGCGTAGCACAGCTCGTTGTCCCGGGTGGACTCGGAGATCAGCGCCCGCTGCTTCAGCTGGTCGCACAGGTACATCAGCTCCAGGGCGTTTTTGGTGAGGATGGAGGTGAGGGCGTCGATGGACACCCACTCCGTGAACACGGCGATCAGGTCCAGCACCTGCCGCTGGTCGCTGCTGAGGTTGGACAGCCGGTAGCTGATCAGGGCCTCCGGGTCCTGGGGCAGGTCCATGGAGCCGCCCGGCTCCCGCATGGCGCTGACCAGCTGGGTCAGCAGCAGGGCGTTGCCGCCGGTGTACTGGTAGATCTGGTCCGCCCGGCCGGCGGCCTGCTCCTCTCCCAGGTAGTAGTTGAGAAACTGCACCGTCTCCGCCCGGTCAAACTGGCGCAGGGGGAACCGCTCCAGAATCTTGTCCCGCCGGGCGTTGTCAATCAGCTCCCGGACGTGGGGCGGCACAATGTCCCGGGCGGTGCACAGCACCGTCACGTTCAGGTTCCGCAGCCGCCGCAGAAACAGCCCCAGCATCTCGGCGCTGGGCTTGTCCATCCAGTGGATGTCCTCAAACACCAGCAGCACCGGCACCCGCTTGGCCACCAGCGACAGAATCAGCAGGGTGCTCTCCTGGGCCGCATGGGAGCTGGCCTGGCGGGAGAAGTCCCCGTTGGGGGCCACGTAGTCCTGCTCGGCATCCAGGGCGAAGCAGGGGAAGAGCCCGGCGGCGGTTTTGCGGCAGTTCTCCGGCACGGTCAGGTGCCGGGACTCCATCTCCGACACCAGCGTCAGCATGATGCCGTTCCACACGGAGTAGGCGGCGTTGGCTTCGGAGGGGTAGCAGGACCCCCGGCACACCAGCCAGTCGGAAAAGTCGTAGTGGTTCAGAATGTGGTCCAGAATGTAGGTCTTGCCCACGCCGGCCTCTCCCTCGATGAGGCCGCAGGAGAACTTCCGGTCCTCTGCCTGACCGTTGCACAGCGCCAGCAGCCGCCGAAGCACCGGCTCCTTGCCCACCAGCAGGTGGTGGGACTGCTCTTCAATCTTGTAGGTGGAGGTGTTCCACTCGTTGACAATGCGGTAGTACAGGGCGGTGGTCTCCTTCAGGGGGGAGATGCTGAACTCGGCGGACAGGTTCCTGCACAGGTCATGGTACAGCCCGATGGCCTTGCGGAACTTCTTCTGGGCGGCGTAGACCTCCATCAGCACCACCACGGCGGACTCCTCCAGGGGGTCGGCGGCAATGTAGTCCAGGCCGTACCGCTCCGCCCGGCGCAGGTCGCCGGCGCGGAAGGCCTCCTTCTCCTCCGCCAGCAGCCGCTTGAGATAGTGGGACTGCAGGCTGCTGCGCTGGTCCGTCAGCCACTCGTCAAAGGAACCGGCCCGGGGAATGCTGAAATCCCGCAGAAACTCCCCGCGGTAAAGGGACAGGTCGCCGCTGTCCAGAAAATCCGTCACGTCGCAGCGGATCTCCAGGTCCGGCCGCAGCTCCAGCACGGACCGCTGCCCGCCTACAAACAGGTCGCAGTCCAGCTCCTTGCGGATGGAGTAGACGGCGTGGCGCAGGTTTTTCAGCGCCGTGGAGGAATCCACGTCGGACCACAGCAGGCCGATCAGCTCACTGCGGGAAACCTTACGCCTGAGAATCAGGTAGTACAGCAGTCCCTCCGCTTTCTTGTAGGGCAGGGAGACGGCCTGACCGTCCATGGTGACGGAGGGGGAACCGAAAAACCGGGCAGTGAGAACAGGCATGGCGGGGCCTCCTTTCGGCGGCGCGGCGGGAGCCGGCACGCGGGCTTTATTAAATTACTATTGTAATATACTGCTTCGGGGAAAGCAATGGGAAAAATCGAAAAACGTTGAAAAATATCTTTCTCATCAACGAAAAACCGGGCACAGCCGGCGGCTGTACCCGGTAAGAGAGGAAAACAGGCTTCAGTGGGTGTCCGCCTGGCGGATGGCCGCGTCCAGACGGCCGTCGGCGATGAAGCGGTAGGCCTTTTCAATGTCGATGCTCAGGTTCCGGTCGGCGTCCAGGAAGGGCACCTCTTTGCGGAAGGCGTCGAACACGGGGCCGGTGACCCTGCCCAGAGCGGGCCTGCCCCGCAGGTCCACCGCCTGGGCGGCGTGGATCAGCTCGATGCCCATCATGTAGCGCAGGTTGTCCAGAATCTGCAGCACCTTGGAGGCGGCCAGAGGCAGGTTGCTGGCGTGGTCCTCGATGTTGCCGGCCACGGCCATGAAGTCCATGGAGCTGGGGTTGGCCAGCATCCGGTTCTCCGCGTCCAGGGAGGTGAAGGTCTTCTGAATGGCGCAGTAGGCGATGACCTTCACGTCCACGGGGGTCAGGAAGCGGCTCAGGCCGGTGAAGGCCGGGTCCGCCAGGTGGGTCAGCCGGTAGCAGATGGTTTTGGACAGGTGGGCCAGGGCGCTGGCCAGCATCTCCACCCCCAGAGACAGGGTGGTCGTCTCAAAGTTCTGGCTGACGGAGGTGGTGCCCTCGTCGGCGAAGATGCAGGGGTTGTCGTCGGTGGCGTTGATCTGCATCTCCATGTACTGCTTCACGAAGTTCAGCGCGTCCAGCACGGTGCCGCCGATGGCGCTGCCGCAGCGGAAGCTGAGGGGGTCCTGCAGCGCCCGCTTGGGGTCCGGCCGGCTGAGATAGCTGCCCTCCAGATACCGGCGGCAGTCGGCGGCCACCGTCTGCTGGCCCGGCAGGCCCCGCAGGGCGTTGACCTTCCGGCCCAGGGGCTGCAGTCCGCCGTTGAGGCCCTCCAGCCCCAGACAGAAGATGGCGTTGGACTCCCGCAGCAGCTGCTCCGTCTGGTAGATCACCAGCGCCACAATGGACTCGCCCTGGGCGTTGGAGGAGACGATGGAAAGGCCGTCCTTGGGCCCCATGACGGCAGGCTCCATGCCCTCGGCCCGCAGGGCCTGGATGGCGGGGACCGTCATGCCCCGGTACTCCACCACGCCCTCGCCGATCATGGTCTGGCCGATGAGGGACAGCGTGGAGATGTCCCCCTCGCCGATGGAGCCCCGGCGCAGCACCCGGGGATGGATGCCCCGGTTCAGGAACTCCTTGTACAGCGTGAGAATCTCCGCGGAGATGCCGGTGGAGCCGCAAAGGGCGGTGTTCAGCCGGATGCACATCATGGCCCGGACCTCCTCCACCGTGCAGAAGGGCTTCACGCTGAGGGAGTGGCTGTTGATGAGGTTGCGGTTGTACTGCTCAAAAAAGTCGGGGTCGAACTCCTTGTCCTTGTTCCAGCCCACGCCCCGGTTCAGCCCGTACACGGGATGGCCCTCGGCGGCCATGTCGAACAGCACCTGCCGGGCCTTCCGGGCCAGGTCCAGGGCTTCGGGGTCAATTTCCACCGGGCGGCGGTCATAGACCACCTGATGCAGCGTCTCCAGAGTCAGGTGTCTGCCGTCCAGAATCAGTGCTTCCATGGTGTTTTCCCTCACTTTCGCATAATTTACAAGCTTATCATACAGCCCCGGCGTCGAATTTTCGTGGAACCGGGGGATTGGGGCGGCGAAAACCGGGGAAAATAGGGCGGACGGCGGCGGAACATGAACAATGTGTGAATCTTTCCATAACTCGTTAAAAACTTTATATAAATTACTTGACAAAAGTTTAAGCCGGGTGCATGATACCAATCGAAAGAACCAAGGAGGTGCACGATGAAGAAAAACCTGTATAGTCTGATGCTGTCGGAGGACGTGGTGCGGGCGGTGGACGCCATGGCCCACCGGACGGGAACCAACCGATCCGCTCTGGTGAACCAGATTCTGGCGGAGTACCTGGACCTGTCCACGCCGGAGCAGCGCATCAACGACATTTTCCGGACCATCGAGGAGCTGGTGGCGCCGGGGCAGGAGCTGGTGCCCTTCTTCGCCCCCAACTCCCCCACCATGTCCCTGAAATCCAGCCTGGCCTACAAGTACCGGCCCACGGTGAAGTACGAGGTGGAGCTGGACCGCACCGGCCGGGGGGTGCTGGGAGAGCTGAGCGTCATCTTCCGCACTCAGTCGGCGGAGCTGATCGGGGCGCTGACGGAGTTTTTCCGGCTGTGGGTCCGCGTGGAGAGCGCCTGGCTGGCCCCGGCCATGGGGGCGCAGCTCACCTGCTCGCTGTATGACGGCCGCTTCGTCCGGCCCATTGCCCTGCCCCGGCAGGAGTGTACCGCCGGGGAGATTGCCGCCGCCATCTCCGACTACGTGCAGCTGTTTGACCGGCTGCTGAAGGGCTACCTGGGCGGCAGCCTGACGCCCCGGCAGGTGGAACAGGCCTACCGGGAGGACCTGCGGCAGCGGAAGCTGCTGATCTGACATTGTATCTGAATGAGGTGATTGTATGAACGCTGAGAAATATACCCGCAAGACCGTGGAGGCCATTCAGACGGCCCAGTCCATGGCCCAGGAGAACCAGAACCAATACGTGACGCCGGAGCATCTGCTCTACGCCCTGCTGGACCAGGACGGCGGCCTCATCGGCTCCATCTTCGGCAAGATGGGCGTCAACGTGGACGGCGTGCTGTCGGAGCTGGACGGCCTCATCGGCCGCCTGCCCAAGGTCTCCGGCAGCAGCACCCAGGTGTACGCCTCCCCGGAGCTGGGGAAGACGCTGACCCTGGCGGAAAAGACGGCGGAGAAGCTGAAGGACGAGTATGTGTCGGTGGAGCACCTGATGCTGGCGCTGTTTTCCGAGGGCACGCAGCAGGTGAAGCAGCTGCTGCAGGACCACGGCGTCACCCGCTCCCGGTTTTCCGAAGAATTGAGCAAGGTGAAGGCCAACCCTGTCACCAGCGACAACCCGGAGGACACCTACGATGCCCTGAAAAAGTACGGCACGGACCTGGTGGAGCGGGCCCGCACCAAGGAGCTGGACCCGGTGATCGGCCGGGACAGCGAGATCCGGAACGTGATCCGCATCCTGTCCCGGAAGACCAAGAACAACCCGGTGCTTATCGGCGAGCCGGGCGTGGGCAAAACCGCCATCGCCGAGGGCCTGGCCCAGCGGATCGTCCGGGGGGACGTGCCGGAGGGCCTGAAGGACCGCACCATCTTCTCCCTGGACATGGGCGCCCTGATTGCCGGCGCCAAGTACCGGGGCGAGTTTGAGGAGCGGCTGAAGGCCGTGCTGGAGCAGGTGCGCAAGTCCGAGGGCAGGATCATCCTGTTCATCGATGAGCTGCACACCATTGTGGGCGCCGGCAAAACCGAGGGCAGCATGGACGCCGGCAACCTCCTGAAGCCCATGCTGGCCCGGGGCGAGCTGCACTGCATCGGCGCCACCACCCTGGACGAGTACCGCCAGTATATCGAGAAGGACGCGGCGCTGGAGCGCCGGTTCCAGCCGGTGCAGGTGGATGAGCCTACGGTGGAGGATACCATCTCTATCCTCCGGGGCCTGAAGGAGCGCTACGAGATTTTCCACGGCGTCCGCATCCATGACAACGCCCTGGTGGCCGCCGCCACGCTGTCGGACCGCTATATCACCGACCGCTTCCTGCCGGACAAGGCCATTGACCTGGTGGACGAGGCCTGCGCCAAAATCCGCACGGAGATCGACTCCATGCCCGCCGAGATGGACGATCTGCGCCGGAAGATCATGCAGCAGGAGATCGAGGAGATGGCCCTGAAAAAGGAGGACGACCAGCTGTCCAAGGACCGGCTGGCGGAGCTGAAGCGGGAGCTGGCCGACGAGAAGGAGCAGTTCAACGCCATGAAGTCCCGCTGGGAGGCGGAGAAGAGCGGCGTGGACCGGGTGAAGCAGCTGAAGGCCGACATCGACCGGCTCCACGGGGAGATCGAGCAGGCCCAGGCGGCGCTGGAGTATGAAAAGGCCGCCCGACTGCAGTACTCCGACCTGCCGGCGCTGGAAAAGCAGCTGAAGGAGGCGGAGGCCGCCGGCGGCCACACCGCCGAAAACTCCATGGTCCACGATACCGTCACGGAGAACGAGATTGCCGACATTGTGAGCAAGTGGACCGGCATCCCCGTGTCCCGGCTGATGGAAGGGGAGCGGGAGAAGCTGCTGCGGATGCCCGACATCATCCACAAGCGGATGGTGGGCCAGGACGAGGCCGTCCGGCTGGTCAGCGAGGCCATCCAGCGGTCCCGGGCCGGCATCGCCGACCCCAACCGGCCCATCGGCAGCTTCCTGTTCCTGGGCCCCACCGGCGTGGGCAAAACGGAGCTGGCCAAGTCCCTGGCGGAGTGCCTGTTTGACGATGAGCACAGCATGGTCCGCATCGACATGACGGAGTACATGGAGAAGTTCTCCGTGTCCCGGCTCATCGGCGCCCCTCCGGGCTACGTGGGCTATGACGAGGGCGGCCAGCTGACGGAGGCCGTCCGCCGGAAGCCCTATTCCGTGGTGCTGTTTGACGAGGTGGAGAAGGCCCACCCGGATGTGTTCAACATCCTGCTGCAGATTCTGGATGACGGCCGCATCACCGACTCCCAGGGCCGCACCGTGGACTTCAAGAACACCATCATCATCCTCACCTCCAACCTGGGATCCCAGGAGCTGCTGGAGGGCATCCAGACCGACGGCTCCATCGCCGACTCCGCCCGGGAGGCCGTCATGGCCCTGCTGAAGCGGTCCTTCCGCCCGGAGTTTTTGAACCGGCTGGACGAGATCATCCTGTTCCGCCCCCTGACCCGGGAGAACCTCAGCGGCATTGTGGAGATTCTGCTCAGCGGCCTGCGGAAGCGCCTTGCGGACAAGACGCTGAAGCTGGAGGTCACCGACGGTGCAAAGAGCCTGATCATCGACCGGGGCTACGACCCCATTTACGGCGCCCGGCCGCTGAAGCGCTGCCTCCAGAGCGGCGCGGAGACCCTCATCGCGAAAGAGATTCTCCGGGGCGACCTGCCCGCCGGCACCACGCTGGTGCTGGACGCGGAAAACGGAGAGCTGGTCTGCGGCAAGAAATGAGTTTCAGAAGGCCCCTCCCGGCGGAGGGGCCTTCGTTTTGACCGACCTGGCCTGATAAAAAATGCGGAAACTGGGTATGGAAACAAGGTCAATCCTGCCGTATGATGGGCACACTATCTCACTGGGAGGATTTACCGTATGAAACAGAACAGCAGCTCCTTTCACCGCCTGGTGTACGGCGCGGTGCTGGCGGCGCTGGTGTGCGTCGTCACCTTTTTCCGCTTTCCCCTGCTGGGCTCCAAGGTCCACTTCGCCAACGCCATGTGCCTGCTCAGCGGCCTTCTGATGGGTCCTGCCGCCGGCGGTCTGGCCGCGGGGCTGGGCTCCGCCCTGTATGACGCCCTGTGGGGCGGCTATGACATCATCCAGTGCGCCATCACCTTTGTGTCCAAGTTCCTGATGGCCTGGGTCTGCGCGAAAATCGCCTTCGCCGGCGACCCCCAGGCCAGAAAGCACGGCTGGAATGTCGCCGCCTGCGTCATCGGCGCCCTGACCTACGTGGCGTTGTACATGCTCAAGACCTTCGTGTACCAGAAGTTCGTCTACGGCTACCCCGCCGACACCGTGTGGGCCACCATGCTGGGCAAGCTGCCCGCCTCCATGATCAACGCCGCGGCGGCCATGATCGCCGCCCCCATCCTGTATACGGCCCTGCGGCCCGCCCTGGAGCGGGCCGGCCAGCTGGCCAAAATCCGGGGCCGGAGCTGACTGGGAAAACACAAAAATGCCGCGTCCGAAGCCGGACGCGGCATTTTTGTGCCTCTTTAAACGGAAAAAGCGACCGAAAATGACGCCGGAGAAAGAAGGAGTTGCAAATTTCTTGTGCACATTTCCGGAAAATCCGTCAAAATATCGTTGAATACGCAGAAAAATTTCCAGAATCTTCCCGGTATATTGTAATCGTATGGGCGGGGACCTATAATAAGCTTGTTCAGAAACCGTTAAGAGCCTGGGTATTGGCGGAAAGAGAGGGGTGCGCAGCCGGGACGGTTTCACACATCTGGAGAGAAGTTTGGGAGGAATCATTTATGAGTAAGCAAATGAGCGACAAGGCGAGGAGCGGCGGAAATATCGCGAAGTTTATCCTGCTCAACGCCATCGGCATTTTCATGTTCTTTGTCACCATCTCCATCGGCGGCAAGAGTTCCATCCCCGTGGACCACGTGGTGACCTACATCCGCAAGATTCCCTTCTTTGAGCTGGTCTACGGCACCGGCATCGTCCTGGTGGGCGCCGTGTGGCCCTTCATCCGCAAGACCTGGAACAAGAACAAGGTCACCATGGTCTTTTCGTTCCTGAAGCTGCTGGCCATCCCCTCCATGTTCATCTGGCTGACCAAGATGGGCCCCGCCCGCTGGTTTGACGGCGACATGCTGCCCTTCATCTACAACAAGGTGGTTCTGCCGGTGTCCTGCCTGGTGCCGGTGGGCGCCGTGTTCCTGGCGTTCCTCATCAACTACGGCCTGATGGAGTTCATCGGCGTGTTCATGCGGCCCGTCATGCGGCCCATCTGGAAGACTCCCGGCCGCTCCGCCGTGGACGCCGTGGCGTCCTTCGTGGGCAGCTACTCCGTGGGTCTGCTGATCACCAACCGGGTCCACAAGGAGGGCTACTACTCCGTCAAGGAGGCCTGCATCATCGCCACCGGCTTCTCCACCGTCTCCGCCACCTTCATGGTGGTGGTGGCCAAGACCCTGGGCCTGATGGACCACTGGAACGTCTACTTCTGGTCCACCCTGATCATCACCTTCATCGTCACCGCCCTCACCACCCGCATCTATCCCCTGAGCAAGAAGCCCGACACCGGCTATCAGGGCATGGAAGTCATCCCCGAGCCCTCCACCGAGGCCGGCCTGCTGAAGACCGCCCTGAACGAGGGCCTGGAGGCCTGCGCCAACGCCCCCGGCATCTGGGAGGGCATTGTGAAGAACTTCGGCGACGGCATCAACATGGCGCTGGGCATTGCGCCCTCCCTGATGTCTGTGGGCTTCCTGGGCCTGCTGATCGCTGAGTACACCCCCCTGTTCAGCATCATCGGCTATATCTTCGTTCCCTTTGCCATGCTGGTCGGCTTCGGCAGCGAGGCCGTCATGATGGGCGAGGCCTGCGCCATCTCCCTGGCGGAGATGTTCCTCCCCGCCAACATCGTGGCCACCGCGTCTCCCATGGCCCAGTATGTCACCGCCATCGTCTGCGTGTCCGAGATTCTGTTCTTCTCCGCCTCCATCCCCTGCATCATGGGCACCGACATCGACATCTCCCTGAAGGACATCCTCATTGTCTGGGTGGAACGGGTGATCCTGTCGCTGGTTCTGGCCGGCGTAGTGGTCCGGTTCCTGTTCCCCATGTTCGGCATTCTCCTGTAAACGAAAACGGCCAAGGCCGGGAGCAAACGCTCCCGGCCTTTCTCTGTGTACTCAGGATTGGGCGGCCTCCTCGGCGAAGCGGTTATCCACCAGCTTTGTGAAGTCCACCCACTGGCTGCGCTCCAGCTCCCCGGCGGACTCCATCACGGTCTCCAGCCGCTCCAGGGCCTCCTGCTTCATCACCGGCGTGTCGTTCCAGGCGTCGATGTCCTGGTACCGCCGCACCACCGCCGCCAGCGTCTCCTCCGACGTGTCGGGGAACCGGTCGGCAATGGCTGCGGCCACCTCCTCCGGGGTGTGGTCCCGCACCCAGCGCTGCCCTCTGGCCACGGCGCTGGTGAAGCCCCGGATCACGTCCTCGTGGGCGCTGATGTAGCTGGGGGCGGCAAAATAGGCGGTGTAGGGAATCTCCCCGCTCTCCTGGCCCATGGAGCAGAGGATGTAACCCTTGCCGCTCTGCTCCATCTCCGTGGCGGTAGGCTCAAACAACGTCACATAGTCGCCGCTGCCGCCGCTGAAGGCCCCGGCCATCATGTTGAACTGGACGGAGGTGTCCACCGCCGCGTCCGCGTGGGGGATGACGCCGTTTTGCTTCATGACGTACTCCAGGGTCATCTCCGGCACGCCGCCCTTCCGGCCGCCGATGACGGTTTTGCCCCGCAAAGACTCCCAGGTGAAGTCCTCGTCGGTGCGGCCCATGAGAAACGAGCCGTCCCGCTTGGTCAGCTGGGCGAACACCACCGGGGCGTCCTCCTTCCCCTGGTTGTGGACGTAGATGCAGGCCTCCGGCCCCGCCAGGCCGATGTCCGACTGGCCGGTGAGCACCGCGGTCATCACCTTGTCGGCGCCGCCGCCGTTGGTCAGCTGAATGTCCAGCCCCTCGTCGGCGAAAAAGCCCAGCTTCATGGCCGCGTACTGGGGGGCGTAAAATACGGAGTGGGTCACCTCGTTGAGCCGGACGGTGACGGACTCCGCTTTTCTCTCTCCGCAGCCGCAGCACAGCAGCAGGGCGGAGAGCAGCAGGACGGAACAGATTTTTTTCATGCGATCACTCCTAAACGGTTTTTCAGAAAGGCCTCCAGCCACAGAATCAGCTGATACATCACCACGGCGGCCGCGGCCAGCAGCAGAACGGTGGCCATGACCAGGTCCATGTTGAACACCTGGGAGCCGTAGACAATGAGGTAGCCCAGTCCCGCCCGGGACACCAGAAACTCCCCCATGATGACCCCCACCCAGCTGAGGCCCACGTTCACCCGCAGGGTGTTGAACAACGCGGCGTAGTTGGCGGGGAACACCAGCAGGGTGAAGATCTGGCGCCGGGTGGCGCCCAGGGTCCGCATCAGCTGAATCTTTCTGGGGTCGGTGGAGAGAAAGCCCACGTGCATATTGAGAATGGTGACAATGACGGAGATGGCCAGGGTCATGGCGATGATGGACCCGGTGCCTGCCCCCATCCAGACGATGAAAATGGGGCCCAGGGCGGTTTTGGGCAGGGCGTTGAGCACCACCAGGTAAGGCTCCAGCACCTCCGAGAGGGTGTCGCTCCACCACAATGCCGCGGCGATGAGGGTGCCCAGGGCGGTGCCCAGGGTGAAGCCCACCGCCGTCTCCCAGCAGGATACCCCCACGTGGAGCCACAGCTCCCCGGAGCGGCACAGCCCCGCCAGCGTGGCCGCCACCCGGCTGGGACTGCTGACGATGAAGGCGTCCACCCACCCCAGGCGGGCGGCGGCCTCCCACAGGCACAATCCCCCCGCCAGCAGCAGCCCCCTGGCCGCGGCCACGGCGGCTCTTCGCCGCCTGCGGCGGCGGAGGTAGGCAATCCGGGCGGGGGAGAGAGTCGGCTGTTCAGCCATTCACATCCAGCTCCTTCCAGATGAGATTGAAAAATTCCTGAAACTCCGGGGCGCCGCGCCGCTCCATGGGGGAG
This sequence comes from Dysosmobacter sp., assembly GCF_034093755.1. GTDB lineage: Bacteria > Bacillota > Clostridia > Oscillospirales > Oscillospiraceae > Oscillibacter. The sequence goes on along the minus strand of NZ_JAXEBZ010000038.1, from coordinate 45,087 downwards.
AGGGTCCGCAGCGGCCCCAGCTGGTGGACGGACCGGACCACCGCGGGCCGTTTCGACAGCACCGCCACCCGGTCCGACAGGGCGATGGCTTCCGAAATATCATGGGTGACCAGCAGGGCGGTCTTGTGTTCCTGACGAATGATGTGATGGATGTCCGCGGAGACGGAGAGACGGGTCTGGTAGTCCAGGGCGGAGAAGGGTTCATCCAGCAGCAGGATGCAGGGGTCGGCGGCCAGCGTCCGGATCAGGGCGCACCGCTGGCGCATCCCGCCGGAGAGCTGGGAGGGCCGCTTGCCGGCGAAGTCCGCCAGGCCGTACCGCTCCAGCAGCTGGCGCACCCGCGCCTGCCGGGCAGGGTCGTTCCGGCGGGTCACCTGCAGCCCCAGCGTCACGTTGCTCCAGATGCTGCGCCACTCAAACAGCTGATCCCGCTGGGGCATGAACCCCACCTTGGGAGACGGGGCGGTGACGGCCTCGCCGTCCACCGCCACCAGACCCCGGTCCGGCCGCTCCAGTCCCGCGATGAGGGACAGCAGCGTGGACTTTCCGCACCCGGAAGGCCCCACGATGCTGAGAAATTCCCCCTCCTCCATGTCGAATGTAATGTCCCGCAGAGCCTCCGTCTCGCCTTCCGGCGACTGATAGGTCAGGGCCGCCTGCCGCAGTTCGATCATCATGGCGACGTGCCTCCTTTGGCTGCTGAAAAGGCTTTCCCGACAATCTATGCGCCGCCGCTCCGGTTTGCTCCACGGCAAAAAATCGGACGGCCTTTCTTGACAAGCGGCGAAAAATGGTGCAAAATTGGAGAAAAAATCGGCTCCGGCCGGAAAACTCAGTGTGCGCGAAAAGGAGAACGGTTCTATGGGAGAAATTTTTGAGACCATGATGCTGGTGTGCTTCGGTGTGTCCTGGCCCTTCAACATCGCCAAGTCCTACCGGTCCCGGACGGCCCGGGGCAAGAGCATCGGCTTCCAGACGCTGGTGATTATCGGCTACATCTGCGGCATCACCGGCAAAATCCTCACCGGCAAGGTCAGCTACGTGGTGGCGGTGTATCTGCTGGATCTGCTGATGGTGTCCATCGACCTGGCGCTGACCATCCGCAACAAGAAGCTGGACCGGCTGGCGGACCAGGCTGCCGGAAAATAAACCGGAAAACAGGGGCGCAGTGCGCCCCTGTTTTTGTTTTTACGCCGGTTTGCAAAACAATGTTTTACAAACCGGCCTGTTTCGGGTACAATAGCCCCAAATCAAAACACAAAAGGAGAATTCCCCTATGAAAGCATTTACCGGCAGTGAACACTACATCGCCTCGGAGGAGCTGCTGAGCAGCGTGGAGGTGGCCCGCGCCCTGGGCAAGCCGCTGCTCATCAAGGGCGAGCCGGGCACCGGCAAAACCCAGCTGGCCCAGGCGGTGGCGGACCAGCTGAACATGGACCTGATCATCTGGAACATCAAGTCCACCACCAAGGCTCAGGACGGCCTGTACGTCTATGACACCGTGGCCCGGCTGTATGACAGCCAGTTCGGCGGTGAGGGCGTCAATGACATCGCCCGGTACATCAAGCTGGGCAAGCTGGGCGAGGCCTTCCGCTCGGAGGAGCAGGTGGTGCTGCTGATCGACGAGATCGACAAGGCGGACCTGGAGTTCCCCAACGACCTGCTGTGGGAGCTGGACCGGATGGAGTTCTACATCCCGGAGACGAAGGAGACGGTCCGGGCCAGGCACCGCCCCATCGTCATCATCACCTCCAACGCGGAAAAGGAGCTGCCGGACGCCTTTTTGCGCCGGTGCATCTTCCACTATATCCAGTTCCCGGACAAGGAGATGATGGAGCGCATCGTCCGGGCCCACTACCCCCGCATTGACGACGAGCTGCTGGCCCAGGCCATGGAGACGTTCTACCTGATCCGGGACAACTACGTCCTGCAGAAGAAGCCCAGCACCTCGGAGCTGCTGGACTGGCTGCAGGCCCTGGAGATCGGCGGCGCGGACCCCCAGAAGCTGCGGGACACCGTTCCCTTTGCCGGCGTGCTGCTGAAAAAGACGGAGGACCTGGAAAAGGTGAAGAAGCCTGCCGGCAAGAGCAGAGGGTGGTAACGTGTTCACGGATTTCTTCTACTTTCTCCGCGCCAGCGGGCTGAAGGTGTCCCTCAACGAGTGGATGAGCCTGATGGAGGCCATGCACCAGGGGCTGCACAACTCCAGCCTCACCGGGTTTTACTACCTGTGCCGGGCGGTGCTGGTGAAGTCGGAGTCGGACTTCGACAAGTTCGACCGGGCGTTTCTGGAGTTTTTCCGGGACGTGAAAACCATCGAGGACCTGCCCCAGGAGCTGCTGGACTGGCTGGCCACCCCCGTCAAGGCCCGGGAATATGAGAAGGACGAGGTGGACCGCCGCTTCGCGGGCCTGGACCTGCAGCGCATCCGGGAGATGCTGGAGCAGCGGCTCCGGGAGCAGCACGAGCGCCATGACGGCGGCAGCAAGTGGGTGGGCACCGGCGGCACCTCCCCCTTCGGCAACTCCGGCTACGCCCCCATCGGCGTCCGGGTGGGCGGCGAGGGCCGCCACCGGAACGCGGTGCAGGTGGCCGCCCAGCGGCAGTATCAGGACTTCCGCCGGGACACCACTCTGGACATCCGCCAGTTCCAGATGGCCTTCCGCCGGCTGCGGCAGCTGTCCAGCCGGAACGAGGGCCCCAAGGACGAGCTGCAGCTGGAGCCCACCATTCAGGCCACCTGCGACAACGCGGGCCATCTGAAGCTGGTGTTCGACCGGCCCCGCACCAATGACCTGAAGCTGCTGCTGCTGTTTGACAGCGGCGGGTCCATGTGGCCCTACACCCAGCTTTGCAGCCAGCTGTTCCGGGCGGCCCACCAGTCCAACCACTTCAAGGCCCTGAAAACCTACTACTTCCACAACTGCCCCTACGAGACGCTGGCCCTGACCCCGGATTTCTGGCGCAGCGAGAGCGTGGACACGGAGAAGGTCCTCAACGGCATGTCCCCCGACTGGCGGGTGATTCTGGTAGGGGACGGGGCCATGGCCCTGTCGGAGCTGACGGAAAAGGGCGGCTGCATCGACTATTACCACTACAACTCCCAGCCGGGCATCTACTATATCCGCCTGCTGGCCAAACGCTTTTCCCATCTGGTGTGGCTGAACCCCATGCCGGAGCGCAGCTGGGACTATATCCACGGCCGCTCCAGCATCGCCCTGCTGCGCCAGGAGGTGCCCATGTTCCCCCTGTCCATCGACGGGCTGGACCGGGCGCTGAAGCGGCTGATGGTAAGCCGGTGAGAAGTTCGCAGAAAGAAAAATTTACACAAATTTTGCGGGAAAATATTTTTCAATCCTGCACAAAATCTGAATTTTCCGAAAAATTTTTCTTACGAAACGGCGGCGGAAAATGGTATCATCAGGGTATCCGAAAGGAGGAGACGCCTGTGAAACGCATTCAGTCCGCCTGCCTGGAGCAGACCATCCGCTTCGCCGCCAAGGACGCGCCCACCGCCGCCGAGGCTGCCCGCATGACCGACGCCGAGTACCGCCACTATCTGGTCCAGCTGGACCGGGGCCGCACGGCCTACAAGGTTCTGGAGGAGCGGCCCCAGGAGGACGGTTCCCTGCTGATCCGCATCAAGCGGCAGTACAACAGCTACGATACGGGAGAGTATCTGGATTGAAAAAAGCCTGACAGCCAAAGCTGTCAGGCTTTTTCGTGCTTATACGCCCATGAACAGGGGCACCAGCAGCGCCGAAAACAGGCAGGCGGCCATGCCGGTGGTCAGGGAGTAGGGCAGGGTTTCGGCGCCGCAGGTGCGCTCCACAATGGGCAGGCACACGTCCATGGCGCAGGTGCCGGGCAGCGTGACGGCCTCGACGCAGCCGATTTTCGCCGCCGCCAGCGGCAGGAGGATGATGCCCAGCATCTCCCGCAGCACGTTGTGGAGAAAGGAGATGGCGCCGGCCACGGCGTGTCCCGCGCCGGAGATGATGCCGGGGGCCAGGGAGTACCAGCCGAAGCCGGCGCTGATGGCCAGTCCCTCCCGCAGCGTCACCGGGGAGAGGGCCGCATAGACGGCGCCGGCCAGCAGCGTGCCGGCCACGGAGGCCAGCGGCACCAGCACCACCGCCGGTCCCGCCCCCCGGAGCATGTCCCCCAGCCGGTTTTCCAGGCCCAGGCTGAAGCCCACCGCACCCAGCAGAATGCACAGGCTCACCGTCATGCACAGGTCGGAGACGGCGAAAAAGGCCTCCAGGCGGATGCCGGGCCGGAGAAGCAGCAGGTAGCCGCAGACCATGCCGGCGGCGGCCATTCCGAAGATCAGCAGGGAGGAGCGGACGCTGTTCAGGTCCGTCTGCCCGGCGGCCTGCCCCTCCCCCGGGGTCTGCCGGAGGGCACTGCCCGCCGGCCGGCCGCGGCGGTCGATTCCCAGCAGCCGGCGGACGGCATAGGCAGCCGCCATGCTGCCCGCCATGGTCAGCGCCGTGATGAACACCGCCTGGGCGCCGATGGCGGCCAGGCTGGCCGTCACCTCCCGGTTGGCGCCCATGCGCAGACCCATGAGAAAGACCAGCACGCAGACGATGGAGTTCAGAAGCCTGCCGGTAAAGCGAAGACGCCGGGCACGGCGCCGCAGCGCGGAGGCCAGCAGGTAGCCGGCGATCATAATGCTCCAGTAGAGAATCAGTAAAGCCATGGAAAAATCTCCGTTCCGACCGCGAAACAAGCTGGATTCTGGGGCGGTCTGTCAACGGGATTATACCGGATGGGCCGTTCCGGCGCAACCCTGCCCGGAGGTGGGGAAAAGGACCCGGAAGCACGCGCTCAGCCGATGAATTCCAGACCGGTGGCCTCCACAAAGGCCTCCGCCGCGGCGGGGTCCGCCTGTGCGGGGTCCAGCGGCAGGGTGAACAGGGCACCGGTGACGTCCGGCGCCAGGGAGATGGTGCCGTCCTCCACCGTGGGGAACAGGGCGGGGGAGGGGACGCCGCCCTCGTACACGGCGAAGTACACCGTGTGGTCGGCGAACATCTCCAGATTCCGGGTGTCATACAGGTAGTAGGCCACGCCGCCCTCCACAAAGGACTGGCAGCCGGCACCCAGGGTCCAGCTGTTGACGGCTCTGACGTGATACCCGCTGACCAGAGGGGAGTAGCTCAGGCTGTCGGGCAGCTCCTCCAGCGGCTGCCCGTCGGTGCGGGCCAGGGAGAACACGGCGTAGGTCCGGTCGCTGATCAGTTCCCCGTTGTATTCGGCGGGGCAGCGGGACAGGTCCGCGCCGGACACCAGCCCGCTGAGGGTGACGGTACAGTCCCCCACGGTCCGGCTTTCATTGATGACAACGGCGCTGTCGCTTTCAAAGGCGGCGGCCAGCAGGGGCTGGGCGGTCCGCTCCGCCACCTGGGCGGGGGTGAGCCACACCAGGGCGGCGGAGACGCTGAGGGTCAGCAGGGCGATGGCGGCGGCAATCAGCAGGGTGGTTTTTTTCGTGCGGTTCATGGGATAATTCCTTTCCGCTGCCGCGCTGTCCGCCTGCCGGCGCAGCAGAGCTTCCGTCCGCTCCGGAAAGTCGGGGGAAAAGGAAATCCGGTCAAAGGCCTCCCGGTATTCCCGATGGGTCATGACATCTCCTCCTTCAGCATGCGGCGCAGCCGTTCCCGGCCCCGGGCCAGACGGGTCCCCACGGTGGAAGCGGGCAGCCGCAGCAGCTTTGCGATCTCTTTGATGGAATAGCCTTCGTAGTAGTACAGGTGGATGACGGCGCTGTAGGCCTCCGGCAGCGCCTGTACTGCGGAAAGGAGCGTGGGCACGTTGTCCTCCCGGGCGGGAATCTGGGTGCCGGTCTCCTCCAGGGAGACGGCCCGCCGGTCCGCCCGGCGGCGGATGTCGCTTGCGCGGTGGAGGGTGGCGCGGATGAGCCACGCCTTCTCATGCTCCGGGCCCTGGAACATGGGACGGGCAGTCACCAGCTTCAGAAACACCTCCTGCACCGCGTCCTCCGCGTCGGCGGGGGAGAGACGGGTGCAGGCCAGCCGCAGCAGCGAGGGGCTGTACTGCTCCACCAGGCGGCGGATCTCGTCGTCGTTCACGGTCTCACTCCTTTCACCTCAAATACGCGTGAGGCGGCGGAAATTTCCCACCGGCGCAAAAAAACTTCCCGGACCCTCCGGCCCGGGAAGCGCGCGTTACTTTTTCAGCCTGCGGATGCCCTCCAGACGGTTCAGGGCGTCGTACAGGGTCTCGTCATTTTTGGCGAAGTGGAGCCGGATCAGGTGGTTCACGTCCTCCCGGAAGAAGCTGGAGCCGGGGACGGCGCCCACGCCCACCTCCCGGGCCAGGGCCTCGCAGAATTCGAGGTCGCTTTCGTAGCCGTACTCACCGATGTCCAGCAGCACGTAGTAGGCACCCTCCGGCGTGGTGTGGGCGATTTTCAGATCGTCCAGGCCCTTCAGGAACAGGTCCCGCTTGTGGGTGTACTTTTCCAGCAGGCCGTCATAGTAGTCCTGACCGAAGTTCAGGGCGGGAATGACGGCCTCCATCAGCGGCGCGGCGGCGCCCACCGTCAGAAAGTCATGGACCTTCTTGGCCCGGTCAATGATCTCCTCCGGGGCGATGATGTAGCCCAGGCGCCAGCCGGTGATGGAGTAGGTCTTGGACAGGGAGGAGCAGGAGAGGGTCCGCTGCGCCATGCCCGGCAGGGCGGCGAAATAGGTGTGCTGATGGGGGGCGTAGACGATGTGCTCATACACCTCGTCGGTGATGACGTACACATCATACTTCTCCGCCAGGGCGGCGATGGTCTCCAGCTCCGCCCGGGTGAACACCCGGCCGCAGGGGTTGGAGGGGTTGCAGAGAATCAGGGCCTTGGGGTGCTGGCGGAAGGCGTCCTCCAGCACCTCCGGGTCGAAGGTGAAGGAGGGAGGCACCAGGGGCACGTAGATGGGCTCCGCGCCGGAGAGGATGGCGTCGGCGCCGTAGTTTTCATAGAAGGGGGAGAACACCACCACCTTGTCGCCGGGGTTGGCCACGGTCATCATGGCGCACATCATGGCCTCGGTGGAGCCGCAGGTCACCACAATGTTCCGCTCCGGGTCAATGTCCAGCCCCATGCAGCGCCGCTGCTTGGCGGCCAGGGCCTGGCGGAAGTTGGGGGCGCCCCAGGTGATGGCGTACTGGTGGGGCCCTTCGTGGGCCACCTCCGCCAGTCGGTCCATGATGGCCTGGGGCGGGTCAAAGTCAGGAAACCCCTGGGACAGGTTGACGGCGCCGTACTGCATGGAAACCCGGGTCATGCGGCGGATGACGGAATCGGTGAAGCACTCCGTGCGGGCGGAGAGGGGCTTGGGCATAGAGATCACTCCTTATTAATCCGTTAAAGTCGGTTTTTCACGGCAAGTATAGCACACCCGGAAGCGTTTGCCAACCGCCTTTTCCCGTGGTAAAATGAGAAAAACAAAAAAACGGAAAGGAAGATCGCCATGAACGAAACCATCAGAACGCTGCTGGAGCGGCGGAGCGTCCGCGGCTACCGCCCCGACGCCGTGGAGGAGGAGAAGCTGCGGGCTATTCTGGAGGCGGGGCTGTACGCGCCCTCCGCCATGGGCCGCCAGTCCGTCACATTGGTGACGGTGGAGGACCGGGCCACCCGGGACGCCCTGGAGCGGGCCAACGCCGCCATTCAGGGCATTCCCGACGGGAAGCCCTTCTACGGCGCGCCGGTGGCGGTGGCGGTGCTGGCGGACCCGGAGGCCACCACCGCCATCAACGGCCAGCGGGACGGCGCCCTGGCCCTGGGAGCCATGATGAACGCCGCCTGGAGTCTGGGAGTGGCCTCCTGCTGGGTGAACCGGGCGGAGGAGTTCTTTGCCTCCCCGGAGGGCAAGGCGCAGCTGCGGGCATGGGGTCTGCCGGAGCGGCTGGAGGGCGTGGGCTTCTGCATCCTGGGCTATGCCCACAGGGAACCTGCCCCCGCCGCGCCCCGGCGGGAGGGCCGGATAGTGCGGGTCTGACCGCCGGAACGCTTCCCCGTTCGCCGGAAAACCGGCGGACGGGGATTTTTTCCCGGAAAAAGGCGCCTGCGCCGTCCTGTGCCCAAATTTTTTCGCTGGACGCTCCGCCGTCCGCCTTTCCCGACGGGTTTCTTCTTTCCCGACTGGTAGAATGAGGAAAAACGAAGGCGGGAGGGACAAGCCGTGGAATTCCAACAGCTGCGTCTGGACCGGGACAACCCGGTCCGTTATCTGAACTGGGGCATCCGCTTTTTCCTGGCGGCGGCGCTGACGGCGGCCCGTCTGCCCTCCGGGGCGGCCCCCTTTGCCCTGGGCTGGGTGGCGGCGGCCGGCGCCGGAGGCGACGGCATGGCGGCGCTGGCGGGCACGGGGCTGGGGGCGGTGCTGTTTCTCAGCTTTGACCGGGGGCTGCCCCACCTGGCGGTGGCGGTGCTGCTGGTGACCACCGCCGCGGCGCTGCAGGGTCTGCGGGTGATGAAGCGGCCCCGGGCGGTGCCGGTCCTGGCGGCAGCGCTGTTCTGTGCGGTGGACATGGCCTATGTCCTCCAGGCGGCGTCGCCCCTCAGCCGCCTGCCGGACTGCCTGGTGGGCACGGTCCTCTGCGGCGCGGCGGCCCGGGCCTACGGAGCGCTGCCGGCGCCGGGGCGGGCGGCCCCCTCCCCCGATGCGCCGGTGTTTCTGGCGGCCACGCTGCTGCTGGCGCTGACGGAGCCGGAGATCGGCGGGCTGTCCCCCGGCCGGGGATTGCTGTGCGCCCTGCTGGTGACGGCGGGCTGGCGGGACGGCCCGGTGCGGGGCATGACCGTGGGGCTGTGGACCGGGCTGCTGGCGGACCTGTGCGCCGGGACGGGGACGCTGTTTTACACCGCCGCCTACGGCCTGCTGGGGCTGCTGGCAGGGTGGCGGTCCGGCTGCGGCCGGCTGTGGGCGGCGGCGGTGTGCGCCGCCGGGACACTGGCGCTGATGATTCCGGTGACGGAACCCTGGGGCGTGTCCCTGGTGGGGGAGGCGGCGGTGGGCTGTATCGTGTTTGTGCTGATCCCAGCCCGGGTCTTCGGCGGCAAGCGGCTGCTCCGCCGGGAGCGGACGGAGGAGCGCTCCGACTCGCCGGAGGGGCTGAAACGGCGGCTGGGCCGGGCCGCGGCGGCCTTCCGGGATCTGTATGACACCCTGGGCCGCACCGCCCCTGACGGCGGCGGGGAGAACCCGGCGGTGATCTTTGACCGGGCGGCGGAGAAGGTGTGCCGGGGCTGCGCCCTGTGTGAGCTGTGCTGGAAAAAGGAGTACGTGTCCACCTTCAACGCCCTCAACGACGCCACCCCCTTCCTGCTGGAGCGGGGGCGTTCGCTGCCCAAGGACTACCCCGCCCACTTCACCGGCCGGTGCATCCACCTGACGGAATTCCTCACCGCCGTGGACGGCGAGACCTCCGCCTTTCTGCTGCGGCGGCAGTACCGCCGCCAGGTGGAGGACGCCCGCCGCAGCGCCCGGGGCCAGTACGCCCAGATGGGGGAGCTGCTCAGCGCCGCGGCGGCGGACCTGGGGGCGGCGGTGCCGGCGGCGGGGGAGCGGCTGCCCTACCGCATCGGCGCGGCCCTCCAGCCCCGGGAGGGGGAGAGCGTCTGCGGCGACAGCGTCAGCTCCTTTGAGACGGACACGGGGCGGCTGTGCCTGCTGCTCAGCGACGGCAGCGGCAGCGGCGAAAGCGCCCGGCGGGAGTCCGCCCTCACCAACCGGCTTCTGCGGCAGTTTCTGGAGGCGGGGGTGGAGCCGTCGGCGGCCCTGAAGACCCTCAACGCCGCCCTGGCCCTCCGCAGCCAGGAGACGGGCAGCTTCGCCACCATTGACCTTCTGACGGTGGAGCTGGGAGACGGGGACGCGGCCCTCTACAAATACGGCGCGGCCCCCACCTACGTGAAAAAGGGGGGCAGCGTCCGCCGCATTACCGGCCATGCCCTGCCGCCGGGCCTGCGGGACGGCCAGACGCCGCCGGATGTGACGCGGCTGCGCCTGGAGCGGGGAACCTTTACCGTCATGGTCAGCGACGGCGTGGCCGACGCCCTGGGGGACGAGTGGCTGCAGGACCTGCTGGCAGGCTGGGAGGGTACGGACCCCCAGATCCTGGCGGGGCTGGTGATGGCGGAGGCGGCCCGCCGGGGCAGCCGGCAGGATGACTGCGGCGTGCAGGTGCTGTGTCTGCCGGAGGGGAAGCGGCAGGTGTGAGAAAATTTCCCCCGGGCCGTATAATGGCCGCCCTGTCCGGCCAGACTGAACAGCGAAAGCTTTTGACGGGGAGTGTGGGCCATGGTAAAAGGAGTATCCAGACGGGTTGTGGTGGTGGAGTCACCGGACCAGCGGTTTTTCGAGCAGGCCATTTTCATCCTGCGCAGCGACGCCGCCGGGGAGGGCGTGTCCTCCCGGGAGGTGGTGGAGGAGGCCCGGCGGGTGGCCCGGGACTACGCCGCCGGCAGCGGCGGCGTCCGCCGGTTCCGGGACCTTTCCCCGCTGGTGTGGGCGCTGACCGGCGCCGGGGGCTGTGCCCTGGTGTGGCTGCTGGCGTGTCTTGTGTAGGACAGACAGGACCTCTGGAGGAATCCGGAGGTCCTGTTTCGATTTCATGCAGATTTTACAAAGCGGTTCTTTTGCATTTAACACAGGAAGTTTACAGTAGGGGATGTACCGAACGGGACTGAAATTGATGAAAAGGAGAATTCCAACCATGAAAAAGATCACAACCCTGCTGCTGACGGCGGTGATGGCCGTCTCCCTGCTCTCCGGCTGCGGCCAGAGCTCCGGCGCTTCCTCCGCCCCTGCCGCTCCCGCCGCCTCCGCTCCCGCCGCTCCCGCGGAACAGAAGCTCACCGGCACCGTGGCCACCGACGGCTCCACCTCCATGGAGAAGGTCATCGGCGCCCTGGGCGAGGCCTTTGAGGGCGACAACAGCGGCGTTACCTTTACCTACAACCCCACCGGCTCCGGCTCCGGCATCACCGCCGTGGCGGAGGGCCGCTGCGACATCGGCCTGTCCAGCCGTGGCCTGAAGGACGAGGAGAAGGCCCAGGGCCTCACCGGCACCGTGCTTGCCTATGACGGCATCGCCATCATCGTCCACCCCGAAAACCCCGTAACGGACCTGGACCTGGACACCATCGCCAAGATCTACACCGGTGAGATCACCAACTGGAAGGACGTGGGCGGCGATGACGCCGAGATCGTCCTCATCGGCCGGGAGGCCGGCAGCGGCACCCGGGACGGCTTCGAGTCCATCACCGGCACCGCTGAGAAGTGCCAGTACCGCCAGGAGCTGACCTCCACCGGCGACGTGATCACCACCGTGTCCCAGAACCCCAACGCCATTGGTTACGCCTCCCTGGCCTCTGTGAAGGACACCGTCAAGGCCCTGGACGTGGGCGGCGTGACTCCCACTGAGGACACCGTGAAGGACGGCAGCTACGTGGTGCAGCGTCCCTTCGTGCTGGTCACCAAGGACGGCACCCCCCTCTCTGACGCGGCCCAGGCCTTCTTCGACTACGCCACCTCTCCCGCCGCCGCGGACATCATCGGTGCCGCCGGCGCCGTGGCTGCCAACTGAAAACGCCGGGTTGGAAAGCGGCGGCCGGTTCGGCCGCCGCTCCTCCCCGTGGAAAGGTGTGTGACTGATGAAAAACAACCGACTGCTGGAGACCTTCGTCCACGGTGTATTTCTGGTGCTGGGCCTGATTACCGTGGGCTTTGTGCTGCTGATTACGGTGTATCTGGTGGCGGCGGGCATCCCCGCCATCCGGGAGATCGGCCTGGCCCCCTTCCTGCTGGGAGAGACCTGGGCCTCCACCGCGGCGGAGCCGTCCTTCGGCATTCTGCCGTTTATTCTCACCAGCGTCTACGGCACGGCGGGCGCCATCGTTCTGGGCGTCCCGGTGGGCTTCCTGACGGCGGTGTATCTGTCCAAAATGGCGCCTCCGGCGGTGAAGGGCGTCATGGAACACGCCGTCAGCCTGCTGGCAGGCATCCCCTCGGTGGTGTACGGCCTGGTGGGCATGCTGGTGCTGGTTCCGGGCATCCGGAAGCTGTTCCACGTCCCCGACGGCGCCAGCCTGCTGGCGGCCATGGTGGTGCTGGCCATCATGATTCTGCCCTCCATCATCAAGGTGTCCGTCACGGCGCTGGACGCGGTGCCCAAAGAGTATGAGGACGCCTCCCTGGCCCTGGGGGCCACCCCGGAGGAGACGTATTTCCGGGTGTCCGTCCCGGCGGCCAAAAGCGGCATCGCCGCGGCGGTGGTGCTGGGCGTGGGCCGGGCTATCGGCGAGGCCATGGCGGTGATGATGGTCTCCGGCAACGCCCCCAACATGCCGGAGCTGTTCCAGAGCGTCCGATTCCTCACCACGGCGGTAGCCAGCGAGATGTCCTATTCCGCCGGACTGCAGCGCCAGGCGCTGTTTTCCATCGCCCTGGTGCTGTTCCTGTTCATTATGCTCATCAACGCGACGCTGAACTTCTTCCTGAAGCGCAGCAAGGAGGGCTGAGGAATGCTGAAAGAACCCATTACCGGAAAGAGGAAGGCCCGCATTGCCCTGCTGCGGGTGCTGACGGGCCTTTCCACCCTGCTCACCGGCGCGCTGGTGGTGTTTCTGGTGTGCTATGTGCTGTGGAAGGGCGTACCCAACATCACCTGGGAGCTGCTGAGCACCAAGCCCAGCTACCTGACGGAGCGCATCGGCATCCTGCCGGACATTCTCAACACCGTGTACATTGTCATCGCCGCTCTGGCGGTGGTGCTGCCCCTGGGGGTGGGCGCCGCCGTCTACCTGACGGAGTACGCCTCCAACCACCGGGTGGTGGGCCTCATCGAATACGCGGCGGAGACCCTCTCCGGCATCCCCTCCATCATCTACGGCCTGGTGGGCATGCTGTTTTTCTGCCAGTTTCTCAACATGCAGACCTCCCTGCTGGCCGGCGCCCTGACGCTGGTGATCATGAACCTGCCCACCATCCTCCGCACCACCCAGGAGAGCCTGAAAACCGTGCCCCAGAGCTACCGGGAGGGCGCCTTCGGTCTGGGGGCCGGCAAGTGGCGGGTGATCCGAACGGTGGTGCTGCCCGGCTGCGTGGACGGCGTCATCACCGGCTGCATCCTGTCTGTGGGCCGGATTCTGGGAGAGTCGGCGGCGCTGCTGTTCACGGCGGGCTTCGCCCATGCCCTCAACGGCTTCTGGTCCGGCCTCCACAGCGCCGGCGCCACGCTGACGGTGGCCCTGTACGTCTACGCCAAGGAGCAGGGTGAGTTCGAGGTGGCCTTCGCCATCGCCGCCATCCTCATGGCCCTGACCCTGATCATCAACTTTGCCGCCGCCATGGTGGGCAAATTCTTTGAAAAGAGGAGGAACGCATGAGCGACATCATGACCGTCAAGGACCTGTGCCTCTGGTACGGCAATTCCCAGGCCCTGAAGAATATCACCATGAACATCCCGGAGAAGAGCATCACCGCCCTGATCGGCCCCTCCGGCTGCGGAAAATCCACCTTTCTGAAAACCCTGAACCGGATGAACGACCTGATTCCCAACGTGAAGATCACCGGCGAGGTGCGCTACCGGGACACCAATATCTTCGACCCGGCGGTGGACGTGAACCAGCTGCGCCGGGAGGTGGGCATGGTGTTCCAGAAGCCCAACCCCTTCCCCATGAGCATTTACGACAACATCGCCTACGGCCCCCGGACCCACGGCATCACCGGCAAGGCCCGGCTGGACGAGATTGTGGAGCAGGCCCTGCGGGGCGCGGCCATCTGGGACGAGGTGAAGGACCGGCTGAAAAAGAACGCCCTGGGCCTCTCCGGCGGCCAGCAGCAGCGGCTGTGCATCGCCCGGGCGCTGGCGGTGGAGCCCCAGGTGCTGCTGATGGACGAGCCCACCTCCGCCCTGGACCCCATCTCCACCTCCCGCATTGAGGAGCTGGCCATGCAGCTGAAGGAAAAGTACACCATCGTCATCGTCACCCACAACATGCAGCAGGCGGTCCGCATCTCCGACTGCACCGCCTTCTTCCTGCTGGGAGAGCTGGTGGAGTTCGGCGGCACGGAGCAGCTGTTCTCCCAGCCGAAGGAGAAGCGGACGGAGGATTACATTACAGGGAGGTTTGGCTGATGAGAAGCCGGTTCGACCAGCAGCTGGCGCTGCTGAATCAGGAAATGATCGAAATGGGGGCACTGTGCGAGGAGGCCATTGCCACGGCGGCCAAGGCCCTGACGGAGGGCAGCCGGGAGATGGCGGCCAAGGTGGCCCCGCTGGAGCGGGACATCGACCAGAAGGAGCGGGACATCGAGAGCCGCTGCCTGAAGCTGCTGCTGCAGCAGCAGCCGGTGGCCCGGGACCTGCGGCAGATCTCCGCCGCCCTGAAAATGGTGACGGACATGGAGCGCATCGGCGACCAGGCGGAGGACATCGCCGAGATCGCCGTCCATCTGGAGGACTGCGCCGACCAGTGCGGCCACATCCGGGAGATGGCGGAAAACACCATCCGCATGGTGACGGAGAGCGTGGACGCCTACGTGAAGCGGGATGTGACCCTGGCGCAGCAGGTCATCGCCTACGACGACGTGGTGGACGAGTGCTTCGACCGGGAGAAGCGCCGGCTGATGGAACTGATCGTCCGGAACCCGGAGGAGGGCGGCTGCGCTCTGGATCTGCTGATGGTGGCCAAGTACTTCGAGCGCATCGGCGACCACGCGGCCAACATTGCCGAGTGGGTGATTTTCTCCGTCACCGGCGTCCTCAAGAGCGTGGAGTGAGAATCCTGAAAAATTTCGTTCTTTTCGCCATTCCGTAAAACTTTTTCCGCCTCCCGTTCGTCTATATAGTACAAGGACAAAAAAGGAGGAACGGCTTATGCGGAAGAACCGGAACGGAAATCAGCTGCGGATTCTGATCATCGGATTGCTGTGCGTGCTGCTGGCAGGGGCCGCTGCCGCCTTTGACGGCGGAGAGGCGGCGCCCGGCGGGGCATATTACACCCTGACGGACGCGGCCGCCCTGCTGGGCCGGGCCGACGGAGAGACGGCGGAGCTGTTCTCCGGCGGTGAATCGTACCGGACGGAGGACCATGGGGCCTTCCTGGGCCGGATGTATCAGACGGAGCTGTACGGCCAGCCGGTGACGCTGTTCACCGCCTGCGGCGGCGACGGCACCGTGGAGGCCGTCAGCGTCCGCGTCACCGGCGACGGGGAGCGGACGGCGGCGGAGCTGCTGGCGGACTGGCAGGACCGGGTGACGGCCTATACCGGCGCGGCCATGCGCACCGCCGGCGCGGAGGCGGCACCCTCTTACCGCTGGACCACGGCGGAGCGCATCTGCACCCTGCGGCTGAACGCCGGCGTGCTGACGGTGGGCATCCACCCGGCGGCGGGCGAGCTGCGGTGAAAAGCTGACAAAAAAACCGGCACAGGCCATCTGGCCTGTGCCGGTTTTCCATATTCGTTCAATCCCGCCGGGTGAAATACTGGCGGGTGGCCTCCGCGTCGCAGGCGATCTGGCGGCGGAGGGCGTCGGTGGAGTCGAAGCGCATCTCGTCCCGCAGGTGGCGGAAAAACTCCAGCCGCAGCTGCTTGCCGTACAGGTCCCCGCTGTAGTCCAGCAGGCTTGCCTCCACGGTGACATCGCTGCCGTTGTTCACCGTGGGACGGGTGCCCACGTTGGTGACGGCGGCGTAGCTGTCCCCCTCCGGCAGATACACCCGGGTGACGTACACGCCGTGGCCCGGCACCAGCACGTGAGGCGGCACCGTCAGGTTGGCGGTGGGAAACAGCCGGGTGGAGCCGATGCCCCGGCCGTGGGCCACCCGGCCGGTGAGGGTGTGGGGATGGCCCAGGTACTCCGCCGCCCGCTCCAGCTGCCCCAGCTCCACCAGACGGCGGATGTAGGTGGAGCTGACGGTGATGCCGCCGATTTCCACCTTGGGGATGATGTCGCAGCCCAGCCCCAGCTGGGCGCATTTTTCCGCCAGCAGCTCCGGGGAACCCTGGTTCTTGTGGCCGAAATGGTGGTCATGGCCCGCCACCAGGTGGACGGCGTGGTACCGGCCCACCAGAATGTCGGTGACGAATCTGTCCCAGGGGGTGGTCATCATCTCCCGGTCAAAGGGGACCATCAGCACGTCGCTGATGCCGTAGAGCCGGCGCAGCAGGTCCTTCCGGTCCTCCGGGGAGTTGATGAGGGGGCAGGGAATGCCGGTGACCACCTCCTTGGGCGGGCGGTCAAAGGTGAACACCGCCGGGGTGCAGCCCCGCCGGCGGGCTTCCTCCACGGTCCGGCGCAGCAGGGCGCCGTGACCCAGGTGCACGCCGTCGAAAAAGCCCAGCGCGATGACCCGTTCTTTCATGGTTTCTCAGTCCTTACGTTCCAAAAAAGTTCTTGATGGCCGTCAGACAGCCGCCCTCTGCCCGGGACAGGCAGAGAAACGTACCGTCGGCGCCGTAGACCCGGTAGGTGCCGTCGGCCACGCGGCTGTCGGTGATGGGGCCGCCGTTGCGGACCCGGGCCTCCTTCCCGGCCGAGGGGACGCGGTAGGCGGGATAGGCGGCAAAGTAGGCGTCCAGAGGCAGAAGAACAGCTTCGCCCCGCTCCTGGGCCTCCTCCAGCGTGACGGCCCGGTCTATGGAGAACCCGGCGGCCATGGTGCGCTGCAGGGCGGCCATGGCGCCGCCGCAGCCCAGGGCCTGGCCGATGTCATGGCAGAGGGTGCGGATGTAGGTGCCCTTGGAGCAGCGGCACCGCAGCCGGTACTCCCGCGGGTCCACCTGCTCCAGCAGCTCCAGGGCGTAGATGGTGACGGGGCGGGCGGGCCGCTCCACCTCCCGGCCCTTCCGGGCCAGGTCGCAGAGCTTCTGCCCGTGGATCTTGATGGCGGAGTACATGGGCGGCACCTGCAGAATTTCCCCGGTGAACCGGGTCAGCACGGCCTCCACCTCCGCCCGGGTGACGGTGACGGGACGCTCCTCCAGCACGGTGCCGGTGGTGTCCTGGGTGTCGGTGGTCAGCCCCAGCCGCAGCGAGGCCACGTATTCCTTCTCCCCCTCCTCGGCGAAGGAGACGGCCTTGGTGGCGGCGCCCACGAACACCGGCAGCACGCCGGTGGCCATGGGGTCCAGGGTGCCGGCGTGGCCCACCCGCTTTTCGTGAAACACGCCCCGCAGCTTGGCGCACACGTCCATGCTGGTCCAGCCGGCGGGCTTGTTGATGATGACGATTCCGTTGGCCATAAATTCGGTTTCCTTACTTCTGAAAGTCCGGGACGTGGCGCGCGATGGCCTCCAGAATGAGGCGCTTCACATCCTCCAGGGGGGCCTCCACGGTGCAGCCGGCGGCAGCGGCGTGGCCGCCGCCTCCCAGCTCCCGGCAGACATCGGTGGCGTTGACCCGCGCGCCGGTGCGCACCGACAGCTTCCATACGTCCGGGCGCAGCTCCCGCAGCGTCACGGAGCAGTCGGTGCCCTCGATCTGGCCCCCCAGAGAGGACAGGTCCTCGGCGTCGCTCTCCGTGGCGGCGATGCGCTCCATCAGGGCCATGGGCACAAACAGCAGCACCACCCGTCCGTTGTCGTAAAACTCCATGTTGGCCAGCATGTCCGCCTCCAGGGCCAGGCGCCGGCGGGTCTTGGTGCGGAAAAACACCTTGTTGACGGCCCGGAAGTCGATGCCGGTGTCCATCAGCGCCGCCGCGGCCCGGTGGGTGGCGGCGGTGGTGTTGGTGTACTGGAAGCAGCCGGTGTCGGTGGAGATGGCCACGTACAGCGGCAGGGCGATCTCCGGCGTGATGGGCGTCAGCTCCCGGAGGATGTCCAGCATCAGCTCGCCGCAGGCGGCGGCCTCCGGCCGGACGATGTTGTGTTTGCCGAAGTGCTCAAAGGAGGGGTGGTGGTCGATGGCCAGGTCCACCCGGTCCTTGTAAGGCAGGGCGTTGTCCGGGAACAGCCCCACAACGGCGATGTCCACGGACACCACCTTCTCCGGCACGAAGTCCTCCGGCGCGGCGTAGGGCGCGGCATAGGGGGCGGTGGTGTCGGTGAGGCCGGGGTTGGGCAGGAGCCATGCGGTTTTGCCCAGGGCGCGGAGGGCGGCGCACAGCCCGGCGGCGCAGCCCACGGTGTCCCCGTCGGGGCGGATGTGGGTGAGAATCAGCACCCGGTCAAAGCCGCGCAGCAGCGCGGCGGTTTCCTGTACGGTGAGCATGGTTACGCCTCATCCTCCCGGCCGGCGTCCTTCCGCTCCACGTCGTGGAGCAGCTCCAGAATGTGGGCGCCGTAGGCGATGGAGTCGTCGGCCTCGAACTGCAGCTCCGGGGTGTAGCGCAGGCGCAGGGCGGAGCCCAGCTCCCGGCGCAGGAACCCGGCGGCGGACTTCAGGCCCTTCAGCACGTCCTTCTCCTGGCTCTTGTCCAGCACACTGACATACACCCGGCAGTAGCGCAGGTCGCCGGTGGTGTCCACCCGGGTGATGGACACCATGCCGGTGCCGGAGACCCGGGGGTCCTTCAGGCGGCGGATCTGGGCGGACAGCTCCCGCTGGATTTCTTCGTTGATGCGGCCGATTCGATTACTGGGCATGAATGGGCCTCCTTTCATAG
This sequence comes from Dysosmobacter sp., assembly GCF_034093755.1. GTDB lineage: Bacteria > Bacillota > Clostridia > Oscillospirales > Oscillospiraceae > Oscillibacter. The sequence goes on along the minus strand of NZ_JAXEBZ010000038.1, from coordinate 26,450 downwards.
CGGTAAAAATGGGAACCCGGGCGGCGGCTGTGCCGCCGGATTAATACTGCCTCGATTTTTGGCCTGTTTCACAGTCCAAAAATCTGCCGCGACGCGGCGCAAATACCTGCTGCAGGTATTTGCAGGCAGTCGATCTCATTCGAGGCGGGCTTCGCCCCCTCGAGCTCCCCCACGCGGCAAGTTACCTGACGGCGGGAGCAGAGTAATAATGCCCGGGCGGCGGCACAGCCGCCGCCCGGGCATCGTCGTTTGCGCGGAAATGGGAAGGTTTATCTGGGAATCTCCTCCATGGTATAGGCCTCGATGATGTCGCCTTCCTTGATATCGTTGAACTTCTCCACGGTGAGGCCGCACTCGTAGTTCTGGGACACTTCCTTCACGGAGTCCTTGAACCGCTGCAGGGAGCCCAGCACGCCCTCGTGGATGACGATGCCGTCCCGGACCACCCGGACGGAGCAGGCCCGGAGAATCTTGCCGTCCTGCACGTAGCAGCCGGCCACGGTGCCCACGCCGGAGACTTTGTAGGTCTGGCGGATCTCGGCGTGGCCCAGCACCACTTCCCGGAACTTGGGGGCCAGCATGCCCTTCATGGCGGCCTCGATCTCGTCGATGCAGTCATAGATGACCCGGTACATCCGCATATCCACGTTGGTGCGGGCGGCGGAATCGCGGGCGGCGGCGTCGGGCCGGATGTTGAAGCCCACGATGATGGCGTTGGAGGAGGCGGCCAGCATCACGTCGGACTCGTTGACGGCACCCACGGCGCCGTGGATGACCCGGACGTTCACCTCGTCGTTGGACAGCTTCTCCAGAGACGCCTTCACGGCCTCCACGGAGCCCTGGACGTCGGCCTTGACGATCAGGGCCAGCTCCTTTCGCTCACCGGCGGAGATCTGGTCGAACAGGTTCTCCAGGGACACCTTCTGCACGGGGGCGTTGGCCTTGGCCCGCTCCTCGGCCTTCCGCTGTTCCACCAGCTCCCGGGCCATGCGCTCGTCGGCCACGGCGAAGAACTGGCTGCCGGCGGTGGGGGCCTCGCTGAGGCCCGTCACCTCCACGGGGACGGAGGGGCCGGCCTCCGTCAGGCGGCGGCCCTTGGAGTCGGTCATGGTGCGGATGCGGCCCACGGCGGTGCCGGCGATGATGATGTCGCCCTGCTTCAGCGTGCCGTTCTGCACCAGCAGCGTGGCGATGGGGCCGCGGCCCTTGTCCAGCCGGGCCTCGATGACGGTGCCCTGGCCGGCCCGGTTGGGATTGGCCTTCAGCTCGCCCATCTCGGCGGTCAGCAGCACCATCTCCAGCAGGTTGTCGATGCCGATGTTCTTCTTGGCGGAGATGGGGCAGCAGATGGTCTCGCCGCCCCAGTCCTCGGGCACCAGACCGTACTCGGTGAGCTGCTGCATCACCCGGTCGGGGTTGGCCTCGGGCTTGTCGATCTTGTTGATGGCCACAATGATGGGGATATTGGCGGCCTTGGCGTGGTTGATGGACTCCACCGTCTGGGGCTTGATGCCGTCCTCGGCGGCCACCACCAGAATGGCGATGTCGGTGATCATGGCGCCGCGGGCACGCATGGAGGTGAACGCCTCGTGGCCCGGGGTGTCCAGGAAGGTGATGGGCTTGCCGTTGATCTGCACCTGATAGGCGCCGATGTGCTGGGTGATGCCGCCGGCCTCGCCGGAGACCACGTTGGTGTTCCGGATGGCGTCCAGCAGGGAGGTCTTGCCGTGGTCCACGTGGCCCATGACCACCACCACGGGGGCCCGGGGCACCAGCTCCTCGGGCTTGTCGGCCCGGTCGTCGATCAGCTTTTCCTCGATGGTGACGGTGACCTCGTGCTCCACCTTGCAGCCCATGTCCATGGCCACCAGCGCGGCGGTGTCATAGTCGATCATCTGGGGCAGGGAGGCCATGATGCCGTTTTTCATCAGGCACTTCACCACCTCGGCGCCGGTCTTCTTCATGCGGGAGGCCAGCTCGCCCACGGAGATCTCGTCGGGGATCATCACCTTCAGGGGCGCCTTCTTGGCGATCTCCAGCTGCAGCCGGCGCATCTTCTCCGCCTCATCCTGGCGGCGCTTGTTGGAAAGCGGCGCGCCGCCCCGGCGCTGGTTGTTATTGCGGAACTTCTCCTTGCCGCCGGACTTCTGCATCCGCTCGCCCCGCTGGCCGCCCAGATCCTCCAGCCGCTCGTCATACTTGGCCAGGTTCACATCGCCGCCCTTGCGGGTGTCCACGATCTTCTTCTGGGGCACCCGGGAAACGGGCTGCTGCTGGGCCGCGGGCTGCGCCTTGGGGGCGGACTGGGCCGGCTGGGCCTTGGGCTGCTGCTGGCCCTGCTGGGGCTGCTGGGACCTGCCGGTCTGCTGCTGGGGAGCCGCGGGCTGCGCCTTGGCGGCGGGCTGCCCGGCGGGCACCGGCTGCTTTTTCGGCTTGGCCTCCTTCTTCGGCTCCGGCTTCTCCGCCGCCTGCACGTCGGCGAAAATGGCCTGAATGCCGGAGACGGGATGGTCCTGGGTCAGCTTCTCGAAAATGATGGACAGCTCGCCGTCCGTCAGGACCTGCATATGATTTTTCGGAGTCTCCGCATATTTTGTCAGGATCTCGGTGATCTCCCTGGTGGAAAGGCCGAAATCCTTTGCCACCTCATGCACTCTGTACTTTTCCATACCCAAATATAGCCACCTCTTATGATCCGGGCCCGAGGGCCGGGAAAAATTTCATGGTTCTGCCGCCGGCAGAGTGGGTCAGACGCCCTTTTTCGGGGAGCCCTTCCCCTTTTTCACCGGACGGCTGCCCCGGAAGCGGTCCGCCGGATGGGCGCTGCGGCGCTTCCGGTCAGCGCCTCCGGTCCGGGAGCCGGGAGCCTGGTCCCGGGGACGGGGCCTGCCGCCCTCCGGACGGCCTGCCGCCGCCGCGCCGCGCCGGGGCGGCCGCGGGGATGCCGCTGCCTTCAGGGGCTTCTCCGGTTCCGCGGGGGCTTCCGCCTTCTTTTTCCGGACCTTGCCCGTCCGGATGTTCTTTTCGTGGGCCAGCTGCTCGGCCCGGCGCTCCGCGGCCCGCTTTTCCTTCAGAGCCAGCTTTTCCGCCGCCTCATCGTAGCGCACCGGGTCCCGCTCCGCCAGACGGCGGACCAGATTGGCGGCGAAGCCGATGTCCGTCACCGCCAGCAGGGCGCAGGAGGTGCGGCCCAGGGCCCGGCCCAGCTCCTCCTTGGTGTAGGGGATGCGGAGCCACAGGCAGTCGCCGGCCTCGGCGAAGTGCCGTACCCGCCGGAGGGTGTTGTCCGCGGCGTCCTCCGCCAGCAGCAGCACCCGGGCGTCCCTGGCCCGGGCGGCGGCCTCCACCGGCTCCTCGCCGATTTCCAGCATGCCGCCCTTTTTGCACAGGCCCAGCAGGGAGAGGATCCGGTCAGTCATCCGCGCCTCCCATTTCCCGCTCCATGGCGTCATAGACCTCCGCCGGGATGGCGGTGTCAAAGGCCCGCTCCAGCGCCCGGGACTTTCTGGCCCGCTTCAGGCACTCCACGTCCCGGCACACATAGGCGCCCCGGCCGGGCTTTTTGCCCACGAAGTCCAGGGAGACCTCCCCCTCCGGGGAGCGGACCACCCGGATCAGGGACTTCTTGTCCTTCATCTCCCGGCAGCCCACACACTGGCGCTGGGGGATTTTTCTTACTTTCTGCATGGCCGCTCCGCCTCCTTTCCGGATTTATTCCTCCGCCGCGGGAGCCGGGGAAGCCGTCAGGGGCTCCTCGTCCTCCTCCCGGTAGCTCTCGGGCTTGATGTCGATCTTGTAGCCGGTGAGCCGGGCCGCCAGACGGGCGTTCTGGCCCTCCTTGCCGATGGCCAGGGACAGCTGGTCATCGGGCACAATCACCCGGCAGACCTTGCCCTCGTCGGCCATGCGCACGTCCACCACGTCGGCGGGGGACAGGGCGGCGGCGATGAACTCGGTGGGGTCCTCGCTGTACTTGATGATGTCGATCTTCTCGCCCCGCAGCTCCTCCACGATGGCGTCCACCCGCTGGCCCTTCAGGCCCACGCAGGCGCCGATGGGGTCCACGTTGGCGTCGTTGGACCACACGGCCATCTTGGTGCGGCTGCCGGCCTCCCGGGCGATGGCCCGGATCTCCACGGTGCCGTCGAAAATCTCGGGGACCTCCAGCTCAAACAGCCGCTTCACCAGGCCCGGATGGGTCCGGGAGATCAGCACCTGGGGCCCGCGGGTGGAGCGGCGGACGTCCACCACGTACACCTTCACATGCATGCCCTCGGTGAGCTCCTCGCCCTTCACCTGCTCGCCGGCAGTGAGCAGCGCCTCGGTGGACTCGGTGCCGGTGCCGATGCGCAGGGACACGCCGCCGGTGCGGGGGTCCACGCGGGTCACCACGCCGGTGAGAATCTCATGCTGCTTGGAGTTGAACTCGTCGTACACCATGCCCCGCTCGGCCTCCCGCAGGCCCTGGATGATCACCTGCTTGCCGTTGCCGGCGGCGATGCGGCCGAACTCCATCCTGTCCACGGGGACGTTCACCACGTCGCCGATCTCGTACTTGGCGGACAGGCGTTTGGCCTCCTCCAGGGGGATCTCGTTGAAGGGGTCCACGTAGTCCTCCTCGTCCACCACGTTCTTCTGGACGAACATTTTCAGGGTGCGGTTCTTCTCGTCCACATCCACCACCACGTTCTCCACCTCGTCGTGGTCCCGCTTGTAGGCGGTGGTCAGGGCCTGGACAATCTTGTCCATCAGGAAGGCCTGGGGAATGCCCCGCTCGTTTTCCAGCATCTCCAGGGCGGCGAAGATTTCCGCCACGTTCATGCCGGCAGGCTCTTTTTGCTTTTTGCCTCTCATGTCTGATTCTCCTTTGATACGTCTTTTTCAATGACTCATGCCCTCCGCGCCGGGCGCGGAAAGCCGGGATAACGGTTCAGAACTCCACCCGCAGGCGGACCAGCGCCACCTGGGCTTTCGGGAACACCAGGTCCTCTTTCCCCACGGTGACGGTGACGTCGCCGGTGGCCTCGTCATAGGCCTTCAGGTGCCCGGCGAACTCCTTGCGGCCGTCCCGGTTCTGGTACAGCTTCACCGCCACGGGGCTGCCCAGGAACCGCTGAAAATCGGAGGGCCGCTTCAGCGGACGCTCGGCGCCGGCGGAGCTGACCTCGAAGGTGTAGCTGCCGGGGATGGGGTCGGCCTCGTCCAGCAGCGGCTCCACCGCCCGGGACACGGCCTCGCAGTCCAGAATGTCCACGTCGCCCTCCAGCTTGTCGATATACAGCCGCAGATACCACTGTCCGGCCTCCCGGACGTACTCCGTGTCCCACAGGACGCAGCCCGCGCCCTCCACGGCGGGGGCTGCCAGCCCGGCCACCAGTTCCGTGACTTTTTTCATGGAAAACTCCTCCTGTCGAGAGAAATTTGCAAGGGGAAAAAGGCCAACAAAAAGAGCGGACCTGAGGCCCACTCCGCATACCTTACACTTCTTACCTATAGCAATATACCATGAACGGGCGGAAAGCGCAACCCCTTTTGCCCAGAATCTTTCCTGTATTTTGCCCGGAAACCGGGAAAAATTGTTGAGAATGCGGAAAAAACCTCTCCGGAAGTCCCGTTTGGAACCTCCGGAGAGGGGATGGGGCCTTATCTGCGCCGCAGGGTCTGGAGCAGGCAGGCGCACAGAAACACCGCCAGGTCCGTCACCACCACCGACGCCCCCACCGGCGCCGCCAGCACAAAGGAGGCGGTAAGCCCCGCGCAGAAGCAGACCACCGACGACACCCCGGCGCAGATCACCACGCCCCGGAAGCTCTTGAACAGCCGCATGGCCGTCAGGGCCGGGAAGATGATCAGAGAGGAGATGAGCATGGCGCCCATCATCCGCATGCCCAGCACGATGGTCAGGGCGGTGAGGATGCTCAGCAGGGTGTTGTACCGCTCCACCTTCAGCCCCGTGGCCCGGGAGAAGCTCTCGTCAAAGGTGACGGCGAACAGCTTGTGGTAAAACAGCACGAACAGGGCCAGCACCGCGATGCTCACCGCGGCGCTCAGCGCCACGTCCCCTTTGGTCATGGCCAGCACGCTGCCGAACATGTAGTTGTCCACGTCGGTGGTCATGCCGGTGGTGAGGGAGATCACCAGAATGCCGATGGAAAGGGCCGAGGCGCTCATGACGGCGATGGCGGCGTCGTTGTTCCAGTGGGGGCGGGAGGCCATCCGCAGCAGCAGGAAGGCCGCCAGAATCACCACCGGAATGGAGAAGTACAGCGGCGTGAACCCCAGGGCCACCGCCACTGCCAGCGCGCCGAAGGACACGTGGGAGAGGCCGTCGCCGATCATGGAGTACCGCTTCAGCACCAGCGACACCCCCAGCAGCGCGCAGCACAGGCTCACCAGGGTGCCGGCAATCAGTGCCCGCTGCATGAAAGGGTAGGAAAACATTTTCATCAGTTCCACGCTGTTCCCTCCTCCCGGAACCGCCGCCCCTGGGGGGAGGCCAGATACTCCGCCGTGGTGCCGTGGAACCAGCTGTCCCGGCCGATGTGCAGCACCGTCCGGGCGCTGCGGAGGGCGGCTTTCAGGTCATGGGTCACCGTGACGATGGCCATGCCCTCCTTCTCGTTGAGGTAGGCCAGGGTCTTGTACAGGTCCTGGGCGGCGGCGGGGTCCAGCCCGGTGATGGGCTCGTCCAGACTCAGCAGCCGCCGGGCGGCGCACAGCGCCCGGGCCAGCAGCACCCGCTGCTGCTGCCCGCCGGACAGCTCCCGGTAGCACTTGTCCCGCAGCTCCAGAATGCCCAGCTTGCCCATGTTCATCAGGGCGCCGGACTTCTGGGCGGCGGTGTAGAAAAACCGGAACCCCTTCTGGTTCAGATACCCGGACAGCACCACCTCGTACACCGTGGCGGGGAAGTCCCGCTGGGCCTGGGTCTGCTGGGGCAGGTAGCCGATGGCCCCGGCCTTCAGCTCCGGCGCCCGCCAAATCTCGCCGGACAGGGGCGCCAGCAGCCCCAGCAGGCCCTTCATCAGGGTGGACTTGCCGGAGCCGTTCTCCCCCACCACGCACAGGTAGTCCCCCTCCCGCACCGTCAGGTTCAGGTGGTGCAGCAGGGCCTGGCCCTCGTAGCCCAGGGACACGTCCCGGCAGAGAATCAGCTCATTGCTCTCCATGGCTGTCTCCCTCCTTCCGCCGCTGGGCGCACACGTCGCACAGCCCCGCGAACACCGTGGCCCGGGGGTCGATGACGAAGCGGTGCTGCCGCTCCAGATGCTCGTACAGGGGCTTTAAGTGGGAGCAGTCCAGATGCAGGATGCGGCCGCAGCCGGTGCACCGAAGCAAAAAGCACTCCCGCCCGTTTTCCGGGCGGTCGCAGTACTGGTACACCGCCCCCTGGTCGGTGCTGAGCTTGTGAATGTGGCCGGACTGCTCCAGCCGGTCCAGCTGGCGGTAGATGGTGGCCAGCCCCACGGGGTGGCCCGCCTGGCGCAGCGCCTCCGCCAGATCGTTCACCGTCAGCGGCTGCTCCCGCCGCTGGGACAGGCAGGACAGCACCGCCTGCTGCTGCCGGGTGATATAGGACATGGAATCCCTCCAATTTGAAAATGAGAATCAATTTCACAGTATAGCGGCATGGAGAAAAATGTCAAGGGCTTTTGTGGAAAACGATTGCCGGAGGTTGCAAAAAAAGGAGAAAGGGAGTATTCTGAAAACAGAATATACCCACCGGTGACAACCGGCGGACAGGCGAGGGCCGGAAAGGAAAAGAACATGAAGGTTTCACTGGTCATCATGGCCGCGGGGCTGGGCTCCCGGTACGGCGGCAGCAAGCAGGTGGACGGCATCGGCCCCCATGGGGAGATTCTGATGGAGTACTCCATCCATGACGCGCTGCGGGCCGGGTTCAACAAGGTGGTGTTCATCATCAAGCCGGAGATGGAGGCGCTGATGGATCGTCTGGTGGGGGACTACCTGCGGAAAAAGACGGCGCTGGACGGCTCTCCGGTGGAGGTGGCCTACGTCTTTCAGGATTATTCCTCCCTGCCGGCGTTTTACACGCCTCCGGCGGAGCGGACCAAGCCCTACGGGACGGTCCACGCCCTGCTGTGCGCGGCGGACGTGGTGCATGAGCCCTGCTGCGTCATCAACGCCGACGACTATTACGGCATCGGCGCCTACCGCACCATGTATGAGGCCCTGACCCGCCTGCCGGAGCAGGGGGCTGCCGTGATGGTGGGGTATCTGCTGAAAAACACCGCCAGCCTGTACGGCACGGTGTCCCGGGGCGTGTGCACGGCGGAGGAGGGAAAGCTGACGTCCATTGTGGAGACGAAGCAGATCCGCCTGTTCCCCGACGGGACGCTGCGGGACATGACGGCGGACCGGCCTCTGGACCCGGACAGCGTGGTGTCCATGAACTTCTGGGGCTTCGCCCCCAGCATCTTCCCGGTGCTGAAGGACTATTTTGATGAGTTCCTCCGGTCCCCCAAAGGGCAGGAGCTGAAGGCGGAGTGTCTGCTGCCGGTGATGATCGGCGATCTGCTGGCGGAGGGGAAGATGGAGGTCTCCGTCCTCCGGTCGGCGGACAAGTGGTTCGGCATGACCTACCAGGAGGACAAGCCCCTGGTGGCGGAGGCCCTGCGCGCGCTTCACGAGGCGGACGTCTACCCGGCGGACCTGCGGGCGTGAGGCGCTGAAAAGGAGACGGAGGGGCCGGGGCGGAGACGCTCCGGCCCCGTTTTCGGAAGCGGGAAAACGGTAACAAAAACGGCGGAAATTGACATCGTTTTTTTAACAAATTGTTCCGACTTTTGGGGCGGATTTCCCGTCTAATAAGAAGAGAAGAGAAAACACCGGGGAAACGGGGGGATGGACATGGCCGGACGGGGCAAAAAGATCGGCAGCGTGCTGGTGAAGCTGGGACTGCTGGGCCTGCTGGCCCTGATGCCCACGGACCCGGACATGACCCAGCCCGTCAGCGTGCGGATGGCCGTGCCGGCGGAGGCGGCGGCGCCGGAGCCGGAGCTTCCGGAGGCGCGGCAGCTGCCGGAGCCGGAACCGCCGGCGGAGACGGCGGAAGCGCCGGAGAGCCTCCCCGGGGCGGAGACGCCGGCGGCGCCGGAGGGCCCGGTGGACGATGCCTATTTTGCCGACGCGGTGTTCCTGGGGGACTCCCGGACGGAGGGCTTTTCCCTATACTCCGGCCTGGAGACGCCGGTTTACCTCCACGCCGTGGGCGCCACGGTGGACTCCGTCCAGACCAAGGCCACGGAGGAGACGGAGGGCGGAGCCGTCACCCTGATGGACCGGCTGGACGGGCTGGAGTTCTCCAAGGTGTACATCATGCTGGGGGTCAACGAGCTGGGCTGGCCCAAGACGGAGAAGTTTGAGGAGCGCTACAGCGACATTGTGGAACGGATTCAGGAGAACCACCCCGACGCCCGCGTCGCCCTCCAGTCCATTCTGCCGGTGAGCGCGAAGCAGGAGAAGAAGGGCAGCTACGTCAACAACCGCCGCATCGGCGAGTATAACGAGGTGGTCCGCCGGGTGGCGGAGGAAAAGGGCTGCGTCTATCTGGACGTGGCGGAGGCCGTCACCGGAGAGGACGGCTGCCTGATGGCGGAACTGACCGGCGACGGCATCCACCTGAACACCAAAGGCTGCCGGCTGTGGCTGGAGTACCTGAAAGAGAACCCGATATGAAAAAAATCCCCGTTCCGGATGGAACGGGGATTTTTTTGTGTTTGGTTTGCCGCCGTCAGCCGCTCAGCTCCTCAATGGGCATGGAGAGGCTGATGGCCGTCTGACCCAGCATTTCCGACAGCGCCTGGCGCTGGAAGGCCGCGGAGCAGCGGCGGGCGAAAAATCCGGGCTTTTCTGTCATTTAGAATGGCAAAGTGTAAATTGCCGGATGACTGCGCGCCGGACAGACGGAACGGCGCCGGAAGGAGGATGTGCAGATGAAGCAGACCCGTCCCCGCCAGCGGAGGGGACTTACCGGTCCCGCAGAATCGCGTTCAGCAGTCCGGCGGCGGAGATGTCCTCCGCCAGCAGGTACGGCTCCGCCGTATGGCGCTCCAGCGCCCGGGCGGTGACCGGCCCGATGCACACGCACCGGGTTCCCGCCGACACTTTGCCGTACTGCCGGAAGAACAGGTCCACGCCGCTGCCGCTGGAGAAGGTCAGGTAGTCCAGCCGCTCCGGCAGGGGCACCGGCTCCTCCGCCTCCAGAACGTAGGTGGCCACGTCCCGGACGGTGAAGCCCCGCTCCTCCGGCAGCTGCCGCAGAATGGGGGCGCCGCCGGCGGACCGCAGCAGGATGATCTCCTCCTCCGGGGCGGCGGTTTCCGCCAGCGCCCGGGCCAGGGCCTCGCTGGTGAACACCTCCGGGCACAGGTCCGCCTGAATGCCGAAGGACGCCAGCACCTGCCGGGTGGCGCCGCCGATGACGGCGAATTTCCGCCCGGGGCAGGGGGGAAGGGTCTTTCCCTGCTGCCGCAGCTGATGGAAGAACCGCTTCACGCCGTTGCCGCTGGTGAACACCAGCCAGTGGGGCCGGTCCGTCTCCCACACCGGCTCCGGGCGCAGGTCCCGGACATGGGACACCGCCAGCCGAAGCGTCTCGGCCCCCAGCTGCTCCAGGGCAGGACACTGCCGGGCGGCGATTTCCGCCGTGCCGGTGACGCCCACCCGGACACCGGCCAGCGGCCCCCGGCTCAGGTCCATGGCCGCCACGCCGCCCACCAGAATCACCACCGGGGAGACGGCGTCCCTGGCGGCGGCCTCAATGTCCCGCAGGGTGGAGCGGATGGTGACGGGATGGGGGGAGTTGCCGCCGGACAGCACCGCCGCCGGGGTGTCGCCGCTCTTGCCCGCCTCCAGCAGCCGCCGGACGATCTTCGGCAGCTGCCCCAGGCCCATGAGGAACACCAGGGTGCCGTCCAGCCGGGCCAGGGCGTCGAAGTCCTCCGGCAGGCCGTCGGCGGTGGTGGCGGTGTGGGCGGTGACAATGTGCAGCCCCCGGCTGACACCCCGGTGGGTCACCGGGATGCCCGCCTCCGCCGGAATGCCGATGGCGGAGGGGATGCCGGGCACCTCGGTGCAGGGGATGCCCGCCGCCTGCAGCGCCAGCATCTCCTCGCCGCCCCGGCCGAAGAGGTAGGGGTCGCCGCCCTTCAGCCGCACTACCTGCAGCCCCGACTGGGCCAGCTCTATGAGCTTCCGGCTGATCTCCTCCTGGGGGGCGGAGTGGCGGCCGGACCGCTTGCCCATGTACACCCGCGCCGCGCCCTCCGGCGCGGCATCCAGCAGCTGCGGGTCAATGAGGTCGTCGTATACCACCGCCTGGCACTGCTGCAAAAGCCGCAGGCCCCGGACGGTGATCAGATCCGCCCTGCCGCACCCGGCGCCCACCAGGGCCACGCTGCCCATGGGCGCTCCGCCGGCCACGCACCGGGCCGTCTCCTCCTCCGTCAGGGGCGCGCCCTTTTCCATGCAGGCGTCAAACAGCCGGTGGAAGGCCCCGGCCCGGCGGGTCTGGTCGGGGATGGCGGCCTTCAGGGCCGGGCGCTGCCCCTCCAGCCAGTCCAGCAGCTCCTCCAGGTTTTCCGGCAGCAGGTTTGCCAGCCGCTCCTTGAAGCAGGCAGCGGCAACAGGGCTGGCGCCGCCGGTGGAGATGCCGGCGGAGAAGCTGCCCTGCTGCACCAGCGCCGGGAACAGGAAGGTACACAGCGCCGGGTCATCCGCCACGTTGACGGGGATGTTCCGCTCCCGGCAGAGGGCGGACACCTGCCGGTTCACCGCCGGGTCGCCGGTGGCGGCGATGACCAGCGCGGGCCGGGGCTCCAGGTCCTCCGGGGAAAAGGCGCGGCGGCGGACCTCTGTGTCCACCATGGCGGCGATGGTTTCCGTGACCTCCGGGGCCACCACGGTGCACCGGGGGCCGTAGGGAGAGAGCTTGCGGAGCTTCCGCTCCGCCACGGCGCCGCCGCCCACCACCAGGACGCGCCGGCCGGTGAGATCAATAAACAGAGGGAAATGGGGCATGTCAGGCCTCCTCCTTTTCCGTGCAGTAGTATTGGGGTCCGTGGGGGGTGTCCACCCGGTGGACGGCCACGCCGAACACCCGGTCCAGGGCGCCGCCGGCGTACACCTCCTCCGGTGTGCCGCAGCAGGCCAGACGCCCGCTCTCCAGCAGGGCGATCCGGTCCGCCCCCCGCAGTGCCAGGGGAATGTCATGGAGCACCAGCACCACCGCCTTGCCCTGACCGGCCAGGGCCCGGGCGGTGTCCATCACCTGCAGCTGACGGTGAATGTCCAGATAGGTGGTGGGCTCGTCCATTAGAATGGTTTCCGTGTCCTGGGCCAGGGCCATGGCAAGGTAAACCCCTTGCCGCTGTCCGCCGCTGAGGCGGCTGACGTTGGTGTTCTCATAGGCCCGGACGCCGGCGGCGTCCATGGCCCGCCGGGCGATGGCGTAGTCCTCCCGGCTGTAGCGCCGGGGATAGGATAAGTAGGGGAACCGGCCGTGAAGCACCATCCGCAGCGCCAGAATGGAGGACTGGGGACGGCTCTGGGACAGGAACGCTGCCTTCCGGGCGATCTGACGCCGGGTGAGGGAGGCCATGGCAGCCCCGTCGAAGAGCACCTGCCCGCCCATGGCGGGAAGCAGCCCCAGGGCGGCCTTCAGCAGCGTGGATTTGCCGCTGCCGTTGGGTCCCAGCAGCACCAGCACCTGCCCCGGCAGGAAGTCCAGGGTCACGCGGTCCACAATGGGTTTGCTGCCGTAGCCGGCGGAGAGGTCTTTCAGCTGAATCACAGGCGGCCTCCTCTCTGGCGGAACAGCAGCCACAGGAAGAAGGGGGCGCCGGTGAAGGCCAGCACCACGCCCACCGGCAGCTCGAAGGGGGCGAACAGCACCCGGGCCAGCAGGTCGCACACCGTTACGAAGCAGGCGCCTCCCAGGGCGGAGGAGAGCAGCAGGGGGAAGCTGTCCTCCCCGGCCAGGCGCCGCATGGCGTGGGGGACAATCAGCCCCACGAAGCCCAGCAGCCCGGAAAAGCTCACCGCCGCGCCGGCCAGCGCCGCCGCCAGCACCAGCAGGGCAATCCGTACCGGCCCCACCGCCAGTCCCAGGCTCCGGGCGGTGTCGCCGCCCAGGGCCAGAATGTCCAGCTGCTGGGAGAGGGACAAGACCGCCAGCAGGCTCACGGCAATCAGCGCCGCCGGCAGGGCCAGCCGGGCCATGGTGACGCCGTGGAACCCGCCGATGCGGAAGTCGGTGACGCCGGTGAGGGCGTCCGGCACCAACGTCACCACGGCGTCGATGCCTGCGCTGAACAGGTTGGAGATGGCCACGCCCGCCAGCACCAGGGTCATCCGGGAGGCGCCGGTGCGCTCCGCCAGACCCAGCACCAGCAGCACCCCCAGCACCGCGCCGGCGAAGGCCGCCAGCGGGCTGAGCCGCTGGGCCGTGGGGGCAATGGCGCACAGCACCGCCACCGCAAGGCCTGCGCCGGAGTTGACGCCGATGATGCCGGGGGAGGCCAGGGGGTTGTTCAGCACCGTCTGAATCACCGCGCCGGATACCGCCAGCGCCGCGCCGGCCAGCAGCGCGGCGCAGGTGCGGGGCAGCCGGCTGTAGAGCACAATCTTCGCCGCCGTGGAGCCGCCGCCCCGGCCCAGAAGGGCGGTGAGCACCTCCGCCGGGGAGACGCTGACGGAGCCGAACCACAGGCTCCCCAGGGCCGAGAGCACCGTCAGCGCCGCCAGAGCGGTCCAGAACAGTGCCTTATTCGGCCGGGTAGAGAATGTCTGCCAGCTGCTCATAGGCTTCCCCCCATCGCGCGTTGGGCTTGAGATTGTAGAGATTCGGGTCCATCACATGGTAGCGTCCCTCCCGCACTGCCGTCAGGGAGGCCCAGGCGGGATCGTCCAGCAGCGTGGTCTGCAGCACCGCCTGGGCGTCGGCGGGGTCCGCGCTCTGGAGCACCACGAAGATGTGGTCCGGGTCCGCCTGCAGAATGGCCTCCATGCTCAGCTGCTCCAGCAGGCTGCCGTCCCGGTCGGCGATGTTGACGCTGCCCAGATGGGCCAGCATCTCCCCCAGCACGCTGCCCTCGCTGTTTTTCACCTTGCAGCTGCTGCCGGTGGCCCGGATGTAGAGAACCGTGGGGGCAGAGCCGTCCTGCCGGGCCAGGGCAGCGTCCACCCGGGCCGCCACCTGGGTGCCGTAAAGGTCATAGTTTTCCGGCATGCCGGTGATGTCCGTGCAGATGCGCAGCATCCGCAGGTAGTCCTCAAAGTTGTCCACGGAGAAGTAGGCGGCGTTGAGCCCCATGTCCGCGAAGGAGGCCTCCAGCTCCACGTTCCGGTCGGTGCCGCCGCTGGCCAGAATCAGGTCCGGCTGGCAGGAGAGCAGCTGCTCCAGATCCAGGTCCTTGGTGCTGCCCAGGTTCACCACGTCATCCTTCAGCGGCAGGTCGAAGTACCGCCAGGTGGCGTCGGTGGCGGCCGCGATGGTGTCCGCGCCCCCCGCCAGGCACCAGATGTCGGAAAAGCTGCTGATGAGGCAGGCCACCCGCTGCGGGCGGTCCACCGTCACCTGGCGGCCCAGGTCGTCGGTGAAGGTGACGGCGGTTTCCGCCGGCGCCGCGGATTCCGCCGGTGCCGCCGGCTCCGACGGGGCGGCCGCTGCGCCGCCGCAGGCGGTGAGCAGCAGGCAGCAGGCGGCCAGCAGCAGGGAAAATACTCGTTTCATGGTGTGTCATACTCCTTGCAAAAAAATAATGCCAGACCCGGCGGAAGGGCGCAGATCCCCCTTTTCCGTCCGGAAAAGAGAGGTCGTTTCAAGGCCCTTGTCCGCGCCGCGCGGTCTGGCAGATCTCTTCTTTGCGGACTTGATTATAGCAGAGCATGCCGGGATTGTCAACGGAGACGGGGCAATGGCTGCAATTACCAGCCGCCCACGGCGGGTTTTTCCCGCCGGCCCCCTTGTGATTCGGGGGAAACGTGCTATAATCGGGGGATGACCGGCGAATCCAAGGGAAATCTGTTCCGTCTTTCCGCTGAATTTTGGGGAGGAATTCTGATATGTCACTGAAAGAGCGAGCCTCTGATTACTATTTCAATCTGGGCAAGGGCTGCGCCGAGGCCATTGTGCTGGCCGCCGGTGAGGTGTACGGCCTGAACATCAGCGAGGCCGAGGCGGGGCTGTTTGCCGGCTTCCGGGGCGGCATGGGCTGCGGCGGCACCTGCGGCGCCCTCACCGGCGCCATCGCCGTGCTGAGCCGGAAGTACAGCCGGCGGGAGGACCTGGCGGAGCTGTGCGGCCGGTTCGCGGAGACCTTTGAGCAGACCATGGCCTGCGGCGCCGCGGACTGCGATACCCTGTCCGCCCGGTACAAAACGGAGGCCGGCCGCTGCCGCGCCGCCGTGGAGCTGGCCGCCGGGGCGCTGGAGGCCTTCATTGACCGGCTGGACGGCCGTGCCGCCGCGCCTGCCGGCGAGGGCTGCACCCTGCGGCCCGAGGACATCAAACGGGTCAAGGCCCTGGGTTTCCTGCACCAGAAGGGCACCAACAAATTCAACGGCCGCGTCATCACCCGCAACGGCCGCATCACCAACGACGAGTGCCAGGCCATTGTGGACGCCGCCAGACAGTACGGCGACGGCCACATGATGTTTACCACCCGCCTGACGGTGGAGGTCTCCGGCATCGACTACGGCGACATCGACGCCTTCCGGGCCGCCGTGGGCAAGGCGGGTCTGGAGACCGGCGGCACCGGCAGCAAGGTGCGCCCCGTGGTGTCCTGCAAGGGCACCACCTGCCAGTACGGCCTGTACGATACATACGATCTGAGCAATGAAATCCACCGGCGGTTTTTCAAGGGCTACGCCGACGTGGCCCTGCCCCACAAGTTCAAAATCGCCGTGGGCGGCTGCCCCAACAACTGCGTCAAGCCGGACCTGAACGACCTGGCCATTGTGGGCGCCCGGACCCCCGGCTACGATCCGGAAAAGTGCAGGGGCTGCAAAAAGTGCCAGGTGGAGACCGCCTGCCCCGTCCACGCGGCGAAGCTGACGGACGGCCGGCTGGTGATCGACCACGCCCTGTGCAACAGCTGCGGCCGCTGCGTGGGCAAGTGCCCCTTCCACTGCAATGACGAGGGCGCCTACGGCTGGAAGATGTTCGTGGGCGGCCGCTGGGGCAAGCGGGTAGCCCACGGCCAGATGCTGAGCAAAATCTTCACCGACCGGGACGAGGCGCTGGACGTGGTGGAGAAGGCCATTCTGCTGTTCCGGGATCAGGGCAGGTCCGGCGAGCGGTTCGCCGACACCGTGGAGCGCCTGGGCATGGAAATCGTGGAGGCGCAGCTGCTGGGGGATGACCTGCTGCGCCGGAAGGCGGAAATCCTGGGCATGAACGTGGTGGGCGGCGCCACCTGCTGACTCCCGCAGGCTGAATCTTCCCGCTGCCCGGCGGAAGCGGAATCCCACCTCCGCCGGGCATCGTCTGCCGGGACGGCCGTCCCGGAAATCACCCGCCGATTTTCCGGTTTTTCCTTGATTTGCGTCGAAAGAAAGGCTATCATCGGAAGCGGAAGATTCGTGGCGGAAAGGAGAGAGTTCTCTTTGAACCAGAAGAATGCGCCCTGGCTGCTGCTGCTCACATCCGCCATGTGGGGCAGCAGCTTTGTGGCGTCCAAAATCTGCATGAACGGCGGAATGCGGCAGTTTGAAACGGTGTTTTTCCGGTTCGGACTGGCCACACTGCTGACCTTTGTCCTCTTTTACCGGCAGCTGCGCCGCCCCCACCGGCGGGCGGTCCGCACCGGCATCATCGTAGGGCTCATCACCGTCTGCTCCTACACTCTGGAGATGTTCGGCATCACCATGACCCAGGCCTCCAAGGCCTCCTTCCTGACGGCCACCAACATTGTGATGATGCCCTTCCTCTACTTCCTGTTCTGCCATGTGAAGCCGCGGCTGGGGTCGGTGGGCGCGGCGGTGCTGGCCTTTACCGGCGTGGGCTTTCTCAGCCTGACCGACGGCTTCGGCTCCTTCGCCCTGGGGGATGCGCTGCTGCTGTCGGACGCCCTGACCTACGGCCTCAACAGCATTGCCGTGGCCATGCTGGCGGGGGAGGAGTCCCGGGTGGAGATCAGCTTTTATCAGTTTCTCACCACCACGGCGGTGATGGGAGTGCTGTCTTTGTTTCAGGGGTTCAGCGCCGGCTACACCGCGCCGGCGGTGGCGGCCCTGGTCTATCAGGCGGGCCTGCCCACCGTGGCCTGCTACATTCTCAAGAACATGGCCATCCGCTACATGGGTCCGGTGCGCTGCACCATGATCCTGTCCACGGAGAGCATTTTCTGCGCCATCGTGTCCCGGGTGCTGCTTCATGAGGTGCTGACGCCCCGGATGCTGCTGGGCGCGGCGCTGATTCTCACCGGCGTGCTGATGGAGGTGCTGCTCCCCGTGCTGCGGCAGCGGCACGCCGTTCCCGCCCATCAGGGGTGATTGCGCCGGGAGCGCTTCACGTCCCATCCGCCGGAAAGGAGGCGTTTTGATGTCAGATCCCCATATGTCCATGGACCAGGCCGTGCGGCAGGTGCAGACCCTGAGTCCGCTGCAGCAGCAGTCCCTGGCGGTGCTCTCCCTCCCGCTGCCGGAGCTGCAGGAGTATATTCTGGAGGAGATCCGGGACTATCCGCTGCTGGAGGTCCGGGCCAGACAGGCGGAGAGCCTCAGCTCCATCGTGGAGTCCGCCCGCCGGGAGGAGTCCCATTCCGGGGAAAATGACCGGGAGAGGGAGGCCTCCTTCCGCTCCCGGGACGGGGAGTGGGTGGACCCGCTGACCTTCCTGGGCACCAAAATCTCCTTTACGGAGGACCTGATCCAGCAGGTGTCGGTGCTGGACCTGCCGAAAGAGCTGCTGTCCCGGTGCATCTATATCATCTATTCCCTCTCCCCCAGAGGCTACCTGCAGGACAGTGACGAGGAGCTGGCCCGGCAGATGGGCGTCTCGGTGTACGATGCCCGCCAGGCGGTGTACGTGGTGCAGAGCCTGTCGCCGGACGGGGTGGGCGCCCGGGACCTGTCGGAGTGTCTGGTGCTGCAGCTGGCCCAGTCCCCCTATTTCAACGAGTATACCGTGCGCATCGCCAAGGACCATCTCCAGGACCTGGCCGCCGGGCGGTATGACCGCATCGGCCGGGCGCTGGGCATCTCCAGCAAGGAGGCCCTGCGCTGGTGCAACGAAATCCGAAAGCTGAACCCCATCCCCAGCGAGGGCTACCATGCCCACGGCTACACCCAGTTCGTGGTGCCGGAGGCCTTCGTGACCATGGAGCCGGAGGGGGTGACCGTGCGGATGAACGACGAGTCGATGCCCGCGGTGGTGCTGCCGGAGGAGTACCTGTCCCTGCCGGAGGCGGGGGATGACCCGGACGCCCGCCGCTTCCTGAAGGAGCACCAGCAGCGGGCGGCGCTGCTGCAAAAGCAGATCGACATGCGCGGCACCACCCTGGAGCGGGTCATTGTGTGCATGGCGCAGCTGCAGCCGGAGTTTTTCCGCTCCGGCCGGCAGGCCCTGCGGCCCATGACCATGCAGCAGGTGGCGGACCGGCTGAACGTCCATATCAGCACCGTCAGCCGGGCTGTCAGCGGCAAGTACATTGACACGCCCATGGGGGTGGTGGCCCTGCGGAGCCTGTTTTCCGCGCCGCTGCCTGCCCAGGGGGCCGCGGTCAGCGCCGCCGGCGTGAAGGAACGGCTGCGGGAGCTGATCCGCCGGGAGGACAAAAACCATCCCCTGACGGACAGCCAGCTGTGCGGCGCCCTCCGGGGCCAGCACATCCAGATCTCCCGCCGGTCTGTGGCCAACTACCGCTGTGAGCTGGGCATCCCGCCTGCCGCCGCCCGCCGCCAGGCCGGAGAGAGCGGAATATAAATGCAAAAAAACCGCCCGTCAGGGCGGTTTTTTTTTCATGGGTGAGACCGGTCAGAAAAAGAGAGTTTCCAGAATTTCCTCCTCCGTGATGCCGCCGAACCGCTCCTGCAGGGGGAAGCGCTCCAGCACCGCCGCCACCGCCTCCCGGGTGAAGGGGGCGCCCTTCAGGGCGTCGGTGACGTCGGTAAGGGGACAGACGGCCAGGAAATCGCCGTAGAACACCAGGTCGGTAATGTGTCCCTGCTCCACGGACAGGCACACCTCCAGGGTTCCGGCGTCCCAGCGCCGCTTGTTGGACATGGTGTACCTGGGGGAGCGGCCGTAGGTCCACTCCCAGGTGTCATATTTGGCGCGCTTCAGCTGCGCCACCGCCTCCAGTTCCTCCGGCGTCAGCCGGCCGGGGACAAAGTCCCCGCCTGCCAGCTCCTCTTTCAGATACGCCCAGAATCCGGGCAGGTCCATGTCCCCGCCCAGGAAATCCCGGATGTTTCCGATGCGGCTGCGGACGGACTTGGCGCTTTTGGACCGGAACTTCTCCGGGTCCGCGTTCAGCGCCCCGGCCACCATCTCCGGGTTGGCGTCAAACAGCATGGTGCCGTGGTGGAGGATGCGCTGGCGATACAGCCGCTGGGCGGTGCCGGAGACCTTGCGGCCGCTGACCAGAATGTCATTCCGGCCGGAGGCCTGGGCGTCCAGCCCCAGCTTCCGCAGGGCCTTCACCACCGGGAGGGTGAACTGCTCCATGGTCAGCCGCTCCGCGTCGGCGGCGTCGGTGATGAAGGAGTAATTCAGGTTGCCCAGGTCGTGATACACCGCGCCGCCGCCGGTGGTGCGCCGCACCACCCGGATGCCGTGGGCCTCCACAAAGGCCCGGTTGATCTCCGCGGCGGTGTTCTGGTTCTGGCCCACTACCACGGTGTTGTCATTCTGCCACAGAATCAGGTAGTCCCCCTGGGTCCACCGGGTGAGAACGTACTCCTCAAAGGCAAGGTTGTAGGCGGGGTCCTGGGAACCGGTTTCCAGATAAATGACGTGCTGGCTCATAAGCTGCTCCTCTCTGAGAAAACCCGGACCGCGCCGCGGACGGGTCCGGGTGGAATTCCCGCGTGTAGAATAGGATACCGTCCGGCGCCGGAAACGCAAGCCGGGGATTTTGGCGCTTATACGACGATCTCCGCCCGGCTGCCGCCGGACTTTTCTTTCGTGACAACGATCTGCTTGTCGATTTTTTCTTTCAGCTCCGCCACATGGGAGATGATGCCCACCAGGCGGTTGCCCTCTGTCAGGCCCGCCAGGGTCCGGTAGGCCTGGTCCAGGGACTCCGGGTCCAGAGAGCCGAAGCCCTCGTCCACAAACAAAGTGTCCAGGTGGATGCCGGTGGACATCTGCACCTCGTCGCTGAGGCCCAGGGCCAGGGCCAGGGACGCCTTGAAGCTCTCACCACCGGAGAGGGTCTTGACGCTGCGCTCGGAGCCGTTGTAGTGGTCGATCACGTCCAGCTCCAGACCGCTCTGGCTTCTCCCGTTCTCCGCCACCGTCCGCCGCTTCAGATCGTACTGCCCGCCGGTCATCTTCATCAGCCGCACATTGGCCCGGGCCACGATCCGGTCGAAATAAGTGGTCTGGATATAGGTCTCCAGCATGAGCTTCTCCCGGCCGGCTACCTGCCCGTTGGCGGTGTTGGCCAGAGCGCGCATCCAACGCAGCTTTTCCTCCAGGGCGGTCAGCTGGTCGGACTTGGCCCGGATGTTCCCGCGGGAGGCCGTGTTGGCGGTGATGCGGGCGTGAACGGTCTTTTGCCGCTCCGTGATGGCGTTCTTCTGGCCGGTCAGCTCCTCTTTCCTGGCCGCCTGGGCGGCGCTGTCAATCTCCGGCAGTTCCGCCAGCTGGCTGCGCAGCTGACGGATCTGGGCGCTGAGAGCGGTCCATTCCTTCTCGCAGGCGGCATGGGCTTCCTCCGCCTGCTTCAGTGCCTCCTGCAGCGTTTTCAGCCCGGCCTCCCGGGCTGCCTTTTCCGCCTGGGCCGCCGCCTTGCCGGGGAAACTGAGTCTGGAGCGGAGGGCCTTGATCTGCCGGTCCCATTCTTCGGCGGAGGCCTGCAGCCTGGCCATGTTCTCCTTCAGCGCCGTGAAGGTTGTCTCTTTTTCGGCGGCGGCAGCTTCCTGTTCCGGAATCAACCGATCCAGCGCGGCCTTCCGGTTTTCGTCCTGCTCTGCTTTGCGAAGCTGCTTCCGGAGATCGGCCATGGAAGCGTCCAGTGCGGAAACGGCAGCAGCCGCCCGGGCTTCGGCTTCCTCAACCGCCGCGCCGTCCAGCAAAGATTCCAGCTCCTTCCGGATGGCGTCCCCGGCGGTGGCAACCTTGCCCTTCTGCTCGCCGGCTTTGCGGCTGGCGTCTTCCGCTTCCCGCTGGGCCTGCGCGGCGGCGGCCTTTGCTTTCTTCACGTCCGCCTCGGTGGGGGCGCCCTCCGTCAGAACGGCGGGGGACGGGTGCTCTGTGGAGCCGCAGACGGGGCAGGGGACGCCTGCCGCCAGGGTTCCGGCGATGATGCCGGCCTGTTCGTTCAGAAAGGCCCGGTTCTTGCCCTCGAAGGCGGACTGCAGCCCGGCGGCGGTGGATTCCTTCTCCATGTAGTCCCGCTGCAGCTTTGTCAGCAGGTTCTGCTGGGTGTGCAGGTTTTTCACGTCGGCAATCAGGGATTCCAGCCTTTGCTTCCGGTCGGACTGCTCCTGCATTTGGCGGAGCAGCTTTTCCTTTTCCGCTCCGGCGTTTTCCAACGACTTCCGCTCCTGCTTCAGGCGCTCCAGCGCTTCCAGCAGGGCCGTGTGCTCCTGCTGGGCCTTCGCTGCCCCGGACTCTGCCTGTTTCCACTCGGCACTTGCCTGCGCCTGCTGAGCAATCAGCTTCTCCAGCTCGTCATAGCTGGGAAGCAGCAGCTCCAGCTCCGTGATCTTCTTCTGGAGGGCATCCTGCTCCGGCTTTCTCGCCCGCTCCGCCTCCAGCGCGGCCTGCCGCTGCTCCAGAAGGACGGCCGCTGCCTTCTCGGCGTCTTCCGCGGCTTTCAGGGCGGCGGCGGTTTTTTCCCGGTGCTCCGCCTTCGCCATCTGGGCGGCGGCGTCCTCCAGGGCCTTCTCCACGGCGGTCAGCTGTTCGCCCAGCTGCCGCTGCAGCGCCTCATCCTCCGCCAGGGACCGGTCCAGCAGCTCCGCCACCTCCGCGATGGGCAGGTCCCCCGCGTTTGCAAGAGGGCTGCCCGGTTCGCACACGATGCCGTCCACATACTGGCGGATGCTGAGGCGGGTGTCATCCCACTGGCTTCTGACCGCGTTTGCATCCTCGCTGAGCTTCTTCTGGAGGACCACATACAGGTTCGTGTTGAAAATGCTGCGGAAGATCTCCTGCCGTTCCCGGGTGCCCGCCAGCAGCAGCTTGAGAAAATCGCCCTGGGCGATCATGGACACCTGGGAAAACTGCCCCCGGTCCAGCCCGATGATCTCCCGGATGGCGGCGTTGACCTCCTTCAGCTTCGTCACATCCTTGCCGCCGGGGCAGATGAGCCGGGCGTCGGCGGCCTGCCGGGTCATCCCCTCGCCGCGGCCCTTGGGACGCATGTACTCCGGGTTCCGCCGCACGGTGTACTCCCTGCCGCCGTAGGCGAATTTCAGCTCCACCTCCGTGGGGGTTTTCGGGTCGGCGTACTTGGAGCGGAGCATGCCCGGCTCCCGGCTGCTGCCGCTGGCCTCGCCGAACAGGGCAAAGCAGATGGCGTCAAAAATGGTGGTCTTCCCCGCGCCGGTGTCGCCGGTGATGAGATACAGGCCGCTCTGCCCCAGCTTTTCAAAATCCAGTTCCATCGTTCCCGCGTAGGGGCCAAAGGCGGAGATGGTCAGTTTCAGCGGTCTCATGCTTCACCCTCCCAGATTCGTTCAATCAGCTCCCGGGCGTAGGTTCTCTGCACCTGGCTCATGGGCTGGTTGTTCTGCAGTTGATACAGCTCTTCCAGCAAATCCAGGGGGGATTTGCGGTGGAGGTCCTCCACGCTGTCGATCACCGCACTGGTGCGGGTGCGGGCGTTGTCGTAGGTCAGCTTCATCAGGTTGGGGTAGATGACCCGCAAACGGCCCATGGCCTCCGGCACGTCCTCCTCGTCCGTCAGGATGATGTGGAGGTAATCGTCCACGGCGGTGCCGGCATAGTTGCTTTTTGCGGTCAGCTGTTCGTAAGTGCCCCGGATTTCCCGCAGGTCATGCCGGGGGGGCAGGGGGACGGTGCGGACGTTCAGACAGCCCTTCTCCCCCAATTCCACCACGGTGACGCTCTTGCGGTGGCCCGCCTCGGAGAAGGAGTATTTCAGGGGCGTGCCGCAGTAGCGGATGCGGTCGCTGCCGATGTTCTGGGGGCCGTGGATGTGGCCCAGGGCCACATAGTCGAAGCCCTCAAACACGGACGAGTCTACATTATCGCTGCCGCCCACGGAGATTTCCTCGGACTCGCAGGTGGCGGCGCCGGTGACGAACTGGTGGGTCAGCAGCACGTTGCGGCCGGAGAAGTCCGCCCCCATGTGCCCGATGGCCGCCCGGATGGCGTCGGTATAGCTCTCAATGGCCTCGTCGGGGAAGCAGCGCTTCACATGGATGGGCTTCACAAAGGGCAGCAGCCAGAAGGTGACTGTGCCGTGCTCGTCGGACAGCGTGACGGATTCCGCATTTCCGCTGTAAACCGGGGAGACATGGATGCCGGCACCCTCCATCAGCCGCCCGCCGAAGGCCAGCCGCTCGGGGCTGTCGTGGTTGCCGCTGATAATCAGCACCGGGAGGTTCCGCTCCGCCAGACGGCAGAGAAAATCGTCCAGCAGGGTCACAGCCTCCGCGGAGGGAACGGACTTGTCGTAGACGTCGCCGGCGATCAGCACGGCGTCGGGATGCTCGCTGTCAATGATCCCGATGATCTGGGAGAGAATGGATGTCTGCTCTTCAATCATGGAAACCTCGTTGACCCGCTTGCCGATGTGCAGGTCGGACAGATGGATGAATTTCATAGGCCACCTCGGAAGGGAGTTTGGATGCTGCCAGTATATCGGATTCTTACAGAAAGGGCAATAGAAAACCCCCTGCCGGTGAGCCGGCAGGGGCGCAATTCCAAATATCGGGGCCGGCTTTGCTCCGCTGAGTCATGCAAACAGTTTTTCACTCAGAATTCGTTTACGACGCGGAGATCTTTTGCGCGTGCAATCCGATCCGCAGCACTGTTCTTGGGGGTGCAGATCGTCAGATTGGGGCAGCCTTCAAAGGTGTCATCGTCTTCCCACATAGACTCTACGCTTTCGGGGATGACCACTTTCCGCAGATTCGGGCAATTTGTAAAGCAATCTTCCCCAATGGATTTCAGCGTTTGGGGCAGGACAATTTCTTCAACGGTTTCGTTGTCAGAGAAGCAGCCCATTTCCAGGAAGGTGACACCATCAGGGACAATTACAGTCTTGGCGGTTCCAAAATACCCGTAAAGGGTTGCGCTGTGATCTTCCTCGTCATAAGACAATGCAAATCCGTTCTCATCGGGAGCAATCCCCATCGTGGAAAGGATTCCCAGTGTGCTGCCGAAGGGGTCATCGTCCTGCTCGTCCCCGCCGGACTCTTCATATTCCTCAAATCCGGGCAAATCACGGAAGGACATGGTGAAATCAAATACGGCTTCATCCCGCTCGTAATCAAATGTAAAGTGTTCGGCGAACTCTTCCTTCAGAACATACATACCGGCATCTTCGTCTTTGTCGTATTTTTTCAGTTCTTCCTCGCTCAACGCAAAGTCGCCGTCTTCAACACCGCAGATCGGAAGACAGGGAGCAAGGTTGTTCTCCCGGATCACCTGATCGCCCTTGTAGTGGAACCGCTCGGGACACTCTCCGGCTTCATCCAGGCCGCACACTTCCAGCTCAAGCTGGAACCTGGCGGCTTTTGCGGCGAGGGTCTCTTCCGCGTCAACATTCACCATGCTGCCCGTGACAGACCATCCGCATTCGCCGCGGACATACATCATATAGTCCGTTTCCGTTCCGTTCTCTGCTATTACACGCGCGTCATAGCAGGGAATGCCGGAGTTCAGCATCGCAAGGCAATTTTCCTTGCTTCCTCTCATTCGCATTTCAAACCAACAGATATTTGCCATAAACGGGTCCCTCCTATGAATGTAATCTGGCTGAGATTTCTCTGGGCTGCTCCAAATCGTTCCTGCGCGAATGGATCAACATGACAGGGATAACAGCCTTTGGGAAATTTCGGGATGCCAATCGAATCCTTTGAACTTTCGGCAGGATCACAGGCGGCAGGCTGCGAGTTACTTTTTGGAAATATATCTTCGTTTTTTAATATAAAAGTAAACTTTCGATGTGGTGATTATAGTCCAAAGACGCTCAATAGTCAATCCCTGTTTGGCCCAAAACGCAGAGAATCCTGTAGGATTACAATACATGTTGGACAAGTAAATAAAAAGGATGAAGGATAGGGCCTTATCGGTTAAAGTTGAGTTACCACACCACAACTTAACGAAAGGGGGCCATATCCTTCATGAGCAAGAGTATAACACAGGACATGGCGTACAGGCAATCCTTAATGAAGTATGCGGCAAAATACGGTGTCAGCCGGGCCAGCCGGAAGTACAACAAAAGCAGGTCTTACATTTACTTCTGGCGGGCTCGCTGGGATGGAAGTGCGGAATCCCTTGCCTGCCAGTCCCGGCGTCCTCACAGCCACCCCAACCAACACACAGAGGCAGAACTCAAGTTGATCCGGAATATGCGCCGCAGGAATCCCACGTTGGGCATGGTGGAGCTATGGCACCGTTTGAGACAGCGTGGCTATACCCGTCGTCCGGAAAGTCTGTTTCGGGTCATGCGGAAACTGGGACTGTTTCCCGGTGAAAAGCCAAAGAAAGCCTATACGCCCAAGCCCTATGAGCAGATGACCTGTCCCGGTCAGCGAATCCAGGTGGATGTGAAAGTTGTCCCTCGACGCTGCATCACAGATCCAGAACTTCGCCTGTTCCAGTATACTGCCATTGACGAGTTTACCCGCCTGCGCTTTCTGGCGGCTTATCCGGAGCAGTCTACCTACTCCTCTGCCGATTTCCTGAAAAAGCTGGTAAAGTGGTATGCCCGCCGGGGTATCCAGGTGGAGTGTGTCCAGACAGACAACGGCTTTGAGTTCACCAACCGCTTTTCCAACAGTAAACGGGACCTGCCTACGTTATTTGAAGCGACAGCGAAAGAACTCGGCATCCGACACAAGCTCATCCGGCCTTACACCCCACGGCACAATGGCAAAGTAGAGCGCAGTCACCGGGAAGACCAGAAACGCTTCTATTCTTCCCACAGCTTTTACTCCCTTGCGGACTTCGAAAAGCAGCTTGCCATCCATAACCGCCGTTCCAACAACTTTCCCATGAGGCCTCTTGGCTGGCTATCTCCTTTTGAGTTCTCTGTCCAATATGTTTGACAATCCTACAG
>NZ_JAXEBZ010000037.1:0-9240 GCF_034093755.1 Dysosmobacter sp. | reverse complement strand
GGACCGTGCACGGCCCGTTTTCTTTGGGCAAGACCCAAAGAAAATGGGGGAAACAGGCGAAGCGCCGCCAGCGGCGGAAACAGCGAGCCTGTTTCGAGGAAGCGGCACGATTGGCGGCCCCAACGGGGCCGGGAATCGTATTGCCGCGACGGTGGTTTGCAATCCCGCCGACGATGGTCGGCACCTCCCGGCGCCCGGACAGGTGCAATCCCTCGCGGGGGCCCCGCAACTTTCCGCGCCGAGTCCGGCGCACAAGCCCGCGGCCTTCGCCGCACCCCCGCCGGGGTACCGGTGATTTCCCGTGCCGTTCCGGCGTATTTTTTATGCCCAAAACCGGGCAATCCCCTTTACAGTTCGTATCGTTTTTGCTAAACTATACGCTGCGTATTGAAAACCACCCATCCGGTGGATAAGGAGAGAGAAAACATGGCTTCCACATCTGAATTTTCCCGCACGTTGTCCCTGCTGCGTCAGGAGCGGGGCGTGTCCCAGCGGACGGCGGCGGCGGACCTGGGCATCTCCCAGGCCCTGCTGAGCCACTATGAAAACGGCGTCCGGGAACCGGGCCTTGCCTTCGTGGTCCGGGCCTGCGACTACTACCGCGTCTCCGCCGACTTCATCCTGGGCCGCACCTTG
The DNA here is from genome assembly GCF_034093755.1 of Dysosmobacter sp. Taxonomy (GTDB): domain Bacteria; phylum Bacillota; class Clostridia; order Oscillospirales; family Oscillospiraceae; genus Oscillibacter. The sequence continues at coordinate 8,604 of NZ_JAXEBZ010000037.1, read as the reverse complement.
TCCCGGGACGGCGCCATGCTGTCGGAGGAGGACATTCTGGCGGCGGCGGACCAGGGCAACGTGCTGCGGGGCAGCGTCATGGCCACGCTGCAGGCCAAGCTGCTCAGCGGCGCCATCGGCGTGCTGTTCGACCTGCTGGGCAAGCTGAACGACAAGACCCTGGTGAACGACGCGGCGGCCTATCTGGGCACCGCCGTGTACCAGCTCTACCGCCGGCTGTACCGGGCGGCGGGGGGCAACGAGTCCTGGTTCGCCCTGGACGGCGACGACTTCGCCATGGACGCCGCCGCGGCGGACATGAAGCGCTCCGAAACCCGGTATGTCCGGGGCCTGCGGGCGCTGCGGGAGAAAAAGACGGAGTTCCCGGCCATGAGCGACGAGGCGGTGACAAAGAATTATCCCGGCCGCTGCCAGAGCGTCACCCAGGTGCTCCACGGCGCCGACAGCCGGGCCAATACCCTGATGACGGAGAAATGATATGGCCTTCCAATCTCTGAGCTTTCCGGTTTTTCTGGCGGTGACGGCGGCGGTGTGCCTGGCGGCGGGCCGCGGGAGCAGGCGGCGGGCCATGGCGCTGCTGTTCGCGGCGGGCTGCGTGTTTTACCTGTGGCCCATGACCCGCCATGCCGGGGAGGGGCTGTGCATCCTGCTGGCGGGCATGGCCGTCACCTGGCTGGCGGCCCGGCAGATCCGCACCGGGCGCCGTGGCAAGGGGGTATTTCTTGCGGCGCTGGTCTGGCATCTGGGGGTGCTGCTGAGCTTCAAGTATGTGAACTTCTTCTCCGGCGGCGCCTTCGGCCCCGCCTGGGCGCCGCTGGGCCTCAGCTTTTTCACTTTCCAGCAGATCTGGTATCTGAAGGAGGTGTACACCGGTCAGTGGACCGGGGCGGACACCGGTACGGAGTTCTGCCTGTACAGCCTGTTTTTCCCCGCCGTCTCCTCCGGCCCCATTCTGCGGCCCGGGGCGTTTCTGCCCCAGCTGCGGGGGGAGAAGTTCCTCCGCCCCGACGGTCAGGACCTGGCCGCCGGACTGTACGCCATCTGCATGGGCACCATCAAGAAGGTGCTGCTGGCGGACTCCTTCGGCGTGGTGGTGAACAACGGCTGGAGCCGCCTGGCGGACCTGTCCGCCCCCGCGGCGTGGCTGGTGATTCTGGGCTACAGCCTGCAGCTGTATTTCGACTTCTCCGGCTACTGCGACATTGCCGCCGGCGCCGCCCGGCTGCTGGGGCTGCGATTGCCGGTGAACTTCGACTCCCCCTACCGCTCCACCTCCGTGGGAGGCTTCTGGAAGCGGTGGCACATGACCCTCACTGCCTTTCTGCGGGAGTGCGTCTACTTCCCCCTGGGCGGCAGCCGGGGCGGGGCCTGGCGCACCTGCCGGAACATTTTCATTGTGTATCTGGTCAGCGGCTGGTGGCACGGCGCGGGGTGGACGTTTCTGCTGTGGGGCGCCCTCCACGGGGTGGCCCAGGTCATGGAGCGGCTGGCGGGGGACCGGCTGGACCGGGTGCCCAGGGCGGTGCGCTGGTGCGTCACCTTTGCCTTTGTGAATCTGGCGTGGGTGTTCTTCCGGGCGCCGGACGTGGGCTCCGGGGTGGAGCTGCTCACCGCGGCGGTGTCCGGCGGGCTGGTGAAGCCGGAGCCGTGGCTGCTGGAGGGCCTGTTCTCCAAGGAGACGGGGGCGATCCGGCTGCTGCTGCCGGCCCTGAAGCCCTGGATGAACGTGGGACGGCTGGCGCTGCTGTACGGCGCGGGACTGCTGGCGGCCTTCTGGCCCCGGAACGTGATCCGCGCCATGGAGGACTTCCGGCCCACCCTCTGGCGTGGGGCGGTGCTGACGGCGCTGACGGTGTGGTCCGTCCTGTCCTTCACCGGCATCACCACCTTTATTTATTCCAACTTCTGAGAGAGGATGGGAGCCATGAAACAAGCATACAGGCGGTGGGCCTGCGGGGTGCTGGCGGCGATTCTGACGCTGCTGGCGGCCTGCGGCGCCACCGTGTATCTGGTGGACCCCTGCCTCTACTACCGGATGCCCACCCGTTACCAGCCGGTGTTTTTCAGCGAACGGTATCAGGCGGCGGGGCTGGCGCGGAACGTGGCGGCGGACACCGTCCTCATGGGCACCTCCATGGCTGCCAACTACCGCGCCGGTGAGATCGGGGAGACCTTCGGCGGCACGGCGGTGCGCATCACCATCCCCGACGGCTATTTCAGCGAGTTCGACAAGGTGATGAACGTGCTGTTCCGGGCGCGGAACCCCCGGCGGGTGGTGTTCGGCCTGGACCTGAACATTCTGGTGCGGGAGGACAGCGGCGTCACCGACGCCATGCCGGACTACCTTTATAATAACAACCCGCTGGACGACGTGAAGTACCTGCTGAACAAGGACACCCTGTATTACAGCGTCTACGTGCTGATGGCCAACCGGTGGGGTCAGGGGGAGACCCTGGACGAGGGCTTTACCTGGGACAAGGACGGCATCTGGTGGAACCACGCCACCGCCCTGTCCGGCTACACCCGGCCGGAACCGGCGCCGGAGGCCCTGCCCGCCGACGTGTTTCTTCCCAGCGCGGCGGAGAACCTGAAAGTGGTGTGCCGCTGGGTGGAGGACCACCCGGACACGGAGTTCCGGCTGTTCCTGCCGCCCTACAGCATCCTGTTCTGGGACAAAACCGCCCGCCTGGGCCAGACGGAGGCCATGCTTTCCGCCCTGAATCTGGCGGTGGAGACGCTGCTGCCCTATGACAACGTGAAGCTTTACGGCTTCCTGCTGGACCGGTCCGTTGTGGAGGACCTGGACAACTACTGCGACTATGTCCACCACTCCGGCGCGGTGTGTACGGCGGTGCTGGGGAAGATGGCGGCGGAGGAAATGCGGCTGACGGAGGAAAATTGGCCGGAGACCCTCGCCAACTGGCGGGACTTTGTGGTACACTATGACTATGAGAAATTCTGGGACGAGAGCTTCTGGCTCCAGTGGAACGCGGCCAGGGCCGCCGGACAGTGAGTTCCCGCCTGCGGAGGTTATCTGTATATGACGAAACAAGCGAACATCCGAAATTTCAGCATCATCGCCCACATTGATCACGGCAAGTCCACGCTGGCGGACCGGCTGCTGGAGAAGTGCGAGGCCGTCTCCCAGCGGGAGATGGAGAGCCAGCTGCTGGACAACATGGACCTGGAGAAGGAGCGGGGCATCACCATCAAGGCCCGGGCCGTCCGGCTGAACTACAAGGCAAAGGACGGGGAGGTCTATGAGCTGAACCTCATCGACACCCCGGGCCACGTGGACTTCAACTACGAGGTGTCCCGGTCCCTGGCGGCCTGCGAGGGCGCGGTGCTGGTGGTGGATGCCACCCAGGGCGTGGAGGCCCAGACCCTGGCCAACACCTACCTTGCCATGGAGCACGATCTGGAGATTCTGCCCGTGTTCAACAAGATCGACCTGCCTGCCGCCGATCCCCTGAAGGCCAAGCACGAGGTGGAGGACATCATCGGCCTGCCCGCCATGGACGCGCCGGAGATCTCCGCCAAAATGGGCATCAACATCGAGGCCGTGCTGGAGGACATCGTGGCCAACGTCCCCGCCCCCACCGGCGACGTCAACGCCCCCCTGCAGGCCCTGATCTTCGACAGCCAGTATGACAGCTACCGGGGCGTCATCGTCTACATGCGGCTGATGGCCGGGTCCATCCGCCCCGGCCAGACAGTGCGGCTGATGGCCACCGGCGCCACTTATCAGGTCATTGAGTGCGGCCACCTGCTGCCCCTGGGCCTGGAGCCCTGCGACGGCCTGGAGGCCGGCGAGGTGGGCTACTTCACCGCCTCCATCAAAAACGTGGCGGACACCCGGGTGGGCGACACCGTCACCGACGCCGCCAACCCGGCGGCGGAGCCGCTGCCGGGCTACCGCCCCGTGCAGTCCATGGTCTACTGCGGCATCTACACCGAGGACGGCTCCAAATTCCCGGACCTGCGGGACGCATTGGAGAAGCTGCGGCTCAATGACGCGTCGCTGTCCTTTGAGCCGGAGACGTCGGTGGCGCTGGGCTTCGGCTTCCGCTGCGGCTTTCTGGGCATGCTCCACATGGAGGTCATCCAGGAGCGGCTGGAGCGGGAGTTTGACCTGGACCTGGTGACCACCCTGCCCTCCGTCATCTACCACGTCTATAAAACCGACGGCACCATGGTGAAGGTGGACAACCCCCACAACTACCCGGACCCCGCCGGCATCGAGCACGCGGAGGAGCCGTATGTGAAGGTGTCCATCATCGCCCCCAACGAGTACGTGGGAAGCATCATGCCCCTGTGCCAGAACCGCCGGGGCGAGTTCAAGGACATGCAGTATCTGGACACCAACCTGGTGGAGCTGCATTACCAGATGCCCCTCAACGAGATCATCTACGACTTTTTCGACACCCTGAAGGCCAACACCCGGGGCTACGCCTCCCTGGACTATGAGCTGTCCGGCTACCGGCCCAGCGAGCTGGTGAAGGTGGACCTGCTGCTCAACGGCGACCAGGTGGACGCTCTCAGCTTCATCGCCCACAAGGACAAGGCCTATCCCCGTGCCCGCCGCCTGTGCGAGAAGCTGAAGGAGAACATCCCCCGCCAGCTGGTTGAAATTCCCATCCAGGCGGCCATCGGCGGCCGGGTCATCGCCCGGGAGACGGTGAAGGCCATGCGCAAGGACGTGCTGGCCAAGTGCTACGGCGGCGACGTCACCCGGAAGAAGAAGCTGCTGGAGAAGCAGAAAGAGGGCAAAAAGAAGATGCGCTCCCTGGGCACGGTGCAGGTGCCTACGGAGGCGTTCCTGGCAGTGCTCAAGCTGGACGAGGAGAACTGAGGAATTGCGCCGGTTCCGGCGCGGGAAAGTGCCGGGACCCCGGCGGGATTGCGCCCGTCCGGGCGCCGGGAGGTGCCGACCATCGTCGGCGGGATTGCACCCCCCATTTTCTTTGGGTCTTGCCCAAAGAAAACGGGCCGTGCACGGTCCAAAAGAAAGGCGCTTTTTCGCCTTTGTACACAAAGGCCAACGGGAGATTCCTCAGACGGTGCTTCCTACGCCCGGAAGCCTTCTGCCGGGTGCGCCGAACATTGAATAAAGATTGAAAACCTGCCGCCGCAAGTTGGGGTCTGGGCGGTCAACGGGGTGCAAGATCGAAAGGCCCCTGCGTGTTGGCCCCGGGCGTTCCGCTTCGCTACGCCCTACCGGGGTGGTTGATGGGGCGCTCTATTTCGCTGCTCTCCGCGACTGCCCGGGTATGCGCGTAGCGACTGGACAGCCGTTGGTGGCTTTGCCGCCTTACGGATGTCGCGTCCCCCTTGCGGGGAAGCGGAACGCGCGGGCAGAGAAGGACAGTCCTTTCGGTTTTCCACCCCGACTATCACCGGATTCCTGCGATATGCGGCGGAAAGCTTTCGACGAGCGCCAGTGTATAGTGCACCCGGCAGGAGATTTCCGGGCTTAGTCGGCACCGTCTGAGAAGACCCCGGTCTACCCTTTGGCGGAGCCAAAGGGTACGCCCAGCGCCTTTTTCTTCCACCGTGCACGGCGCATTCTTTTTCGGCAAGACGAAAAAGAATGGGGGAAACAGGCGAAGCGCCGCCAGCGGCGGAAACAGCGAGCCTGTTTCGAGGAAGCGGCACGATTGGCGGCCCCAACGGGGCCGGGAATCGTTTTGCCGCGACGGTGGTTTGCAAAGCCTGCGATCTTCATCGCACTCCCCGGCGGTGGCCGGAAGCCCACGCCGCTTGGCGCACTACGGCGGTGGCCGGCACCCCCGCACCGGGACCGGCGCAAAGCCGCAGCCTTCGCTGCACCCCCGCCGCCCGGGACGGGTGCCCCCGCAGAACTCTCCGAAAGACAGAAAAAGGAGTGAGGCATATGTTCTTCATTGCCCCGGCCATGTACATCCTGGCCATCTATGTGCTGGCGGCGGTGCTGCCGGCGGTATTCCTGATGCGCTACATCTACCGCCAGGACCAGATCGAACCGGAGCCGCCGGGCCTGCTCATCGGCCTGATTTTCTCCGGCGTGGCGGCGGCCCTGTGCTCCATCGTGCTGGAAATGCTGGCGGAGGGCGTGCTGAACCTGCTGGTGGACCCCGGCAGCCCCATCTACACCATCCTGCTGGCCTTTCTGGTGGTGGCCGTGGTGGAGGAGGGCACCAAGCTGTTCTTCCTGAAGCGGCGCAGCTGGTATTCCCCCGCCTTCAACTACCGGTTCGACGGGGTGGTCTATGCCGTGTTCGTGTCTCTGGGCTTCGCCGCCTTTGAGAACATCAAGTACGTGCTGAGCTACGGCCTGTCCGTGGCGGTGCCCCGGGCACTGCTGGCGGTGCCCGGCCACATGGGCTTCGCCGTGTTCATGGGCGCTTTCTACGGCCGCGCCCGGCTCCGCTTCAACCAGGGCGACGAAACCGGCGGCGCGGTCAACATGGCGGCGGGCTACCTCAGCGCCGTGTTCCTCCACGGCTTCTATGACACCTGCGCCATGCTGGGCACCCCCGCCGCCACCGCCGTGTTCGTGGTGTTCGTGGTGGTGATGTACATCGTGGTGATCCGGCTCATCCGCCGGGAGTCCCTGGAGGACCAGCCGCTGTATTGACAAAAATTGCGCGTTCTTTGCAGGATTTTCTTCGTAAAGAACGCGCTTTTTGTTCTTTAGTTAGGCAAATTGCTGCATTTCCTTGATGTAATTTTAACTGCACGTCAAGAACTTGATAATTTTGCAAGAAATCCGTCACGATAGGGTTGACATTTCTGGAAAAAGACGCTAATATTGCGGGACGAGCAAAAACGGCGGTGCTGACTGCCGGATAGGAAGGTCTTTTGCCATGAAAAGAATTCTCACAGCCGGGGTGCTGCTGCCGGTCCTGTGTGTGTCCGCCGGGGCGGCGGAGGAGGGGGCCGCGGCGGCCGGCGCGCCCCTCTGGCTGTGCCTGCCCTTTGCGGCGCTGCTGGTGTCCATCGCCGTGTTCCCCCTCGTAAAACCCCTGTGGTGGGAGAAGCGTCAGGGATGGGTGGTGGCGGTGCTGGCGCTGCTGTTCCTGATTCCCTTCGGCGTGCTCAACGGCGCCGGTGCCTCGGCGGAGACGGCGCTGGAGTGCATCGTCAACGATTATCTGCCCTTCATTGTGCTGCTGTTCGGCCTGTTCTGCGTGGCGGGCAACATCACCCTCACCGGGGACCTGGCCGGCTCTCCCCGGGTGAACGTGGCGCTGCTGCTGTTCGGCACGCTGCTCTCCAGCTGGGTGGGCACCACCGGCGCCAGCATGCTGATGGTCCGCCCCCTGATCAAGATGAACTCCTGGCGCAAGCGGAAGCGGCACATCATGGTGTTCTTCATTTTCCTGATCTCCAACATCGGCGGCTGCCTCACCCCCATCGGGGATCCGCCGCTGCTGATGGGCTTTTCCCGGGGCGTGCCCTTCTTCTGGAGCCTGCGGCTGTTCCCGGTGATGCTGTTCAACACGGTGATTCTGCTGTGCGTCTTTTACTGGCTGGATATGAAGGCCTACCGGAAGGACATCGCCGCCGGCATGAAGCCGGACATCAGCAGGCCCGGCACGGAGGTGCGCATCCGGGGGCTGCACAACCTGGTGTTTCTGGTGATGATCGTGGCGGCGGTGATCCTCAGCGGCACCCTGCCCACCCTGCCCGCCTTCCAGACGGCGGACGGCCGGGTACTGGGCCTCACGCTGCCCGGCGGCGTGGAGCTGACGGCCCCCTCCGTCATTGAAATGGTCATCATCCTGGTGGCGGCGCTGCTGTCCTTCCGCACCACCGACGCCTCTGTCCGGAAGGAGAACCATTTCACGTGGGGCGCCATCCGGGAGGTGGCGGTGCTGTTTGTGGGCATCTTCATCACCATGCAGCCGGCGCTGATGCTGCTGAAGTCCCACGGCGCCAGCCTGGGCCTCACAACCCCCATGGAGATGTTCTGGGCCACCGGCGCCCTGTCCAGCTTCCTGGACAACACCCCTACTTATCTGGTGTTCCTCACCACCGCCTGCGCCCTGAACTTCACCGAGGGCGTCACCACCACCCTGGGCATGCTGCCTCCCGCCATGCTGGCCGCCATTTCCTGCGGCGCGGTGTTCATGGGCGCCAATACTTACATCGGCAACGCTCCCAACTTCATGGTAAAGGCCATTTCCGACGAAAACGGTATCCGGATGCCCTCCTTCTTTGGGTATCTGCTGTGGTCGTTGCTATTCCTGGGGCCGGTATTTTTGCTGGATGCCCTCATCTTTTTCCGGTAAGGAGGCGACGGGACAATGAAAGAAGACAGCAAGCAGCTGATTGAACTGGCCGGCCGCATCTATGACCTGGATACGGAGGTCTACCGGGTCCTGGGTTCCGGCCTGGGCCGGGTGTTCAGCGGAAGCCGGGACGCACGGGTCCGGGATATGGTCCACTATATGACCGCCCAGCCCGACGGCCACGTGCTGCGCAGCGAGATCGCCCTGATCGGCAACATGGCCCGCACCATCCCCGACAAGGCGGAGCGCTCCCGGCTGATGCGGGAGTACGACGCCATCCTCAAGCAGGTGGAGGCCCTGCCCAACAGCTTCGCCGCCGGCGATATTTTGG
>NZ_JAXEBZ010000036.1:0-68181 GCF_034093755.1 Dysosmobacter sp. | reverse complement strand
GCGGCATCACCGTGTTCATTCCCTACACGGATCTGGGCAACACGGACAGCAGCTACACCTTCACCGTCATCCACATGTTCACCACGGACATGAACAGCCACACCATCGGCGACATTGAGCGCATCACCCCCACCAAGACCGACACCGGCATCCGGTTCACGGTCACCAGCCTGTCTCCCTTCGCCATCGGCTGGAGCGAGTACGTGGCGCCCTCCGGTGGCGGCGGTGGCGGCGGCGGTGGCGGCGGCAGCGCTGTCAGCGAGAACGTCTTCATTGAGGACATCGCCCACGGTACGGTCACCGCGGACAGCACCAGCGTCCGCCAGGGTGACACCGTCACCCTGACCGTCCAGCCCGACAAGGGTTATGTCCTCTCCAAGCTGTCCATTGTGGACCGGAACGGCGACAACGTGCGGTTCACCGAAAAGAACGGCGTGTACACCTTTGTCATGAACTCCTCCAGAGTGACCGTCACCGCCGTGTTCACGCCGGACGGCACCGCCGTGGCTGACAATCCCTTCGTGGATGTGCCCGCCGACGCCTACTACACCGACGCGGTGCTGTGGGCCGCCGGAAACGGCATCACCGGCGGCACTGACGCCACCCACTTCAGCCCCTCCAATCCCTGCACCCGTGCCCAGGCCGTCACCTTCCTGTGGCGCGCCGCCGGCTGCCCCGCTCCCGAGAGCAGCGAAATGCCCTTCACCGACGTGGCCGCGGGCAGCTACTACGAGCAGGCGGTGCTGTGGGCTGTGGAGAACGGCATCACCAAGGGTACCACTGACACCACCTTTACCCCCAACGCGAAATGCACCCGGGCCCAGATCGTCACCTTCCTGTGGCGGTCTCAGGGCAGCCCCGCCGCCGGCGGCGTGAATTCCTTCACCGACGTGGCGGCCGGCGCCTACTACGCCGACGCAGTCCTGTGGGCCGTGGCCAACGGTATTACCGGCGGCACCACCGCCACTACCTTCAGCCCCAGCAATGACTGCACCCGGGCCCAGATCGTCACCTTCCTGTACCGCTGCCTGGGCGAGTAAGCAGTCCTCAAAGAAACACCCGGGCGAAGCGGCCAACGGCAGCGAAGCAAAAAAGAAAGACACGACGCAAGTCGTGTCTTTCTTTTTGCGGCATTGCGGCACTATGGATGCCGCCTTCCGGCGGCCGCGCCGAGCGGCGCGTCACAAGCGTTTTGCCGCAGGCAAAACCTTGGCGGAGGTGGAATTCAGTTCCGCCGAGCATTTCAATTGCCGGAGGGTGGATCGCCGCTGTACGGCGCGGAATCCAATGAAAAAACCACGACAAATGTCGTGGTTTTTCATTATAACATCGCAACACTATAGATGCCATGGCCTTTCGTTCCGCACCAAAAACCAAACCGAAGCCCAGCGCAGCGGGTTCGGTTTGGAAAGGAGCCGCGACAAAATGAGTGAGAGGTGACTTTTTATAAAAAGTCGCCGCGAACGATATGACGTCCGCGGCGACGTGTAATATCAAAACACTATAGATGCCGTCTTCTGGCGGCCGCGCCGAGTGGCGCGTCAATTCGGAGCGAAGCGGAGAATTATCATAGGCGGAATTCATTTCCGCCGTTAAATGATAAAATGGCGCTGAGGGCCGCTCCGCCGGACCGAAGCCCAATAAAAATGCCACGACTTTTGTCGTGGCATTTTTATTGGTGGACCTGAAGAGACTCGAACTCTCGACCTCTCGGATGCGAACCGAACGCTCTCCCAGCTGAGCTACAGGCCCATATTGCCGCCAGATCCCCAGCGGCAGATGTTATTATACCACAAATTTCAATGGGGTCAAGCGGATTTTTCAAAAGTCCGTATTTTTCAGTTGATTAATTGAAATCTTTATAGTAAAATAGGAACGCTATGATGAATTCCTCCGCATGCAGCTGCGGAGCCGGTCTCGCGCAATGGATGCCCGTGAATCATGTCAGGCGGGGAACCGAGCAGCATTAAGCGGGATGTTCCATGTGCCGCGAGGGCTCCGGTTCCGCAGCTGCATACGGAGGAGTTTTTGCGTTTCCATCCGATTTTCCGAAGGGAGGCGGCCCATGTATCAGGCCCTGTACCGCAAATGGCGGCCCAAGACGTTTGCCGACGTGACGGGCCAGTCCCATATCACTGAGACGCTGCAAAAGCAGGTGGCCGAGGGGCGCACCTCCCATGCCTACCTCTTCACCGGCACCCGGGGCACCGGCAAAACCACCTGCGCCAAGATTCTGGCCAAGGCGGTGAACTGCGAGGCCCCGGAAAACGGCAATCCCTGCTGCCGCTGCCCCTCCTGCCTGGGCATTGAAAACGGCAGCTTTCTGGACGTGCTGGAGCTGGACGCCGCCTCCAACAACGGCGTGGATCAGGTCCGCGCCCTGCGGGACGAGGCCGTCTACGCCCCCGCCAACGTGAAAAAGCGTGTGTACATCATCGACGAGGTTCACATGCTGTCCATCTCCGCCTTCAACGCCCTGCTGAAAATCCTGGAGGAGCCGCCGGAGCACCTGATTTTCATTCTGGCCACCACGGAGCTGCACAAGGTCCCCGCCACCATCCTCTCCCGCTGCCAGCGGTTCTCCTTCAAGCGCATCCTGCCGGAGGACATCGCCGCCCGGCTGCGGTACGTGGCCCGGGAGGAGAATATCGACCTCACCGCCGACGGCGCGGAGCTGCTGTCCCGGCTGGCCGACGGCGCCCTGCGGGACGGCCTGTCCCTGCTGGATCAGTGCGCCGCCGCCGGCGGCACAGTGGACAGCGCCGCGGTTCTGGAGGTGCTGGGTCTTGCGGGCAACCTGCAGACCGCGAAGCTGATGGAGCACATCAAGGGGCGGGACGCCCGGTCGGCGCTGCTGCTGCTGGATGAGCTGTACGCCGGCGGCAAGGACGTCAGCGCCATTCTGGGCGAGCTGTCCACCCTGACCCGGGACCTGCTGCTGCGCAGAACCGCCCCCGAGGGCGGCGCGGCGCTGCTCTCCGGCGGCTACGACTCCGCCGTGCTGGACCGGCTGGGAAAGGACCTGTCCGCCAACCGGCTGCTGTTCCTGGCCACCCAGCTGCAGCAGACCACCGCCAACCTTTACGCCAGCGCCAACCGCCGCACCGACGCAGAGCTGTGCCTTCTGCGGCTGTGCGACGAAGGACTTTGCGGCGACGTCACCGCCCTCACCGCCCGGATGACCAGGCTGGAGGAGCGGATGGCCGCCCTGCCCGCCGCCCTGCGGGTCCAGGCTTCCGACGCTCCCGCCCCGGCCCCCAAGCCGGAACAGCCCGTCCGGAAGGCCCCGCCGCCCATGGACCCGCCGCCTTGGGAGGAGCCGCCGCTGCCGGAAGAGCCTCCCCTGCCGGAGGAACCGCCGCTGCCGGAAGAACCGCCCCTGCCGGAGGAACCGCCGGAGCGGTTCCGCGACATTCCCTGGGATGAGCCGCCCCGGAAGGCGGCACCGGTCCGGCCGCAGCCTTCCCCGCCGGTGCCCGAACCCATACCGGCACCTGCTCCGGTTTCTCCGGAGATGCCGAAAGCCGGCGGTCCCGCCATCCCCGCGGAGACGGCGCCTGCCGCTGCCGCTCCCTCCGCCGCCGGCGCCGCCGTGTGGCGGGAGGTGTCCGAGGGCGCGAAGGGCGCGCTGCCGCCCATGTACCGGGCGTTTCTGGACGTATGCCGGGGCACGGTGGAGGGCAGCGTCATCACGGTGTTCGCCCCCGACGACATGACCCGGGGCCGGCTGGACAACGAGCGGGTGCTCAGCGCCCTGCGGGACAGCGGTGCCTCCCTGACCGGCGAACCGGTGACGGTGCGTCTGGTGGTGGGCGAGCCTCCCAAGTCCTCCCCGGAGGACCTGCGCAAAAACCTCATTCAATTCGGCAGTCAATTTGACGCCATCACCATCAAATAAATCTACGAAAAAAAGGAGAACGAATCATGAGTTACAGTGCCCGCCGCGGTTTTTCCAACGGCAGTATGCGCCCCACCGGCGCCCAGCGTCAGGCTGAAATGCAGCAGAAGATTCAGGAGATGCAGCAGGCCATGAGCGACACCCAGGCCTCCATCGAGGCCCAGGAGTTCACCGCCACCGTGGGCGGCGGCGTGGTGTCCGCCAAGGTCAACGGCAAGAAGGAAGTGCTGGCCGTCACCATCCAGCCGGAGGCTGTGGACCCGGAGGATGTGGAGATGCTGCAGGACCTGGTGGTCTCCGCCGTCAACGAGGCGCTGCGCCAGGCCGGCGAGGCCATGGACAAGGGCATGGAGGGCATCACCGGCTCCCTGAACCTGGGGGCGTTCGGGCTTTGAGGGGCCTTAAAGAGGGGGCTTCGTCCCCCCTTTACCCGCAAGGGGTACGCCGCATCCGTAAAGCAGCAAAGCTGCTAACGGCTGCGCAGTAGATTCCCCCTCACCAGTGACGTCGGTCACTGGTGACGCCGCCCAGGGCGGCTGAGTCAAGGTATTTTCCCGCCGCCGCAGCGTTAAAAAACATGCCAGTGGCATGTTTTTAGCGTAGGCCACAGCGGCTATGCCGCGAGGAGACGCACTCCGTGTCGCCGGGAAAATGATTTCTCTTCTTTTGTCCGCCTGCGGGCGGACGAAAACGGGGACCTACGGTCCCCTGTCCCCTCCCTTTGCGGAAACCCGCTGGGTTCCCGCCCTTTCCCCATTCTTTTGACGATTGGAGGAATCAGATGTGAAACAGTGGTTTCAGGCAATCGACCAGATCCGCGAGGAAAAATTTGGCGACACAGAGGACATGCGCTATGACGGCTGGCGCAGGCAAAACCGGTCCCGGCTCAATTTTTTGGTGCTGATAGCCGTTTTCGCCCTGTTGCTGCTTCTTCTCAGCGTGTTCTTCCCCGACGCCGTAAGCCTTTTCTGACCATTTTCAGCAGCCTGCATGTGCGCATGCAGGCTGCTGCGCTAAAAGGAGGTTCCCATGAAAAAAACACGGCTGCTGGCCGCCCTGCTGTGCTGCGCCCTGCTGTCCGGCTGCGGCGGCACCGCCGCCTCCCAGCCCCGGCCGGAGCCTTCCCTCCGCCTGGGGGACATCGCCTACGTGCCCCTGGATGACCGGCCCGACAACGTGGAGCGGGTGGAGTATCTGGCCAACTCCCTGGGCTACCGGCTGGTGATGCCGGAGGAGGACCGGTACGCCACCAAGCTGGACAGCCAGCCCCTCAACGAAAACGGCACCCAGTACGGCGACCGGGCCGCTCTGTATGAATGGGTGCTGGAGCAGGAGGAAGGCGGCTGTGACCGCTACATCCTCTCCATGGACCAGCTGCTCTCCGGCGGGCTGGTGAACTCCCGCCACATGGGATCGGGCCATCCCGTCACGTTGTCCGACGGCCGGACGCTGACGGAGGAGGCACTGCTGGAGGAGCTGCTGCGGACTCTGGCCGCCGATGAAAACAACCGGGTGTGGCTGCTGGACAGCGTCATGCGCCTGGCCCCCACCTGCGGCTACGACGGCTTCGGCATTGAGGAGTACAACGCCCTACGGGAGTACGGCATGCAGCCCCGGCCCACCCTGGAGGGCGAAGGGCTGACGGTGGAGAACATTCTCTCCCACTACCGCCTGTCCGGCGGCGGAGCGCCCCTGGAGCCGGCGGACTTCGGTCTGACGGAGGAGCAGGTGGACTCCTACCTTGCCGCCCGGAGCAGGAAGCTGGCCCTGTCGGAGCGGATGCTCCACACGGTCCGGAGCGGCGGCTATGAGCGCTTCCGGGTGCTGATCGGCATTGATGACTCCTCCGAGGCGGACAGCATTCAGAAAAACGAGATTGCCTGCCTGCGGAGCCGGCTGCGGGAGGGGGACGCCCTCCTCTCCGGCGTGGATGACCTGGCCTTCAAGGCGGCGGCGAAGCTCTATCTGGAGGAGATCGGCTGGGAGGGCGCGGAGGTGTCCGTGGCATACTTCGGCGGCACCGAGGACCGGCCCGCCTGCGCCTATGACTACCAGCCCCTGGACGCCATCGTGGCGGAGCATCTGGACTTTTTCGGCCTGCGGTCCTGCGCGGACCCGGCATCGGCGGACCTGCAGCTGGTGGTGCTGACCCAGCCGGAGGACGAGGGGCGAAGCCGGGAGTATTATCAGGCCCTCATCGCCCGACTGAAGGAAAATCACGCAGGCGGCATCCCCACCGTTCTCATGGACGCCGCCAACAACCGCTACGGCACCGCCTTCCATGACGCACTGGTGAAGGAGTACGATCTGGGGCTACTGCTGGGCTACTCCGGCTTTCTGGACATGGCCATTGTCACCGGCACCGCCCTGAGCCACGGCGTGGCCCGGTACGCCTGGCTGTGTCAGGGCAACGATCCCGGCGACCTGGCCAACACCGCCTTCCGGGAGAGCCTGGCGGAGAGCCTGGTGCTGGACTTCTGCTACCGCAACACCGTCCGCAATGACATCAGCGCCTACGTCCGGGAGCTGGGCGGGGACCCCAACAACTTCTACGCGCCCCCCATTGACACGGAGGCGGTGCGGCAGAAGCTGGAGAGCGCCATGGCCAAAAGCACCGCGCCGGTGCTGAAAAACCTGTCCCGCAGCAACTTCATTACGGACCTGCCCGCCTACCGGGCCGGCGAGGGCGGCGTCTCCGGCTGGGGCAGCATGACGATATCCAACTGGTCCTTCCCCTGGCAGCGGGTGTTCGAGGTGCGGGCGGACATCGCCGCGGGCGCCCCCGCCAAGCCCAACTACTCCATTTTTGAGAAGCTTTCCCAGCTGTTTTCGTGAGAACAAACGATTTCGCAAGCATGAATTTTCCGTAACACTTTCTCCGGACCGATTGACGGAGCAGGAAAAATCCGCTATGATACCCTCAGTATCATTGAACAGGAGGAACGAGCATGAAACGCATCACCCGAGTGGGCCTCGTCACCAGCGGCGGCGACTGTCAGGGTCTGAATGCCGCCATCCGCGGCGTGGGCAAGGCCCTGTTCCAGCATCTGGACAACAATGTGGAGATCTTCGGCATGTATGACGGCTACCGGGGCCTCATTGACGGGGATTACAAGTTCATGGAGTATGACGACTTCTGCGGCATTCTGACGGAGGGCGGCACCATTCTGGGCACCTCCCGTCAGCGCTACATCCCCGGCAAGGCCATTGTGGACGAGGACGGCAACGATCTGATGCCCGCCATGCGGGACACCTACAACCGGCTGAACCTGGACTGCCTGGTGGTCATGGGCGGCAACGGCACCCAGAAGAGCGCCAAGCTGCTGATGGACGCCGGCATGAACGTGGTGACCCTGCCCAAGACCATCGACAATGACATCTACGGCACCGACACCACCTTCGGCTTCCAGAGCGCCGTGGACATCGGCTGCAACGTCATTGACTACATCCACTCCACCGCCAGCTCCCACAGCCGCATCTTCCTGGTGGAGCTGATGGGCCGGGACGCCGGCTGGCTGACCCTCCACGCCGGCATCGCCAGCGGCGCCGACGTGATTCTGCTGCCGGAGATTCCCTACAACTTTGAAAAGATTGTGGCCGCCATTGAGCACCGCAAGAAGATGGGCCGCCACTTCACCATCATCGCCGTGGCGGAGGGCGCCGTCTCCGACCAGGACAAGCAGCTGTCCGAGGAGGAGCGCCGCCGCATCAAGGAGACCAGCGGCCACTCCACCATCTCCTACCGGCTGGCCAGTGAATTGGAGAAGGCCACCGGCCAGGAGGCCCGGGTCACCGTTCCCGGCCACTATCAGCGGGGCGGTCCCCCCTGCCCCTATGACCGGGTACTGGCCACCCAGTTCGGCGTGGCCGCCGCCCAGCTCATCCGGGAGAAGAAGTACGGCCACATGGTGGGCATGCAGCACGGCGAGATCGTGGCGGTGCCGCTGGCGGAGGCCGCCAGCCAGACCAAGTTCCTGCCGGTGGACCATCCCCTGATTCAGACCGCCCGGGACATGGGCATCTTCTTCGGCGACTGACGCGCGTCGAAAGACAGGCTGTCAATCCCGGGACCGTTCCTGCTGAGCGGTCCCGGGTTTTTCATCAACGAGCAAGAAAAAAACTCCCTGACCCGCGGTTCAGGGAGTTTTTGCAATTCTGCGTTACAGCTGGCGGACGGTGTAGTACACCGCCAGCACGAAGATCACCAGGCCCACAGCCCACATGGCGTAATAGGCCACAGCGGAGCTGCACACGCCCACCGCCACGGCCGCGGCGGACAGGCCGCAGGCGAACAGCATGGGCGCCGCCTTGCCGGAGGGGGACATAACGCGGTACTTGCCCACCATGCCCCGGTCCTGCCCGGCCTTCCGGAACAGGTACGCCGCGGCGGCCAGCAGGATCAGATACACCACGGCGGCCGCCAGCACCATCGTGCGGTAGGGGGAGCCGCTGACGCCCTTACGGCACAGCCACAGCACCAGCACCGTGAGGCTCAGCACCACCAGAGAGCAGCCGAACTCCCGGTCATACAGGCACAGCAGAATGCCCAGCACCATCACCGCGGGCACCACGAAGCTCAGCGGGGACAGGGCGGTGAGCATATAGTGATGCACCAGCCAGGACGCAACAGCCAGGAAGGCGCCGAACACCGTCAGTGCCACGCCGGTCCGGCGCTTCCAGGAATTCTCCTTCCGTTTCATCGCCGTCAGCACCACGCCGGCGGCCAGCAGCACCAGGCCCGCGATCCGAAACACGGGAAGATACCCGTCCCAGGCCACCACCTGCTGCAGCGTGCCGTTGATGAAGAAGCGGCGCAGCATCAGCAGATAGAGCTCCGCCAGACAGCCCACGCACAGGAACCACATGGCTGTTCCCATGGATTCGTTCTGCTTCTGAACTTCCTTCTTGACTTTCTTATTGGGTTTCTGAGACATTTATGGCAACCTCCAAGGCAGGATTCAAGCAACAAGTTCCCCGGAAATCCGAACTGTGGGGACACACCGTGTTATTGTAGCAGACTTTTTCACATTTTGCAAGCAGTACCGCCCGAAAAGTGTCCGGCGGGCGGTTGAGAAGGGGCAAAAACTGTGGTATACTACGGTAAATTACCATGACAGAAGCCCGGAGCCTCTCCGGGCGGCAGTGAGGAATACACATGAAACGGTTCTCAGTTCTGCTTCTGGCGCTGGTGCTGGCACTGTCCGGCTGCGCCCGGAAGCCAGCGGAAGCACAGATTTTCGCCATGGACACGGTGATGGAGCTCACCGCTTACGGCAGCGGCGCTGAAAAGGCCGTCAGCCAGTCGGAGGAGGTCATCCGGTCCATGGATGCCATGCTGGACCGCACCAGCGAACAAAGCGAGGTGTCGGCCCTCAACCGGTCCGCCGGCGCTCCGGCGGCAGTCAGCGAAACCCTGGCGCAGCTGCTCTGCGCCGCCCGGGACTACGCCGCCGCCACCGACGGCAGCTTTGACATCACCATCGCCCCGGTGATGGACGCCTGGGGCTTCACCGGGGAGCACCAGCAGGTGCCGGACCAGTCGGTGCTGGACCGTCTGCTGCCTCTGGTGGACAGCCGGCTCATCACCCTGGAGGGCACCACCGCCGCCCTGGCGGAGGGCCAGTCCGTGGACCTGGGCGGCATTGCCAAGGGCTACGTCTCCGACTGCGTGGAGGCGGTGTTCCGGGAAAACGGCGTGGAGTCCGGCAAGATCTCCCTGGGGGGCAACGTCTACGTCCGGGGCAGCAAACCCGACGGCTCGGCCTGGCGGGTAGGCGTCCGGGACCCCCGCGGCGAATTCGGCTACGCCTGCATTCTGACCCTGTCGGACAGCTACGCCGTCACCTCCGGCGGCTACGAACGGTATTTTACCCAGGATGGGAAAACGTATCACCACATCATCGATCCCGCCACCGGATACCCGGCGGAGAGCGGGCTGCTGTCGGTGACGGTGGTGGCGGACGCCAACGGAGCATCGGAGGGCTCCCCCGCTGCCCCCGGAAACGGCGCCATGTGCGACGCCTTCTCCACCGCCCTGTTCGTCATGGGGGCGGACGCGGCCCTGGAGTTCTGGCGGTCCGGGGATTACGATTTCGATCTGGTGCTGGTGACGGAGGACAGCCGCGTCCTTGTCACCGGCGGTCTGGAGGGCCGATTTGAAGAGTATGAGGAGTCCGGCTACGCCTATGAAGTCATCCATTGACCTGTGCCCCACCCGGTGGGACCTTCTGGTGGCGGCGGTGATTCTGCTGCTGGCGGGCGGCTGCGCCCTGGCCCTGGGGTCCGCCGGCGACGGCGGCGCCCTGACGGCGGTGGTGTCCGTGGACGGCGCGGAGGTGGACCGGGTGGCCCTGGACCGTCTCTCCGGCCCGGAGCGGCGGACCTACGAAGCCAGCGGCTACGTCCTGACGGTGGAGTTCTCCCCGGAGGGGGCGGCGGTGGCGGAATCCGACTGCCCCACCCAGGACTGCGTCCACACCGGCACCGTCCGCAGCCGGGGCCGCAGCATCGTCTGCCTGCCCGCCCGGCTGACTGTCCGCCTCACCGGCGGCGATGACGGCGGCGTGGACGCCGTCATCGGCTGAAAGGGGGCGGCGGATCATGAAGCTCACCACCCGGCAGCTGACGCTGTGCGCCGTGCTGACGGCGCTGGCGCTGGCGATGTCCTATGTGGAAAATTTTCTGCCCCTGTCGCTGCTGATTCCCCTGCCCGGGGTGAAGCTGGGGCTTGCCAATCTGGTGACGGTGTTCGCCCTGTACGCCCTGGGGGCCGGGCAGGCGCTGCTGATTCTCGTGGCCCGGTGCACGCTGGGGGCCATGTTCGCCGGCAATTTCAACGCCTTGCTGTACTCCCTGCTGGGGGGCCTGGCCGCCATGGCGGCGATGGCCCTGCTGCGGCACGGGAAAGGACTGTCCCTTTACGGCGTCTCCATGGGCGGCGCCGCCGCCCACAACTGCGGCCAGATCGCCGCCGCCGTCATCACCCTGGGCAACGGCGCGCCGCTGTGCTACCTGCCGGTGCTGCTGGTGGTGTCGGTGTTCACCGGAACCCTCACCGGCTACCTGTCCGGTCTGCTGTTCCGGGCATTGCGCCACACCCATCTTATGGAGGAAAGAGGGATGCCTCATGAAAAACAATAACCGGGGCGATATTATTCTCCAGCAGATGGAGACCATCCGGGTGCTGACGGAGAACAATCTCCGCCGCATGGGGGACGATTTCTGGGGCGCGCCCGCCCCCAAAACGCCGGAAAAGCCGACTGCCCCGGAAAAGCCCAAAACGCCGGAAAAGCCAAAGGCCCCGGAGCCGGCCGGGCAGACAGCTCCCTCCGCCGCCGTGGAGGAGGCGCCGCCGCCGGAGAAAATGGAGGACCTGCAGGCGGAGCTGGACAGCTACATCGGCCTCACCGCCGTGAAAAAAGAGGTGAAGGCCCTGGTGAACCTGGTGCGGGTGTACCAGCTGCGCCGGGAACACGGCCTGCCCACGGAGGACCTGTCGCTGCACATGGTGTTCTCCGGCAACCCCGGCACCGGAAAAACCACCGTGGCCCGGCTGATGGCCCGGATCTACCACTCCCTGGGCATTCTCTCCAAGGGGCAGCTGGTGGAGGTGGACCGCTCCGGCCTGGTAGCCGGGTACGTGGGCCAGACCGCCATCAAAACCCGGAAGGTCATTGACCAGGCTCTGGGGGGCGTGCTGTTCATCGACGAGGCCTACGCCCTCAACGGCACCGGCGACAACGACTTCGGCCAGGAGGCCATTGACACCGTGCTGAAGGCCATGGAGGACCACCGGGACGATCTGGTGGTGATCGCCGCAGGCTATGACGGGCTGATGGACGATTTCATCCACTCCAACCCCGGCCTGGAGTCCCGGTTCAACCGCTTCCTCCACTTCGATGACTACACCCTGGACGAGATGATGGCCATCTTCGACATGCGCTGCAAAAAGGCCTGCTACACCCTGGCGGAGGAGGCCCGGGAGCCGGTCCGGGCCTGCATCGCCGAAACCAGCCGGGACGCCGTCTCCTTCGGCAACGCCCGGGGCGTGCGGAACCTGTTTGAAAAGCTGCTCACTGCCCAGGCCAACCGGGTGGCCGGTCTGGACACCGTCACCAAGGAGGAGCTGATGACCATCCTTCCCGCCGACGTGGCCGCCGTCCGGGAGGAAAAAAACGCCGAAATCTGATACCATTTGTAATAAAAGCACAAAAAACTCCCCTCTGTTTTCAGGCAGAGGGGAGTTTCAGCGTTTTTCAGATACGGAAGCACTTCTGGATGGACTTGTACCGTCCCAGCACCAGGACGGTCTTGTCCGCCGTCAGCACCGTTTCCGGAGTGACCTCCATGTTCAGCGCTCCGTTTTCCCGGACGCTGAGGACGTTGATGCCGTACTTCTTCCGCAGGTCCAGCTGCATCAGCGACTTGCCCTGCCACTCCTCCGGCACCGACAGCTCGTAGATGGAGTAGTCCTCGTTCAGCTCCACATAGTCCAGAATGTGGTTGGACGAGCAGCGGATGGCCGTCCAGGCCGCCAGCTGCTTTTCCGGATAGACCACCTCGTCGGCGCCGTTGCGCAGCAAAAACTTCTCCTGCACGTCGGTGGCCGCCCGGGCGAACACGTATCTGGCCCCCAGCTCCTTCAGCAGCGACGCCGTCTCCAGGGAGTCCTGAAAGCTGTCGCCGATGGCCACGATGCAGGCGTCGAAATTGCGGATGCCCAGGGAGGAGAGGAACTCCTCGCTGGTGCTGTCGCCGATCTGGGCGTTGGTGACGTAGGGCAGCACCGCGTTGACCCGCTCCTCGTCGCTGTCCACCGCCATCACCTGATGGTTCAGGGCATTGAGCTTCATGGCCACGTGTTTTCCGAACCGGCCCAGGCCGATCAGCAGTATGGATTTCATAGGCTCCTCCTTATCCAATGGTCAGTTTTTCCTGGGGCAGCCGGGCGGTGTTGCCCACAGTGCCGGAGGCGGCGGCGAAGATCAGCGTCAGGCCGCCCACCCGGCCGCAGTACATCAGCAGAATCAGAATGCACCGGGACACCGTCCCCAGCGTGGGGGTGACGCCCAGGCTCAGCCCCACCGTGCCCACGGCGGAGGCCGTCTCAAACAGGCACGTCAGCAGCGGCAGCCCCTCCACCCGGCTCATGATCAGCCCGCCGCCCAGAAACAGCGTCAGGTACATGGTCAGCAGCGTGGCGGCGTTGCGCACCGTGTCCTCGGCAATGCGGCGGCCGAAAAACTGGGTGTGCTCCCGCCGCCGGAACACCGATGCCGCCGTGGACAGCAGCACCGCGAAGGTGGTGGTTTTCATGCCGCCGGCGGTGGAGCCCGGCGAGCCGCCGATGAGCATCAGGATCATCATGACGGCGGTGCCGGTCTCGCTGAGGGCCGTCAGGTCCACCGTGTTGAAGCCGGCGGTCCGGGCGGTGACCGACTGGAACGCCGCCGCCCACAGCCGCCGGGACACCGGCAGTTCCTTCAGCTCAAAGAAGAAGAAATACAGCGCCGGCAGTACCAGCAGCAGTGCCGAAGTGGCGAGAATCACCTTGCTCTGCATCCGGTAGCGCCGCAGGCGCACGCCGTGGGTCCGCACATCATCCCAGGTCACAAAGCCGATACCGCCGATGACAATCAGCGCCATCACGGTGAGGTTCACCGCCGGATGGGCGGCATAGCCGGTGAGGGAGGAATAGGGGGAGCGATAGCCCATCAGGTCAAAGCCCGCGTTGCAGAAGGCGGACACCGCGTGGAAAACGCCGTACCACAGCCCCTTCCAGACCCCCAGCTCCCGGCCGAACACCGGCCACAGCGCCAGCGCCCCCAGCAATTCCATCACCAGCACCGTCCGCAGGATGAAGCCGGTGAGCCGGACAATGCCGCCCACCTGGGGCGCGGAGATGGCCTCCTGCATGGTGCTGCGCTGCCGGAGGCTGATGCGCTTGCCGGAGGCCAGGGACAGCGCGATGGCCACCGTCACCACGCCCATGCCCCCCACCTGAATCAGCCCCAGCAGCACCGCCTGGCCGAAGCCGGACCAGTAGGTGGCGGTGTCCCGCACCACCAGACCGGTGACGCAGACGGCGGAAGTGGCGGTGAACAGGGCGTCGCCGAAGGAGGCTCCCCCGCCGTCCCGGGTGGCGATGGGCAGCATCAGCAGAAGGCTTCCCAGCAGGATGGCCCCCGCGAAGCCCATGAGAATGATTTGTGAAGAGGAGAGTTTTCTCAGAGTTCCCATATCCCATCCATTTCCCGTCCGGTCGGGCGGCTTGCATTTTATCAGAATTTTATTATATAATATCGGTGTTCATAAGTATACCACATTTTGAAATTTTCCGGAAAGGATCTGCTGATTTGAACCGACACCATTCATTTCACCGGCTGCGCCTGCCCGTGTGGGGGACGCTGCTGCTGGCCGTTCTGCTGGCCGGCTTCTATACGCTGCTGTGCCTGTGGGCCCAGCCCAACAGCCTCCGGGCCATTGTGGCGGTTTTCCGCGGCCAGCCCCTGCTGATCGTCCTCAACGCCCTGCCTGTGGGGCTGACCATCCTGTGCCTGACCTTCCTCTTCCGGAATGTATTCGCCGCGGCTGCGGTGGGCGGCGGCGTGTGGGCGGTGCTGTCGGTGGCCAACCGCATCAAGATCGAGGTGCGGGACGAGCCGGTGTTTCCCCGGGACCTGGGGCTTCTGAAGGAGGCCGGTGCCGCCGCCGGCGGCTATGATATCCACTGGCCCGTGGGGGTCATCGCCGTGGTGGTGATGGTCACGCTGATCATGCTGGCGCTGGCGGCGCTGACAAAGTGCGGGCCCTTCCCCATCGCCGCCCTGCGGCGCTGGTGGTACCGCGCCCTGGGCGCCCTTCTCAGCGGCGGCGCGCTGGCGGTGCTGATTCTGACGGTCTACGCCTCCGGCGACCTGTACAACAGCTTTTCCGTGTCCAACGCCTACCACGTCCCCGTGGTGTTCAACGAGCTGGGCTTCCCCTACTGCTTCTGCCGCCATTTCACCACCTACACCGTGGACAAGCCGGCAGGCTATTCCCGGGCAGAGGCGGAGAGCTGGGAGACGGGAGACGTACCCGGTCAGGGAAAGGACGTTCACGTCATTATGGTGATGAACGAGGCCTTCTCCGACCTGACGGATGACCCGGCCTTTACCTACCCTGCGGACAATGATCCGCTGGCCAGCCTCCACGCTGCCCAGGCGAGTCAGTTCTGCGTCTCCGGCCGCATTGTGGTGCCGGGGTTTGCCGGCGGCACCGCCAACACGGAGTTCGACGTGCTCACCGGCATGCAGACCAACGCCCTCTCCGCCACCACCACCTCCGCTCTGCGGGCGGTGAACCGGAACGTGGACAGCCTCTTCCGGGTCTTTGACAGCGACGGCTATCAGACGCTGTTCATGCACCCCGGCGATGACTGGTTCTACAACCGGGAGAACGTGTACCGCTGGTTCGGCGCGGAGGAGACGCTGTTCGCCGACGAGATGGCGGATCTGCAGTACAAGGGCCGCTGGGTCACCGACGCATACATGGCGGACCTGATTGAAGAGAAGTTCGACGATGCCCTGGAACGCGGGGACGGCCCCGTGTTCAGCTTCACCACCACCATCCAGAACCACATGTCCTACACGGCGGACAAGTACGGCCCGGATTACGACTATCCCGCCGTGGAGACCACCGCAGCGCTGTCGGACCAGTCAGACACCCTGCTGCGGGTGTATATCGAGGGTCTCCGGGACGCCGACGCCATGCTGGGGTCCCTGATGGACCGCTTCTCCCGGCGGCAGGAGCCGGTGGTGCTGGTGTTCTTCGGCGACCACCTGCCTTACCTGGGGGACAACCAGCTGGCCTACCGGGAGCTTGGGTCCCAGGTGGCAGTGGCGGAGGAGGAGCGCACCGACCTGTACTGCCCCTATGAGGTGCCCTACGTCATCTGGGCCAACGATGCCGCCGCCGCGGCTCTGGACTGGGACAGCGCCGTCTCCTCCCTGGACCTGCCTGCCGATGGCCGCATCAGCGCCTGCTATCTGGGCCAGGCGGTGCTGGAGCTGACGGGCCGCGGGGAGGAAAGTCCCTGGTTCGCCTGCCTGGGGCAGGTGCGCCGGGAGCTGCCGGTGATCCAGAAGCAGACCGCCGCCCTGATGGACGGCACCGTGGTGAAGCAGGCGGAGCTGAGTGCGGAGCAGCAGTCTCTCATCTCCAGACTCCGCTGCTGGAGCTACTACAAGCTGAAGCAGAAAACCGTTCCCTGAACGCAAAACATCCCCTGGCCTGACGGCCGGGGGATGCTTTTTCCGTATTCACAGGGCCGTGCCACTCTTGGGTCGGAACAGCCTGGCCATGTCCACGCCCTCCGTCTCCAGCAGCCGGACCTTGGCGTCCAGCCCGCCGCCGAAGCCGGTGAGGCTGCCGCCGCTGCCCACTACCCGATGGCAGGGAATCAGAATGGCCACCGGATTGCGGCCCACGGCGCCGCCCACCGCCTGGGCGGACTGCCGCCGCCCCGTCTCCGCGGCGATGGCGTCGGCGATACGGCCGTAGGTGGTCACCTCCCCGCAGGGAATGGCCCGCAGCTTCGCCCACACCCGCTCCTGAAAGGCAGTGCCTTCCGTGCGGACAGGGGGCACCGGGCCGGGGTCCTCTCCGGCAAAGTAGGCCGCCAGCCACCGCTCCGTCTGCCGCAGCACCGGCAGCTCCGGCGCCCGCGTTCCCTCCGGTGCCGGCCGGGGGCGGCCCCGCCGCAGCGGAAAGTCCAGTCCTGTGACAGCCTCGCCGTCAGAGATGACGGTCAGCGTCCCCACAGGACTCTCCACTGTGGTGTAATACCTCACGCCGCACTCTCCGCCTCCGGCGTTGCGGCCTCCGGAGCCGCGGGAGCCTCCGCTGCCGCGACCGTCGCCCGGATGATCTCCACGCTGTACGCCGTGATGAGAGTGCCGGAGGTCTCGGTGTCATAACCGATCTCCACCCGGTCGCCCACGTTGAGGATGACGGCGTCGGCGGCGTCAGCGGCGCTGATGACGTAGTAGTGCTGATCGCCCTTCAGCCGCAGGAAATAGTGGCTGTCGCCGTTCATAACGGCGGTGCGGATCTCCTCGATGGTGCCGGACACCGTGTCCCGGCTGGGTTCGATGATCTCCGCCTGCTCCTCTTCAATGAGGCCGTTTTCCGCCAGCGCCTGGCGGTAATTGGTCTCGCATGCCGCCACCGTGGTGCCGGTGGAAACGATCTGATACTGCTCCACGTTCACCATGGCGTACATCTTCACCAGGCCCGCCGCGTCCTTCAGTGCCATGAAGTAGGTGGGCTGGTCGGCGATGTTCAGCAGCAGCGGGAAGGTGGCCTCATAGCGCATCTGCTGCACCTGGCCCTCGGCGGACCGCTGGGCAGACTCCTCGGTGGCGCCGGCCACGGAGTAGAATTTGGTCTCCTTTGTCCGCTGGTTGCTCAGCAGAAAGCCGATGTTGGACTGGTCCGAGGTAACGGAGGTAACGCCGGTATACATATACACGTCATCTCCGATGGCAATATAGTTATAGCCGTCGGTGGTCTGGGTCACGTCCCGCTGGCCCAGGATGGAGTTGAAGAAGCCGTTTTTGTACAGGCCGTAGTAGTCATACTGCTGCATGATCAGGTCCGCCACATACACCTGGTCCACCCAGGCGGGGACCTCCTCATAGTACTCGCTCTCGCCGGTAACGGCGTTCACCAGCACGGCGCCCCGGATGTCGGTGCCGCCGAACAGGCCGATGGTCCGCACCACCCGGGGGCAGATCCAGTAGGGGGTGCCCTCCTCGTCGATCTCAAACACGGGATTGGCGAACATATAGGTGGGGTAGCGGAACCGGATGTGCCGGTAGAGGTTGCGGTTGAAGTGCTCGGCGGTGGTGTATTTCATGCCCTCCTCCAGGCGCACCACCTCCACGTCCTGGGTCACCATGTCCACAATCAGGTAGGCTGGCAGGCCGTTGGAGCGGTTGGTGAACCACTTGATGATGTCGGCGTAGCCCAGGGAGGTGACCCGCACAGGCCGTCCCTGATAGTTGATCTGGGTGTAGTTGTCCATCACCTCGAACTGGGACACCATATCCGCCAGCTCGCCCAGCTTCCGGGCGCCCAGACGGGCGGCGGAGCTGCGGTCCAGCATGGGAATCTGGTGGAAGGAGATCTCCTCCACCTCCGCGGCGAAATCGCCGGGCTCCACCGTCAGCAGCTTGCTGTAGCTGTTGGCCCGCAGCACCACCCAGGAGGCGGCGGTGCCCACCAGAATCACGGCAAACAGCACCACCACCGCCGCGAAGGGGACGGTGCACTGCTTGCGCACGAAGGAGAGGTATCCCTTGACCCCCTCTCCCTGAAACCCGGAGGTGATGACGGCGCAGATACAGTACACCGCGCAGCAGAGGAACACAAACAGGTAGAAATCCTCGTCATGGAAATTCAGAGCCGGCAGTTCCAGATAGAAGTACACCAGCGCGAACACCAGCGTCACGCCGATGTTCAGCAGCGTGCGGGTGAAGGCGTTGCCGATGGGCTTGCGGGCCTTCCGGGCCTTCCGGGGCCGTTCCTGCTGGAACTGGGAGAAATCCGGGCCCGCCCCGCTTTGCTGAAAGCCGCCGAAGCCGGGGCCGAAATGGAATGAAAACGGCATAAACATGCTCCTTTCCTGTGTTGGCATTCGCTGTTGCGTTTATGATACAGGAAAAGTGTGAACAAATCAAGTCGCCGGGGGCGCCTCCCGCTCCACCCGCACGCTCTGCTCACCGGCCACCACCCGGGCGGTGTCGCCCCGCTTCAGTCTGCCGTCCAGCAGCTGCTCCGCCGCCGGGTCCTCCACGGTCTCCCGCAGCCTGCGCCGCAGGGGCCGGGCGCCGTACCGGGGGTCGTAGCCCTCCCGGGCCAGCTCCTCCACCGCCGCCGGGTCCGCCTGCAGTTCCACGCCCACCGCCGCCATCCGCCGGGCTGTCTCCGCGAGCATCCGCCGGGCGATCTCCGCCGTGTCCTCCTGCGTCAGCCGGCGGAACACCACAATGTCATCCACCCGGTTGAGGAACTCCGGCCGGAAGGTCCGCCGCAGCTCCTCCATAGCCGCCTCCCGGACCTGCCGGTCCCGTTCCTCCCCGGCGCCGCCGAAGCCCAGCCGTCCGCCGCCGGCAACCACCCGCTCCGCCCCCACGTTGGAGGTCATGACAATCAGGGTGTTCCGGAAATCCACCCGCCGCCCCCGGGCGTCGGTGAGAAACCCGTCCTCCAGCATCTGCAGCAGCAGGTTCCACACGTCGGGATGGGCCTTTTCGATCTCGTCCAGCAGCACCACGGCGTAGGGACGGCGGCGCACCTTCTCCGTCAGCTGTCCCCCCTCCTCATGGCCCACATACCCCGGCGGGGACCCCACCAGCCGGGACACGGTGTGGGCCTCGGCGTACTCCGACATGTCCAGCCGGATCATGGATTCCTCGCCGCCGAATACCGCCGCCGCCAGGGCGCGGCTCAGCTCCGTCTTGCCCACGCCGGTGGGCCCCAGGAACAAAAAGGACCCCATGGGCCGCCGGGGGTCCCGCAGCCCCACACGGCCCCGCCGGACAGCCCGGGCCACCGCCCGGACGGCCTCCTGCTGGCCCACCACCCGCTGCCGCAGCTCCTCTTCCAGGTGCAGCAGCCGGACGGACTCGCTCTCCGTCAGCCGGGCGGCGGGGATGCCCGTCCACCCCGCCGTCACGTCCGCCACGTCCCGGGCGGACACCGGCCGGTGTCCCCGGTTCTGCCGCCGCTGCCGCTCCTCCCGGAGCTGGCGCAGGTAGTTTTCCTCAATGCCCCGCAGCCGGGCCGCCTCCTGATAGTCCTGCCGGGCCGCCGCGGCCTCCTTGTCCTTTCCCACCTCCGCCAGCTTGCTCTCCAGACTCCGCAGCTCCGCCGATGGCTCCTCCGTCTCCATCCGCACCCGGGAGGCCGCCTCGTCCATCAGGTCCACCGCCTTGTCGGGCCAGAACCGGTCATGGATATACCGCCCCGACAGGTCCACCGCCGCCTCCAGCGCCTCGTCGGTGATTTTCAGACGGTGGTGCAGCTCATACTTCTCCCGCAGCCCCCGCAGAATCAGCAGCGCCGTCTCCCGGTCCGGCTCCCCCACGCTCACCGGCTGAAACCGCCGCTCCAGCGCCGGGTCCCCCTCGATGTGCCTGCGGTACTCGTCCAGGGTGGTGGCCCCCAGCACCCGGATTTCTCCCCGGCTGAGAGCGGGCTTGATGATGTTGGCGGCGTCCACCGCCCCTTCGGCGGACCCGGCCCCCACAATGGTGTGCAGCTCGTCGATGAAGAGGATCACATCCCCTGCCCGCCGGGTCTCCTCCAGTACCTTCTTGATCCGCTCCTCAAACTCTCCCCGGTACTTGGTGCCCGCCACCATGGCGGACAGGTCCAGGGACAGAATCCGCTTGTCCCGCAGCTCGTCAGGCACCTCTCCCAGCACAATCTTCTGGGCCAGCCCCTCCACAATGGCAGTTTTCCCCACCCCCGGCTCTCCGATGAGGCAGGGGTTGTTCTTCCGGCGGCGGGAGAGAATCTGGATCACCCGGGTCACCTCCGCCTCCCGGCCGATCACCGGGTCCAGCCGCCCGCCCCGGGCCTCCTCCGTCAGCTCCCGGGAGAACTCCCGCAGCGTCTTGATCCGGGTATCGTCCCGCTGGGCCGGGGCAGGCCGTGGCGCGGAGGAGGCGGAGGCCCGGGCAGCCTGCTCCCGGCGGCGCAGCAGCGCGCCGTACAGCTGGCGGCAGTCGCACCCCGCCAGCCGCAGCACCCGCAGGGCCATGTTCTCCCCCTCCCGCAGAATGCCGGTGAGCAGATGCTCCGTCCCCACCAGGGCGCAGCCGCCCCGCATGGAATCCTCCATGGCCAGCTCCACCACCCGCCGTGCCCGGGGCGTCAGCCCCAGAGCCGGGTCCGCCCCCGGCGTTCCCACGCCTACGCTGCGGCGGATGATCTCCCCCATCTGGCGGTCGGTGAGGCCCGCCTCCTCCAGCACCCGGTGGGCCGTGCCGGACCGCTCCCGCATCAGCCCCAGCAGCAGGTGCTCCGTCCCCACGTAGCCGTGGCCCAGTTCTCCCGCCGCCGCCTGGCTCAGCCGCAGGGCGGTCTCCGCCCCGGCGGTAAATCGTCTCTCGCCCATCTCCTCAGTTCCTCCTGTCCCGGCGGCCAGCGCCGCGTTTTCGGTTTACCGAGGTCATTTTTTCCTGTTTCCCTCCGTTTCATAACCGCCATTTCCCTCTGCCGCGGGCCTTTTTCCGGGTTTATGATTCAGTGCATTAAATTTCCCGTCTGAAATTTAACAGAATCCCTTGCTTTTTCTGCGGGGTGTGGTACAATGAATCGTACAAATTTTTATGGAGGTGCTTCCCATGGCCTACAAGATCACTTCTGCTTGCGTCAGCTGCGGTTCCTGCGCTGATGTCTGCCCCGCCGGTGCCATCAGCCAGGGCGACGACTCTTACGTCATCGACGCTGGTGCTTGCCTGGACTGCGGCAGCTGCAGCGATACCTGCCCCAACGGCGCCATCGTCCCCGAGGAATAATCGAGGATACATCTATGCCGCAAGGAGTTTTCCTTGCGGCATATTTTTTTGAAGCGTCCTGTGCCAAAAGCCCTCCGGCAGCTGCCGGAGGGCTTTTCATTCCGTCAGGGGATGATGATGTCATAGCCCCACCGGGCGAACTTCTGCTCCAGCGCCTTCCGCTCCCCGTCGGACAGGTCCTCCTGCCACAGCCGCGTCAGCAGCTTCTGCAGGTTGCTGAACGTCTCTCCGTTCCAGGTAAACACACCCTCGTCGGGGTCAAAGTCCAGCTGCGCCTTTCCGGTGTCCCGCTGCCGGACCTCCCAGGTCTGATAGGCGTCCCACAGTCCCGTCACGGAGTTGAAGCCGTAGCGCCGGTAGTTGTTGGCGATGAAGCTCCTGCTGTCCGCGCTGTCCCGGGCCGCCCGGAACAGTCCCTCGTAGTCCTGCTCCTCGGAGGGGGAATCGCTGCCGCCTCCGCCGGTTTTGGAGGCCGACTGGGTGCGGAGTTGGGCCGCCGCCTGCTCCGCCGTCATTCCCATGGCTGCCAGCTGGGCGGCGGAGGGCCGGATGCCCGCCTTCAGCAGTGCCGTGCCCGCGTCGGAGAGCAGCTTCTGCCGCTCCTGCTCCGCCGCCGCGCTCTGCTTCTGCGCCGCAAGGGTAAGCCGGCCGTTGTAGGTCCCCAGCAGCTCCCCCTCCTTCAGCAGAAACTCCTGCCGCCACTGGTCCAGATTCGCCTGAAACCTGGCGGTGTCCAGATTGTACTCCGCCGCCCACTTCTCCAGGCCGACCAGCTCCGACAGGCAGGACTGGCTCAGTGCCAGCAGTGCGTCGGCCTTTTCAAACTCTCCCTGGCTGCGCAGCTGCTCCATCTGACGGCGGGTCTCGTCCGCCAGTTCCGCCTGCCGCCGGTTCACCTCCAGCCGGCGGCCCGCCGCCGTGTTCTGCACCGCGCCGTACTGCTCCCGGCCCACGCCGCCCCGGTCTCCCCGCGCCTCGGCGTAGAGGGCCTGGTTGTCCAGGGCCTTCCGCTCGTCAATATCCGTCTGATCCCGCAGGGTCTGGAACTGCGCCTCCGCCTGCTGGCGGCTCTGCTCCAGGGCGGCAATGCCCCGGGCAGTCTCATAGTCGATGCGCTCCGTCTGCTGCCGGCCCGCCGCCTCCGCGGCCTGCCGCAGCGCTTCCCGCATCCCGCTGACGTCCGCCCCGGCCGACGATTTCTTCGCCGCGGTCACAGAGGACTTTTCCAGCGGGATGTACTGGTCCCCCTGCTGGCCGCCGGAATAGCCGTATTTGTACCGGATGGCCTCCGCCGCGCTGTGGGCGCTGGACACCCCCTGCTGATCCCCGGCCGCACTGGCCGCCTTGGCCGCCGCGCTGTACTTCTGCACCGCGTCCAGGTCCTCCTGACTCATCAGCTGCCGGTCGTACTGGGACACCACGCCCTCACTGCCGGAGGACGGGGCGCTCTTCTCCGCCGCGCCTCCGGACCCGGAGGCCGTTTTCGCCGTGGCCGCCGCCGTTTTCACCGCGTTGCTGATGACAGACGAGGCGATTTCCTTCAACAGATTTGCCATACACCCTCCTTAACCGGTCCAGCGGCTCCGCTCCGGCCGCACGTCCACATGGACAAAGGTCTTGTATACGCCGATGCCGCCCCGGTCCGCCAGCAGCGTCCCGGCCCAGGCCGCCGCCGCGGAGGGGGAGACCCCCTCCACCGCGATGTCCGCCGCCATGCCGTACTTGTGGCGGCTGTAGGCCGCGCCGCCCACCGCCTTGTTCTTCGCCTCCGTCCGGTATCCGCTGAGCACCCGCACCGGCCTGCCGAAATGGGTCCGCAGCTTCTCCAGCACCTCCACCAGCTCCGGCGAGACAAACACCGTGTCGGTGCCGTCGGAGCAGGCGAATTCCCGCACCTGAAAGTGGGGCGCCAGGCGCACCGCCCCGTCTTTGGCCC
The DNA here is from genome assembly GCF_034093755.1 of Dysosmobacter sp. GTDB lineage: Bacteria > Bacillota > Clostridia > Oscillospirales > Oscillospiraceae > Oscillibacter. The sequence goes on along the minus strand of NZ_JAXEBZ010000036.1, from coordinate 44,777 downwards.
TGGAGTAGACCCGCACCGCCGCGCCGTTCATTCCCGGCCTCCCCGGGCCGCCGCGGCGTCCACCGCCCCCTCCGTGACGATGTAGCTCACCACCGACGCCAGCGTCACCATGCCGCCCGCCACGGTGGAGATCACCGACTCGTCCAGTCCAAAGGCCATGGCCAGTCCCGTCACCACGCCCGCCGCCGCGGCCCACAGCTTGCGGCTGGTCAGTTTGCTTTTCCAGTTCATTCTTTCTCCTTTCCGGCGGTCAGAGGCCGCCCCCTGCCGCCCATGCCATCACCGCCCCGGCCGCGGCGTACAGCAGCTTGTCCACCAGCCCCTCCCACCGCCGTCCGGGCTTTTCCGTCAGGGCCTTCACGTCGGCTTTGATCTCCTTCACGTCCGCCTGGATGTGCTCCTGCTCCTTGGCGAATACCGCCACGGCAGATGTCAGCTGATCCAGATCGTCCTGCCGCTTCTCCAGCGCCGCCAGATGCTCCGCCGTGTCCCCTGCCAGCTTTTCCACCGCCGTCAGGCGGTGCTCAATCCCCACTTCATCCATAGCTTACACCCCGCGCCCCAGCAGCTCCGCCAGCCGGCTGTACTCTTCCGCCGTCAGGCGGTCATTGGCAAGATAGGCGTCCATCTTGCCCTGCAGGCCCTCCGTTCTCCCCCGGAAGATCAGCAGCCTGCACAGGTTGAATACACTGCTCATGTTCATCACTCCTCTCACTCCGCCGCGCCCAGCTCCAGCAGGCACAGCCGGTACTCATGATCCGCCAGCAGCTCCAGCATGGTCTCCGCCGGGCTGACCGCCGTCTCCCTGTCTCCCTGCTCCGCCAGCCAGGCCGCTCTGGCCCCGGCATTCTCCTCCATGGCGGCGACGGTGTTCTCCCCGTCCACCGCCACCGTCACAAAGCCGTTGGCCGCCTCAAACCGTCCGTCATCCAGCGCCTCCGGCAGCCACGCGTAGCCGTCCGGCGGCAACTCTCCGCTCCAGCTCTGGATGGGCGGGCGGGAGCCGTCCGCCTCGGCCGCAATTCTCAGAATCCGCACTCCGTCACCTCCTCTCATCCGATGGCCGTCACCCGGTAGGTGGTGTTGAGTTTGTTGTTGGCTTCCACATAGTCGGTGCCGTTCCAGCTGACCGTCTCCCCGAACGCCGTCACGTTGATCTCAAACCCCTCCAGATCGCCGCTGCTGCCGTTTTGATAGAGGCCCATGGCCTGTCCCACGCCGTTGAACACCAGCGGCAGTGTGGACGGCGAATCGCTGGAACTGACGGACAGCACCTGCTGCACCACCACCAGCTTCGGAACAAAGCCAACCGCCGCGGAAACGCTCTTCGTTCCCGTTCCGGTGTACTCCACCGTACGGATCCGGGCCAGATTCACATCCGACAGATTGCCGGTGTGCAGGATGTTGTAGTAGGTCGACACGCCATCTTTCGTTTCAGCCAGCCGCAGGGCGTCGCTCAGCGAGCTTTTGTTGACCTTGTCGCTCAGCATGATCTGCCTGGAATTGCTGGTGCTTCCCGCTTCTGTGGCAATGATCTGCAAAAGATGGTTGAAATGCTGAATTTGCCCCACAGAGCCGTTGGTGGTGTCCCGGATAAACAGCTTGGGGTAGGACGCTCCGGCGACGGACAAGTTTCCCGTCATGGTGTCGCCGGTTTTGGCCACCGCGCCGATGGCCGCCGGGGTGACGGGATCACTGCCGGAAGCGCCGTGCTGGGCAGCATGGAGCAGCGCCGCCCTCTGGGAAGCCGTGTCCGCGATCTTCTGATCCAGACCGCCGCCCTCCTCCGCCCGGCTCACTGCCGCCGCCACACCGGCGGACAGCATGGTTTTCTCCACGCTGCCCGCCGGAATCTGGCCCATGACCGCCGCCTGAATGGCCGCCGCTTGGGCGGTGGAGACGGGCTTGTCCATGTCGGCGGTGTTGTCCACCTGCCCCAGACCCACGTCCCCCTTGGTGACGGTCACGTCCTCCGTCAGGGCGTGGCCGTTGACGGTCCGCCCCGCCGGCACGAAGCCCCCCTCAATGGCCGGCAGCAGCGTGCCGTTCAGATAGGCTTTCGTCTCGTCGTGAAGCTGCTGCATGTCCTGCCGGATCACCGTCTCGTCGGTTTCCACCGTGGGAAAATCCGCCGGGTTGGTCCAGCTTTTGCTGAAGCTCAGTTGCTTGAGTGCCACTTGCACCCTCCTTTCATCATCGGTCCCTGCCCAGATACCGGAACGCCGTCTGCGCCGACACGATGGACAGGTCCTGGCCCGGGCGGCAGTTGCGCAGCCCCATGGCAAAGTGCCGCACGCGGCGACACCCGGGCCGTCTCCGGGCCACGTGGGCGTATTTCTGCCCCGTCAGGCACCGGAAGCTCAGGTTCCGGGGCGCCAGATGGTAGCTGAGGGAGCGAATCTCCGTCCGGTCCTGCCGTGTCTCGTAGTCGCTGTCATACTGGATGTCCACAATGCTGTCGGTGTCGGAGCGCACCGTGAAAATGCAGTACAGTACGTCCTTCAGCCGGTCGTAGCCGCCGAAGGACAGCGGCGTGAACCGGTAGACCTTCTCAATGGCGCCGCCGTAGTCCAGGAAGTCCCGGACAAACCGGGTCAGCCGGCCGGTTCTGTCCAGATGGTAATTCGTTTCGCCGCGGCGCAGATAGGCGATGCCCAGCACGTTGTCAAAGAAGAACCAGCTGGGGTCCTTCCGGCCTGACACCGTGTAGTCCCAGGCGTAAACGTGTCCCCCGGCGCACAGCCAGTACCGGCTGTCATCGTCGAAGGCGCAGACCCCGTCCGCCCCGGCATCCGCCGCGTCCGCCAGCAGCCCCGGCCGCCGGGAGGTGCCGTTGACCTTCCGGCTGATGCACACCATGTTGTTCTCCAGGGCCGCCGAGGAGTCCCGCAGGAAAAACACTCCCTGCCGGCTGTTGGCAAACACCAGGTTGTTCTCCACCAGCTGAATGGTCCAGGGCAGGTCGCAGCCGATGCGGCTGTTGACGGCGGCGTAGGTGAGGGAGATGCTGTCCCGGCCGTCCACCGTCTCCACGCTCCACTCCGCCCGGCCCACGCTGCTCTCCTTGAACAGCACCAGCATCCCGTACTGGCGCCCGAAGCCGGTCACGGCGTCCGCCGTATCCCCCGCCAGGTTGTAAAAGGGCATGGGCCAGTAGCCGGGGTTCATGCTCAGGTGATCGTTGCCGTTCCAGAAAAAGGCGTTGGGCTGGGCGGCACAGCCCCCCAGCACCATGCACACGCCGTTGTCCCCGCCGTACACGGCGGCATAGGGGCAGTCCATGACGGCCTCCAGCGCCTCCGGGTTGGCCTTCTCGTAGGTGATGGTCACCGTGTTGTTGGTGGGCGGGTCCGTCACCGGCGGCGCCGCGGCAAAGGTGACGGTGCCCGCCGCCGTGTCCGCCGTGTAGTCCGTCCCGGCAGTCAGGGCCGCGCCGTCCACCGTCACCGCCGTCACGCTGTCCACGTTCCCCACCGGCAGATGGTACACCGTCACCCCCTCCGCGGCGTTGTACCACACGGTCTTGCCGGAGGAGAGCCGGTTTTCCGGCTGATAGGTGTCCCCGGCGCCGGTGGCCGGATCGGCGTTGATCACCGTCACCGGCACGTAGGCCGCCTGACGCATGTCTGTCACCGTGAAGCCCGCTTCCCCGGCGGCAATGCGGAAAAACCCGCCCCGGTTCTTGTAGAACAGCCACTCGCCATACCGCAGGAAGGTGCCCCGGTTCTCCGGCACCTGGCCGCAGAGCTTCACCGGCGCCGCCTCCGTCAGATCGGAGCAGTACAGCCCGTCGCCGATGTGGAAAAACCCGTAGCCCCGGAAGGGTTCGACGCAGCAGGCGTAGCCGGTACCCTCCGCGGACCACACCAGGCGCTGGCCGTCCCGGCACTGCAGCAATCCGTCCTGCCACCAGAGGTTTTTCATCTCCGGGGACTGGTTGGGGGGAAGCCGGTAATCCAGCTCCTGCAGATTCAGCCCGCCGTCCAGCCGGGGAAAGTCCAGCAGCTGCACCGGCCGTCTCTCCGGCAGCGTGGGATAGGGAATGCCCATGTCAGTCGCCCTCCCCTCCGTACACATCCTCCACCGTGCCCACCTCCGCCGTGACTCCGGCGGAGAGGCGGCTCAGCCGCCGCTCATACTCGTTGCGCAGCGCGGCGTAGGCGAATTCATCCTCCTGCATCACCAGGTACGCCGCCGCGTAACACACGGCGGCGTGGAGGACCTCCGGGTCCTCCACAATCTCCAGGTCCTCCGCCGCGTCCAGGGGCAGCTGCGCCGGGACGCGGTCATACTCCACCGTGTACGTCTCCCCGGGCGGCACCAGGATGTACTTCCCCTGCAGGCGGTAATCGTTGGTCCGCCGCAGCCTTCCGCCCCGCAGCACCGTCACGCCGCCGGTGCGGAGGGCGTGGCAGTCCTCCGGCAGGGGGCAGCGCATCCACCCGCCGTACTCCTCTCCGCCGGTGAGAACCGCTGCCGCCGTGTCCGGCTTTCCCTCCGTCCGCAGCTGCGCCAGCGCCTCGTTGAGCAGCAGCGGAATGCGGTTCAGGTCATCCGCCTGGCAGTTGTAGGCCGCCGGCGTCTCCTTTCCCGCGATGGAGTATTTGCGGACCAGGCTCAGCACCTGCCGGCGGAGATCGCCGTAGGCGGCCGTCATCAGCAGACCTCGGCGGTGCCGTAGCCCAGAGGCTTGCCGGCGGAGTCCACCTCCGCCACGGCCACCACGCTGCCGGCGGCGGCAGTCAGGGTGACGCCGGAGCCGGTGAGGGCGCTCCAGTTGGAGGCGGTGATGGCGGTGCCGTAGGTGACGGTGTCCAGGGCGTCGGCAGAGGACTTCACCTGGTACTTCCAGCTGTTGCCGCTCTCAGGGGCGCCGGGCTCCACCACCAGGGCGGCGGTGCCGCTGCCGTTGACGGAGGCGGTGACATTCAGGGGCTTGAGCACCGGCTGGGCGCCGTGGTAGTACACCGCGTCCGCCTTCTCGTTGAGCACGAAGCAGTCATAGATCACGCGGCCCTCCACCAGATAGCCATTGATGCCGGGGGGATTGTCGTGGATCTTGAAGCTCTCCAGCTGCTTGGGGCCGGTGGCGGCCATGGGATGGGTCATCAGGAACGCGCAGCCCGCCGGCAGCCGGGAGGCGGGCACCTTCACAATGTGGCAGCCGTCCACCTCGCCGATGACGCCCTTGCGCAGCATCTCCTGGGACCGGTCGCCGTAGCGCATGAAGGCGCTGTCCTGCTTCAGCAGGTTGGCGAAGCGGTAGGAGCAGAAGCACACCCGGCCCTGGTCGGGCACGTTCCGGTTGCCCAGCACCTCCATGCCGTGGAGGAACTGCTCATAGGCGTTGGCACGGGTCAGCTCCGTGGTGGAGTAGTTGCCCCGGGCGGTGGCCCGGGCAGCCAGGGTGCGGAACACATAGGTGTCGTACTCCGGCACCCACACCTCCCGGATCTGGCGGCTGAGGGCGCGGCCCGCGTCCATAACCATCATGGACTGGGTGCGGTCGCCCTGGTCGATGATAAAGGTAAAGGCCCGGTCCCTGCCCACCTTCAGGGTCTGCACGCTGCGGGTCAGGTCATCGGGGGTGCCGTAACGGCTGGTGCCGCTGCGGGTGTAGTCCCGCATGGCCACCACCGGCACGGAGTAGACGTTCACCGTCTGCACGCCGGTGAACTTGTAGTGGTTGTTCAGGGCCATCACGGCCTGGGACTCCCTGTGGAACTTCTCGTCCACCTCGGAAGCATACTTGCTGGCCAGATTCATTCCGCCTGCCATTTCACATCATCCTTTCTGTCATTCAAATCGGTTACCACTGTTCCATGTCCTCCCGGAGGCCCTGCAAAAAGGCGCCCCGGGGCCGGGAGGCGGTGTCTCCGCCGCCGGTGACGCCCCGGACAGGGGCACGGCCGGCGGCGTCGGCGTTCTGCCGCAGCACCGCGTTCTCCTGGCGCAGCTCCTCCGTCTCCCGGACGGCCTGCCGCTCCCGGTAATTCAGATAGGCCTGCAGAAGGCCCGCTCCCGCCGCCGCGTCCATGGCCACCTCGTCGGGGAACTCCCGCAGGTCCGGGTAAAGGGCCCGCACCTGCTCCGCCTCGGCGGCGAAGTCCCGCTGGGGCTCCGTGGGGACCGCCGTCATTTTTTCCTCTTCCATGTTCTGCTCCTTTCTCGTTTTTGTATGGACCACGCCGGTCGCCCGGCGTCAGTCTTCATCGGCTTCGCTCCTGGCCCTGCTGCAGCACCGCCCGTCGGGCCACAGCAGGCAGCTCCTGCAGCCGGTTCTGCATGGTGCCGGTGAGCTGCTCCGCCACCCGACTCTCATCCACCGGGCCGCCCTGCACCGGACCGCCGGCGCCGGCGGACGTGCCCTCCGGCTCCGCGGCGGCGCGGCTGCGCAGCTCCCGCAGCAGCTCCTCCTTTTTGGGAATCAGCTTGTCGGGGATGCGCTCCAGGTACTGAATCACATCCAGGGTGCCGTCCCGGCGCAGGTTGTCCAGGGTCTGGCTCATGGCGATCTCGCTGAAATAGGTAGTGGCGCCCACGTCCACCCGCATCCGCAGCCACAGGTGCTTGAACCGGGAGAAATCGAAGCTCCGCACCACCCGGCGGCTCACCCGCCGGGTCCGCAGCAGCCCGGTAACCGGGTCGATGGACACATTCCCCGCCCCGTCGGTCACCGGCTCCTCCAGTTCCCGGTCCGTCACCACCGGCCGGGTGCCGTAGTAGGTGCCCATCATGTCCAGCAGAATGGCGCCGATGTCCTCCACCCACTCGTAGAGGCCCGCACGCACGTTCTCCAGCGGCACCTCCGCGTTGGTCTGCAGCACCATCAGCGCCGAGGTGTTGTCCGGCCGCACGTTGCCCATCTGGGCGTCGGTGGCTCCCAGGCACTCCTTGGTGTAGGCCATGGCCTTGTCGATGAGGGCAAAGATCTGATTGCTCATCTCCGCCGGCTGCAGATGCTGGGCCACCTGGCCCACCGCCTGTCCCGGCTGCAGCCCCCGGACGCCGATGGCCTGGCCCACCTCGTTGCTCCAGCTGGAGATCAGGTCGGCGTTGTACACCGTCTTGGGGAATGCCATCAGCTGCAGGTGGCGCATGGCGGTGGCAAACATGGTGTTGATGAAAATCTGGTTGGGCACGATGCCCGTCACCAGCGCCCGGCCATGGTACTGGTTCTTCTGCTTCTCCCAGTTGCCCCAGGCGATGGGATAGCGGGACAGTCCTGTGTCCACGTCCTGGTAGATGACGGCGGTGCGGGTGGCCTTGGTGACGTGAATGGTGCTCTCCCACCGCTCCACCGTCCCGTCCGCCCGCTTCACCGGGCGGCTGCACCGGGTGTACAGGCACACGTACAGCGCCTTTCCCCCCTCCTCCGCGGAAAGCTCCGTCCGGCCGCCCACGCCGGAGAAGTGTCCGTTCTCGCTGTCGGCGGTGATGCGCTCCGCCTCGGCGCTGCCCCGGGCCTCCGCCTCCTGGCGCAGGTGCTCCACCGTGTCCCGGCCCACCAGCAGGATGTAGGGCTGGTCCTCCACGCAGGCGCTGGCGGGGTTTCCGAACATGACGTTGACGCCGTCCACCAGCTCCATCCGGATCTCCCCCCGCCGCTGCCCGAAGGCTCCGCCGTAGGGCATGGCCGTGGGGTCGAACCAGAAGTGGGCGCAGTAGTCGCCGCTGCGGGCGCCGTCGTAGAGGGCGTCCCGCAGCCGGTACTCAAACTTGAACTTCTCCAGCAGGTTCCCCACCTCCGCGTTGGCCACGTCGGCAGGGTCCTCCCCCTCCTGTTCCTCCGGCGCCCCATAGTAGGCCAGAGGCTCGAACCGCAGCGCCACGGCGCTGGAGGTGAGGGAGGCGATGAACAGGCTTGCAATGCGCTTGATGATGTTGAAGGTGGGCTTGGGCAGCTCCCGCATGGCGGGGGTGTCCGGCAGATTCAGCCACTGGTTGCCGCTGAAAAACTCGGTGTTGGTGTCCACCAGCGCGTACTGGCTGGGCACCAGCCGCTCGTTGTAATCCCGGCCCGCCTCGTAAAGCTTCCAGGCCAGGGTGGTGTCATTGTCCCGCATTTACGCCTCCTTCCCGCCGTAGGCCCGTTCCACGGTGTAGTTCTGCAGCAGCCGGAAGGCCTCCTGTTCCTCCTGCAGCCGTCGCCCCTCCCCCTCGGAGAGGGCCTCCGCCGTGGGCCGCGCCTGCCGCCCCGCCAGCTGCCGGCCCAGCGCCATTCCTGCCAGCAGCAGTCCCACGGCTGCCGCTCCCCCGGCCAATCCCAGTAAAAATGCCATTGTTTTCCTCCTTTTCTTATGAACCGTATACGTCGTACAGCGCCCCGCCGAAGCCCGCCTCCTGCTGCCGCGCCTGGCCCGTCTCCCCGGCACTGTGGAGCAGATAGGTCAGCGCCTGGGTGGAGGAGTCCACCATGTCATCGTGGCGTCCGGCGGGAAAGGACGACCACTGGTCCAGAAACTCCCCCAGCCACCAGGCGTCGGCAGGCAGGTACACATGCCCGCTCTCGATGGCGGCGGACACCGCGTGAACCCGGGCCGCCTTGCCGCCCCTCGGCTCCACCGGAACGCAGAACATCTCCCGCTGCAGCACGTTGATGACGGCGCTGCCGTTGGCCTTGTCCTCAATCAGCACCGCCCGGGCGTTGGGATACCGCCGCTTCATCTCCCGGATGGCCCCGATGGTTCCCAGAAAGTCCAGGTGCCGGTTGACGCACCACCGCAGGTAGTAGTCGTTCCCGTGCTTGCCCCACACGGTAATGGCCACAAAATCGTTGGCGTCCCCGTCCTTGAAGGCGGCGTCCACGCTGATGACCTCCGCCGCTAGCGCCGGCATCTCCGATTCCCGGTAGGTCCTCCACCACTCCCGCCGCACCAGGTTGCCGCCCTCCACCCCGGGCGCGCACTGGTACAGCGCCGCCCAGGCCCGCTGGCCGCCTCTGGGGTCCTGTAGATAGGAGGCTTTGAACTGCGCCAGCCACCTCTCGTCCTTTCCCAGCTCCGGGCACAGCGCCGCCCCCGCGGGGCGGCCCAGCGGGTCCTCCCGCTCCGCCTCCACCGGCAGCCGCAGCAGCCGGATGTGGCGCTCCGTGGTCAGCAGCCGCCCCGCCAGATCGTCCTCGTGCCAGGGGGTCATGATGACAATCACCTTGGCCCCTGCCGCCAGCCGGGACTTGAAGCTGTTCTGCCACTCCTCCCACAGCCGCTCCCGGTAGATGGGGCTGTCCGCCTCCTGCCGGTTTTTGATGGGGTCGTCCAGAATCATCAGCTCTGCCGGGTTTCCGGTGACGCCGGAGAGAATGCCCCGGGAGATCATCCGCCCCCGGTGCCCCGCCAGCTCAAATTCCGCCGCCCGGTCCACCGCTCCCACCCGGATGCCGAACAGCCGCTGCCCCCAGGCCTTCACCTTCTCCTTGTTCCGCCGGCAGAACCGCTCCGCCGTCTCCTCGCTGTAGGAGCCCTGAATGATCCGCGTCTCCGGCCATCGCCCCAGCACCCAGGAGGGCAGCGCCTCCGTCAGCGTCATGGACTTGCCGTGCTGGGGCGGTGTCTCAATCACCAGAATGTCGTAGGCGTGGCCCGTCTCCGCCTCCACGAAGGCCTGCACCTCATCCGCCAGAAACCGGGACAGCCGGGTCTCCACCCATGCCGGCCCGTTCACCAGCGCCAGATAGGCGGCGTACCGCCGCCGGGCCAGTTCCCGCCGGGCCAGCTCGGCAGCCGCCGCCTCCGCCAGTGCCCTGTCAGCCCTGCTCACATTTCACGCTCCTTCCCGCCAGATGCCGCAGTTCCTCGTCCGTCAGGCCGGAGAGGTCTGCCGCCGGCTTTGCCGCCGGTGTCTCCGGCTCCTCCGGTCCGGCGGCGTCCCGCAGAAATTTGGCGGCGGAGGTATCCCCTCCCGCCGCCTTCATCCACTGCCGGTACGCCAGCGCCTGCCCGCCGGTGGGCGCCAGTCCCCGCCGCTCCAGCTCCTGCCGCAGCTCATCCTCCCGGGGCAGCTCCATCTCCAGACACGCCAGCGCCGCCGCCCGCAGGCTCCGCTTCCGCTGCTTCGTCATCTTCCCAACGGCTCTCACCTCCTTTCCGGGCATGAAAAAAGACCGGCGCGCCTTTCGGCCCGTCGGTCTCTCCTGTATTTCCAGCATAGAAAATAACACGGATGGCGCTGAAAAGGCAACGCCAAACGAAAATTTTTTCTGCCGTCCCCGCCGCTTACCGTATCTTTGCCGCTTCCCCGCCGTTCCACACCCGCTCCGCCTGCCGGATGGCCGCCCGGTGCCAGTTGAACAGCGTCCGCTCCGTCCCGGCGGCAAAGCCCTCCGCCGCCAGCTCCTCCCGGACCCGGGGCCAGGACCGTCCCAGCAGGTACCGCTGCTCCAGCACCGCCGCGTTCCGCCGTCCGTCCCGTTCCCCCTCCATCACCGCCAGCATTTCCCGCACCCGCCGCCGGGCCGCCGCCAGCGCCGCCTGCCGGCGCCGCACCTCCTCCACCAGATCCGCCGTCTCCGCCCAGCTGTCCTCGCCGGAGGACACGCTCCCCCGCCGGGTACCGCCGTAGCCCGCCGTCATCCGGCGGCACCGGGACAGCCGGCTCTCCAGCCGCCGCCGGGCCGCCCGCAGACGCTCCGCCTCCCGCTGCGGCCCCGCCAGCAGCTCCATCACCTGTTCCTCGTTCATTGAATGACTCCCCCTTTCCGGATCACAAGGCAGCGCTCACACCCGATGACGCCCCGCCCCGGCTCCCGTACCTGATACTCCGGCCACGCCGCCCCGCAGACGGCGCACCGCTCCGGCTTCTCCTCCGGCGGCTCCGCGGGCCGCTCCGGCTCCCTCACCGCCGCCTCCTTCTCCGCCGGGGCATGGCCACAAACTCCGGGCACTCCAGCACCCGCCAGCCCCCCTCGTACAGCGCCGACGGCTCCGCCCGCCAGCCCGGCACCGCCTCCCCGTAGGCCCACCGGCAGGTGCACACCCGGCAGTCGGCGCACAGGCTGATGTACGGGCTGACAAAGGGCCGCCCCGGCCCCCGGGGCTTCACTTCTCTTTCTCTCATGCATCCTCCTCCGTGTCTTTTTTAGGACACTTCAATGGACAAATCAGGGCGCTCCCTTCCGGGACCGCCTGTCTCCCGCAGAAGTGTCTTTCTTGCGACACTTTCACCATACCTCGCAGAAGTGTCTTTGTCAAGATATTTTTCTTGCATTTCCCAAATTTTTGTGTTATCATCAGGACACAGAGAGGAGGAATGCCTGATGTACACTCTCGGCAGCCGCATCCGGGAAACCCGCAGGGAGCGGGGACTCACCCAGGAAGCCCTGGGCGAAAAGGCAGGCATCCAGAAATCCGCCGTCGCCAAATATGAGAACGGCCGCATCGAGACCGCCAACGCCGCGGTGATCCGCCGGTTCGCCGACGCGCTGGGCGTCACGGAGGACTATCTCCGCTGCACCCTGATCCACGATCTGGAGAGCCGGGGCATCACCGTGTCCGAGGGGCCGGAGGGCGCCGTCTGCACGGACTCCGTCACCGGCGGCACCGTCCGCTATGACCGCGCCGATTGGCGGCGCCTGCAGGAAGAAAACGATTTCCGCACCGTCTGGACCGCATTGCAAGGCACCCGGCCCCTGCCCCACGCCCAGTACCGGGAGGTCCTGCAGGAAAGCGGCATCCGCCTGCTGCTGGACGCCGACGCCAAGGTGTCCCCGGAGGACCTGGAGGACATTGTGGAGTTCATCAAATTCAAGCAAAGGAAGAATGGCCGTTGAAATACTACCGCGGCGTGGACTACTTTCTTTTCTTTGAGGACTTCCCCCACATGGGCGTCCCCGGCGTCATCGCCGCCAACAGCGACGGCACCGCCAATATCTATATCAACACCCTGTACAGTCCCGACTGTCAGCGCCGGGCCATCCGCCACGAGCTGCGCCACCTGGCCCGGAACCACTTCTACTGCGACTGGATGACCCTGGAGGAAAAGGAGCTGGAGGCGGAGGACGTGGAGGACCCCTCCTGCGTGTTCGGGGAGGACTTTTCCAGCGTGGAGTGGGTGGAGCCCCCGCCTTCCCCCCGTCCGGACAATCCCTTCCTCCACCCGCCGGAGGTCATCCCCCTGTTTTCCGGTCTGGACGCTCTGACCCGTCTGGCGGCCCGCCGCCGTCCCACGGCCCCTGAGCGATGAAAGGAGGCACCGCCATGGAGCGCAGCGACCTGCTCTGTCCCGGCGGATACCGCATTTTCTATGATGACGCCCTGTTTCCACCGGGGACGGACTCCTTCCTGCTGTCCGCCTTTCCGGCCCTGAAGCCGGGCCTGCGGGTCTGCGACCTGGGCAGCGGCACGGGATTGCTGTCCACGCTGCTGCTGCAGCGTCAGCCACGGATGACCGTCACCGGCGTGGAGCTGCTGCCCCGGGCCGCGGCGCTGGCCCGCCGGGGCGCGGAGGCCAACGGCCTGACGGACCGCCAGACCGTTCTGGAGGGGGACCTGCGAAGCATCCGGGACCTGCTTCCCGCCGGCAGCTTTGATCTGGTGGTGTGCAACCCGCCTTACTACCCCGCCGGCAGCGGCGCCCTGTCCGCCGATGATTCCCGCCGCGCCGCCCGGTCCGAAACCGCCTGCACCCTGGAGGACGTGTGCCGCGCCGCCGCGTATCTGCTGCGCTGGGGCGGCAGCTTCTGCCTGGTCCACAAGCCGGAGCGGCTGACGGACCTGCTGTGCGCCCTGCGCCCGGCAGGGCTGGAGCCCAAGCGGCTGCGGCTGACGGAAGTCCGTCCCGGCCGGGCCCCGTCGCTGGTGCTGCTGGAGTGCCGCCGGGGCGGCAAGCCGGGCCTGACCGTTCTGCCGCCGCTGGTGCTGGAAACCCCGGACGGCCGGCCCACGCCGGAGCTGAACGCCATATATTTTCGTACAACGGAGGAAACGCCATGAGCGGAACGCTGTATCTGGTGGCCACTCCCATCGGCAACCTGGGGGACTTCTCCCCCCGGGCCGTGGAGACGCTGCAGTCCGCCGATTTTATCGCCGCCGAGGACACCCGGGTGTCCGTAAAGCTGCTGAACCACTTCGGCATTAAAAAGCCCCTGGTGAGCTACCACGAGCATAACCACATCACCGCCGGCCAGTCCATTCTCTCCCGTCTGCTGGCGGGGGAGACCTGCGCCCTGGTGACAGACGCCGGCACCCCGGCCATCTCCGACCCCGGGGAGGACCTGGTGCGGCTGTGCGCGGAAAACGGCGTGCCGGTGTACGCCATTCCCGGCTGCTGCGCCGCCGTCAACGCCCTGGCGGTGTCGGGCCTGCCCACCGGCCGGTTCACCTTCGAGGGCTTCCTCACCGTCAACAAAAAAAGCCGCCGGGAGCGGCTGGATTCCCTGAAAAACGAAGAGCGCACCATGATCTTCCACGAGGCGCCCCACAAGCTCTGCACCACCCTGGACGATCTGTGCACCGCCTTCGGCCCCCAGCGCCGGATCTCCCTTTGCCGGGAGCTGACCAAGCTCCACGAGGAGACCATGCGCACCACCCTTGGCCAGGCCGTGGAGTATTACCGCGCCACCGCCCCCAAGGGAGAGTACGTGCTGGTGGTGGAGGGCGCTCCCCCCGCGGAGGAAGCCGCCCTGACGCTGGAGGAGGCGGTGGCCCTGGTGAAGAAGCTGCGCTCCGACGGCCGCCGCACCAAGGACGCGGTGAAGGAGGTGGCGGAGCACTCCGGCCTCTCCCGGAACGAGCTGTACGCCGCCGTCATCGCCGCCGACTGACCGCAAAACCGTCCCTGCCCGCGTTTCTTTCCCGCGGGACCCTCAGCACGCAAAAAACTGCCCGACGGACCATCCGTCGGGCAGTTTTCTCACTTTTTCAGCACTTTTTTGATCTTCGCCTTCATCTCCGGCGACAGCGCCTTGGCCGCCGCCCGCACCGGCAGGGGCCGCAGGCGGAAGTACTGCTTCCGGACCTCCTCAAAGGGCCGCAGAACGTAGGCGGCAAAGAAGGCCGCCCGGTCGGGGCAGAAGGCCGTGGGGGACACCATCCGGGGATTTCCGGCCACCGCCCGCTCCATGGGATAGGGCACCCGGCTCACCGGCAGCCGGTCGAAAATGTGGCTGCCGTGGGGGGTGTTCACCATCAGCATCGAGATGCCCTGCTTCTGCTGGTCCGCCAGCTCGTCGGGCTTCAGCCCCCAGAAGTCCCCCAGGGTAAAGTCCCCGGGCCGGGACACGGAGGTGTAGGCGCAGCGGTAGCAGCTGGGCCGCAGGAACAGCGCCCGGCCGAAGGCGTGGCCGTACTCCGTACTGAACAGCGGCGCGGACTCCACCGCCCCGTCGTCATAGGTCATGGTCAGATGGCTGTTCTGCCACCCGGACACCTTGTTGCGGAACCGCACCGACCGCAGCTTCCGGTTCTGCTCCGCCTGAAGGAGCGCCGCGTAGTCCTCCCACACGCCGGGGGAGGGCACGCCGTGGCACACCAGGTCACAGGTGGTGAGATTCTCCGGCCGGCAGCCCAGGTAGCGGTACAGTCCGTCCACCTGGCAGGGGGTGCCGGAAAACAGCACCGGCCGATTCTCCAGCAGCTTTTTCACCTCCCGGTAGGTCTCCCCCAGATCGCTCTGGACGTACTTGGCCCCCCGCAGGTGCCGCAGCTCTCCCTTCGTAAAGCAGGCGGTGTGCCGCAGATGCATGTTGCTGTCAAAGGCGGCGCCGAACACCACGCCGCCGCTCTCCAGGGTGTCCTCCGCCAGCAGGGAGAACACGCCGCCGGAGGTGGAGTCCTTCCGGACGGTCTCATCCCGGTTCCAGGCGGCGTATACCACCGGCAGCGCCTGCTGCTTCCGGGGATGGAGCGCCGGGCAGACGGCGGTGCAGCGGCCGCAGCCCACACACGCCTCCGGATTCACCACGGGATAGGCGAAGCCCTCCCGGTCCCGCTTCATGGCAATGGCGTCCTTGGGACAGCCGCTTTTGCAGGCGGTGCAGCCGGTGCAGTCCATCCGGTCCGCCAGCCGGGGTCCGGCGGCAGCCGCCGTCTCCGCTGTCTCTTCCGGCAGCGGCTCATTCTCCAGGGCGCACCGCAGGTACTCCAGGGAGTCCCGCCGCTTCTCCTCCAGCCGCTGACGGACGCCTTCCCAGTCCACCTCCGCCGCCAGCTCCGCCGTGTCGCCCTTGCCGATGATGCGGTCCGTCAGCCCCAGCCGCCCCAGCAGGCTGTAGGTCCGGGAAACCTCCGGCTTCGCCATCTCCGACGGCGCCACCGCCGTGAAAAAGGGCTTTTCAAACTGCACGGAAAACACCGTACCGTGGAAGGAGTTGGTGCAGACGTAAGCGGCCCCCCGGAACAGGCCCAGAAACTCCGCCGGACCGGCGTCCAGCACGCAGTGGGCCTTGGGGTGAACCTTCTGGCGGATGCCGCACAGCTGCACCACCGGCAGTCCCGTCGCCTCCGCCAGCCGGGCGATGTAATGGCTCAGGGCCCCGGGCTTGCTGATGCAGTAGACGAGGATGTATCCGCCCCGGAATTTCGGTGCCGCCGCCAGCTGCCCCCACTCCTCCTGCCGCAGCAGCAGCGTGGGGTCCAGCACCACCCGGGCCTCCCGGCCCGCCCGGCGGATGATCTCCCGGCCCTGCACCTCCCGGGCCGACAGGTGGGAGAACTGGCTCAGATAATCCCGCAGCTCCTGCTCCATGCTCTCCGGCACCCGGGGGATGCCGAAGGAGGGGGCGTAGGCGATTTTCCGCCCCTGGGTAAAGCCGCTGAAGTACACCGGGTCAAACCTCCCGTCAGGGAAGATCTTGGGGTTCCAGATCTGGTCGCTGCCGGAGAGGTACACATCGTACTCCGGCGGCTCCCGGTACAGCTCGTCCCGTGTCTCATAGTGCCGCTCCGTCACGTGGAGGTGCTGCCGGGTGAACTCCTCAAACCGGTCATACCGGTCCTTCAGCGCCCTGTAGTGGAGAGCGGTGTGGGCGTCCGCCGCGGCGGCGCCGGGACTGACAGGCTTCCGGAACAGGTCGTTGTTCTGATTGACATAATAATTCAGAATCTCGCACCGTCCGCCGAAGGTCTCCACGGCGTGCTGGGTGGCGTAGGCCTGCAGAAACGCCCCGTAATGATGGATATGGTAAAAGGTTACAAGTCCCGTATTCAAGCAGGGTCCTTCCTTTCCTGTGAAACCGTGGGGTTGATTGAACGGGAATCCGTTATTCCGCCTGATTCATCTCGCTGAGGTCCAGCCGGGGCAGGGAGTCGTCCTCCCGCACCCACTGCTCCACCTCCACCACCTCAAACTCCGTAGGCGTCCGGCGGATCACCACCCGCTCCAGCCCGGAGTTGATCACCTGGCGGCGGCACATGGAGCAGGAGGTGGCGTCTCCCAACAGCGCTCCTGTGCGGGCGTCCCGGCCCACCAGATACAGCGTGCCCCCCACGATGTCCCGCCGGGCGGCGGAGATGATGGCGTTGGCCTCGGCGTGGACGCTGCGGCACAGCTCGTACCGCTCCCCCCGGGGCACCTTCATGGCCTCCCGGGTGCAGTAGCCCAGCTCCGAGCAGTTGACCCGTCCTCTGGGCGCGCCGTTGTAGCCGGTGGAGATAATCTCGTCATTGTTGACAATGATGGCGCCGTACACCCGCCGCAGGCAGGTGGACCGCTCCAGAACGGTCTCGGCGATGTCCAGATAGTAGTTTTCCTTGCTGATCCGGCCCATAGGCGTCCCTCCAGTAAACAAGTAGAATCGACAGTGCTATTGTAGCATGTCCGCCGGGGAAAATGCAACAGCAAAGGCGCGGCGCCCTTGCGTTCCCATGGATTTCCATGGTGCATTGTAATCATGGATTTTGCCCCAAAGGAGGTTCCGCTGATTGGCGGAAAATTCCTCCCCATCCTCCTGTACTGCCGGGAGGATGATGTCTGACTCCGCTTCCCGCCGAAGGGTCCGCCCTCCGGCGGGAATTCTTTTGCGCTTCTCCAATCACCGGCGCAGAGCGTCCCTCCGCACGGCGATCAGCTCCGCGGTGATGGCCACCGCCAGCTCCTCCGGCGTCTCCGCGCCGATGTCCAGCCCGATGGGCGCGTGAACCCGGTCCCACTGTTCCTGCCGGAACCCGTCCGCCAGCAGCCGCTCCCGGCAGGCGGACAGCTTCCGCTTGGAGCCAATACAGCCAATATATTGTACATTTTCGCTCAATATCTGCTTCAAAACCTCGTAGTCAGTCTGGGGATCGCTGGTGAGCACCACCGCGAAGTCATGCTCTGTCAGCGTCACCTGCCGATACACCTCCGAAAACGGCCCGCAGAGAATCTTCTCCGCAAACCGGAACCGCTCCCAGACCTCCTCCGGCCGCCAGCCCTGGTACACCACCACCCGGAACCCGGCCCGGGCCGCCGCTTCGGCAAGGCAGCTGGCCACATGGCCGCCGCCGAAGATGTACAGCCGCCCCGGCCGCTCCACCATCACCGACAGCCACCCGTCCTTCCAGACCGCCCGCTCCTGCAGCATTTCCGGGTCCCAGTCGCCCAGCGCGGCCACAGCCGTCTCCGTCACCCGGGCGCCCTGGAACTTCCGCAGCAGCCAGACGCCTTTGCTGTCAGCCGCCCATTCCGCCATCTGCTGGATGGTCCACAGCATCCCGCCGTCCAGATACTGAAAATGCAGCGTCACCGTGCCGTCCGCCCTGTCTCCGTCTCCCTGTACGTACCGGAAGGTCCGGATCGCACTCTCTCCCTGCCGCAGCAATTCCTCACACAGCTCCAGCGCCTCATACTCCACGCTGCCGCCGCCGATGGTCCCGTCGGCGCTGCCGTCCTCCAGCACAACCATCATGGCCCCGGCCTTTCTGGGAGTGGTCCCCTCCGTCTCTGTCACCGTCACCAGTATGGCAGCCTGTTCCTCCGCCAGCTCCGCCGCCAGCCACTCCATCGTTTCCCGCATTGCAGCACACCCCTTTCTCTCTCCATTTTGCCCCACGCCGCCAGCCCTGTCAAGGATTTCCGCTTTCCGCCGTGCCATTCCGCCTTGCGCCCCGGCCCCGGCTGTGGTACGATAGAAAAAACAACGGAAAGGAGCCCTTCACATGCCCGACGTCTGCGCCCTGTGCGGCAAAAAGCTGTCTCCATTCGCCCCTGATCCCCTGCCCTGCGGCGATCAATCGGAAAGCTTCTGCTCCAGGTGTTATGACCGGGTGTTCGACCTGTCGCCGCTGGGCCGCGCCCGGCTGGTGCTGTCGGAGGGCCACCCCAGCCATCCGGATGCGCTGCGGCAGGCGCTGGAGAAGCAGCAGGCCCGGCAGGCCGCCTGCCGCGCCGGCAAGACCTGTCTCCGCTGCGGCGGCGAGATGTTCCGCCGCGGGGAGTACCGGCTGAAGCTGGGAGAGGAGACCCTCTTTTTCAGCAGTCTGAACCGCCTGGCCTCCGGCTCCATGAGCGTTGAGGTGCTGTGCTGCCAGCAGTGCGGCAAGCTGGAATTCTACGATCCGGAAATCCCCGGACACCCCTGACAGAAAGGAGGCCCTGCCCCGTGCCCAAGGTCCTGTTCACCGCGTCTACATACGGCCACCTGGCCGCCTTCCACCGCCCCTACCTGCAGGCCTTCCGGGCCATGGGCTGGCAGGTCCACACCGCCGCCGGCGGCGGGCTGCGCCCTCTGCCGGAAGCGGACCGGACGGTGCTACTGCCCTTTGAAAAGAAAATGACCGCCCCCGCCAACTTCGCCGCCCAGCATCAGCTGCGGGAGCTGATGGAGCAGCAGTCCTATGACCTGATCTGCACCCACACCTCCCTGGCCGCCTTCTTCACCCGCCGGGCCGCCGCCGGACTGAAACACCGTCCGCCGCTGGTGAACATGTCCCACGGCTACCTGTTTGATGACAGCACGCCTGCCCCGAAAAAGGCAGTGCTGCTGGCGGCGGAGCGGCTCACCGCCCCCCAGACGGACCTGCTGCTGACCATGAACCGGTATGACTACAGCGAGGCCGTCCGCCGCCGTCTGGGCCGCCGGGTGGTGAACATCCCCGGCGTAGGCGTGGACTTCGCCCCTCTGGACGCCCCCACTCCCGCCCAGCGGGCCGCTCTGCGAACCCGACTGAATATTACAGAAAGTGATTTTCTTCTGATTTATGCCGCGGAGTTTTCCTCCCGAAAGCACCAGTCCACCCTCATTGACGCCCTGGCCCAGCTGCCGGACCGGGTGAAGCTGTGCCTGCCGGGCAGCGGCGCGCTGCTGGAGGACTGCAAGGCCCAAGCCCGGCGTCTGGGGGTGTCGGACCGGGTCCGCTTCCCGGGCTATGTCACCGACATGCCGGAGTGGTACGCCGCCGCCGACGGCGCCGTCACCTCCGCCCGGTCGGAGGGCCTGCCCTTCAACGTGATGGAGTCCATGTACTGCGGACTGCCGGTGGTGGCCACCGCCGTGAAGGGTCACACGGACCTCATCGACCACGGCCGCACGGGCCTTCTCTACCCCTTCGGCGACGCTGCCGGCTGCGCCGGACAGATCCGCCGCCTGCTGGAGGAGCCGGGCCTGGCCGCCGCCCTGGGGGAGGCCGCCCGGGCCGCCATGGCCCCCTACAGCCTGCCGGAGGTGCTGCCCCAGGTGATGGAGCTGTACACTTCCGTTCTGCCGGAGGGGCTTCGCTCCCCCGTCTCTGCCCTGTAAAGGAACCCCGCTTCCGGTCTCCCGGAAGCGGGGTTTTTCACGCTCAGAACGTGGCGTCCTCCAGATATTTCTGCAGAGTGGAGTAAATCACGCTCTCCCGCCGCCCCTGCAGGGCGCGGCACAGGGAGATGAACTCCTCTTCCTGATAATCCAGCTCAATGGGCCCCATCCGGCCTTCATTGAAGGCCTCCAGATAGTCGCCCGTCTCCACCACACCGTCCACAAACGCGGACACATCCTCCGGCCCCAGCTGCTTGGCGGCCCAGCGGTAGGTGTAGATCAGCCGGTTCCACGCCCAGCTGCTGGAGGCCTCCTGCTCAATGCCCAGCCTGCAGTCCCGGAAAAAGTCCTCAATGGCCCGGAAGGGTATGTCGTAGTACACCGCCACGCTGCGGCAGGCGGTAAACTCCTTCCGCTCCCGCAGTGCCACCGCGCAGTCGCCGGCCAGGTCGTAATCCTCCCGGTCGCCGTACTGCAGCGCCGTCTTGATGATGGCCACCTTGTAGTCATCGGCATCATACACGTCAATCCGGTCCAGCTGCTGGGCCTTGGCGATAAACTCGCTGGCGGAGGAAGTGCCGAACACGATCATCTGATACTTGGCATACAGATTGGCGCCGCTGAGCACGCCGAACACCGCCGTCACGGCAGCCAGCGCCGCCGTCACCGTCCGCACCGCCCATCTGGCCGTTTTCTTCACGTGTTCGCGGCAGTCCGGCACCATGCAGATGGCCGCCAGCACAATCATCACCGCCGTTTGGTATTCCTGATGGGACCAGACCACCTCCACCATGGAGTGGAACGTCATCATCATCAGGCAGGCGAACAGCGCCGCGTACACGGGGTCGCCGCTGCGGCTCCGCCGCCGCACCACCGTCCAGTAGGCGGACCCCAGCAGGAACAAAAACGCCGCCAGGCCCACAATGCCGGACTCCGCCATCACCTGAATAAAGTGGTTGTGGACGTACTTGGACTCATAGTAGAAGTCCTGCACCGCCGTGACCCGGCCTTCCACGCCGCCCAGGCCCCAGCCGGTCACCGGCCGCAGCTTCCACAGCCGGATGCCGTCCTGCCAGAACACCATACGCTGGATAAAGTTCTGGTTGGTCCGCAGGCCCTGGATTCGGTTGGCGGCAAACCCGGGCAGCAGCCGGTAGCCCAGCTTCAGCGCCGTTCCGTCGGACAGCGTCACCCGGTTCAGGGCGCCCTCGCCCTTCATCTGGAACCACACCACTTCGGAGTCCTCCGGCACGGTGAATTCCGCCCCGGCCAGCCCGCCCTCGTAGACGGTAGTCTCCGTGTGCATCATCAGATCCTTGCTGTTCTGGGAGTAAATCCGCACCGCGGCGTCCGCGCCCTCCGCCGTCACGGCGTAGCTGCCGGGAGCCAGATACACCGCCCGGGACAGCGTCTCCCCGGCGGTCAGGGCAGTCCCGCCGGTGATGTTCACCGCCAGCGCCACGTACACCGCCAGCACTGCCGCGAAACCGCCGATGCCCACCAGCGCCGCCTTTCCGTGCTCCCGCAGCCGCTCCCCAAGAGCCAGACCCGCAAACCGGTCCAGCACCCAGATCACAGCGCCGCAGACTGCCGACAGCACCACCGGCACCGCCGCCGCTGCGGAGCCCTCCTTGCCAAGTCCCACGGTCGCGCCGAAGGCGCACACCACCGTCACCACCGCCGTCTCCACCATCAGGATAAACAGGGGCAGCTGGTGCTCCTTCCGGCTCACCGCCACATACAGCAGGCAGGTGACGAAGAAGGTGGCCATGGCGCCCATGGAGAAGCTCAGCAGAAACGCCAGCGCCTCCATGCCCAGCGCCAGATAGGCCGGCAGGGCCTTCCAGCTCTTCCGGTCCTCCTGGGTCTGCACCAGGTAGAGAGCCGCCAGCAGCGCCACGCCCAGCAAACCGGCGGACACGTTGGCGTTGCCGTAAATACCGGTGATTCGCACCCCCGCCTCATAGCCGGTGTAGACAGTGGTGTCATAGCCGATGAGCTGCCGGGCCATGTTGAACAGCGGGGTCACCACATTGGTGGAGGACCCCTCAATGCAGAGGAAAGCGATGATGGCGGCGCAGCCGGTAAACCACGCCAGCAGCCGGCGGGTTCCCGGCGCCCGGACCAGCACCAGCAGAAACACGGAAAAGGCCGCCAGAATCTTGCAGCTCTCCTGCACGGCATAGTCGCCGAAGGAGGAACCCAGCCCGGAACACAGGCAAACCGCGCCGTAGAGCAGCACGCCCACCGTCAGCGGCGCCATCCGCTGCTCCATCTGAGGCTTCCTGCCCAGGACAAAAACCAGCGCCGCCAGTGCCGCCACCAGCGTCACAATGCGGTTCACGTCCGTCAGCACCAAAAACATCATCAACGGAAGCACGACAGTCCCGATCCGGTCCATCGCGCTCCTTGTGTTCTCTTTCATGGCATCCTCCATGTCATCGGCGGCCCCTGCCGCCGGGATTTGTCAACAGCAGTCTTATTTTACACACTTTTCCCGTCAATTTCAACCGCTGCGGGGGTTTGTTTACAAAAAGCCATCCTATTCCGGCAAAAAAGGACCCGCTCCTTTCGGAGCGGGTCCTTTTTACCTCACACTTGCGTGTTCGACTGTGCTTGTCTGCGCAGATTACTGCTCAGCGTCGGTCACAGTGCGGACGGCAACGAAGATGACCTCCTCGTCGTCGAAGAACACGGTAGCGGTGACAGTCACGCCGTCCTTATCGATGGCGTTCTGCAGGCGGGTAGCAGTGGTGATCTCGGACTTGTACATATCGGCGTCGCGCTCGTCGTCTTCGCGCTCGTCGATGATCACAACGTTGGAGGACAGGTCGACGTCGTCAGCGAACACATAGCCGTTCACGGACACGGTCAGAGCGCCCTTGTACAGACGGGTCAGGGTGCCGTCCACGAAGCCGGTCTCATCCTTGTACTCGTCCAGAGTCTCGGTCAGATCCTCCAGCTCGGTCTTCAGGGTGTAGATGCCGTCATCGTCCACGGTGAACTTGAAGTAACGGCCCTCGAGGTTCTCGCTGGCCTTGTTATCGAAGGTGATGTCCTCAACAGTGCCGGTGCCGTCCATGAAGTAGACCTCGCCAACGCGGCCGTCAGCGTTCTTGCGGTTGGGGTTGTCAGAGAAGTAGATGACATCCTCAGCGCTCATGGAGTTGTTGATCTCGGTAGCAGCGATGACAACGTGCAGGGCGCTGCGGGTGCTGCCGTTCTTCTCGGAGACCACAACGATGCGGGCGTTGGTGGCGTCGACGCTGGTAGAGCCGGTAGCGGTCTTGACGTCGATGTCAGCGCCGGAATCCTCGATCTTCAGGAAGGCGGTGTCGTCCTCGAAGTAGAACTTGGTGGAGCCCAGCTTCATGTTGCTGTCGTCGCGGGCCAGGTCGATGGAGGCGTCGTCATAGTCGACGTCGATGTCATCGGTGCCCTCGTACAGAACGGCGGTGTACTTGCCGTCATCCTCGTCGAAGCTGTACAGGTAGCCGGGAGTGGGATACTTGTTCTGCTCGTCCTTGTCCAGCTTGAACTCGGCAACAGTGCCGTCCTTCAGGGACACGGCCTGAGCATAGTCAACAGTGCTGTTCTCATACTTGCCGGTGTCGTGGCCGATCTCGGTCACATAGTAGACGTCCTCCAGAGCAGCGGTGTTGTCGCCGTCAATGCCGATGACATAGCCGTTGGGATCCAGATAGATGGTGTACTCGTCGCCGTCGAAGTCGAAGTTGGTGTCGGCCTGAGCGGCGGCAGCGCCGGTCATGGGATAAGCAGTGCCGTCCACAGTGATGGCAGCCTTGGCGCCGGACTTGTAAACGGTAACCTTACCGGTGACGGACTCGGCAACGTTGGAAGCCAGAACGTCATCGTCCTTCTCGCTGGCAACGATGGCCAGGACGGTGCCCTCGGTGTAGGTCTTGGCGTTGAAGCCCTTGATCTCGGCCTTGTCGTCGTGCTTGTCGTACAGGGTGGCGTCAGCCTCCAGGTTGAACTCGCCCAGAGCCTTCAGCTCCACAGCGTAGGAAGCACCCTTCTTGGTGTCGGCGGTGGACAGCTCGTCGTTGACCTCGTCGATCTCAGCAACAGAGTAACGGATGATGACCACGGTGGTGAACACGTCGTCGTCATCAACGGTCTCCTCGAAGACCTCGATCTTGTCGCCGGCGTTCAGCTTGTCGCCCAGGGCAACGATGCCGGACTTGCCGTTCAGGTAGACAACGGGATCCATCTCGTCGTCATCGTTCTCAACGAAGTCATCCTCGTCCAGGTTCATGTAGTCGGTGTCCAGCAGAGCTTCCTTCAGGGTGACACCGGTCTTGACCAGGACATACTCCTCGTCAGCGGCGTTGGCGAAGGTGCCGACGGACTCGCCGTCATACAGCCACTTGGTGCCGGGACGGCCGAAGGAGTCAGCCTTGTCCTGAGCGTCCAGCTTGGTGAAGTACTTCTCGGCGAACTGCAGGGTCTTGGTATCCCAGATCTTGATGCCAGCCTTGTTGCCGGACTCAACTTCCTTGGCCTTGGAGGTGGTGTTGATGACCACGTCGCCAACGGTGATCTGAGTGTTCTCCTCATACTCAACCATGGTAGCCTTCAGGGTGTTGAAAGCATACAGGCAGGCCTCTTCACGGGTCAGAGCCTTGGTGCCAACGAAGTTATCGTTGCCATCCTCCAGCTCCAGGTTCAGAGCCAGCTTGGCAACCTGGATGGACCAGTTGGCGCCGGTGAAGCCCTCGTACTTGCCCTCATAGCCCAGGGCGCCCAGCAGCATCTTCATGAACTGGTAGCCAGTCACGGTGCCGGCGGGCTTGAAGGTGCCGTCAGCATAGCCGTTGATGATGCCCTGCTGTGCGCAGTAGGCGATGTAGCCGGCAAACACGTGGTTAGCGGGAACATCCTTGAAAGGAGCGGCGTCGGCGCTCAGAGCGTCGGCGGTGGTGGGGCCAAGGATCATGTTGCAGATGATCTTGGCGGCGGCACCACGGGTCAGGGTGCCGGTGGGGTTGAAGGAACCGTCGGTGTAACCATCGATGATTCCGCAGGCGGAGATCACGGACACAGCTTCTTTGTACTCAATGGAGCTGTTGTCAGTGAACGCGGCGCTGGAACCGACGACAACCAGAGACATGGTCATCACCAGAGCCAGAGCCATGGACAGGAACTTTTTCATGGACTATTACCTCCTCTTTCAAATTTGCCGGAAACCCGGCAGTCCATAGTTCCGAACATCCGAGGAGGAAGTTCCGGTCCGTTCGCACGGCACACATACCGTGGCATGCCGTTCCTGTATCTGCGCCGGGCAGAGAAACAGGAGCCTCTTCCTCATCTGTTCATGATGCATGATAGCAAACCGGAATTCGATTTGCAAGAGGTTATCGCCCTTTGTAATACAACTGTAACATTGTTTCAGAATTGTTGCAAGCGGCAGAACCCTGTTGTATTTGACGCGGTTCCGCCTGAAAAAGTTCCCGTCTTTTCCCCTGAAAACGGCAAAAAGGGAGCCTCCCCGCCGCATTCCGCGGCAGGGAGGCTCCCGAATGCCTTTATATTATATAATGTATGTCCTTCCGCCGCTCTCACGTACCGGCGGGCAGCTCCGCTTCCGCCTTCTTTTTCTTCTTTCTGCCGAACCCGCGGCTCAGATCGTCGATGACGGAGTAGAACACCGGCGTGAACACCAGCGTCACAATGGTGGAGATCACCATACCGGAGATCATGGTGATGCCCATGTCGGTCATCATCTCGTTGGTCTCTCCCCAGCCCATGGCCATGGGCACCATGGCCAGCACCGTGGTGAGGGTGGTCATCAGTATGGGCCGCACCCGCAGCGGGCAGGCGTGGAGGATAGCGGTCACCCGGTCCTCGCCTCTGGCCCGGCGGATCTTGATGTACTCCACCAGCACGATGGAGCTGTTGACCACCGTACCGGCCAGCATGATGATGGACACCAGCGCCAGCATGGACATATCCCGGCCCGTCACAGGCAGGGCGAACAGGGCGCCGGTAAAGGCCACCGGCAGAATCAGCATCACGATCACCGGCATGCTGAAGGACTCAAACTGGACAGCCAGCACGAAGTACACCAGCAGCAGCGCCGCCGCCAGGGCCAGGCCCAGATCGGCGAAGCTCTCCATCATGTCCTCGTAGCTGCCGGCGGTCTCGGCAAGATAGCCCTGGGGCATGGGATAGTCGTCGAGAATCCCGTTGATGGCCGCCGTGATGGCCGCCGTGTCGCCGCTGATGGTGCTGCCGGTGATGGTGGCCTGCCGGCTCTGGTTGGACCGGACAATGCTCTGGGGTGCCTGCACAATGTTCACATCCGCCACGGCGGACAGGGGCACCGAACCGCCCATAGGCGTGGTGACGGGCATGGAGCGCAGGGCGTCCAGGCTCCTGGAGGCGCTGCCGTCGCCCTTCACCATGACGGTGTAGTCCTGGTTATTGATGGTGACGGTGGTGGCCTCGATGCCGGTCAGCTCGCCGCGGACGGCGGCGCCGATGGAGGCGGCGGTGAGGCCGTACTGGGCGGCGTTCTCCCGGTTCAGGGTGACCTTCACCTGGGGCACCTTCTCGGAGAAGGAGTTCTCCACGTCCACCGCGTCGGGCAGGGCGGCGATTCTGGCCGTCAGATCGTTGGTGATCATCTCCAGGGTGTCATAGTCGTCGCCGGTGATCTCCAGGCTGATGTCATCGCCGCTGCCCATGCTCATGGTGCTGGTGGCGCTGACGGTGATCTCGCAGCCGGCGATGTCCTGCACCGCTTTGCGCAGGTCGGCTTCAATGTCAAAGGCGGTGCGGTCCCGGTCGCTCCGGTCCACCAGCATCACGCCCATGGTCACGTCGCCGCCCAGGGACATGCCGGACCCGCCGCTGACAATGTAGTAGAGCTGCTCCAGCTCCGGAACCTCCCGCTCCACAATGGCGGCCACCCGGTCAGCGATGGCGCCGGACTCCTCCACCTCCGAGCCGGTGGGCATGGAGATGGTGATGCTGACGGCGCTCTGGTCCATGTCGGGAATCAGCACCATTTTCGTGTTGACCAGGGACAGGATGAACACCACCACCAGCGCCAGGGATGCCAGCATGCCGGTTTTCAGGTGGCGGACAAAGTAGCCCAGCAGGCCCATGTAAATGTTGTTGATCCGGGCCGCGAGACCGCTGAGCTTCTGCCCGATGGCGCTGGGCTTCTTCTTTGCCTGCTTCTCCTCCAGACGCCGGACCTTCTCCTCGTCCAGGGTGAAGTAGCACAGCAGGGGCACCAGGGTCAGGGAAATCACCAGAGACGCGCCGATCAGCGTGGCGATGGTGAAGCAGAAGTCCCGGAACATGTCGCCGGCCATGCCCTCAGTCATACCCAAGGGCACAAATACTGCCAGAGTGGTCAGGGTGGACGCCACCACCGAGGAGGTGACCTCCCTGGTGCCCTCCACGCAGGAGGTCATCCGGTCGTGGCCCTCCTTGCTGAAGCGGTTGATGTTCTCCAGCACCACGATGGAGTTATCCACAATCATGCCCACACCCATGGCGATGCCGCCCAGGGACATCATATTCAGCGTCAGGTCCAGGAACTTCATGGCCACGAACACCGCCAGAATGCACACCGGCATGGAGATGGCGATGGTCATGGTGGCGGAGCCCCGCCGCAGGAACAGGAACACCACGATGGCCGCCAGCACCACGCCCTGCAGGATGTTCTGCACGGCGCTGCTGACCACCTGGCTGATGTAGTCGCTGGCGCTGTAGGGGATGGTGTAGGCGATGGTGGGGTTATCCTTCTTCAGCTCCGCCATCCGCTTCTCCACCTGCCGGGCCACGTTCATCTCGTTGGCGCCGGACTGCTTGGAGACCTGCAGCATCACGGCGCTGGCGCCGTCCACCTTAGCCAGAGCCGACGGGTCCAGCGTCTCCATGTACACGTCGGCCACCTCGGACAATCGCACCGTGCCGCCGGTGGGCAGGGAGATGAGCATATTGGCCACGTCCTCCACCGACTGGAACTTGGCGTCGGTGGAGACCGTCAGGGTTTTGGAGCCGTTGTCCATGTCGCCGCCGGGGTACAGCAGGTTCTGTCCCGCCAGGAACTGGGCAATGTAGCTGCCGGACAGCCCCAGGCCCGCGGCCCGGGTGGCGTCCACATCCACGGCGATCTGCTGCTCCAGGCCGCCGTTGACGGTCACCTGGGCCACGCCCTCAATGCGCTCCAGACCGGGGACGATGATGTCGTTGGCGGTGTTTTCCAGCTCCGTCAGGTCGTCGCCCATCATGGCGATCATGGCCGTGGGCATCATCTCGCTCATGTTCATGTTGATGATCACCGGGTCGGACACGTCGTCCGGCAGGGACACCAGGTCGAACTTCTCCCGCAGCTTGGTGGCGGCGATGTCGGTGTTGGTGTCATTCTCATAGGTGATCATAATGAGGCTGACGCTCTCCGAGGACTGGGATTTGATGGAGTCAATGCCGGAGACGGACATGATGGCCGCCTCCAGGGGGTCCGTCACCAGCTCTTCAATGTCGCTGGGAGTGGCGCCCACGTAGGTGGTCATCACCACCGCCATGGGCATTTCCATGTCCGGCATCAGGGCCATCTGCAGCTGGGTGGCGTACATCACGCCGAAGATGACCACCATGATGGTCGCCAGAATGGTGGTAACCTTATGCCGGATACAAGCCTTCGCAATATTCATCGGCAGCTCAGTCCTCCCCGCTGACCACGCGGACCGCCGCGCCGTCGCTCAGATAGGACTGGCCCACCGTCACCAGCAGCTCGCCGCCGGTGAGGCCGGAGGTGATCTGGGTGACGCCGGTGCCGGTGAGGCCGGTGGTAACGGGCACGTACTTGGCCGTGCTGCCGTCCACGATGTACACATGCTGTTCCTGGCCGCTGGTGAGGATGGCCTCCGTGGGCACCACCACCACGTTGTCCGCCCGGTCGGTGTGGAAGGTGACGTCGGCGAACATGCCGGACAGCAGCCCCGTCACACCGGAGGGCACCGTCAGCGTCACGGTGTACAGCTGGGTCTGGACGTTGGCCGTCTGCTCCACGGCGCGGATGGTGGCGTCGAAGGTCTGGTTGGCGGCGGCGATGGTGACGCTGGCCTTGTCGCCGATGGTCAGCTTGGGCACCAGCGTCTCGGACACGGACACGGTGATCTTCATCTGGTCCGCGCCGTCAATGGTGGCCACCGGCATGGCGTTGGACACATAGCCGCCCTCGGTGGCGGTGAGGCTCAGCAGCGTGCCGGAGATGGGGGCGATGATGTTGCCGTTGGCGTCCACGTTCTCCATCACGTCGCTCAGCTGCTCCACGCCGGACTTGGCGCTCTCAATGCCCGCCTCCAGCTGGGCCAGGGCGGAGTTGCGGCCCGCCACGGCGGACTTGTAGTTCAGCTCCGCCTGGTCTACCTCCAGCTGGCTGGCGGCGCCGATGTCAAACAGAGCCTTGGTGTTCTTCACGTTGTCCGCGGCCAGGGCCACCTGCTGGTCCAGAATGGCCTTCTGGTCCTGATAGCTCTGGACCGTGGAGCTGTAGCTGATGTTGGCCGCGTTGTAGGAGGCCAGGGTGCCGGCCAGATCCAGGGTGCAGATCTTGTCGCCGGCCTCCACCCGGTCGCCGGCCTCCACGTACACGGCGGTGCACTTGGCGGCGGCCGCCACCATGATGGTGGAGGTGTTCTCCGCCGTCACCTTGCCGGAAACTCTGCTCTCCGTGGCAATGCTGTCGGTGGAGACGGTCTCCACCTGCACCGCCACGCCCTTGTTTTCCTCCGCGTCGGTTTCGGCGGAGGTGCCGCCGGAGGCGCCGCAGCCGGCCAGCAGCGTCATGGACGCGGCCAGGCACAGGGCCGTCAGTCTTTTATGCTTCATCAGATTCATGGTTCTTTTCTCCTCCCGTCAGTTCAGGATTCCGGTGTTCACGGCCCAGCAGTAGGCCCGGTACGCGGTAAACAGGTTATGTTGGGCGGTCTCCACGTCCTTTTCCGCCGCGGCCACCTTGTCCCGGGCGTCCAGCAGCGCGTTTTGGGAGATGGTCCCCTGCTGGTATTTCAGCTCGGAGGCCTGGCAGTTGGCCCGCTCCAGCTCCAACGCCGTCTCCTTGGCGGCAAGGGTCTGGCGGTAGTCCGCCACGGCGCTGAACATGGTGTGGAACTTCAGTTCATAGGACTGCACCGCCGCCTGATAGGTGTACTGGGCGGCCTTCCAGGTGTGCTCGCCGGATACCCGCATGTAGTTGCTGCCGCGGTACTGGTCCCGCACGTCATCCCAGGCCTCTTCCGCCTCGGTGAGGGTCAGCCGGGCGTCGAACATCTCATAGCTCTTCTCTCTGGCGGTCTCCAGATCCTTCTCCGCGTCCATGGCGGCGATCTGATCGTCCGTCACCTGGGGAACGGCCCCCAGCGTCAGAGAGCCGGTGATCTCCGCCCCCACCAGCTGCTCCAGCTGGGCGGTGTAATCGCCGATGTTCCGCTCCAGGGTGGCGATGCCGCTGACCAGGCTGGCCCGGCCGGACTTCACCTGCTGGAGTGTCAGGGCGGAAATCTGGCCCATGGAATACCGCAGCTCCATCTCCTGCAGGGTCCGGTCCACGGAGGCCAGCTGCCGCTGCAGCTCCGCGTGGGAGCTGTTCATCTCCAGCAGCGCCACGTACAGGTTCTCCGCCGCCATGACCATCTGATCCTCGGCGTTGTTCAGCTGGCGCACCACGCCGTCATAGGTCCGCTGGGTCTTGCCGTCGATCAGGTCGTCAAAGGCGCTTTTCAGAGAGGTATAGCTGCTCTGCAGGGAGCTGAAGGTGGCACCCTTCATGCCGATGGCGGACAGCACCGCGTCGGTGTACTCCTCCGGCTTGGTCAGCATCATGAACTTCATGCTGGCAATGCCGTTGAGCTTGTCCCGCATGTTCTTCTCCATCTTCTCGAAGTCGATGGCGTTTACGGAGGCGATGCTCTCATTCAGCGCCTGAATGGTCAGGTTGTTCTCCCGCACCCGGCTTTCCAGGTTGGCGAAGGACAGCGTCCCCGCGGCGTCCGGCTCCGCCACGTCCGGGGTTTCCGCCGCATCCGGGGTCTCCGCCGCGGCAGTCTCTCCTTCAGCGCCGCTCTCCGCCGCCTGCGCCTCACCGGCGGCCGGCGCGGTTTCGGCCTGCTCCGTGTCCGCGGTGCCCTGGGCCGCCGGCTCCTCCGCGGCGGCTGCCGCCGTCTCACCGGCCGCTGCCTCCTCCGCGAAGGCAGCGGTGACAAACAGCCCGCAGCACAGGCTCAGCGTCAGCCCCAGCGCTATGATCCGTCTCATCTGCTTCATGGATGTACCTCCTGCTCTGTTTCCGCTGCGTAACTCCACAGTTTCTCGTAAATCTCCCGGATGCGCCGCATCAGCCGCAGCGCATCCTCCGCGTCCTCTTCTCCCAGCCGCTCCAGAAGCGTCTGGACCTCGTTCACCGCGGCGGCAATGCACTCCTCCGTCCGGCGCCGGCCCTTCTCCATAATAAAAATACGGACCTTCCTCCGGTCCTCCTGGTCGCTTCTCCGCTCAATATATTCCTTCCGCTCCAAAGCGTTGAGTACATTGGCCACCCGGGCGGTGGAAATGTGAAACTCCCGGCTGATGTCTGACGGCGTCACGCCGTCGCCCCGGTAATGGATGTAGCCCAACACCCCCAGCTCACCGCCGGAGACGTCTCTCATGTGCCGGGTCGCCCCTTCCCGGAACAGCTGGGCGAACTCCGACAGCAGGGTCTGGGCCATCTCTCTGGACTCCATGTCCTCCCCCCATCCCAAAATTATCTATCAGCGTTAGCAATCGCCAAGACGTTTTCATTGTACTCAGTTTTTTCCCGTTGTCAATCGATTGAATAACTTCGTAACAATTTCTTCACAAACGGATTTTTTCGGTTATTTTCCGCCTGCAACTGCCGCGGCGGCCCTGTGAAACCGCGCGGCGCCTCCGGCTCCATGCTGATCTGATTGTACCGGAACACGGCTCCGGGGAATAGGTGGTTTTTGCAGGAGGATGTGTCCGTTTTCGATGCGAAAAGACGGAGGAAGCCTTCGGCTCCCTCCGTCTTCATATCTTGCTTTTTCCCTTTCACCCGGGGTTCAGGTCTTGTAGCAGCCGCCGCCGATGAACTCCCGCAGCAGGGAGGTCTTCGGCACATCGTCGGCGGGAATGGGCAGGAAATAGTTGAGGAATTTCAGCAGCCGCTTGGCCTCCACATATTCCTCGCAGTCCCTGGGCACACCGAACAGCAGCGGCTCCACGTAGGGCTTCAGCAGCGCCGTCTCATAGATCAGCGCCGAGTTGAACACCACGTCCGCGCTGTCCTGATAGGGGAAGATGTTATTCTCCTCTCCCTTCCGGACGGAGGGCCACATCTGGATGGTGGCCCGGGCGCTGTAGCCCCGGGTGCGGGCGTCCCGCTCAATGCGCCGCAGCAGCCGGGCGTCGGTGGTGGGGATGCGGTTGTGGTCGTCGATGTTCAGCGTGGTCAGGCAGCTGATGTAGATCTTGTACTTGCTCTCCCGGGGCAGGGCATGGGAGAACTGATCGTTGAGGCAGTGGATGCCCTCGATCACCAGCACGTCCTGCTCTCCCAGCGTCAGATAGTCGCCGTTGTACTCCCGGATGCCCTTTTTGAAGTTGAACTGGGGAATCTCCACCGTCTCGCCGGCCAGCAGCCGCTTCATGTCGCCGTTGAACTGCTCAATGTCCATGGCCCCCAGGCTCTCAAAGTCATACTGGCCGTTTTCGTCCCGGGGGGTGTCGGCCCGGTTTTTGAAGTAGTTGTCGGTGGCGATGGCGTGGGGCCGCATGCCGCAGGCCATCAGCTGGGTGGACAGGCGGTGGGAGAAGGTGGTCTTGCCGGAGGAGGAGGGTCCGGCAATCATGACGAACCGCACGTCCTTCCGCCGGGCGATCTCCTGGGCGATGTCGCCGATCTGCTTTTCCATCATGGCCTCGTGGGACAGAATCATCTGGGTGGCCTTCCCCTCCGCCACAATGTCATTCATCTCCGCCACGTTGGTGATGCCCAGCGCCTCGCCCCGCAGCGTGGCGTCATGCATCTCCCGGAACACCTTCCGGGAGGGCCGGAACTCCGCCAGGTGCTCCGGGTCCTTCTGCCCCGGCAGCTGCAGGACGAAGCCGTCCTCAAAGAGCCGGAGGGCGAACCACTTCAGATACCCGGTGTCCGGCACCATGTAGCCGTAGAAGTAGTCGGAGAAGCCGTCCAGGGTGTAGATGTTCACCCGGGAGTTGATGCGGAAGCTCAGCAGCCGGGCCTTGTCCCGCATTCCCGTCTTTTCAAACAGCTCCACCGCGTCGTCGGTGGGCACGGACCGCTTGTCCAGCGGCAGCGCCAGGGAAACCAGCTCCCGCATCCGCGCTTCCACCCGGTCCAGCAGCGGCTGGTCCGGCGTCAGTGCGCCCTTCACCCGGACAAACAGGGCGTGGCCGATGGAGAACTCCACCGTCACCCGCTCCACGTTCTCCCGGCCCGCCGTGTCGTAAAGCGCCCGCAGCATCAGCAGCACCGCGCTGCGCTCGTAGGTCTGGATGCCCGGCTTGTCCTCCGCCGTCACCATTTTCAGCGTGCAGTCCCGGTCCACCGTCTTGTGCAGCTCGCACAGCTTCCCGTCCCGGTTCACCAGCAGGATGTCATGGGCGTAGTCCTTCTGCACGTCCGCCGCCACGGCGCGGTAAGGGGTCCCGGCGGGATAGCTGCGCTCCACGCCGTCCACCGTCACCTTCCACTGCTTTCCGTTCTCCATAAAAATAGCCTCCTTTCAGGCTGTCTGTCCTGCCGCGCCTGCCGCGGCGCCATATTCCCCTTCAGTATACCAGCTTTCCGCCGGAAAAGCTACCCCCGGAAAACACCCCGGCCCTCCGGCCGGAAAGCCGGAGAACCGGGGTGTCTGTTCCGTCAAATGGTCCGATACCGGCGGGCCATTTCCTCGTCACCGGCCAGCAGGCAGGCGTACTCCGCCTCCCGGCGGATGCGCGCCCGCTCTTCGCCGGAGATTCCGGGGTCCCACGCCGCCCGGTCAGCGGCGGCGCAGGCCTCGTCGCAGAGGGTGCGCGCCGCCGCCTGCGCGGCGGCCGCGTCCCGGTTTTCCAGGGCGGCCATCATCGCCTCCGTCCGCTCTCCCACGGCCGCTTCCGGCGCCCTTCCCGCGGCCCTCCGGGCCTCCAGCAGCGGCGGCAGAATCTCCGCGGCGGGAAATCTGTAATCCAGGGTGCCGCTGTCCCAGCCGTGGAAGTCCGAGGCGGCGGAGCAGCGAAGCGGCGGGCAGCACTTTCCGGCCATCTTCCGCGCGATGCTCTGCTCCTCCGCCGACCACCGCCCGTAAAAGGCCTCCGCCGCCAGGCCCCCGGCGTCGGCAAAGTCCTGCATCAGCTGCCGCACCTCCGGCAGCTCCAGTCCGTAGGACAGGGGGTGGGCCAGAATGGGAATGCCGCCGGCGTCCAGAATGGCCCGGACGCAGTCCGCCAGGGAGTGGTAGACGGCGGGCTTGGGCGTGTAGGCCAGCTTCGGGCCCGGATGGTCGCCGATGTAGCGGTCAAAGACGTCCGCCACCGTTCCTCCCGGCAGAAGCCCCTGGCGCAGAACCTCCCGGGCCACCACAGCCCGCCCGATGTGGTTCTGGGGGTACGCCGCCTGCAGACTGTCAAAATCCCCGGCGAAGGGGAGGCCGCTCCTGCGGAGATTCTCAATCATCCGGTTGACGTACTGCCGCTGCAGCGTCTCGGAAAGGCGGTTGCCTGCCAGGAATCGCTCCATTTCCGCCGTCAGCCGGAAATCCAGCCCGATCACATGGACCTCCAGATTCCTGCGGCTGCCCACGCTGTGGTTGGCGCTGAACTCGCAGCCCTGGAACACGGTCATGTCCGGGAAGCGGCGGCGGACCTCCCGGAGCGTCTCCTCCGGAAGGGCTGCGTTGTGGTCGGTGACGCAGAGGCAGCCGATGCCGTACTGCCGCGCCTGGGTGAGCAGCTCCTGCAGCGGCAGGCAGCCGTCGGACCGATCCGAGTGGAGATGAAAATCGCAATACGGAAGCTGTTTCATGAAATTTCCTCTCTTTCTTCTGGATGGAATCAGCATAGCACGAATCCCTCCGCCGGAGAATTCCGGAACACCGGGGCCGGAAATATTTTTTTCATCCCCTTTTTATTCCGAAACGGCAAAAGGGAATCCGTTTCCGCCGGAAATTTTCGTCGGGCCATTCCCAAACGGGCAGCCGGGTGGTATGCTGTCAGCAGGGAGGGATTCTATGAAAATTCCGCAGGAGAACAGCCGGATGTTCCGGGAAAACACACAGAAAATCGCCGCCTTTTTCGGTCTGAGCGAGCTGTACCTGCTGCAGGACAGCAGCAGGGTCACTCTGCCGGACAACTTTCCGTCCAAAACCACCCTGCACAAGTTTGTGAAGAAGGAGGGGGCGGAGCTTCCGACCCTGAAAACGGTCAACAGCATCGCGGATTTCTGCAACAAGACGTTTTCGTTCACCATCCCCCTGACCGCGGAGGACCTGCTGACCCGGCCGCTGGGGGAGCTGCATCCCCTCTCGGACTGCGGCCGTCAGCCGGAGGATGAAAAGTGGCTGAGCGGGACCCTCTTTTGCTACTACTGCAAGCGGGACTACACGGAGGACCCGAAAAAAGGACAGGCGATCATCCAGGGCGGGCTGCTGCACCTGGCGGAGAAGCCCCAACAGGGCATCCGGAAGGCCTGGCTGGTAATGGGCTTCACGGACGACGGGCAGATGCGGCAGGCCGCCGGGGAGATCTTCGGCACCGGGGCGGAGGACAGCTTTTTCCCCCGTTACCGGCGGTTCCGGGACCGGGCGGCGGAGCCGGAAAAGTCCATCTACTTCTTTGAGGGCACCTTCCGGGACAGCCTTACCCTCATCACCGGCGAACTGAAAAAGCGGAGCGCCGGCCCCGCCGCCCGGTCGGAGTGCCTCTCCCTGTTTCTCCACGGCCACCCCTTCTCCCATCACAAGCGCTACCGCGGCGGGCTGGCTATGGCCCTGCGCTTTGTCCCGGAGCATCAGCTGCTGCAGTCGTTCCGCTTCGGCATTTCCGCCCACCCGCTGGACTGGACCGCCCCCCAGCTTCCCGCCATGCTGATCTCCGGCAGTGAGGACACGATCAGCGTGGACTACAAGGCGGACAACATCTGGTTCCGCTATGCCCTCAAAAAGCACGACAGCTCCGGAGAACCGTAACTGACCCGTCAATAAGGCCCCCGGATTTCCCGCGGCGCGGGAAATCCGGGGGCCTTTCCGGTTTTGGGGAGCGCTGGTGTCTCTCACCAGCCCATTTCCGCCAGCCAGCGGCCCAGGGCCTCCTCCCGCTGCTCCGCCCCGCCTGCCGGGGAGAACTCTCCCCGGATGCTGCCGTCCAGAAGATACAGAATCCTGCCGCACCGGGCAGCCACCCTGCTGTCATGGGTCACCATGAGAACGGTGGTGCCCTCCCGGTTCAGCCGGGTGAACTCCTCCATAACCTCCCGGGCGGCGCTCTGGTTCAGCGCTCCCGTAGGCTCGTCGGCCAGCAGGATTTTCGGCCGGTTGATCAGGCTCCGGCAGATGCAGGCCCTCTGGAGCTGGCCGCCGGACACCTCCGTGATCCTCCGCCGCGCCAGCTCCCCGATGCCCATGGTCTCCATCAGCCGCCGCGCCCTGTCCGCGGCCTCCCGCCCGGCGGCCCTTCCCCTGCTCAGGCGGCAGGCGGGCAGCATGATATTGTCCAGAAGATTCAGGTTTTTCAGCATGTTCATC
Source organism: Dysosmobacter sp. (assembly GCF_034093755.1). Taxonomy (GTDB): domain Bacteria; phylum Bacillota; class Clostridia; order Oscillospirales; family Oscillospiraceae; genus Oscillibacter. The sequence goes on along the minus strand of NZ_JAXEBZ010000036.1, from coordinate 8,345 downwards.
TGCTGAAACACGAACCCCATCCGGGTGAGCCGGAGCCTTGCCCGCTCATCCTCCGACAGGCCGCACACCTCCGTCCCCTCCAGCCATACCTCTCCGGAATCCGGCCGGTCCATGCCGAACACCTGATAGAGCAATGTGGATTTTCCGGAGCCGGAAGGCCCCATGACGGCCACCATCTCCCCGTCCTCCACGGTGAAACTGATCTTCTTCAGAATTCCATCCTTACACAGGTTTTTCACAGCCAGCAGTTCAGACATCTCTCTATTCCTTTCCCTTACAGCACTCATATGCCCGGACCCGGTCCGCCTCCCGCAGGCCCAGCGCCGCCCCGCAGAGCACGGTGACCGCCGTGATGCCGGGCATCAGGCCCAGCACCACCCCGCAGTCCGGCAGAAACCGGAAGCCCGCCGCGCCCAGCGTCTGCAGCAGCAGCCCCGCCAGGCGCTCTCCCAGCAGATTCCCGGCCAGAATGCCCCCGGCAATTCCGGCCAGCAGCACCGGCAGAAGCCTGCCCAGGTACAGCCGTTTGATCTCGCCCCCTGTAAAGCCCAGGGCCTTTCTCAGGGAAATATCCCGGCGGTCCCGCTCCGTCAGCAGCCGGGTGAACAGCGCCACCACCGTGAACATCACCAGCACCGCCGCCAGAACCGCCACCCGCGCCGCCCCGCGGATCTCCTGAATGGTCTGCCCGTAGGTGTCGGTCACATACTCCTGAATGTCCACGGCCTTCACGGCGATGCCCCGGTCAGACAGGCTGCTGCCGAACCCGGCCAGCCACTGCCCCCTCGGGACGCCGTCTTTCAGCGAGACATAGATCACGCTCCACATCAGCGGTCCGCCGCCGGGCAGGCTGGCCGCCTTGGCCGTCTTTCCGCCGTTGGTGATGTCCGGGTAGATGCCGCAGACCCGGTATTCCCGCGGACGGTCCCCGGCGGAGATCGTCAGCCCGTCCCCCACGGACACTCCCAGTTCCTCCGCCCACAGCCAGGAGAGGGCAATCTCGTCCTCCTGCCGCGGCGCCTGCCCCGCGGCATAGGCCACCGGGAAGACGGTGTGGTCCCCCTGCTCCACCTGCATGCCGGCCCAGGAGCCGTCGGGAAGGGCTACCCGGCAGGAGCCAGTCCGCAGGGCGGTGAAGCGGGCCACCTGCTCCTCCCGGGCCAGCAGCTGCTCCACCCGGGCGGTTTTCTCCCCGATCTCCTCCGTCTGCCGGAGGTCCAGCCGGATTTCCCCGTCCCCGATGCCCATGTAGGTGACAAACCCGGGGTCCGAAATGGTGCTCAGAAGATTCTGAGGCAGAATCATCAGGAAAACGCCCAGGGCAATCACCACCGCCACAATCCCGTACCGGGATGGGAGGCGCCCGCCCTGCCCGTTCAGGGCCTCCACCGCCGTCAGCCGCTCCGCCCGCTTCAGCGTCCGCCGGACGGACAGCAGCAGAATTCCCTCCGTCACCGCGGCGCCGGCCGCCGCCGCCAGAAAGCCGGTCAGCCCGCCGGAAGACGCGCCGTACAGCTCCCGCATCCGGGCGGATACGGCGTCCCGCGCCAGAAACGCCGCCAGCAGGCCCGCCGCGGCGCCCAGGCCGGCCAGCGCCCGGAACTTCAGAAGATACAGCTCCCGGATTTCTCCGTTGGGAATTCCGACGGCCTTGAGCATGCCAATTTCCCGACTGTCCGCCTCCAGCCGGGTCAGCAGCGTAAAGCGGATGCAGAGCATGGAGATCAGCACCAGCACCCCGCTCACCAGGAGAATCACCAGAATCATCAGCCCGTCCGACAGCGCGTTCATCATCCGGATCAGCGGCTTTGTGATGGCCGGTCCGTTGGCGGGCAGACCGGCGTCCGCGTAGGCCGCGGCAAAGGCGGTTGCGTCCGCCCCCTCTCGCAGCAGGAACTCAATCAGGGACTCCTCACTTCCCTGGCTTTTCAGCCGGTCATAGTCCGTCCGGCTCACCAGAAACCGCTTGGAGGACGCCAGCATGGCGTTCATCTGGGAATCCCGCAGAAATCCGGCGATGGTGAGGCTGACGTCCCCGATCCGCACCGCCTCCCCCGTCTCCAGGCCGTACTTCTGCCGGTAGCAGACGGGAACGTAAATCTCTCCGCTCCGGACCTCCTCAATCACCCGGTTCTCCAGGTCCACCAGATAGTCAAACCGCCCGCTCTGCACGCAGACGCCGTTGTCCTGGGTGCTGTCCGCCAGGGAATGGCCGCCCAGCATGAGGTCGCTGTTCTCCAGATTCAGAAAGCGCAGGGTCTGGTAATCCAGCACCTGCTCCTGCTCTCCGGCAAACCGGGCCAGGGCCGCCTCGTCCGCCTCCCCGGCGTGCATCTGCAGGAAATCCGGCGTCCGGGCCGCCGCCATCAGCGTGTCCACCGCGCCCAGCAGCCCCACGGACAGAAGGCAGGTCAGGGCCAGCAGGAAGGCGCTCACCGCCATGAAAAGCCAGGTGGTGACAGCCTGCAGCCGGTTGCCCTTCAGGTCATTCCACAGGATTCTCGTTCTCATTCCCCGCTCCTTTCGTCTCCAGCTCCCGCACCGCCCGGACGGAATACACCGCCAGGGCCATCATCCCCAGCAGCACCCCGGAGGCCATGATGACGGCGGCGGCTCCCCGGCCGACGCCGATCTGAAACCGCTCCCCGATTCCGTCCGCCAGAACGCCGGCCAGGCCGTAGGCCACCACATAGCCCACCTGCGACAAAAAGCCGATGAACCCCCACGCCCTGCCCTGCAGCTCATCGGCGATGTTGGTCCGCACCAGGAAATCCAGGCTGTTGTTGGCCAGGGGCAGCATGGCGAAGAACAGAAATCCGGCGGCGCAGATCAGGCAGAGGTTCTCTTTCAGTCCGAACAGCACCATGGCGGCACCGGCGGCGGCCAGGGAGGCGGACAGCACCTTCAGATACCCTCCCCGAATGCCCCGGACCCCCAGATACACCCCGGAGACCAGCATGCCGGCGGCGGAGACCGTTTCTCCCACCCCCAGGGCGGCGCTGCCGGCGAAGTCCAGAATCAGCGGCTCCGCCAGCACCTGAAAGGCCCCCATCAGGCAGGTGATCACGGAGGCCAGCAGAATCAGGAGGAACACCCCCCGCTTTTCCGTAACGGCCTGCCAGCCCGTCCGCAGGGCGGCGGAAAACGGCTCCCGCTCCGCTGCCCGGGTCTCCAGCCCCTTTCGCACCGCGGCGGTGCAGGCCACCGTCAGGAAGAAGGTGGCAATGTCCAGAACCAGCAGCAGCCGGACGTCCCACACCGTCAGCAGCGCGCCGGCCAGCACCGGGGAGATGAGATACCGGGCGCTTCCCGCAAGGCTGACCATGCCGCCGGCCCGGGAGTACTCCTCCCGGGCCAGGAGGTCCGTCACCGTGGCCCGGTAGGACGGCTCCAGCAGCGAGGAAAAGACCGCGCTGACCGTCACGCCCACGCAGATCTCCGTCAGACTGGCGCCGCCTCCGCACATGCAGAGCAGAATCAGCAGAATCCCGACGGCGGAGCAGCCGTCCCCCGCCATCATCAGCAGCCGCCTGTCATAGCGGTCCGCCAGAACCCCCGCCGGCACGCTGAGCAGCAGCGTGGGCAGGAAGGCCAGAAGGGTGATCAGGGCCATGTCCGCCGCCCGCCCGGTCTGTTCAAACACATAGACCCCCAGGCCGAAGCTGGTCAGTCCGCTGCCCACGGAGGACACCAATTCCCCCGCCCACAGCAGCAAAAACCGCCTGAAATTGCCCTTTCCGCCCATACCTGTCTCCTCCGCTTTTAGACCGACTGTCTGTCGGTTAGAATTCAAAACAGAATGGAAAGCGTGTTTCCAGGCTTTCCATCATGCTTCGTTCCGGTTTCTGTTCTCCCGGCGTCCCGTTCCGCTCTTCCGGAAAATCTCCATGATAGGCTCCTGCAGGCTGCCTTCCGCCATGCCCATGAGCCGCTCCATGTTGTAGATAAACCCGGCGATCTTCCGCTCCCGCCGCTCCGGGCTGAGGCCGGCCGCATTCAGCTCGTCAAACGCCACGTTTGCGTAGAGAATCGCCATCTCCACCACCGATTCCGGATACCGGGTCCGGCAGATTCCCTGCTGGATGCCCTCCTCCACCAGCTCCGTCAGAATGGGGTTGATGCCCGCCAGCAACGTCTCCTGCATCTTCTGATGCATCAGCGCGTTCCGGGGGCGGTGCACCTGCTCCATGATCTCGTGGCCGATTTCCGACTCCACGTTCAGCGACAGAATCGCCTTGGTCAGGCGCTCCAGCACCGGCAGCTCCTTCTGCCGGACGATCTCCCCCGCCCGCCGGGTCAGCCGGCCGGTGATCCGCTGAATCACGCCGTCCAGAATCTCCTCTTTCGATTTGAAATGGTAGTAAAGGGTGCCTCTGGCAATGCCCACCGCCTCCAGAATGTCCCCTGTGCTGGTGTTGTCAAAGCCCCTGGCGGCAAACAGCTTCTCCGCCGCGTCCAGGATTTCCTCTCTCCGCTCTTCCGCTTCCTTTACAATCCGCATATTCCTCTTCCTTTACCGACTGTCTGTCGGTTGCACTATACCGGATTTTTCGGGAAATGTCAACCCCGCCGTGCCTGTACCCCGGGAAGGTGTCCAGCGCCACCGCGTGGATGCTGCAGAAGATGGACTTTTCCAGGTTGGGGTTGTCCCGCTTCAGGCGGCGGATCAACTCCGCGTCCCGCCGGAGGCCTCAGGCGCACCGTCTCCGCTCCGCAATCATCCACAGGAAATAGCTGTGAATGGCCGTGTCCTCATTCAGCTCCGGATGGAAGGCGGTCACCAGCTGATTTCCCTGCCGGGCCGCCACAATCCTGCCGTCCACGGCGGCCAGCACCTGGGTGCTGCCGGAGACGGATGCGATATAGGGCGCGCGGATAAAGGTCATGGGCACAATGTCCACCCCCTTGCAGGGGGCCTCCGTGTAAAAGCTGCCCAGCTGCCGGCCGTAGGCGTTGCGCCGGACGGCGATGTCCATGGTGGCGAAGCAGGGCACGCCGCCCTCCACCTCCCTGGCCAGCAGAATCAGTCCCGCGCAGGTGCCGAACACCGGCAGCCCCGCCGCGATGCGGTCCCGCAGGGGCTGAAACAGCCCCAGGTCCCGCAGCAGATTCCCCATCACCGTGCTCTCGCCGCCGGGGAGAATCAGCCCGTCGAAGGGCCGCTCCAGGTCCCGGGGCTGGCGGATTTCAAAATGGTCCACCCCCAGCCGGTCCAGCGTGGCGGCGTGCTCCGCAAAGGCCCCCTGCAGGGCCAGAATGGCAACCGTCATCTCACTTCCCCCGTTCCGCCATCAGCAGGGCGATCTCCTGCTCGTTGATGCCCACCATGGCCTCGCCCAGGTCGGTGGACAGCTCCGCGATGCGCCTGGCGTCGGTGTAGTTGGTGACGGCCTGGACGATGGCGGCGGCCCGCCTGGCGGGATCGCCGGACTTGAAGATGCCGGAGCCTACGAACACGCCCTCGGCCCCCAACTGCATCATCAGGGCCGCGTCAGCGGGAGTGGCCACGCCGCCGGCGGCGAAGTTCACCACCGGCAGCCGGCCGTTTTCATGGACATACCGCAGAAGCTCCACCGGTCCCTGCAGCTGCTTGGCCGCCTCGAACAGCTCGTCCTCCCGCAGGTTCTGCACCCGGCGGATTTCCGCGTTCATTGCCCGCATGTGGCGCACCGCCTGCACCACGTCGCCGGTTCCCGGCTCGCCCTTGGTGCGGATCATGGACGCGCCCTCGGCGATGCGCCGCAGCGCCTCCCCCAGGTCCCGGGCGCCGCAGACGAAGGGCACCTTGAATTTGGTCTTATCGATGTGGTACACATCGTCGGCGGGAGACAGGACCTCGCTCTCGTCGATGTAGTCGATCTCGATGGCCTCCAGAATCTGGGCCTCCACAAAGTGGCCGATGCGGCACTTGGCCATGACGGGGATGGAAACAGCCTCCTGAATGCCCCGGATCATCTTGGGGTCGCTCATGCGGGACACGCCGCCGGCGGCCCGGATGTCCGCCGGGATGCGCTCCAGCGCCATGACGGAGCAGGCGCCGGCAGCCTCGGCAATCCTCGCCTGCTCCGGCATGGTCACGTCCATAATGACGCCGCCCTTGAGCATCTGGGCCAGTTCCTTGTTCAGTTCATATCTTGTCTTTCCCATAATATCTATTTACATCCAAGGTTTATTGGTAAATAGATCATATTACAATCTGACCTCATGAAAATAGCCAGTTTTATACTTTTTTATAAGGTCAGGCGCCGCTGTTTGCCTGCTGCCGCCTGAAAAACCTCTTGCCAAAGCCATCCGGATGCGGTATTATCCTAATAATCCCATAGGGTTAATATGTATTATACAGGAGGGGAAGCAGATGGCAAAGAACCGTCTGGAAAGCAAATACGTCACCGTGGCTCCCGGCGTGGAGCTGCACTTCTGGGAAAAGGGCGAGGGAAAGCCCCTGGTATTCATTCCCGGGCTCACCTTCTCCGGCGAGATTTTCAAAGCGCAGATGGAGCATTTCTCCTCTGCCTACCGGGTGATCGCCATGGATCCCCGTGGCCAGGGCTATTCCTCCAAAACCGTGGACGGCAACGACTACCTGACCCACGGCCGGGACGTGGCGGCGCTGATGGACGCCCTGGGGCTGGAGGACGTTGTGCTCATCGGCTGGAGCACCGGAAATCTGGACACCTGGAGCTACGTGCAGCAGTTCGGGAAAGACCGGCTGCGGGGCGTGGTGACCATCGACATGTCGCCGCTGCCTCTGTCGCCTGATCCGGCCTGGTGGACGGAGGGCACCATTGAGGAGCTGTCCGCCGTGGCCACCCAGCTGCTGACCTCTCCCGAGGGGTCCCGGGGCTTTTTCAGCGAGTACGCCACCGGCGTGATGATTCAGCACGAGATGGAGCCGGCGGAGCTGGACTATCTGCTGGACATGTCCGCCCGCACACCCTACTGGATCTGCAGGGCCCTGTTCTGCGACGCCATTTTCTCCAACTTCCTGGACACCGCGAAGGATGTGGGTGCCTCCATGCCCAGCCTGATGTTCATCGCCGAGCACTGGCAGGACGTGGCCAAGCCCTTTGTGGAAACCCAGCTGCCCGGCTATGAAACCTGCGTGATGGGCGGCCACCTGATGTTCTATGAGTATCCCGAGCAGTGGAACGGCGTGCTGGAGGAATTCCTGCAGCGCCTGTAAACCCAAATTTTGTAAACCGGAAATTCATACAGTCCGGCGGTACCACCGCGACAGGGACCCGCAGACGTACAATGACCAGAACGAAAAACCAGGGAGCATCATGCTTCCTGGTTTCTGTAGGATTCATTTCAAAAACACTTTATATTTCTTTCCGCATTTTTCGCAGGAGACAGGCATACTTTCGCCTGTATACAAAAGGAAAATCTCATCGTTCTGCTCCAGGGTGACTTCATTGCCGCATTCGCAACGGCACACAGGGACAGGAGAAAGCGCCGCAGCTTCTTCTTCAATATAAACACTGGCTGCATCCAGATCGATCACTTCAGGCTCATCCAGCGGAACCTCCGTCACAAGATCGCCGTTACCGCTGTTGAGAATATAGTGCGGGCATTTCCGCAATTCTTCATATTCCTCTTCAGAGTATCCCTGATAAACCTCGCTGAACTCCGCATAATCATCAAATTCATCCGCATGCAGAATCAGATACCAGCAAGAGGATTGGACAGACAGGATGCCGTTTTCGTACTTGATGAGGAAGTCCATGTATTCACCGGCACTCTCGCTTGTATCAACCGTACCGGAAATCGTCAGGGAGGAAAGATCCGGAGCGTTCCTGACCATCAGCTCAGCAAGTTTGACCACATCCTGAACCCATACGAATTGATAGCTTCCTTCAATTGTGATGCAATCTTTTCCCATCAGGGATTCATCCTGAAACGCGGCGGCCAAAACAGCGGTTGCCTTTTTGATTTCATCTTCCGCTCCGGCCAACTTGATGGTGTAATCTGAGCAAGCGTGCATACAATATCCTCCAATTCATGTAATGAAAAAACCCTTGAAACCATTGCGGTTTCAAGGGTTTTCTGGAGCTGCTGACCAGATTTGAACTGGTGACCTCATCCTTACCAAGGATGCGCTCTACCGACTGAGCTATAGCAGCAAATGGCGACCCGGATGAGGCTCGAACTCACGACCTCTAGCGTGACAGGCTAGCGTTCTAACCAACTGAACTACCGGGCCATATGGCAGGGGCAGAAGGATTCGAACCCTCGGCACGCGGTTTTGGAGACCGCTGCTCTACCAGCTGAGCTATACCCCTATCTCGCTTGCGGAGACCCGTCCGGCGATACCATAAATGGTGGGCCTTCAGGGACTTGAACCC
>NZ_JAXEBZ010000035.1:0-46145 GCF_034093755.1 Dysosmobacter sp. | reverse complement strand
AGCTGTAACGCACCTCGTTCTTCAGGAAGGCCTGATAATCGCCGGTGGGGGTCTTGCTGTCCATCTGGAAGGGGTTCTGTCCGGCGGCCTTGCGGCGGGGGTCATAGCGGAACAGGTTCCAGTAGCCGCATTCCACAGCCTTCTTCATCTCAGCCTGGCAGTTGGTCATGCCGCCCTTGATGGAGTGCATCTCGCAGGGGGCGTAGCCGATGATCAGGGAAGGACCGTTGTAGGCTTCCGCCTCGGTGATGGCCTTGATGGTCTGAGCGGGGTTGGCGCCCATGGCCACCTGAGCGACGTAAACATAGCCGTAGCTCATGGCGATCTCGGACAGGGACTTCTTCTTGGTCTCCTTACCGGAGGCAGCGAACTGAGCAACCTGGCCGATGTTGGAAGCCTTGGAGGCCTGTCCGCCGGTGTTGGAGTAAACCTCGGTATCGAAGACAAAGACATTCACGTCCTTGTTGGAAGCCAGCACATGGTCAACGCCGCCGAAGCCGATGTCGTAGGCCCAGCCGTCGCCGCCGAAGATCCACACGGACTTCTTGGACAGGTATTCCTTCTTGGACAGGATGTCGGCAACGGTGTCGCAGCAGACCTTGGCTTCCAGGTTGGCAATCAAAGCCTTGGTAGCAGCCTTGTTGGCCTCGCCGTCGTTGTAGGTGTCCAGCCAAGCCTGGCAGGCGGCCTTCCGCTCGTCGCAGGTGGTGTTCTCCATGACGGATCTAACCTTGTTGGCCAGGGACTCACGGATGACCGCCTGAGCGGTGTACATACCCAGGCCGTGCTCGGCGTTGTCCTCGAACAGGGAGTTTGCCCAGGCGGGGCCGTGGCCTTCCTTGTTCATGCAGTAGGGAGAGGTAGCGGCGGGACCGCCCCAGATGGAGGAGCAGCCGGTGGCGTTGGAGATGTACATCCGGTCGCCGAACAGCTGGGTCACCAGACGGGCGTAGGAAGTCTCGGCGCAGCCGGCGCAGGAGCCGGAGAACTCCAGCATGGGCTGCTTGAACTGGCTGCCCTTGACGGTGTTATCCTGCATATCCTTCTTCTCGGAGACCTTGGCCACCATGTAGTTGAACACATCCTGCTCGGCCAGCTCCTGCTCCTGAGGCACCATGGTGATGGCCTGAGTGGGGCACACGCCGACACAGACACCGCAGCCCATGCAGTCCAGAGGAGACACGGCCATGGTGAAGCTGTACTTGCCCTTGCCCTTACCGGCCTTCACAGGCACAGCGCGGGTAGCGGCGGGAGCGGCAGCGGCCTCTTCCTCGGTCAGAGCGAAGGGACGGATGGTGGCGTGGGGGCAGACATAGGCGCAGTTGTTGCACTGGATGCACTTGGTCTGGTCCCAGGTGGGAACGAAGGCGGCCACGCCGCGCTTCTCGTAGGCGGCGGCGCCCAGCTCGAACTGGCCGTCCACGTGCTTGACGAAGGCGGAGACGGGCAGGCTGTCGCCGTCCATCTTGCCCACGGGGTTCAGGATGGTCTTCACCTGCTCCACCAGCTCGGGCTTGCCGGCCAGGGTGGTGGTGTCGGCGGCGTCCTGGGCGTCGGCCCAGTCGGCGGGCACGTCGAACTTCTTGTAGGCGGTGGCGCCCAGGTCGATGGCCTTGTGGTTCATGTCCACAATGTCCTGGCCCTTCTTCAGGTAGGAGTGGGTGGCGGCGTCCTTCATGTAGCCCACGGCCTCAGACTCGGGCATGACCTTGGCCAGAGAGAAGAAGGCGGACTGCAGGATGGTGTTGGTGCGCTTGCCCATGCCGATCTCCTTGGCGAGATCAATGGCGTTGATGGTGTAGACCTGGATGTTGTTCTTGGCGATGTAGCGCTTGGAGGCGGCGTCCAGATGGTGGCCCAGCTCCTCGTCGCTCCACTGGCAGTTGATCAGGAAGGTGCCGCCGGGCTTCACGTCACGGACGATGGGGAAGCCCTTGGTGATGTAGGCGGGCACGTGGCAGGCCACGAAGTCGGCCTTGTTGATGTAGTAAGAGGACTTGATGGGCTTGTCGCCGAAGCGCAGGTGGCTGATGGTGACGCCGCCGGTCTTCTTGGAGTCATACTGGAAGTACGCCTGGATGTACTTGTCGGTGTGGTCGCCGATGATCTTGATGGAGTTCTTGTTGGCGCCCACGGTGCCGTCGCCGCCCAGGCCCCAGAACTTGCACTCGATGGTGCCGGCGGGAGCGACGCCGGGAGCGGGCTCCTCATCCAGGGACAGATTGGTGACATCGTCCACGATGCCGATGGTGAACTGACGCTTCATGGCGTCCTTCTTCAGCTCGTTGAAGACAGCGAACACAGAGGAGGGCGGGGTGTCTTTGCTGCCCAGGCCGTAACGGCCGCCGATGACCTGAACGTCGTTCCGGCCGGCGTTGGCCAGGGCGGTGACCACGTCCATGTACAGGGGCTCGCCCTGGGAGCCGGGCTCCTTGGTGCGGTCCAGCACGGCCACCTTCTTCGCGGTGGCGGGCAGGGCGGCAAGCAGCCGGTCGGCGGCGAAGGGACGGTACAGGTGGACCTTGATCATACCCACCTTCTCGCCCTGGGCGGTCAGGTAGTCGATGACCTCCTCGGCCACGTTGCAGATGGAGCCCATGGCGATGATGACCCGCTCGGCGTCGGGAGCGCCGTAGTAGTTGAACAGCTTGTAGTCGGTGCCCAGCTTGGCGTTGATCTTGTCCATGTACTTCTCCACCACGGCGGGCAGGGCCTCGTAATAGGGGTTGCAGGCCTCGCGGTGCTGGAAGAAGATGTCGCCGTTCTCGTGGGAGCCGCGCATGTTGGGACGCTCGGGGTTCAGGGCGTGCTTGCGGAAGGCGGCCACGGCGTCCATGTCGCACATCTCGGCCAGGTCCTCATAGTCCCACACGGCCACCTTCTGGATCTCGTGGGAGGTCCGGAAGCCGTCGAAGAAGTTGATGAAGGGAACGCGGCCCTCAATGGCGGCCAGATGGGCCACGGGGGACAGATCCATGATCTCCTGAACGTCATTCTCGCACAGCATGGCGAAGCCGGTCTGGCGGCAGGCCATCACGTCGGAGTGGTCGCCGAAGATGTTCAGGGCGTGGGTGGAAACGGTACGGGCGGACACGTGGAACACGCAGGGCAGCAGCTCGCCGGCGATCTTGTACATGTTGGGGATCATCAGCAGCAGGCCCTGGGACGCGGTGTAGGTGGTGGTCATCGCGCCGGTGGCCAAAGAGCCGTGGACGGTGCCGGAAGCGCCGGCCTCGGACTGCATCTCGCACACCTTGACGGTGGTGCCGAAGATGTTCTTACGGCCATTGGCAGACCACTGGTCCACCATGTCGGCCATGGGAGAGGACGGGGTAATGGGATAAATACCCGCCACCTCGGTAAACGCGTAGCTGACGTGCGCAGCCGCGGTATTACCGTCCATGGACTTGAACTTTCTTGCCATAAACTTACCTCCTATTAATCGCTGCCCGGAAAGCAGCATTCTGACAGTCACATGGAACCCGCCGAAGTTGTCAGACAGATTCCAAGCAGAAGTATTATAGCACCTGCCAACCACCATGTAAATGATTAGTTCGTTATTTTTTGCGCAATTTTTGATTTTTTTGCAAAAAGCCCAAACAAGCCCGGATTTTCTGTGATTTTTGCAAATTTCCGGTTCCGTTTTCTCCCATCCTGTGGTACACTGGCAGAGGAAAAAGAGGCGGGAGCCGGGATGCCGGTTTTTGCCAAAGACATCAGACAACTCCGGAAGAGCGGGCCGCCGCGGAACCCCCTCCGGAGGCCGGGAGGGATTTTTATGGTGGTCACCGTCCGTTCGCTGGGCCTGTCGGGCCTGCAGGGCTACGAGGTGTCGGCGGAGTGTTTTCTCTCCGGCGGACTGCCGGCCTTTGACGTGGTGGGATTGCCGGACGCCGCCGTCCGGGAGGCCCGGGAGCGGGTGCGGGCGGCAGTGAAAAACTGCGGCGTCAAGTTCCCCGTCAGCCGCATCACCGTGAATCTGGCCCCGGCGGGCCGGAAAAAGGAGGGCACGGTGTACGACCTGCCCATTTTCGTGGGACTGCTGGCCGCCGCCGGGGAGATCAAGTCCCTGCCGGCGGACGCCGCCTTTCTGGGGGAGCTGTCCCTCACCGGGGCGCTGCGGGGCGTCAACGGCGTGCTGCCCATGGCCCTGGCGGCCAGGGAGGCAGGCATCCGGCAGCTGTTCGTGCCGGCGGAAAACGCCGCAGAGGCCACTCTGGCCGGCGGCCTGACGGTGTACGGCGTGACGGACGCGGCGTCCCTGACGGCCCACCTGCGGGGAGAGCAGCCTCTCTCCCCCGCCCCGGTGTGGACGCCGGAGCCGGAGGACCGGGGCGGGCCGGACTTCCGGGACGTGATGGGCCAGGAGAACGTGAAGCGGGCGCTGGAGGTGGCTGCCGCCGGCGGCCACAACATTCTGCTCATCGGCTCCCCCGGCGCCGGAAAGTCCATGCTGGCCCGGCGGCTGCCCTCCATTCTGCCGGACATGAGCCGGGAGGAGGCACTGTCGGCCTCCGCCGTGTGGTCCGTGGCGGGGCTGCTGGACCGGAAGCACCCCCTGCTGTCCGCCCGGCCCTTCCGCTCCCCCCACCACACCGCCTCCGCCGCGGCGCTGGCCGGCGGCGGGCCGGCCATGCGGCCCGGGGAGATCTCCCTGGCCCATAACGGCGTGCTGTTTCTGGACGAGCTGCCGGAGTTCCGGCGGGACGTGCTGGAGGCGCTGCGCCAGCCCCTGGAGGAGGGGGCCGTCACCGTGGCCCGGGCCGGGGGCACGCTGCACCTGCCCGCCCGGTTCCAGCTGGTGTGCGCCATGAACCCCTGCCGCTGCGGCTGGCGGGGCCATCCTTCCGGCCGCTGCACCTGCTCCGACCGGGAGGCGGCCAAGTACGTGGAGAAGATCTCCGGCCCCCTGCTGGACCGCATCGACCTCCACGTCAGCGTGCCGTCGGTGGAATACGAGGCCATGCGCCGCCGGGAGACGCCGGAGTCCTCCGCCGCCATCCGGGAGCGGGTGGAGGCCGCCCGGGCCATGCAGACCCGGCGCTTCGCCGGCACGGACACCGCCTGCAACGCCCACATGACCCCCGCCCAGCTGGCCCGGTTCTGTGTTCTGGACGGCGCCGGGGACAGGCTGATGGAAAACGCCTTCTCCCGCATGGGCCTCACCGCCCGGTCCCATGACCGCATTCTGCGGGTGGCCCGCACCATCGCGGACCTGGAGGGCAGCGACGCCATCGCCCCGGAGCACCTGGCGGAAGCCATCCAGTACCGGAACACCGACATTCTGAAAGGATAAGCGGCTCCCGCCGCCCGTTTTGAAAAAAGACCGCCGGACGGCGGTCTTTTTTCGGAAATTTTTTCGCCCCGGGGCACATTTTCCCCTCCGGCGGCGTGTTATGGGTGAAAAGCGCTTTTCAAACGAGAGAAAGGAGGCATTGCATGACGGAACAAACCCTTTGCAATGCCATGGAGCAGTACGGCCCCGCCGTGTACCGGCTGGCGCTGTGCCGCCTGCAGAGCGTTCCCGACGCGGAGGACGTATACCAGGACGTGTTTCTGCGGCTGCTGGACCAGGACGCCGGCGGCTGGGACGGGGAGCGGCTGAAGGCCTGGCTGCTGCGGACAACGGTGAACCGCTGCGCCGACCTGCACCGGTTCCGGCTGCGGCGGCCTACGGTGGCCCTGTCGGAGCTGACCGCAGCCCCGGCGCCGACGGAAACAGCGGCGGAGCTGTGGGACGCGGTGGCCCGGCTGCCGGAGAAGCTGCGGACAGCGGTGCACCTCCACTACGCCGAAGGGTACTCCACCGGGGAGATCGGGGCGCTGCTGGGCGTCCCGCCCGCCACGGTGCGCTCCCGGCTCCGCCGGGGCAGGCTGCGGCTGAAAGACCTTTTGGGAGGCAATGACGATGAAGAATGACTATCGTGATCTGATGGAGACCGTCTCCGTTCCGGAGGGGTTGGAAAACCGGGTGCTGGCGGCGGCCCGGCAGAAGCAGGCGGCAGTCCGCCCGGAAAAGCGGCGCCGGACCCATTGGCTGCGGAATGCGGCCTGCGCCGCCTGCGCCCTGGCGCTGCTGCTGGGCACGGTGACCTGGCGGCCCGGGCAGGGGGCGAGCGGCGGCCCCGCCCTGACCTGCTCCTTCGGCCTGACGGCTTACGCCGCCGACACCGGGGCTCCCCTGCTGCCCAACGCCAACGGCGGGCTGGCCTTCGCCTCCAGCAACGGCATGGGAACCGAAGAGCTGGGCCGCTGCACCGGCTGCCTGTTTCAGGTGCGGGGGGAGAACATCCGGACCCTCACCCTCTCCGTGGACCGGGGCGGGCTGTACCGCAGCGAGACCCGGACGGGGCTGACGAAGGAGGAGGTGCGGCAGCTCTTCCGGGCGGAGGAATCAGGCGATTTTGTGTGCAGCGTCTATGGGGAGGACGAGGACGGCCCCATGAGCGCCGAGGTGATGACCGTTCTGGGCGCCGATGTCACGGGGGACTATAACCCCGACTGCAGCTACGGCTTCTGGGTGCCTCCGGAGGACATGGTGACAGACCCGGAGGCAGACCTGCGGCAGGAGGCCTGGGCCAACATCGACACCTTTGACGGGGCGCGGCTGACGGTGGCCGTCACCTTTGCCGACGGCACGCGGCAGGAAAAGACCTATACCCTTTCCACCGGCCGCCTGCGGGCGGAATACGGCGCCGACGGCACCCTCTCCCTGCTGCCCCAGCTGGCGGGGGATGACGAGCCCTTCGTCTACGGCGTGTACGTGGCCGACGAGGCGGACAGCCGCTGGCTGCAGTGGCCGGTGGAGGGCAGCCGCACCGTCAGTCTCAGCAACCCCTACGGCCAGCGGCAGGTGACGGCGGAGCAGCCCACCTCCGAAGACCCGGAGCGGCTGCGGACCACGGTTCACAGCGGCATCGACATCCCCGCGGACCGGGGAACCCCGGTGCTGGCGGCGGCGGACGGCACCGTCACGGACACCGGCTTTGACCCGGTGCTGGGCAATTACCTGGTGCTGGACCACGGGGACGGGCTGGAGACGGTATACGCCTGCTGCCGGAGCGTGGACGTGAAGCAGGGAGACACGGTGAAAGCCGGGGAAATGATCGCCGCCGCAGGCTCCACCGGCCAGTCCACCGGCCCCCACCTCCACTTCGAGGTGCGGCAGGACGGGGAGGCCCAGAACCCGGTGGCCTACTTCGACAGCGCCGTCCGGGACACCCTCCGGGCGGAATAAGGAAACGGCCCGGGAGGCGGAAATACCGCCTCCCGGGCCGTTGTATTCAGTCGGTTTTTTCCACGGAAAGGACCTCTCCGGTGAAAGGGTCCACCACGGACAGCTCCCCGGTGTAGGTCACGTCTACCCGGTCGCCCACTGCGGCGTCGTCCCACCCCTCCGGCTTGTCACCGTTGATGGTGAGGGCGTACTCATCGCCGTTGTCATCGGCCACCACCAGCATGAAGTCCTTCTTCTCCTCCACAGTGCCGGAAAGGACGTGCTCCTCCTTCTCCGTCTGGCTGCCGCTTTTGCCGCCGCAGCCTGCCAAAAGAATCATGACCAGCAGCACCGCCAGCGCCAATGCTCCAAAACGTCTCACTTTTTGCCTCCTATCGCTTTCTCACCGCAGCAGGTCCTGCACCACCGATGCCGGAATGGTGAACTCCGGCATCCCCATGGAGCCGGTGGCCACGGCGTATTCGTCGAACACCAGAACGATGTTCCCTTCCTCGTCGAAATAGAAATTCTGGTCCGGGCCGATGGCGGTCAGCTCCTCCGGGAAGTAAACCGCTTCCTCACTTTGCGCCATCTGCTCCTCCATCTGCCGCAGCACCTCCGCCGTCAGCGGGGCGCTGTAGTCCGCGCCGGGGCGGAACAGCTCCGCCAGGGTCACCACCCGGTCGGTGGTTTTGTCAATGTGGTAGAACCGGCTGAACTCATAGCCGCTGGCCATGGTCTCCGTGGCGTCGATCCGGAGGGTGAACCACTCCTCCGTGTCCGTCACCACCCGGGAGGTCACGTCCAGACCGGCATAGCCCTCCGGCCCCAGCTCCGTCTCACACTTTTCCTGAAACGCCGCCAGCAGCCGCTGGGTGTACTCCCGCGCCTGATCGCTGACGGCCTGGGCCGCCGCGCCGCCGCTCAGCTCCGGCACGGAGGCTTCGGCGCTGTGGAGGCCGTCATCCCAGGTGTAATTCCGGAAGGTGAGGACCTTCACCACCGCCCCCAGCACCGGCACCTCCGTCATGGCCGCCGCCGCGGCGGGGGACACGTTGGGCACCGCAATCAGCAGCGCCAGCGCCGCCGCCACCCAGCGGCCCCAGTGCCGGCTCTGCCGCGTCCGGCGCGCCGGCCGGTCCTCCAGGCCGGCGCAGGTCTGAAACACCCGTCCGGCATAGTCCTCGGGAATGGGAAACGGCTCCCGTGCGGCCCGCTCCCGCAGTTCTTCGTCAAATCGTTCCATATCGCACCTCATTGTTCATTCAGCAGCCGCCGCAGCTTCTCCCGCCCCCGGGACAGCCGGGTCTTGACGGCGCTCTCGCTGATGTTCAGCACCGCCGCGATCTCCCGGACGGACAGCCCTTCGTAGTAAAAGAGGGTCACGGCGGAGCGCAGGTCGTCGCTGATGGACAGCACCGCCTGCCACAGTGCCAGACGCTCCGTGGGGTCCTGATCCCCGGCGGGCAGCCAGTCCGCCACCTGGTCCAGGTCCACCGTGGGCTTTCGCTTCCGGCACAGCTCGTAGCTCTGGTTCACCACGATGCGCAGCATCCAGGGCTTGAACCGGGCGGGGTCCCGCAGCTGCTCCCGGGCGGCGAAGGCGGCGCAGATGGCCTCCTGCACCGCGTCCTCCGCGTCCTGGTCGCTGCGCAGAATGGCCTTGGCGGCCCGGAACAGGGCGTCCTGATGCCGGATGACCTGCGCGCAGAATGTGTCTTTGTCCAGCATCGCTGATGCCATGCTCCCATCCGCTCCTCTCATCGTCTTCTGACCGGTCAATCATATAGATGGTCCGGCGGGGCAAAAGGTCACATCCCCGCGGAAATTTTTTCGGTCCGGCCCCGCATGGGGTATTTTATGACAGGAAAATTTGTGGTACAATACGGTTCGTAAATTTTTCAATCCCATTCTGGAGGTCATCTATGACAAATCACACCAATGACGCCCCGCCCCGGGAGATTCTGCTGCTGAAGCTGGGTGAGGTGGTTCTGAAGGGGCTGAACCGCTCCGTGTTCGAGGATAAGCTGCTGGCCAACGTCAGCCGCCACATCCGTCCCTTCGGCCGGTTCCAGATCTACACCCGCCAGAGCACCATTTACGTGGAGGCCCTGGAGGAGCGCTGCGACGTGGACGGCGCCTGCGCCGCCTGCCAGCAGGTGTTCGGCATCGCCGCGGTGGTGCGGGCGCTGCCCTGCGAGAAAACGGTGGAGGCCATTGTGGAAACCGCCCGCACCTATCTGGCGGAGGAGTTCGCCGCCGCCCGCACCTTCAAGGTGGAGAGCAAGCGGGCGGACAAGCGGTATCCCATGAACTCCATTCAGCTGTCCCAGGCGGTGGGCGGCGAGCTGGCGGACGCCTTCCCCGACGTGGCGGTGGACGTGCACAACCCGGACCTGACGGTGTGCGTGGAGATCCGGGAGAAGGCCGCCTACGTCCACGGCCCCTCCCTGGAGGGCGCCGGCGGACTGCCGGTGGGCACCGGCGGCAAGGCCATCAGCCTGCTCTCCGGCGGCATCGACAGCCCCGTGTCCTCCTGGATGATGGCACGCCGGGGCGTGTGGCTGGAGATGGTCCACTTCGAGTCGCCCCCCTACACCTCCCAGCAGGCCCAGGACAAGGTGCTGGAGCTGGCGAAGCAGCTGGTGCCCTGGTGCGGCCAGCTGGTGGTCCACATTGTGCCCTTCACGGAGATTCAGGAGGAGATCCGCCGCAGCTGCCCGGAGATGTATTTCACCCTGATCATGCGCCGCTTCATGATGCGCCTTTCGGCGGCGGTGGCAAAGCGGGTGAAGGCCGGCGCCCTGGTCACCGGCGAGTCTCTGGGCCAGGTGGCCAGCCAGACCATGCTGTCCCTGGGGGTCACCGAGGCGGTGACGGACCTGCCGGTGCTGCGGCCCCTCATCGGCATGGACAAGGTGGAGATCATCCGCCTGTCCCGGCGCATCGGCACCTATGAGACGTCCATCCTGCCCTACGAGGACTGCTGCACCGTGTTCACCCCCCGCCACCCCTGCACCCGGCCGGTGCTGGCGGAGGTGGAGGCGGCGGAGGCCGCCCTGGACGTGGAGGCTTTGGTGGCCAAGGCCCTCTCCGGCGTCAAGCAGGTGCGCATCAAGGCCGACGGCACCATGACCGTCCGGACTCCCGCCGGAACCAACGAATAACACGGGCCGAGGCCCGCAGCAAGGAGGAATCTTCCATGGCACATACCGCGGAAATCATCGCCGTGGGCACGGAGATCCTGCTGGGCAACATCGCCAACACCGACGCCCAGTTCCTCTCCCAGGCCCTCAACAGCATCGGCGTCAACGTATTTTACCACACGGTGGTGGGCGACAACCCGGAGCGGCTGCGCCAGGCGCTGAACATCGCCCGCCAGCGGGCGGACATCATCCTCACCACCGGCGGGCTGGGCCCCACCTATGACGATCTCACCAAGCAGACCATCTGCGAGGTCTTCGGCCGGCCCCTGGTGCTCCACCCGGAGCTGGAGGAGGCCATCCGGACCTACTACGAGAGCAACCTCCACCGGCGGATGCCGGCCAACAACCTGCAGCAGGCCATGCTGCCGGAGAACTGCACCATCTTCCACAACGCCGTGGGCACCGCCCCCGGCTGCGCCTTTGAGGAGGGGGGCGTCCACGTGCTGATGCTCCCCGGCCCGCCCCACGAGTGCCGCACCATGACGGAGCGGTGCGCCATCCCCTACCTCCGCGCCCTGTCCAGCGAGGTGCTGGTGTCCCATGACATCATGACCTTCGGCATCGGCGAGTCCGCCGTGGAGGAAATGCTCCACGACAAAATGGTGGTGATGACCAACCCCACCCTGGCCACCTACGCCAAACCCGCCGAGGCGCTGGTGCGGGCCACCGCCAAGGCCGCCACGCTGGAGGAGGCGGAGACCATGCTCGCCCCCGTGGTGGAGGAGGTGGTGTCCGCCCTGGGCAGCTTCGTCTACGGCGTGGACGTAGCCAGCCTGCCGGAGCGGTGCTTCCGGCTGCTGAAGGAACAGGGGCTGACCCTGGCCACCGCCGAGTCCTGCACCGGCGGCCAGCTGGGCCAGTGGATCACCGCCATTCCCGGCTCCTCCGCCGTCTACCGGGGCGGCGTGGTGTCCTACTGGACGGAGGTGAAGGCCTCCGTTCTGGGGGTGCCCCAGGAGACGCTGGATACATACGGCGCCGTGTCCGCCGAGACCGCCCGGGCCATGGCGGAGGGCGTCCGGAAGCTCACCGGAGCGGACGTGGCCCTGTCCGTCACCGGCGTGGCAGGCCCGGACAGCGATGACCGGGGCAACCCGGTGGGCACCGTGTTTGTGGGCCTTGCCGCCCCGGACGGCACCTTCTGCCGGTCGCTGCAGCTGGGGAAGCGCCGCCGGGACCTGGTGCGCCACAACGCCTGCAACCACGCCTTCGACGCCCTGCGCCGGTACCTCACCGGCCTGGACCCGGAGACGCTGTCAGCGAAATAATATAAAGGAAAACCGGCGGAACATCCGCCGGTTTTCCTTATCCCAGCGCCACGTCCAGCACCATCATGGCCAGGAAGCCCGCCACGAAGCCGCAGGTGCCGGAGCGGCCGGCGGCCTGGGGCACCAGCTCCTCCACCACCACGTACAGCATGGCTCCCGCCGCGAAGGCCAGCAGCCACGGCATGACGGCGACGAGCCGGGCGGACAGTGCCGCCGCCAGCATTGCCGCCGCAGGCTCCACCGCGCCGGACAGCACCCCTCCGGCAAAGGCGTTCAGCCGGGAGCGGCCCGACTGGCGCAGAGGCAGGGCGATGGCCATCCCCTCCGGGAAGTTCTGGATGCCGATGCCCAGCGACAGCGCCGCGGCCGCCGCCATGCTCCCCTCCTCCGCCGCCAGGGCGAAGGCCAGCCCTACCGCCAGCCCCTCCGGCACGTTATGTAGGGTAATGGCGGCGGAGAGCAGGGCCGTTCCCGCCCGGTCCCCTGCCAGACGCACAAACCAGCCGTCCATGGCGGCCAGAAACACCACGCCCGCCAGCAGCCCCGCCGCCGCGGGCAGCCAGCCCGGCAGGCCCAGGGCCTCGCTGCGCTCGATGGCCGGCAGCAGCAAACTCCACACCGACGCCGCCGTCATCACCCCTGCCGCGAAGCCCAGCGTGGTCTTCTCCGACCGGGCCCGGGGCCGGGCGAAAAACACCATGGCGGCGCCGGCGGAGGTCATACAGAAGGGGAAGGCAATGCCGCCCGCCGCGGCCCATCCAAGGGTCTGCATATTTATCTCTCCTCTCCGGGACGGACTGTTCTCCGCCCCCATCAGCATACGCCGGAGGCGCGCCGGAGGTGACGGTGCGGGGTTTGCGACGAATCTTCTGGCAGGCGTTTGCTCTTGAAATGACGGCAGATTATGGTATGATGGTATCATTATGATACAAAGGATGTGCATGATATGAAGAAGAGAGCGCTGTCTGTACTGCTGGCCCTGATTCTCTGCGCGGGACTGGTTCCCCCTGTTCACGCGGCGGATGCTTACTCCAAAACGCGGTTGGATACACTGATGAACAATTGGAACAGCAGCGCGTACGCCGCGGATATCGGGAAAGGATACGGCGGCGCCGGGCAGTGTGCAGCATTTACCAGATACCTGTTTGATAACCTTTGGGGGCATTATGACAAGGAAAGTAATAAAGAGAATTACCTGATGCCCAGCGGAACGGGCGGCATTCCCTGTACAACCGAAGCGCAGTTGATGAATTATCTGAAAAATTACGCAAAGCCGGGTGATTCCTTCCGCATCAAAAGCTCTACAGGCAATCATATCATGCATCTGTACGATATTGACGCCAAGGGAAATATTTCGATTTATGAATCCAACTTTGAGGGGAATTCAAAGAATAAAGCCCGTTTCGCAGTATTCACACTGGAAAAACTGTTGGGAAGCAACGCAACCGGCATCGCTACCGTCAAAGAAGGCGGCACTCTGAACCGCACGGTTTATCTGACGATTATCCACGCGGTAAACAATACAGATACACAACTGTCCTGTGCCACCCCTCCCTGCTCCCACACCGTCAACGGCAAGAGCGCCTATGTGTTCCAGAACGATAACAGCGTAGTCTGCTCTCAGTGCAAGACTGCCTACGTACTCCCCACCCCCACAGGCGGCGGCAAATATCTGGAGGTTGTGGATGTGAATGCCACCGGCACCGCGCCCTCCCACGCTACCCCCTACGGCGATGCCACCGTCCTCACCAGATATCAAGAGGGCGATACCGTTTATACAACGGGTTCCGTAAAAAACGCTTTCAACAACACCTGGTATCAGCTGAGCAGCGGAGAATGGCTCAGCGCGGGTTATCTCGGCACACACTCCCATTGCTACAATTCCAAGGGGTTCTGCGAGGAATGTCTGGATAGTCTGAACGTGGTCAGCATGAGCAGCACCACCATTTCCCTGAAAAGCGGAAAATCTTCCGCTCCCGTGCATTTCGCCCCCTACGGCGCCTCCCCGGGATGGACTGTCAAGGGAAACAGTGTGACGGTCAACGGCAAGGCGGTCAACTCCTACGGCAATGTGTGGTACCGCACCACCGCGGGAGCATGGATCTTCTCGGATTACCTCGACACGCCCGTGGCCGACGGCGTAGTCAAGGTCAGCGATTCGCTGAATCTGCGCATCAAGGCCAGCTCCTCCGGCACCTCGCTGGCCGAGATTCCCAATAACGCCATGGTTACGGTCTATACCAAAGAGACCAGCGGCAGTTGGTACAGTGTCTATTATAACGGCAAGGTGGGTTACGCCAGCAAGAGCTTCATCACCGTGTACAGCGGCCTGAACGCGTTGGAACCGCCTGTGTTTGAGGAAACCGGTGTGGAAATCACCAAACCCACGTCCCCGACGACACCCACCACGCCCAACACGCCCACGTCTCCGACGACACCCACAACTCCTTCCACACCTACAACTTCTGCCATCAGTGTTTCTCTGCTGACACCCACCGACAAGGAATACACCAGCAAGATCTCCGTCAGCGATCATAACGCCACCGTAGTCACCAAAATCAAAAAGACTGCCGGAGCCAGGGTTACTGCCTGCGGCCTGCGGCTGTATGATGCGGCCGGAAATCTGATCAAAGAGCACCGTGAAACTGTTTCCAACGTAAGCGACAGCACCACCACCTTCCACACCTGGTACGATATCAACAAAGAGCTGGGTGTGACGCTGGACAGCGGCACCACCTATCAGTACCGCTTCTTCACCGTGGTCAACGGCACTACCTATCAAGGCCTGCTGCGTTTCTTCACCACCACGGGAACCGCTCCCGCGGCAGCCACGGAAACCGCCCCCGTGACACCCCCGGAAACCACTCCCGTGACACCCCCGGAAGCTGAAAGCGTGGTTTATCGCCTGACTCTGAATCCCAACGGCGGAATCTGCTCTGCTGCCTATAAGGACGTCCCTTATAATACCGTTGTCGGCACCCTTCCTGTGCCGACACGCACCGGATATACTTTCGTCGGTTGGTATACAGCCGCCGAGGGCGGGGCCCACATTGGTGAAACAACCCTCTACAATGTGGAGTTCGATGTCACCCTCTACGCGCGCTGGACGGCCAATCAGGAGACAACCGCTGTTACGAATCCCTTTGCGGACGTGCCCAGCGGCAGCTATTACTTTGACGCGGTGATCTGGGCCAACCGGAACAATATCACCGGCGGCACCGACGCGTCCCACTTCAGCCCGGACAGAGCCTGCACCCGGGCCCAGGCCGTTACCTTCCTGTGGCGCGCCGCCGGTTCTCCCGCTCCCAAGAGCAGTGTGAACCCCTTCACCGACGTGTCCAAGGGCAGCTACTATTACAGTGCGGTGCTGTGGGCTGTGGAGAACGGCATCACCAACGGCACCACCGCCACCACCTTCAGCCCCAACGCCACCTGCAAACGCGCCCAGATCGTGACGTTCCTGTGGCGCGCCCAGAAGGCCCCCGCCGCCGGCACCGCCAATCCCTTTACCGACGTGGCGGCCGACGCCTACTACGCCAACGCGGTGCTGTGGGCCGCCAAAAACGGCATCACCGGCGGTACCACCGCCACCACCTTCAGCCCCAACGCCACCTGCAAACGCGCCCAGATCGTGACGTTCCTGTACCGCTGTCTGGGCTGACAGCGGCAGGAAGCGCGGCCCGATTGCCATCTCAGCTCACCCAAACCTCCCCGCATGGCGTGAAGCCATGCGGGGAGGTTGCGTCTTTGGGCTGGCCGTGGTATGCTGGTGGCATCAAAGAAAGGCGGCGGAAGCTATGACGCAGATTCTCAAGGGCAACATTGTGGCCGCTCCGGAGCTGGGGCGGCTGGACATTACGGAACACGGCTATCTGACGGCGGAGGACGGCAAAATCACGGGGGTATTCGCCGATCTGCCGGAGCGGTACCGCCAGTGCGACGTTCAGGACTGGGGGGACTGCCTGATTCTCCAGGCCCCGGCGGACATGCACGTCCACGGCCCCCAGTACGCCATGATGGGGCTGGGGCTGGACAAGCCCCTGCTGGAGTGGCTCCAGAGCTACGCCTTCCCCACGGAGCGGCGGTTCACGGACCTGGGCTTCGCCCGGGAGGTCTACCGGCGGCTGGCCCATGACCTCATCGCCAACGGCACCACCCGGGTGGCCATGTTCTCCTCCCTCCACACCGACGCCACGCTGGTGCTGATGGAGGAGCTGGAGAAGGCGGGCATTGTGGGCCTGGTGGGCAAGGTGAACATGGATCAGAACGGCGCGGAGGGCCTGCAGGAGACCACGGAAGGCTCCATGGCCGAGACGCTGCGGTGGCTGGAGGGCTGTGAGCGCTTCACCCGGGTCCGGCCCGTGCTGACGCCCCGGTTTGTGCCCTCCTGCACCGGGGAGCTGCTGGCGTTTCTGGGCAGACTGGCGGCGGAGCGGGACCTGCCCGTGCAGTCCCACCTGTCGGAGAACCATCAGGAGATAGAACTTGTGGCCCGGCTCCACCCGGACTGCCCCAACTACGGCGGTGTGTACGCCAAGTACGGCCTGTGGACGGACCGGACCCTGATGGCCCACTGCGTCCACTCCGACGGGGCGGAGCGGGCGGCCATGAAGGCCGCCGGGGTGACGGTGGTCCACTGTCCCAACTCCAACAACAGCATCTGCTCCGGCATCGCCCCCGTCCGGAAGATGCTGGACGAGGGGCTGAAGGTGGCCCTGGGCACCGACGTGGCCGGCGGGTCCCACCTGAGCATGTTCGGCGCGGTGGAGGACGCCCTGCGCTGCTCCAAGGACCGCCGGATTCTGGACAACTGGGAGACGCCCCACCTGACGGTGGCGGAGGCCTGGTATCTGGCCACCACCGCCGGAGAGCGGTTCTTCGGCGCCAAAGGCGGCTTCGCACCCGGCGATCCCCTCCACGCGGTGGTGCTGGATGACAGCCGGCTGCTGACGCCCTATCCCCTCACGGTGCGGGACCGGTTTGAGCGGTGCGTGTATCAGCGGCAGGACGGCTGGCTCCGGGCGGTGTGGAGCGAAGGGCGGCAGGTGCTGTAAATTCACCGGGGCACCGGTGGGAGTGCGCCCGTCCGGGCGCCGGGAGGTGCCGACCATCGTCGGTGGATGATGCACCGGTTTCGGTGCCGGAAATTGCCGGGCCCCCGGCGGGGATGCACCCGTCCGGGTGCCGGGAGTGCGATGAAGATCGCAGGCTTTGCACCCCCCATTTTCTTTGGGTCTTGCCCAAATAAAACGGGCCGTGCACGGTCCAAAAGAAAAGCGCTTTTTTCGCCTTTGTACACAAAGGCTGACGGGAGTTTTCTCAGACGGTGCTTCCTATGCCCGGATAGTCTCCTGCCGGCTGCGTCTGACCCTGGCAATCCCGGAGAGCTTTTCGCCGCAAAGTTGATGGCTGGGCAGTCATCGGGGTGCAGGGTCGAAAGGCCCCTGCGTGTTGGCCCCGGGCTTTCCGCTTCGCTACGCCCTACTGGGGTGGTTATCGATTATTGCCCAGGTATGCGCGTAACGCGCGGGAATAGAAGGACAGACCTTTCAGTTTTCCACCACGACGGCCTCCGGACTTCCGCGACTTGCGGCAGAAAACTTCCGACACGGGAGCGGTACTCCGCAGCTGGCAGGAGACCTGCAAGTCTCTGCCGCACCGTCTGAGAAGACCCCCGGTCTGACCTTTGCGGAGCAAAGGTCACGCTCAGCGTTTTTCTTTTCCACCGGGCGCGGCGACTTTTCTTTTGACGCGTCAAAAGAAAAGTGGGGGCGCAAAGCCGCAACCTTCGCTGCATCCCCCGCGGGGAACCCGCGATCCCCCGGTGATCACCGATATAAACGAAAAGACCGGCCTGTGGCCGGTCTTTTCGTTTATTCCAGATTCAGCCGCCGCTTCAGGCACACCACCGTGATGACATACGCCACGCTGCCGTAGAGCACCTCCAGGACCCCCGCGGTCACCATGGAGAAGTGCATGGCGACGTTCATATCCCAACCGGCAGTGAGGTTGGAGAGCAGGTAGTCCCAGCCCATGAAGTCGAACAGGTTGCAGATGCCTCCCACGGCCCACCACATGACGAACCACAGCCCGAAGAACATCACCACCGTCCACAGCTTCTTGTGGTTGGCAAAGCCGTGGCCCGCCGCCATGGCGGCGTAGAACTGCAGGCACATGACGCAGCTGCCCAGGAAGCACACCGCCAGCAGCTCCAGGCAGAAGGCCGGCACGTCAAAGGCGTAGGGGCTGCGGCTAAACTCCTCCAGCACCATCCGCAAACCCCGGACAAGCTGATGGATCAGTCCCACGTCATAGGCCATAATCAGGCAGGCCGCGAACACCACGATCAGCGTCAGGGCAAACCACACCGCCGAGACGATCAGCTTTGCCCACACCTGCTTATGGATGGACGCCGGCAGCGTCAGGGTCAGATAGCCCTCGTCTCCCAGCAGGTTCCGCTGAAACCGCTGGATCATCAGCACAAAGGCCACGATGCACACGGCGAACATGGCCACGGCAAAGGCCGTTACCAGCGCACCGCCCAGGAAATCCAGGAACCATATATCGGTTTCCAGCAGGCCCCGGGTGGACAGGTTGGCCCCCACCGCCGTGAGCAGCAGAACCGCGTACATGGGCAGCATCACCCGGCCGGTGGCCCGGAACTCATGCTTGATCAGTTTTCTCAGCATTTGAACACCTCCCGGAACAAATGGTCCACGCTCATGCCCTTTTCCTCCCGGATCTCGTCGGTGGAGGAGCGGAGCACCACCTTCCCCTGCTGCAGGAACACCACCTCGTCCAGCACCCGCTCCACGTCGGCGATCAGGTGGGTGGAGATGATCACCGCCGCCTCCGGGTTGTAATTGCGGATGATGGTGGAGAGGATGTAGTCCCGGGTGGCCGGGTCCACACCGCCGATGGGCTCATCCAGCAGATACAGCTTCGCCGCCCGGCTCATGACCATGATCAGCTGCACCTTCTCCCGGGTGCCCTTGCTCATCTGGCGGATGCGCTGCTTCGGGGAGATGTCCAGATGGGCCAGCATCTCCTCCGCCGCCTCCCGCCGGAAGTCGGCGTAAAAGTCCCCGTAAAAATCCATCAGCTGTTTCGCCGTCATCCACAGGGGAATGGCCGTCCGCTCCGGCAGATAGCTCACCAGGGCGTGGGTCTTTTCGCCGGGCTTCATGCCGCACACCGTCAGTTCCCCGCCGCCGGGGGTCAGCAGGCCGTTGGCCAGCTTGATGAGGGTGGTCTTGCCGCTGCCGTTGGGGCCCAGCAGCCCCACGATGCGGCCCGGCTCAATGGTCAGGTTCACCCCGTCCAGCGCCTTTTTGGAGCCGTAGCTCTTGATCAGGTCCTTACACTCCAGAACTGCCATGGTTCTGTTCCTCCTTTTTTGCCTCCTGACGCAGCAGCGTCAGGGCCTCCTCCCGCGCAAAGCCCAGACGCTCCATGGCGGTCAGGAAGGATTGAATATGCTCCTCCGCCAACGTGCGGCGGGCCTCGTCAATGAGGGTCTGGTCCTCCGTGACGAACCGCCCCGCCGTCCGCTGGGAGTACACCAGTCCGTCCCGCTCCAGCTCCGACAGCGCCCGCTGCATGGTGTTGGGGTTCACCCCCGCCGCCATGGCCAGGTCCCGCACCGAGGGCAGCCGTTCTCCCGGCCGGAACGCGCCGGAGACGATGCCCTGCCGGATCTGCCCGATGAGCTGGGTATAGATGGGAGAACCATCCTGAAAGTGCCAGTTCATCCCTTGCCTCCTTTCTCCGCGTCATTTGTATGATATGATTAATACAATAACACACTTCTGCCGTTTGTCAATAGGTCCGGCGAAAAAAAATTGAGGACCGGCTTTTCCGGTCCTCAATCTTTCAGTATTGCTTATCCAGAATGTCCACCACGTCCCGCAGGGCGCCCTCCCGGGCGTGGGAGACGATGACGGCGCCGCAGTCCCGCACGGCTGGGACGCAGTTGGCGGGGGCGAAGCCCTGATGGGCGGCGGTGAGCATGGAGATGTCGTTGGACTCGTCCCCCACGCAGTAGACATGCTCCCGGCTGATGCCCAGCCGCTCCGCCAGACGCAGCACCATGCCGCCCTTGTTGGCGCCCCTGCCCGTCAGCTCCAGCAGCGTCCTGCCGGAGAAAATCAGCTCGTAGTCATCCGCCCAGCCCCGCTGCCGCAGGAACTCCGCCACCTGCTCCAGCACCGGCCGCTGCTCCTCGAACAGCAGCTTGCCCAGGGGCATGGGCACCTCCGCCATGGAGCCGCACTCCACCGTGGCCACCCGGGTCAGGTGCTCGTGGTTCCGGGTGATCTCGTTGGGGTGGACGGCGTGGATCACGTTTTCGATGTGGTAGGCCTCCACCGCCACGGTGGGGAAGGCGTCCAGCACCGCCTGGGCCCGGGAGAGGACGCTCTCCTCCAGCAGGCTGAACTCCAGATACTCCTGCTGCTGCCAGTCGTAGATGGCGGCGCCGTTGCACACCACGCAGGGGGCGTTGAAGGGCACCAGCGGCGCAATGGGGGCAAAGGCCGCCAGAGCCCGGCCGGTGGCCACGGAGAACCTGCCGCCCCCGGCCATGAAATAGTCCAGCGCCGCCCGGTTTTCCGGTGACAGGGACGGCATGGGCAGCCCCTTGCGCAGACAGTCTTCGGTGTAGATCAGGGTGTTGTCAAAATCGCTGGCCAGCAGCACACCGTCAAATTTTCCCATGGGTGTCTCCTTTCGGAATCTCCCCCGTCTCCCGGGGCACGGAAACGCCCGCCGCCGGGGAGGCGGCGGGCAGACAGGTCCGGTTTATTCGCTCTTCGGCTCGGCTCCGCCGGTTCCGCCGCCCCGGTGGCGACGTCCGCCCCGGTGGTGGGGCCGGCGGCGCTTGGACTCCCCGCCCTCGGCGGCAGGGGCCGCGGGAGCGGCCTGCTGGGGCGCGGGCTTGCGGCTCCGCTCCGCCTGCTGGGGCTGCTCCGTCCGGGGCTTTTTGGGCTGGCGCCGGGACTTGTCTCCCCGGGCCTGCTTGTCCCCGGCGTTCTGGGAACGGCCCTCGCCCTTGTTCTCCTGCTTGGGGGGCTGCTTCTGCTTCTCCTGCCGGGGTGCCTCGGCGGTGACGGCCTCGCCGCTCCGGTGGCCGCGGCCCCGCTTGCGGCGGCGGTACTTCTCCCCGCTTTCCGGGCCGCCGATCTTCTCCCGGACGGGAGCGTCCTCGCCGGCGGCGGCCACGTTCTCCAGATGGTTCATATAGAAGGGGGTGGAGATCACCGGCGCGATCTCCTCCTCCGTCATAGGCTCCACGTACCGCTCCGTGCGCTCCGGAATCTCAATGCCGTCCCGGCTGCCCTTGCCGTTCCGCAGCACCTGAATCTCGCAGCGGCGGTATGTCTTCAGCGGCTCGGAGGGGGCGGCAGAGTCCAGGCTCACCTTCACCTTCTCCCGCAGCAGGTCCACGCTTTTCACGTTGCCGGGGCCGTCGGGGGTCTGGACGAAGGATTCCGCCTTGGGCATCCGCTTGGCGGCGTCCTCATAGGCGTTCTGCTCGTATTTCAGGCAGCACATCAGCCGGCCGCAGGTGCCGGAGATTTTGGTGGGGTTCAGGCTCAGGTTCTGGGTCTTGGCCATTTTGATGGACACGGGCATGAACCCGTCCAGGAACTGGGAGCAGCAGAAGGGACGGCCGCAGATGCCCAGGCCGCCGATCATCTTGGCCTCGTCCCGGACGCCGATCTGCCGCAGCTCGATGCGGGCACGGAACACGCTGGCCAGGTCCCGCACCAGCTCCCGGAAGTCCACCCGGCCGTCGGCGGTGAAGAAGAAGATGATTTTGCTGCCGTCAAAGCTGCAGCTGACGTTCACCAGCTTCATCTCCAGCCCGTGGTCGGCGATCTTCTTCTCGCAGATGTCGAAGGCCTCGCTCTCCCGCTTGCGGTTGTACTCCACGGTGCGGCGGTCACTGTCGGTAGCCATGCGCACCATGGCGCACAGAGGCTTCACCACCAGCTTGTCGTCCACGTCGTGGTTCCCCTCGGTGCAGGTGGCGAATTCCAGACCCTGGGCGGTCTCCACGATCACCTGGTCCCCCATGCGCACCTGATTGCCCTTGGGGTCAAAAAAATAGTTCTTGCACCCGCTGCGAAAGCGGACGCTGATCACTTCAGTCAAAGGATACCCTCCAATTCCACGGTCAAGGCCCCCAGGACCTGACCGGCGCTTACGTTGTACTGGCATTGACGCCGGTAATTCTGCAACATTTCTATTGTGCGCATGATTTGGGCTTTTGTCAAGTTTTTCCCTAAAAACGCGGCCATTTTCCCGGTATTTCCTCCGGTCTTGTGACCGTACTCCGTCAGCAGCGCCGCCGCCAGCACCCCCCGGACCTCCTCCAGCAGCGCCGCCAGGGTCTCCCGGTCGCACTTGGCCCGCTCCAGGGCCACCAGCACCTCCGCCGCGGCCCCCCGCTTTCCGGACCCCAACGCCCGGCACAGCGCCTCGCCGTTTTCCGACAGTTCCGCCGCTGTCTCCCCGGCGGGGCGCAGCTTCAGCTCCACGCAGCGGGACCGGAGGGTGGTCAGCACCGACGCCGGATTTTCCGCGCAGAACAGAAACGCGGCGTAGGGCGGGCCCTCCTCCACAATCTTCAGCAGGATATTCTGATCCGCCTCCGTCAGGATGCCGCAGTCGGGGAACAGATATACCTTCCGCCGCCCCTCGTTGGGCCGGATATAGGCATCGGCCCGGACGGCGCGGATCACGTCCACGGACAGGTTCTTGTGCTCCGGGTCCCGGACCGTCACCACGTCGGGGTGGATGTCCTCCCGCACCTTGCGGCAGCTCTGACACACGCCGCAGGGCCTTCCCGCCTCAGCGGTGCACTCCAGCGCCGCCGCCGCGAACCGGGCCGCCGCCATGCGGTCGCCGCTGCCGGTGAACAGCAGCGCGTGGGACAGGGCGTTCCGCTCCGCCGCCTCCCGCAGCCGCCGCGCCGCCGTTTCGTTGCCCTCCAGGCTCCACGCCGCCATGGCGCTCCCCCCTTCCGTTCTTCCGCTGCCGGAGCTGGTTTTCAGTTTATCATATCACATTTCCGGGAAAATCGGAAGCGGCGATTGCCAAAAATCCGGCCGTTTCCGCTTTCTGTGAGTTTTGCACAATTATTCGCAGGGAACTTCTCCCCGCAACCGATTTTCTTATCGGAATCATGTATTGTTTTTTTTATCACAACCATCTATAATTTATATGCTAATTTCCCGCAGAGTGCGGTTTTTTCCTGCATTTTCCGCAAAATGAATGAAGGAGTATGAACGAATGAGCAAGAAGTATTGTTACCTGTTCACCGAGGGCAACGCCAACATGCGCGAGCTGCTGGGCGGCAAGGGCGCCAACCTGGCCGAGATGACCAACATCGGCCTGCCTGTGCCCCAGGGCTTCACCATCACCACCGAGGCCTGCACCCAGTACTACGAGGACGGCCAGAAGATCAACGACGGCATCATGGCCGAGATCATGGAGTACATCGAGAAGATGGAGGCCATCACCGGCAAGAAGTTCGGCGATCTGGAGAACCCCCTGTTGGTCTCCGTCCGTTCCGGCGCCCGGGCCTCCATGCCCGGCATGATGGACACCATCCTGAACCTGGGCCTCAACGAGGACGTGGTGGAGGTGCTGGCCAAGAAGTCCGGCAACCCCCGCTGGGCCTGGGACTGCTATCGCCGCTTCATCCAGATGTACTCCGACGTGGTCATGGAAGTGGGCAAGAAGTACTTCGAGCAGCTCATTGACAAGATGAAGGAGGAGCGCGGCGTCACCCAGGACGTGGAGCTGACCGCCGAGGACCTCCACGAGCTGGCCAACCAGTTCAAGGCCGAATACAAGGCCAAGATCGGCGTGGACTTCCCCACCGATCCCAAGGAGCAGCTGATGGGCGCCATCAAGGCCGTGTTCCGTTCCTGGGACAACCCCCGCGCCAACGTGTACCGCCGCGACAATGACATCCCCTACTCCTGGGGCACCGCCGTCAACGTGCAGTCCATGGCCTTCGGCAACATGGGCGATGACTGCGGCACCGGCGTCGCCTTCACCCGCAACCCCGCCACCGGCGAGAAGAAGCTGTTCGGCGAGTTCCTGACCAACGCCCAGGGCGAGGACGTGGTGGCCGGCGTCCGGACTCCCATGCCCATCGCTGAGATGGCTGAGAAGTTCCCCGAGGCCTTCGCCCAGTTCGAGACCGTCTGCAAGACCCTGGAGAACCACTACCGCGACATGCAGGACATGGAGTTTACCGTGGAGCACGGCAAGCTGTACATGCTGCAGACCCGCAACGGCAAGCGCACCCCCGCCGCCGCTCTGAAGATTGCCTGCGACCTGGTGGACGAGGGCATGATCGACGAAAAGAAGGCCGTGGCCATGATCGAGCCCCGCTCTCTGGACACCCTGCTGCATCCCCAGTTTGACCCCACCGCCCTGAAGAAGGCCGCCGTCATGGGCAAGGCCCTGGGTGCTTCCCCCGGCGCTGCCTCCGGCAAGGTGGTGTTCACCGCCGAGGATGCCAAGGAGTGGGCCGAGCGGGGTGAGAAGGTGGTTCTGGTCCGCCTGGAGACCTCTCCCGAGGACATTGAGGGCATGAAGGCCGCTCAGGGTATCCTGACCGTCCGCGGCGGCATGACCTCCCACGCGGCCGTGGTGGCCCGCGGCATGGGCAAGTGCTGCGTCTCCGGCTGCGGCGACATCAAGATGGACGAGGAGAACAAGCAGTTCGTCCTGGCCGGCAAGACCTACCGCGAGGGCGACTGGCTGAGCCTGAACGGCTCCACCGGCGACATCTATGACGGCGCCATCCCCACGGTGGACGCCTCCATCGGCGGCGAGTTCGGCCGCGTCATGGGCTGGGCCGACCAGTATCGCCGCCTGCAGGTCCGCACCAACGCCGACACTCCCCACGATGCCGCTCAGGCCCGGAAGTTCGGCGCTCAGGGCATCGGCCTGTGCCGTACCGAGCACATGTTCTTCAACGAGGACCGTATCCCCGCCATCCGCGAGATGATCTGCTCCGACACCGTGGAGCAGCGGGAGAAGGCTCTGGCCAAGCTGGAGCCCATGCAGCAGTCTGACTTCGAGGGCATCTACGAGGCCATGGAGGGCTGCCCCGTCACCATCCGCTTCCTGGATCCCCCCCTGCACGAGTTCGTTCCCACCGAGGAGGCCGATATCGCCGCCCTGGCCGCCAACATGGGCAAGACCGTTTCCGACATCAAGGCCATCATCGCCGGCCTCCACGAGTTCAACCCCATGATGGGTCACCGCGGCTGCCGTCTGGCTGTCACCTATCCTGAGATTGCCGCCATGCAGACCCGCGCCGTCATCAAGGCCGCGCTGAACGTTCAGGCCCGTCATCCCGAGTGGACCATGGTGCCCGAGATCATGATCCCCCTGGTGGGCGAGGTCAAGGAGCTGAAGTATGTCAAGAGCGTGGTGGTGAAGACCGCCGACGAGATCATTGCCTCCGTCAAGTCCGACATGAAGTACAAGGTGGGCACCATGATCGAGATCCCCCGCGCCGCCCTCACCGCCGACGAGATTGCCAAGGAGGCCGATTTCTTCTCCTTCGGCACCAATGACCTGACCCAGATGACCTTCGGCTTCTCCCGCGACGACGCCGGCAAGTTCCTGGGCGCCTACTACGACAAGAAGATCTACGAGAACGATCCCTTCGCCAAGCTGGACCAGACCGGCGTCGGCAAGCTGGTGGAGATGGCTGCCAAGCTGGGCCGCGGCACCAACCCCGACCTGCACCTGGGCATCTGCGGCGAGCACGGCGGCGATCCCTCCTCCGTGGAGTTCTGCCACAAGGTGGGCCTGGACTATGTGTCCTGCTCTCCCTTCCGTGTGCCCATCGCCCGTCTGGCCGCCGCTCAGGCCGCCATCAAGGAAGGCTGAGCGATTTTCCGGTAAACAGGCAATTCCATGCGGACGCACCCCCGATTCTCCCGAATCGGGGGTGCGTTTTGCGCAGAGCCTGACAGACACTTTGCGGCTCCCGCGGCCGGGCAGCGGTGCCGGGGCCTCTCTTCATGAAATTATTCCACGGAAAACTTGCAATTCAGGGTGAGTTGTACTATCATATAAAAGTGCAGAATTGAAAGGAAGGATGGGAGTCTGCAGACCATCCCGAATATCTCAAATTGATTAGGAGGCACATCCATGAATTACAGTGCGCTGATCCAAAACAGAAAGTCCGTCCGCGAGTTTACGGATAAGAAGGTGCCCGCCGCCGCGCTTGCGGAAATCGAGGCCTATTACCAGAAGTCCTGCCAGCGTCTGGTTCCCGAGCTGGAGACGAAGCTGTGCGTTTTCGGCCAGGAGGCCCGGGAGGCTCTGGAGGGAGCCGCCGGTTACGAGAGTTTCCTGATCGGTGCCCCCAACTACCTGGTCCTGCTGTCCGCCAAGGGTGAGCTGGCAGGCGAGAACGCCGGCTACGTGATGGAGGACCTGGTTCTGAAGCTGACCGACATGGATCTGGGCTGCTGCTGGATCACCTTCACCGACAGCGAGAAGGTGAAGGCCGCCCTGAAGATTGACTCCCCGCTGGACGTGGCCGCCATCGTGGCCTTCGGCCAGGGCGTCAAAACCACCAAGCGCCTGCGGGTGAACATCCTGAGCATGTCCAACGTGGACATCAGCGCCAAGCGCCAGTACTTTGCCCCCAAGCGCGGCCTCCATGACATGGTGTTCATGGACACCTGGGGCAATACCCAGGGCGTTGACGAGTACATCGGCTTCTATGACGATATGCTGTGGGAGGCCCTGTACGCCGCTTCCCAGTCCCCCAGCTACCTGAACCGCCAGCCCTACGGCTTCGTCATCCACGACGGTCAGATCACCCTGGTGAAGACGCCGGACAGCTACACCGACGAGATCGACGGCAAGCTGGGCCTTGGCATCGTGCTGCTGCACTTCTCCAGCACCGCCTCCCAGTGGGCCGGCAAGATCAAGTGGAGCTTCGGTGCGGATGCCGCGAAGCTGCAGCTGCCGGAGGGCTACGAGGCGGTTGCGTCCTGCAGGCTGTGACGGGACTCGCTGCGCAATGATCAAAAAGCCCTGGAGAAGACCTTGCTCTCCAGGGCTTTTCCGTCCCCGGTCAGAAAATCCGGGGAGCGGACGCTTCCGCAGACCCCAAATCAAAACAGATAAACAGAAATTCAGAAGGAGCTGCCCATGATTTCTCAGGAGATTCGTTATGTCGGCGTCAACGACCATGCCATTGACCTGTTTGAGAGCCAGTATCACGTTCCCAACGGCATGGCCTACAATTCCTATTTGATCACCGACGAAAAAACCGCCGTCATCGACTCGGTGGATGTCCACTTCACGGAAGCCTGGCTGGACAACATCCGGAGCGTGCTGGGCGGAAAAGCCCCCGACTACATCATTGTTCAGCACATGGAGCCGGACCACTCCGGCAGCCTGCTCCGGTTCCTGGAGACCTATCCCGCCGCGCAGGTGGTGGCCTCCTCCAAGGCCTTTGGCATGATTCAGAACTTCTTCCGCGCGGACCTGGCCGGCCGGCAGGTGACGGTGGGCGAGGGAGACACCCTGTCCCTGGGCAGGCACACCCTGCGCTTCATCACCGCCCCCATGGTCCACTGGCCGGAGGTCATCATGACCTATGACAGCACGGACAAGGTGCTGTTCTCCGCCGACGCCTTCGGAAAGTTCGGTGCGCAGGACGCGGAGGAGGACTGGGACGACGAGGCCCGGCGCTATTACATCGGCATTGTGGGCAAGTACGGCACCCAGGTGCAGGCGGTGCTGAAAAAGGCAGCGGCGCTGGACATTCAGACCATCTGCCCGCTGCACGGGCCGGTGCTCCGGGAAAATCTGGGCCATTACCTGGACCTCTACGGCAAGTGGTCCTCCTACACCCCGGAGGAGGAGGGCATTCTCATCGCCTACACCTCCGTCTACGGCAACACCCGCAAGGCCGCGGAGCAGCTGGCGGAGACGCTGAAGTCCGCCGGGCAGACCGTGGTTGTCCGGGACCTGGCCCGCAGCGACATGGCTCAGGCGGTGGCCGACGCCTTCCGCTACAGCCAGCTGGTTCTGGCCACCACCACCTACAACAACGACATCTTCCCCTATATGCGGGAGTTCATTGAGCACCTGACCGCCCGCGGCTTCTGCAGCCGCACGGTGGGCATTGTGGAAAACGGCAGTTGGGCGCCCGCCGCGGCCCGGGTCATCAGGGGCCTGCTGGAAAAGAGCAAAAACCTGACCCTGCTGGAGCCGGTGGTGACCCTCCGCTCCGCTCTGAGCGAGGAGAGTTCCAGGCAGCTGGAGCTGCTGGCAAAGGCGCTGTGCGGCGAGAGCTGCGCTGCCGAAGGCGAATCCTGCGGCAAGAAAAAGTTTGTCTGCAAAATCTGCGGCTACGTGTACGAGGGCGACGCCCTTCCGGCAGACTTTGTCTGCCCCATCTGCAAGCGCGGCGCCGAAGATTTTCAGGAGGTCCAGTAAGACAACCTCCGCGGCCTTTGGATGAAGCAGGGTTTTATCATTCAGGAAGATCCCATATTTTTATATAAAAGGAGAGTTTTGTGATGAAGTACGTTTGCGAACTGTGCGGTTGGGTTTACGATGAGGCTGTTGGCGATCCCGAGCACGGCATTGCCCCCGGCACCAAGTTTGCCGATCTGCCCGAGGATTTCGAGTGCCCCCTGTGCGGCGCCGGCAAGGACCAGTTCTCCGCCGAGTAAACCGCCGGAAAGCGACAAAACACATCCCATGGCTTTTCAGCCATGGGATGTGTTTTTGTTTCAGCCAGCGCTCCCCGCGGCAGGGGAAAGACCGCCTTCCGGTCAGAGGGGCGCCTTGGGATTTTTGAAGGGGGTATCGTCCCGCAGGTGAGAATCATAGGAGATGGAGTACTTGGCCAGATACCGCAGGAAGCCGATGCCGTACTCGTCCTTGCGCATGCGGGTCAGAATCTCCTCCCGCTTGGCGGCGGCGGTTTCGCCGGTCATGTAGGCGTACTGAATCTCGCTCCACTTGGCCATGCCCTCGTAGACCTGCAGCTCCATGGCCGGGCCGTACTGGCTGCGGATGGCCTTGCGGTCCCAGTTGGTGTACTGCCAGATGTGGGTCATCTCGTGGACCATGGTCATGATGGAGGCCATGCGGGGTGCGCCGTTTTCCATGAGGATGGTGTAATTGCCCCGCCGGTCCTGAATGGCCACGCCCAGAATCCGGCCGTCGGAATTGCCGGTGGGCACAAAGGTCTTGCCCAGCTTCTTATGCAGCTTTTTGGCGTTGACCATCTGAATGTCCACAGGCACCTGAATGCGGATGCCGTAGAAGGTCTCCAGATTGCGCACCACCTCCCGGTGGATGTGCCGGAACTCCTCGGCGGTGCGGACGGCGGTGCGGCTGCAGTTGGTGCAGCGCTCCCGGCCGTCGGCCAGCACGTCATACTCCGTGCCGATCAGCTCCGTGCCGCAGAAGTCGCAGTAGTGGGCGCCGTCCCGGCCGGGGCGGAAGTTCTTCTCGATCTGCTCGGCAATGTTCTTGCCCAGCCGCGCCTGCTTCAGCGTGCCGTTGTCGCAGCCATACCCCTTCAGGAACTCCAGGGTCTCCTGCAGCGCCAGCATCTCCGGCACCTCCGTCTGCCCGTAGAGCAGGTAGAAGCGCTCATGGTAGGGGGCGCGGGTCATGGCGGGCAGCGGCCTGCGGGCCTCCGGCGCCTCGAAGCTGAGAGAGTCCTGGTCGGCGTCGGCCTCCGCGTCCGCCGCGGCCGTCTGCTCGTACAGCGCCATGCTCATGCTGGCCTGGGCATCCTCCTCCGGCGGGGCGCCGGCCCCGTCGCCGGCGGGCGGGTCGGACGGATCGTCGCCCGAAGTGTCCTCCGGGGCGGGGGCCGCCTTCTTTCTGCCGAAGAGCCGGCCGAAGAAGTCCCGGATCCGTTCCCGGATCGTCTTTTTCCTGACGGCAGGCGGCTCCATGGCAGGCACCTCCACCTTCTCCGGCTCCGCCGGGTTCCGGCTCCGGTCCAGGGCGTCAAAGTGCCAGTCCAGATAGTCGCAGGCGATGGAGAGGATGCGCTGCAGGTTGCGTTCCACAGCCACCAGCAGGCCGATGTCCAGCAGGCTGTCCTCAATGATGCAGATGCACCGGCTGTCCAGGGCGGCGCCCTCGCCGCAGCGGAGGGAGTAGGTCAGCGGGGCATCAAAGTCGCCGGGCAGCACGGCCGCGATGTAGTCCTGGTTTTCCGCGAACAGCGTCCGGAAAATCTCGTTCATCAGCACCGTCAGCGTCTGGGCAATCTCCCGGGTGAAGCCATC
This sequence comes from Dysosmobacter sp., assembly GCF_034093755.1. Classification (GTDB taxonomy): domain Bacteria; phylum Bacillota; class Clostridia; order Oscillospirales; family Oscillospiraceae; genus Oscillibacter. The sequence continues at coordinate 16,138 of NZ_JAXEBZ010000035.1, read as the reverse complement.
CACGCCGGAAAAGTCCACGCACAGCACGCTCTTGCGGAAGTAGCTCCGCTGCCGGATGCCGGAGACGCTCACCTTCCGGGCGTTTTTGAAATCGTTGTACCGGTCCATCAGCCAGTAGGCGTCGGTTTCCACGGCGATGTCCGCGAAGCGGCGGGTGAGCCGCAGGCCGCCGATGTCCCGGACGGCCCCCATCTCCGTGGAGTCGGTCATGTGGGTGAGGGTGTAGCGGCGGAGCTGGCGGTACATGGGGCGGCCGGTAATGTGGTCGGCGGCCCGCCGCAGCAGGATCTGGCCGTCGGTGCTCATGCCCATCATCTCATAGTACTTGCCGTGAATGGTGAAGAACTGGCCCGGCAGATACTTCTGGAAGATGTGGCCGCACAGCTCGCTGCCGATGAACTGGCGCTCCCCGTTTTCATCCTCGGCGATATAGCCGGCGTTCCGCAGGTCCCCCAGCAGCAGCCGGCGCAGGTGGCGGTTCTCCACGAAATAGGCGTTCTCCACGATGCCCCTGGCCATGTTGTAGCGGCGGCAGCAGCGGATGGTCTCCCGGGTGAAGGCGTACTCCTGGCCGTCGATGGTGCGGACCAGCATCTCCGCGCCCCGGTCATCCCGGCGCAGCGCGCCGGAGGGCTGGTAGCAGCGGCACAGCTCACCCCACAGCACCGCCGCGGGTTCGTCGGTCTCCTCGCCGATGAGACTCAGCTCGTTGACCAGGTCGCTCTCCATCACCTGACCCACGCACATCCGCAGGAAGCTGCGCAGGGCCACGTTGCGGCGGGTACGGGCGTAGTCCGCCACGATATAGGGGATGGCCTTGGGGTCCGCGTCGAAAATGGAGTTGTTGTCGGACATGTAGTCCCGCAGCAGATACTCCGAAGAGATGACGTTGATGAAGCTCTGCTCCGAGGTACGGGTGGAGAAGTTGCGCTTGGCCTCAAACATATTGAAGGCCTCGTCCTCTACGGTCATGTACCGGCTTTTCACCACCCCTGCCTCATAGAGGTTGGGGGAGACCCGGAAGCAGGTGTTCATCAGGTCCTGGTTGGCCGGCAGGCTGGCGTAGGACAGCAGGTCATAGTAATACTGCCGGGCAATCCACTGCATATCGCTGACGGGGAAGGCGTCGCCGCCGTACCAGTAGGCGGCGGAAATCTGGTTTTTCAGGGCCACGAAGCTCAGCTCCGTGCCCACGCCCAGATAGTGGCTGACGTTGGGCAGCATCCGGTGCTGGAGCATCTCCCGGTCCGTCTCCCAGCACATGTAAGAGCAGGTGCCGGCGTGGCGGTTGGTGGCGGACACCTCGCTGATGTCGGTCATCAGGATGTGGGACAGGGCGTCCACCAGGCCGTCGCAGTTTTTGTCCACGCTGCAGAAGGTGACCTCTCCGGCCCGCAGATGGCGCACCACGGAGTGGAGGCCGATCTGGGCGGTGGGAATCAGGCGGCTGGGCTCAATCAGCACCATGAACCCCACCTGGGACAAAAAGTCCGCCTGGATTTCATGAAGCTCCAGGTCTCCCACGCCGGAAAGGGGCAGAATGCCCACCTCCGGCTCCTCCTCCTGCTTCTCCGGCCGGGCCTTACCGCGGCTCAGAACGCCGATTTTCCACAGGTCGGGCATGTTGGTCACGGCGCCAAAGCCGGCCCGGCACCAGCGGTCGATCTCCTCCTCCATGCCGTGGCGGCCCAGCACGATCAGCACCTTTCTGCGGCGCATCAGCACCCGGTTCATGGCATAGAAGGCGCAGGGGATTAGGTCGTAGTAAAAGGGGTTGTTGAACAGGATGTTCTTCCCCTGCAGCAGCTCCATGCCGGAGGTCAGGTAGTTGGGGTTTACCTCCAGGCCGGCGCTGATGCGGCCCCGCATGAAGGCGGCATAGGCCTCCACCTTGCCGTCGCCGCTGCGCTCCATGGCGTCCAGCAATGACTCCTTGCCGGCCACGGAAAAGGCGCTGGAAACCGTGGTGTTGTCCGCGGCCAGCTTGTCGCCGAACAGGCGGCGCAGCGCCTGGCGCATGGCGGCGCTGTTGCCGGCGCTGATGCTGTCCTCTTCCTCCGCCGCCAGGCCGCCGCTGCGCTGCTCCGCCTCCGTCAGGCCGTTGAGGAAGAAGTACACCTCACCCAGCAGGATGATGGGGAAGCAGGGATAAAAGGGCGTGGCCAGCAGTCCCCCGGCGTAGAGAAAGCGGGAGACGCGGATGAGAACCGCGGAGAGGATCACCGCGGTGATATAAAAGGTTTTGACATAGGTGCGGCCCTGGCCCAGATGGGTTTTCAGGTACCACCCGCCGTTTTCCTGACTCTGCTCGTAAAAGAGTTCGCACGGCCCGCAGCCCTTCCGGAACAGAAGGCTCATCAGCGGCAGCAGCACCATCTTGCACAGCAGGTGGACGGTCAGCAGCACCAGGTTTGTCAGGTACATGACCCAGAAGGACAGGCTGGGGCTTTGCAGCAGCAGGGTAATCCAGCCGGCCACGGCGTTCAGGGGCGTTCCCGCCAGCAGCAGCCCGATGTCCGGCAGAAGCAGCAGCACAAGGCCGTTTATCCGGGGAAGGGTGACGATGGCGGCAATGCTGAACACCAACGCCAGCACCGGCATGGCAAACTGGCGGTAGCGGTTTCTCCGCCGCAGGTTCACACAGCCGACGGCAAATGTCAGGAGCAGAATGGGGGCCGCCATCAACAGCGCGTTGCGGATCTGGATCAGCAGCTCAGTCATAATACTCCTCCAATCTGACACCCACGCGCTTGAGGAAGGTGGCGCCCACCTCCACCAGGTTGCCCCGCTCCAGGAACTCAATCTCGTGGAGCTGCTCACGGTGCAGCGGGATGGGATAGTCATAGTCCCGGGGCACGTCAAAGTCGAAGGCGTAAGGCTCCACGTCGCCGAAGGGGATGTTCAGCTCAGAGGGCAGGTACCGCTCAAACAGCTCCCGCAGCTGCTGGCGCTGGCGCAGAATATCCGCCTGGTGCTTCCGGTAAATCCGGACCTGCTGGGTGTCGGCGGGGTTGTGGCGGGAGAAATAATCCACCGCGTCAAAGCCCCGCATGGCGCCGCCCAGATGGCTCAGGTAGGCGGAATACTGGTTCATGGCCTCGTAAACGCGGCTCTCCACCCCGTTCACCGCCTCGTTGTAATCGCCGATGGTGTTTTTGAGTCCCCGGCGCAGGCACACCAGTGCCGTGAAGCCCACGGCGCCCATCACGGCAAAGGTGCCGATCAGCAGCGTCAGGGCGGTCATGATCTGCCGCTGGCCGCCGGCGCGGATGTTGCCGATGAAAAAGGGCAGGAAGGCAATCATCAGCAGCACGGCAGTGAGAATGCTGAAAAACAGAATCTGCCGGCGGGTCATGCGGGTCTCGATTTTTCCGCTGACCGCCGCGGCCGCCTGTTCCAGCTCCCTGCGGCACTCGTCGGGCCGGAAGGGATTGGTGTTGGCCAGGCGCACCATCTGCATCTCCTGGTTGTGGATGTTCTCCTCGATGTCCTCCGTCTGGAAGCCGGTCAGCTCCACGTCCTCCAGATTGCCCCGGGCCGCCACGGACCGCAGGGAATCCCCGGCCCGCCGGAGGGAGCGGGGCACCTGCTTGATGAGCCTGCGCCGGGCCTTCACGGAGTTTTTGTACTCCCTGGCCCACACGCGGCTCTCCTCCTGGGGCATGTCCGTGGCAAGGCCCAGCTCGTCGGTGGAGGCGAACAGGCCCGTCAGGTCCACGGCCGGGTCCAGAGTCACCGGCACGTTCACATTGCCGCAGAAGTTCATCTCCACCTCGGCGTCGCTGAGGGGACGGGCCTTTTTGCTGAGGACCCGCTTCACCTGGGTCTCCAGGTAGGCGTCGGTGGCACACAGCTTTTCATCGTACTGGCGCAGCAGCCGGCGCAGCGCGTCGTCCTCGCTCTCTCCCTGCAGCAGGTAGACCCGATTGGGGCGCAGACTGTCCGCCGGCATCTCATTGCCGGCCAGCAGCATCAAAACCGTAAGGAATTTCAGATACTCAGAAAGATAGTCCTTATGGCCGCGGGGCAGAATGTCATACACCGCGTAGCGCATTTTGTCGAAATAGAGGTTCCAGTCATAGAAGCGACGGTACTGGTACTCATCGTACGTGGCCCACGCGGTTTCGATGGCATGGGCCTCCTCCTCGTGGGTGCGCTTGGCGAGGCAGAGAATCTCGGCGGGATAAAACACGCTGAGCTTCTCATCGCCGGTGATCTTCTGACGCAGCCGGTTTTTGTAATCGCTCTCGAACTGATACTCCTCAAACTCGGGGTCCGCCTTTGCCAGGTGGTTTTTGCCGGGCACCGCCAGCGGCGGCTCACACAGCCGGGTCACCAGGCGCACCAGGGGCTTGCCGGCCGCCTGGTCATAGGCCCGGGTCTTGATCCGGCGCACCTCCTGCAGGTACGCCTCCAGGTCCTCGGCGTAGCGGGGCCGCTCCGGCAGCTTCACGGGCACCAGGTCAAAGGGGTTGCGGTGGTGGAGGCCCTCCTCGTCGCAGACAATGACGGCCCGCCACTCCCGCTGGCGGGAGACCAGGCGCTCCAGGTCGGGCACGGTCTCCCCCAGGGTAGTCCCCTCCGGAATCCATTCGCAAAAGGCGATGTTGTCTTTCTCGTATGGCTTGAGAAAAATCCTGTAGGTTTGGATACTGCTGATATGCTCTTTTTCCGCAATCACAACAGTAAACAACGCGTTTTCCTCCGTTCTTCAGTCTGTCTGCTCCCGCCCGGGGGCCGGGCGGGAAGAGGGCGTCAGTCGTCCATCAGGCGCTCCATCTCGCCGATGATCTTCTCGAAATCGTCCGGCTCGGGGGTGGTGCACATGACGTCCTTGATCTTGCGGAAGACCGTGGAAACCACCACGTTGTTCCTGGCCCGGGTGTTGGCATTCAGCTCCGGATACTGCTTGAAGTTCTCCATCAGCACCTCGAACTGCTGGCGCAGCACGTTGCACAGGATGAACTTGGCGTCATCCTGCTGCTCCCAGCGGTGCAGCTCGTCGGAGAAGGTCTTCACCACCGCGTCCACCAGGGACATGATCTCGCTGCCGTAGCGGTTGGCGTTGGGCAGGCTGTTGTAATACACCAGGGGGATCTCGAAGAGGCTGGTCTTTCCCTCGTGGACGGTGTCCAGGCAGAAGGTCTCCAGCTCCTTGGCGAAGGTGGTGTTGACGTAGTTGGAGTTCTTCGTCTCGTCTCTGCTGCGCTTCTTGGCCTTGATGACCTCAATGTCCTCCACCACGGCGGAGTTGATGTACAGGGCGTCCAGAATCTCGTAGAACTCGTCGCACAGGGTGCCGTTGGAGACAATCAGCTCCTCGGTGCGCTTTTCGGAGTTCTCATAGCGGTAGATCTTCTTGCCGGAGACGCTGGCGGACATATCCACGTGCTTGATGGCGCCGTGGACCAGGCCGTAGATCAGGGCCTGGTAGATGTGCATGATGCACTCGTTCTGGAAGGTGAAGTCCAGCTCCGGCATGACGGCGATGGAGTCCCAGCGCTTGTCGATGTGGGTGGAGCACATCATGTTCTTGGTGGAGTCGGGGCCGATGTGCTTGCTGTAGTCATGATAGGCCTTGTGGTACAGACCGGCGGGCCGCTTGCGGGTCTCGGTGCGGCGGGGGCAGGCGAACTTGTTCAGCTTGTCCGGCGTCAGGTTGTACAGGGCGTTGAAATAGTGCAGCTCGTAGCGGGAGACGGTGTCCACCGCCACGCCGTTGCTGACCAGGCTCTCGATGCGGTACTCCCGCATATCCTTCAGACCGGCGTTGTAGGCGATGCAGTTGATCTCCCGGGGCTCCACGTTGTTCAGCCGCTGGATGCTGGGGGCGGACAGGCGGGAGCCCATGGCGATGACCTCCCGGATGTGGCGCAGGTTGTCCTCCGGCCGGACATTGTCCACCAGGTTCTTGCTGTCCTTTTCGTCGCTGTTCTCCCGGTTCTTGATGCGGGTCTGCAGGCGGTTCTCCATGGCGATGGCCTGGATGATGTTCATGTCGATCACGTCGCACTCCGAACGGACCTTCCGCTTGAAGTAGCCCAGCAGAATCTCGTCGAAGATGTCCACCCGGTTGTCCTCCAGCACCACCTCGGCGCTCTCCATCTCCCGCTCAAAGGCGGCGTTGGCCCGGACGGTGTCGAAGATCTGGCCGTTCAGGTCGCTCTCCAGCATGGCGCCCTTGGAGCTTTCGCCCTTGGTGGCGGCCAGCAGCTCGTCCAGCATGGGACGGGTGGAGCAGACGTTGAACACGGAGTCGCCCTTCTGGAAGCGCAGGGCCTCCACAATCTCGTCCTTCTTGCGGTCCAGCTTGTCCACCTTATCGCTGAAGGAGCGGTAGAACTTCTCGAAGTTCCGGTTCAGCCGGGAGATGTAGTCATAGCCGAACTTGAAGGCCTCGTACTCGGCGATGGCGTCGCACAGCTCGGAGATGCCGGTGTAGTAGCCCACGAAGTGCTCGTTCAGGGTGTCATACAGCTTCTCGTAGCCGCCGAACTTCTCCAGAATGTTGGGGTTCTGGTCGGGCGCCTTCTCCACGGCGCACAGCTCGTCCAGGTTGTGCTCCTTCTTCTTGCGGCCGTTGAACTTCACGTCGAAGGAGTCGGCGTCATCGGCGTCGGGGGCGTAGATCTCCAGCCGCTCCCGCAGGCTGCTGATCTCGCTGTGGGCCCGCTTCAGCCGCTTTTCCATCTCCTCGGCGATGAGATAGAGCATGTAGCGGATGGCGTTGGGATGGCAGATGTCCCCGAAGGCGTTGCGCAGCGGCCAGGCCAGCAGGTACTTCTCCTTGGCGTTGATGGTCTTGGTCTCGTCGGTGAAGACGGCCTCCGCGGTGCGCTGGCCCGCCTTTTCGGCGTGGGCGTTCACCGCCTCCTCATAGGCCCGCAGCAGGTCCAGGTTCTCCTTGGCGTGGCCCCGCATTTCGCTGTTGCCCTTGTAGTCGATCTCGCCGGCCAGGGCGTTGGCGCCGTTGCGGGCGTCGGCAATGGTCCGCTGCTGGCCCACCTGCTGGTGGACATGCTCCACCAGGGCGTTGATGTAGGTGGTCATGCGGGCGTTGGCGTCGGTGAGGAACTGGCCCCGCAGGTCCTTGGAGAAGTTGTCGCCGGACTTGTTCATCTTGTCCACGTAGAAGCTGCCCCGGGAGTCGATCTCCGAGGAGGCCAGGCCCTTTTTGACGCAGTCCCGCTGATAGACCTCGTAGGCGTTATCGTACTTCATCCACTTGGCGGCCTCGCCGGTGCCGCCGATGGCGCCGATGGCCCAGGAGGCGGCGATATAGTCCGCCACGTCCTCATAGGGATAGCGGACGGCGCCGGCGCCGATGCCGCCGAAGCGGTTGCGGCCGTAGTTGCCGGGGCTGGACATCTCCTTGATGATGTTGTCCTCCATGGAGAAGGCGTCCTTCTGCATGGGGCCGATGTTCTGCTCGTACAGCGCCAGGGCGGCCTGACGCTCATACTGCTTGTTGTTGATGAGGGTGGAGTCCTCCGCGTTCTGGCCGTCCATCAGGAAGCAGAAGTCGAAGGGCAGCACGCTCAGCGCCCGCAGCTCGCCGGTGCCGGGGCTGGCGAAGTCAATGTGCAGGTTGCTGTAGCGCTTGAGCTCCTCGTCAATGTCGAAGAAGCCGGAGCCCTTCATCATGAAGGCGTTGATCTCCTTGATGGTGGCGTAGGCGTTGCGGCGCTGGCTCTCCTTTTCGGCGTTGGAGCGGATGACGCTGTCCAGCGTCTCCGGCAGCAGAATCAGGGAGCGCACCAGCAGGCTGGTGTTGGGGTACTTGCTCTTCACGTAGTCCCGCAGGTACATGGCCAGGGGCAGCAGGATGCCGGAGCCGGTGCCGCCGGAGGCGGTGGAGGCGAAGGCCACCCGCAGGGCCTGCTTCATCTCCTTGCCGGTTTTGCGGAACAGCTCGTCCACCGCGTCATGAAGGGGCTGGATGCGGCCGGTTTTGATGGTGGCGTTCAGGGCCAGGCGGGAGATGGCCCGCACCTGGCCGGCGCCCTCGGACACCGTCTTGTCATACAGCACGGCGTTCTTGGGGAACCAGTTCACCAGGGCGTCCTCGTCATAGTCCAGGTAGCTCCCCACGGTCTGGGTGCTGGAGGTCTGGATCGAAAAGATGTTGATGCCGCTGGCTTTGACGCTGCTCAGGTCATTGACGTTGGTGTCCAGACACACAAAGGAGATATTCTCCCGCTCAGAGGGCTTGCACATCTCTGCCACGCCCTTGATGATACGGCAGCCGGTGCCGCCAACACCGATAAACAGGGTAGGAGCGGTGACCACATTGTCCTTCAGAATTTCTCTTGCCATTCTTTCTTCCTCCACAGTTCATAGATTCAGACACGGTTACATGTGTTTAAGCTGTCCGCTCAGGGAAATGGGTGTGCCGTTGATGGTCTGTCCGGTGATGCTGTAGCGCGCCATGTTGCCCACGCTGAAGGAGACCGGCGCGCCGGGCTTTGCCCCCACCTTCACGTATTTCTTGTCCACGGGGGACCAGCGGAACTGGGCGGCGCCGATGGACACCGACTGGATGTTGCCGTTGCCGGGAGAGGGTTCCACCTTGGTGACCCGCATGCTCCGGCGGCCGGATTTGGTTCTGCGGGGGCTGTTGGCCTCCACGGTCATGACCACGGAGCACTTGGCGGTGTTGGAGCCGGCCACCTTGGGAGAGGTGATGACCACGGAGCCTTTCTTTTTGCCGCCGCCGGAGAAGCGGACGCTGGCGATGCCGTTGACCGGGTTGCCGTTGACAGAGAATCTGGTGTTGACGAAGCTGGCGTTCTTGGGCAGCACCTTGGCGTTCATGAACAGCCAGATCAGCAGCAGAAGAAGCAGGATGGCCAGCACCACCAGCAGCGGCAGGAGCCAGGCGGGATAGGCCGCCACTTCAAACTCCTCCGTGTCCCGGGCGGAGATCTCCTGGTTGGAATGGTTCAGGGCGGCGGCGCCGGCGGTGACGCTGTAGCGGCCCAGCTGCAGTCCGTCGGGGTTTTTCAGCTTGATATACCAGGCGGATTCCTCCTCATGCAGCTCCACCTCGTAGTGGGAGGGGTCCACCTCCCTGCCGCTTTCATCCCGGACGCTGAGGGAAAAGTCGCAGAGGCGGAGGTTCTCGGCGGAGAGAGGCTGGCCGTCCATGGTCAGCCGGGCCACCAGGGGATCGCCGGATTCCAGCTTCCGGAGCTGGAAGTAGTCCTGCCGGGCCACCAGGTCCATCTCCAGGGTTCTGCTGTCGGCGATGATGGTGATGGGCAGGCTGAAGCCGGGCAGCAGGTCCTCATGGGACTTGTGGATGTAGTACCCGCTGAGGTAGCGCACGTCGGCGCTGACCTCCAGGGTGTCACCGGCCTTCAGCTCTCCCTCCAGGGGGAACTGGCCGGCGGAGGTGGAGTGGTAGCTGTACTCCTGGCCGGAGATGACGCAGTTGAAGGTGTAATCCGTGGTGCCCAGCAGCGGCGAATCGGTGGGGTTGCCGTACTTGTCCACCATGTGGTACTCCACGGTGTAGGTGCCCTCATAGGCGGAGCCGGGCTGGATGATCTCCCCCTGGGGGTTGCGCAGCGTCACCGCCATGTCCACATCCGGCTCATAGTACACGCTGACGCTGCTCATGGAGCCGTCATAGCTGAGGGTGTAGTCCCCGGCCTCCACATCCCGGTAGGTGACGATGGAGCCCTGCAGGCTCTTGTCCACCTTGGCCCTGGAGTAGTTGCCGGCGCCCCCCTCGCCGTATTTGGGGGACATGGCGGAAACCACCTGGCCGCCCTCCTTGCCGGAGCCGTCGATGACCTTCACATTGGCGATGTTCTCGCCCTGGACGAACACAATCAGCTTGCTCAGGGGGATGTCGGTGCTGAAGGAGCTGCCGCTCACCGGCAGGATGTCCCGGCCGAAGATGATGTTGCACATCCTGGTCAGCTCTCCCAGCACGTTGGCGGTGTCCCGGGCGGCGGTGACGTAATGCTGCATGGAGCCGTTGATCTCCGGCTCCGTGGCCACGGCGCCCATGCCCAGGTACATGACGTTCACGTCCCGGTTGTAGCTGGTCAGCCGCTCCGTCAGGGCCTGGCGGGTAGGCTCTCCCCGCCCCAGCGGCTCCAGATTCTCGTAGAACTCCTCGCCGTCGGTCAGCACAATCAGCCACTTTTCGTCGCCGGGCGCCCGGCACAGCCCCTCATAGGCGTGGTCGATGACCTCGATGGGGGTGTCCTGGGCCTTGGGCGTGAACATGGTGCGGATCCGGGAGCTGGTGGCGTTGGTCAGCGTCACCGGGTTGGTGTCGCTGTAGCGCTGGCCGTTGACCTCCACCTCGTACATGGGATAGACATACAAGGTGTCGCCGTCATTCATCATGGAGGCGAACACCTCGATGGCGTATGTGGCGCGGCACCAGGCGGCGGCGTTTTCGCCGATGTACATGGAGCCGGAGTTGTCGAAGATAATGGCGATGGCCCGGCTTGGCTCCGAAGCCGCCGCCCGCGCCGGAACCGTGACGCCGGGCACCGCCAGCACCAGTGCCAGCAGCAGCGCCCACAACCGTTTCGCGATTTTCTTTTTCCCAAACCTCATTCGATCACCCACCGTAAAACATTGTTTCGACCCGCGGCATCCCAAAACCGCATAATCCGACACTTTTCACTATATTGTTAATTTTACTACGCCGCTTTCCCGCATGCAAGCTATTCCATGGAAAATGCCGGAAATTCATACAAATATTTGCAGACAGACGCCCCTCCCGGAAGGCCGGAAAGGGGCGTCTGTCCGCGCAATCGATTTCAGTGCTGGGCGATGACCACAAAGGCGTCATCCTCGGCCCAGAGGCGTTTTTCCTGTTTGGGGGGATTGGTGATCACCGTGTACTCCCCGGTGCGGGGATCGCAGGTGCGGTAGCCGATGAGCACCTCCCGCCGGCGCTGGGCGGCGGCGCAGGCGGTGCAGATGTCCACCTCCCGGCCGGTGTCGATGTAGTCCCGGGCGGGACGGATGCAGATTTCGCTGCCCTCCGCCGCCAGCAGCTCCTCGAAGATGCCCCGCAGCTCCCGCAGCTGGCTGATCTGGGTCAGCATCAGGCTGGTGATGTTGCTGCTGACCACGAAGTCGTTGACCTCGGTGATCTGGGCCAGCTCCTGGTTTTCCACCCGCAGCATCTCGCTGGTCACGTTGGCGCGGCAGCCCGTCTTGTCCTTCAGGTACTTCAGCTGCAGCAGCAGAAGGATGGTTTTGGCGTCCTCCTTCTCCGCCTCCGCGATATCCCCGGCGGATTCGCACAGCACCAGCACGGAGTCGGGCCGCTCCTCCAGCAGCTCCGCCAGCACCGCGCGGCTGTAAATGTCGCACACCGTCACCGTCTTCCGGAAGTTCCGCAGCGGCAGCTCCGCCAGGCCCTCCGCGAACTCCCCCTGCTCCCTGGCCAGGGCAATGGTCACATGGGAGCCCTCCGCCACAAAGTGGTCCTCCTCCTGGAGGATGCTCTCGATCTTGTCGCTGTGGCCCAGAATCAGCATGTTTTTCCGGGGCGTCCGCTCAAAGGGCGCCGCCGCCCGGATGGCGCTTTCATCCACCGGCGCCGGGGCAGCGTCGGCCACGCTGACGCAGTCGTCCTCGGCGAAGAGAATCAGCTTGTCTCCCCGGCCCACCCGCCGGTCCGGCTCCGGGTTCAGCAGGGTGGTGCCGTCGGCCAGCTCGATGCCGATGACGGTGGAGATGGGGAAATAGCGGTTCAGCTCTCCCATGGGCACATCCACCATGGCGGGGTGCTCCTCCACGTAAAGCTCGCTGCCGGAGAAGTCCAGAATCTCGGTGTACACCTTGGAAAGGCCGGTGTTGCGGCAGGTGTGAGCAATGATGCGGGACATGATGTCCCGGAAGGAGATGATCTCGGCGTAGCCCTCGCCGGCCACCTGGGCGGCCTCCACGTTCTCCTGGTTCCGGATCACCGCGGCGATGTAGGCGCCGGTGTTGCCGCTCTTTTTCAGCAGGTTCGTGGCGGCCAGAATGCTCTTGATGGTCATGGCGTCATCCTCGGCGTTGATGATGACGCTGCGGCAGGTGCCGAAGGAGCACACCTCCAGCGCCGAGAAGTCCGCGATGCTGCCGCTGCGGCAGATGACACGGGTGGTGCGGGTGTCCGGGAACTTCTGGCGGATTTTCTCGTCCATCACGTCCTTGGGTTCCTTGTCATCCATGATGACCACCACCTCGTCCCGCTGGTTGGCGTTGGCCTCAATCAGCTCGGAGACAATGGTGTACAGGCCTCCCGCGCAGCCCAGGACGATGACGTGGTTTTTCTCCAGCACCATGGACTTGCCCCGCTGGAGGGTGTGGATCTTATTGTCGATGGCGTTGCTGATGACGCCGATCAGGGTACTGGTGACCAGCAGGCCTGCGATGGTCACCACGATCATGGTGGCCACATAGGCCGCGCTGCCCGTGTCCTCCCCCAGCTGGCCGGGGTCGATGATGTGGGTCAGGCTGAGCCAGATTCCGTGGAGCACGTCATGGCCGCTGTCGGCGTCCACAAAGGCAATGATGATGCCCACCACAATCACCAGCACCACGGTAATCAGCGCCAGCATCCGGATCAGGTGAAAAATGCCGCTGGACATCATGTTGTCAAACCAGTAGCTGAGCCGCTTTCTTCTCTCTGTTCTCTTATCCATGCTCTCCCTCTCCAACCCCCGGGGATTCCGCGAAACAGCCGGAAATCCGCCGCGATCTCGTCATCCATCATATGGCATCCGCCTCCGCTTGTCAATCCGGCAGCGGAAAAGCGCCCCGGTTCCCTTCGGAACCGGGGCGCGGAGGGTTTCGCCCTCAGATATCAAACACCGGGACGAAGGTCTGGCTCAGGCCGTCCACCAGCCCCATGTCCGTGACCACGGTGCCCGGCAGCACCGGCAGGGACAGAATGGCGGTCTCCAGCAGCTTCACGGTGCCGTCGCTGATATCGCCGATGGCCGCCTGCACCTGCCCGATCTGCTCCGCCAGCTTCCCGCAGGGCTCCTGGGACATCAGTCCCGCCACCGGCAGCGGCAGGCAGGCCGCCTGCCCATCGTTCACGGCGCACACACCGCCGCCGCACCGGGCCAGGGTCTCCGCCGCCAGGAAGGCGCTGTCCGGGTCCCGGTAGGCCACCGTCAGGTTGTGGCTGTCATGGGAGACGGTGGAGGCCAGCGCCCCCCGCTCCAGGCCGAAGCTCTCGTACACGGCGATGGTCTTTCCGCCGGTGCCGTAGCGGTTGGCCACCGCCACGAACAGCAGCTCCGGATGGCCGCTGAGGTCCACGGCGCCGTCCCGCACCGGCAGCTCCACAGTCTTTGTGGTCCGGAGCACCCGGCCCATGTCCTGGGGCACCAGCACCCGCACGGGGATGGTATCCCCCTGCCAGCCCTCCGGCACCCGCATCCGGAAGTCGTCGGCGGACCGGAGCTGGGGCACGTTCACCGTGTTGGGGAAGTCGAAGGGCCGGTCCAGCCGGTCGCCCCCCAGATAGACGCCGTTTTCCGCCACCAGGCGGCCGGCGGCGAACACCGCCAGGGGGCGGCTGCCGTCCAGGGCCTCCACCAGCTGGATGTCGGCCACGTAGCCCGGCGCCACGGCGCCCAGATCGTCGAAATGGTACTCCCGGGCGGCGTTGAGGGTGGCCATCTTGACCACCGCCCGGCCGTCCAGCCCCGCCTGCACCGCCTTGCGGACCACCCGGTTGATGTGGCCGGTGGTCAGCAGGTCCTTTGCGTGGACATCATCGGTGCAGATGGACACGAAATCCTGCCACGGGTGGTCCCGGAAGCCGTCCACCAGGTCGGTGAGGTTGTCGATGAGGGAGCTGGCCCGCAGGTTCACGTGGATGCCGCAGCGCAGCTTCTCCCGCACCTCGGCGGCGGAGACGCTCTCGTGGTCGCTCTTGGGGCCTCCCAGCCGGTAGGCCGCCAGCTCCTTCCCGCTGACGTAGGGGGCGTGGCCCTGGAGGTACATGTCCCGCTTCTCCCCCTCGTCGATGATGCTGTGCATCCGGGGACTGTCCTGGCAGACGCCCACGAAGTCCATGACCTCGGCGATGCCCACCACGCCCTCCAGGTCCAGCAGCTCGCCGATCTCTTTGGCGGTAAACGCCGCGCCGGTGCTCTCCTTCCCCGGGACGGCAGGCACGCAGGAGGGGGCCAGGGCGTACTGGCGCAGGGCGGAGCGCCCGGCGTTTTCCAGCATGAACTTCACGCCGTCGATGCCCATGACGTTGGCGATCTCGTGGGGGTCCGTGCAGATGGTGGTGGTGCCCCAGGGCAGGATGGCCCGGCTCAGGTTTTCCGGGATCATCATGGTGCTCTCCACGTGCATGTGGGTGTCGATGAAGCCGGGAATCAGGTAGTTTCCGCCGCCGTCGTACCGCTTTTCCGCCGGCACGGGGGCCTGCTCTCCCGCCTCCCGGACCCGGACCACATATCCGTCCAGAATGTCCACCTCAGCGGGGTAGATCTCGCCGGTGAACACGTTGAAATACTGCACGTTTCCAATGGTCAGCTGACAGGGAATCTCCCCCATGGCCGCCTGAATCAGGCGGCTCCGGTCCTTTGCTCTTCTGGTGCGCATGCCGTCTCCTCCTTTTTAAAATAAACCGCATATTGGAGATCAGAGGCGCAGCTTCTTCCCGAAACCGCGCCTCTGCCGCCACAATGGATTCTGCTACTATACTAATATGCAGGTCCGCGGCTTGTCAATATCTCCCCGGCACTTTTCCCGGTGCAAAAGCGGAACGGGCCTCCGCTTTTTCGGCGGAGGCCCGGGGATGGTTTTTTCTTACAGCGGCAGCGACAGCATCAGCGGCACGGTGAGGATGCACAGAAGGCCGGTGAGGAAGCTGATCTCCACCGCCAGGTCCGTGTTCAGGCCGTGCTGCTCTCCCAGGGCGCTGACGATGGCGGCGGTGGGCATCGCCACGGTAATCAGCACCACCGGGGCGATGAGCTCGTTGCCGAAGGGGATGACCTTCAGTGCCAGAAACACCAGCAGCGGCAGCAGCACAAGCTTGGAAAGGCCTGCCGCCAGCACGTCCCGGTCCCGGACCACCTGGGAGGCGGAGCACCGGGTCAGGCCCATGCCGATGATCAGCATGGACATGGGGGTGGCCATGTCCGCCAGATAGCTGATGGGGGTGTAGATGGCGTCCGGCACGGGAATCTGCAGCAGGAACGCCGCCAGCCCCAGCACAGTGGCCACGTTCACCGGCGTCAGCAGAATCTTCCGCAGGGAGACTCCGCCGCCGCTCTCCCCCTCCCGGTCCGACAGCAGCACCCGCACGCCCAGGGTGTAGAGGAAGATGTTGAAGGGCATGCCCATGATGGCCGCCAGGGCCAGGGCGGTGTCCCCCAGCAGGGCCTGGATGATGGGGAAGCCCATGAAGCCGTTGTTGGGGAAGGCCACGCATAGCGCCCACAGCCCCCGGCGGCCGGGCGTCACCCGGAACACTTTGCCCAGCACCAGCGCCGCCCCGATGGACAGCAGATACAGCCCGCAGCCCGCCGCGAAAATCACGGCGCTGTCCCGCAGAAACTCCTGGCTGAAGGGCTGGAGCATGGAGCGGAAGATAATCGCCGGCGTCATCACCGACATCAGCAGATGGGACAGCTGGCCGGTTATGGACAGCGGCACCACCTTCAGCCGCACCGCCAGCGCGCCCACCGCCATCAGCAGGAACAGGCCCACCAGGTTTGAGATCAGCAAAGGCATTGGAACAGACATGGTCAATCCTCCGGACAGTGTCCATCACGCAGGCACCCTGAAGCGGCTTCCCCGCCGGGCGCCCGCCGTGACGCAGATTTTTGCAGATGCAGAATTATTTTATCGGAATCCCTCTGCGGCCGCAATGGACAATGTTCCGATTATTTCCCCCTGCCCGGGCCTTTTTTGCGCTATTTCACTGTTTTACCCTGAAAAACCGGAATAGGAACCCCCCGGCGAAGCCGGGGGTTCTTCATAGACGGGTAAAACCCTTTATTACTAGCTCGCGCGTCACGTCGCGCAAGTACGATCCGCCAGCCGCGAAGGTTTTGCTACTTGCTACCCGTAAACGGGTTCTTTAAAAATTCCCCATCGTCAGTTGTTCTCCGGCCTTGTCTTCGTCCAACTGGTGCCG
>NZ_JAXEBZ010000034.1:0-33762 GCF_034093755.1 Dysosmobacter sp. | reverse complement strand
GGTGGAGGTGGCGGGGTTCAGGCAGCAGGTGCGGGCGTCGGCCACGTGCGTCTCAATGGCAGCCAGCTTCAGATGCTTCATAAACACCTCCGCCGCGGCCCGGCCGCCCTTCAGCTCGAAGGACACCACGCCGCAGGAGCCGTTGGGCAGGTACTTTTTGGCCACCTCGTAATAGGGGTCATCGGGCAGGCCGCAGTAGACCACCCGCTCCACCTTGGGATGATCGTGGAGGAACTCCGCCACCGCCTGGCCGTTTTCACAGTGGCGGGCCATGCGAACGTGGAGGCTCTCCAGGCCCATGTTCAGGTAGAAGGCGTTCTGGGGGGACTGGATGGAGCCGAAGTCCCGCATCAGCTGGGCGGTGCACTTGGTGATGAAGGCGCCCTCCTTGCCGAACTTCTCGGCATAGGTGATGCCGTGGTAGCTGTCATCGGGGGTGCACAGGCCGGGGAACTTGTCGGCATGGGCCATCCAGTCGAATTTACCGCCGTCCACAATGGCTCCGCCCACGGCCACGCCGTGGCCGTCCATGTACTTGGTGGTGGAGTGGGTGACGATGTCGGCGCCCCACTCAATGGGCCGGCAGTTGACGGGGGTGGGGAAGGTATTGTCCACAATCAGGGGCACGCCGTGACCGTGGGCGGCGGCGGCGAACTTCTCGATGTCCAGCACCGTCAGGGCCGGGTTGGCGATGGTCTCGCCGAACACCGCTTTGGTGTTGGGCCGGAAGGCGGCGTCCAGCTCCTCCGGGGTGCAGTCCGGAGCCACGAAGGTGGTCTCGATGCCCATTTTCGCCATGGTGACGGAGATCAGGTTGAAGGTGCCGCCGTAGATGCTGGAGGAGGCCACAATGTGGTCGCCGCAGCCGCAGATGTTGAACAGGGCGAAGAAGTTGGCCGCCTGGCCGGAGGAGGTGAGCATGGCGGCGGTGCCGCCCTCCAGCTCGCAGATCTTGGCCGCCACGTAATCATTGGTGGGGTTCTGGAGCCGGGTGTAGAAATAGCCGCTGGCCTCCAGGTCGAACAGCTTGCCCATGTCCTCGCTGGTGGCGTATTTGAACGTGGTGGACTGAACAATGGGAATCTGCCGGGGCTCGCCGTTGCCGGGGGTGTAGCCTCCCTGCACGCATTTGGTTTCCAGAGTATAGTCGCTCATGTACATTCTCCTTTTCTGCCGGGACGAAAAAAAACCTCCGCCCCAAAGAATTTTCTTTGAGACGAAAGCATCACTTCCGCGGTACCACTCAAATTGCGCCGGCCTCACGGTCCGACGCCCCTTTTGGGGTCCAGCAACCCCTTTGCACTGACGCAGCATACGCGGGGGAACCCTACCGGCGCACGCCCTCGAATCCCCCGGCTCGGGAGCCATAGGACCTGGAACGCCTCTCTGCCGGCTCGCACCTGCCGCCGGCTCTCTGACAGGGCCGCGCTCCGTCCCTCTCCGTCATTGCCTTTATTAAGCATATATTATAGGGTTTTCCCCCACCCTTGTCAACAGCAAACCCGCCGTTTCCGCCGTTTTTCCCGGAAGTTTACGTCTTTTTTACCTGTCCCGCCTTGTGGGCCCCCGGCCGCTGTGGTACGATGAAGGGGAGAAAGGAGGTGGTCCGAAATGAAACACACGGGAACGCTGCTGGCGGCGGGAATGCTGCCGCTGTTGGCGGGTTACGGCCTGAATTTTCTTCTGCTGCGTCTCCCCCTCCCGGTGCCGCTGTGGCTGATGGGGGCGGCGCTGCTGGTGCTGTGGGGCATTCTTGCGTACCGGCTGGCGGACCCCGGGCGGCGCTGCCTTCCCCAGGCGCTGGCGCTGTGCGCCGTGGGCCTTTTGATGCTGGCGCTGACGGGGTGGCAGGAGCTGGCGCTGGGGGCCTACTGGCCAAATCCCCTGGGGTTTGCCTCCCAGATGTACTTCCTCCCCGCCCTGAGCGTCTCGGCGGCGGTGATGAGTCCCTTTCTGAAGGTCATCACCACCTGGCCCCTGTACGCGGGCGAGTGGGTGCTGCTGGCGGCGGTCAGCATCTGCGGCTGTGCCCTGAAGCATCGCCGGGAACCGTGAACCGTAACCGAAAAAACCTTTGTTTGGAGAAAAAGGTTTCGTTTCGCAGGGGGAGTATGAGGGGGCGGGAGCCCCCTCATGTGGAATCGAATGCCTGCAACGGGCTGCGGCGACAGCCCGTTGCGCCGCGCAGCGGCAGCTTTTTGGACTGCGCAGCAGGCAAAAAAGCGAGGCATTGTGAAGGCTGCCGAAAAGGTCCTCTGGACTTTTCGACAGCCTGAAACCGGGACTTTTCCGTTGAAAAGTCCCGGTTTTTTCACTGCTCCACAATGTGGACGTTCAGGTGATCGTAGGTCATCTCCACCGCCGCCGCGGCGAAGGCGTCCCGCAGGTTCTCCCCCAGGGTGAAGTACACGTCCCAGTAGTCCGCCGCGGAGGCCCAGCAGTACACCGTGTACTCAATGGCGCTGGCGCCGTAGTCCGTCAGCCAGACCTTGGCCGCCGGGTCCGCCAGCACACCGGCGGTGCGGGCCAGGGCGTCCCGGCAGGCGGCCTTCACCGTCTCCGTGGGGGCGTCGTAGGAGGCGGTCACCTTCCGCACCACCCGGCGGCGGCCCAGGGTGGTGTAGTTGGTCACTTTGGAGGAGGACAGCGTCCGGTTGGGCATCATCACCAGCTGGCCGTCGGGGGTCAGCAGCTTGGTGTGGTTCAGGCCGATCTCCTCCACCGTGCCGGACACGCCCTCCGCCTCGATGAAATCGCCGATGAGGAAGGGCCGGGAGGACAGAATCACCATGCCGCCGGCCACGTTGCCCAGCACGTCCTCCGCCGCCAGGGTCAGTCCCAGGGAGAACACCGACACCAGCGCCACCAGGGAGGTGGCCTTGATGTCCAGGGTCTCCATGACCACCAGGATGAGGAGGATATACAGCGCCGCCTTCACGGCAATGAGGATGTACTTCTGGATGCGCTCATCCAGCCGGCTGCGGGACAGCAGCCGGGCGGCGATTTTCCGCAGCATCCGGATGACCACAAGGCCCACCAGGGCCGTCAGGACGGCGGAGAGGATCGCGCTGAAATCCACTCCGCCCAGGTTCAGTTGTGAGAGGGTATCGCCGAGAGCAGGCATGGGACAATTCTCCTTACGTTAAATATCGATTCTATTTCCGCGCCGGAACCGCCAGTCCCGCCGCCGCGCCCAACAGCGCCGGCACCAGCCAGCCCACCCCCGCGGCGTACAGGGGCATGGCCTCCGCCAGGGCCGTCAGCACCGGCAGCCGCAGCCCCAGCCCCGCCAGGGTGTGGATCACGCCGAAGGCCGCCGCCAGCCCCACCGACAGGGGGAACAGGAGGGGCCGGTCCTGCAGCCGCCCGGGCAGGAAGGACAGGGCGATCATCACGATGGCCGCCGGATACAGGCAGTTGAGAATGGGCACCGAGATCTCCAGCAGCAGATTCAGCCCTGCGTTGGACACCACCGCGCTGACCGCCACGAAAAAGCAGGCCCACACCGTGTAGGACACCCTGGGGAACAGGCTGTGGAAATACTCGCCGCAGCAGCAGGTGAGGCTGATGCAGGTGTTGAGACAGGCGATGACGAAGATGGCGGCGATGATGACGCCGCCGGCGGTGCCGAACAACTCCCGGGCCACGCCGCTGAGCAGCTGGGCGCCGTTCCGGGCGTCCGGGGCGCCGTGGATGCTGCCGATGAAGGTCAGGGCGCCGTACACCGTGAGAAACAGGGCCGCCGCCAGTCCGCTGGCCCGCCAGATGGACCGGACCACCGCCCCGTCCTCCGTGACGCCCTTGGCCCGGATGTTCATGGCCAGCACCAGGCCGAAAATCAGGCCGGCAATGGCGTCCATGGTCTGGTAGCCGTCCAGAAAGCCCTGGGCCAGGGGCGCGGACTGATAGGCCGCCGCCGTCTGCCCGCCGCCTTCGCCGCCGGAGAACAGACACCCCACGAACAGCACCGCGATAAGGGTCAGCAGGGCGGGGGCCAGCCGCTTGCCCAGCCAGTCCACCAGCTGGGACGGCCGCAGCGCCAGGGCCAGGGCCGCGGCGAAGAACACCGCCGTGTACAGCGCCTGATACAGCGCCAGAGGCGCGTCGGCGGAGACGAAGGGCACCACCGCCATCTCAAAGGAGGTGCTGGCGGTGCGGGGGATGGCCAGGCCGGGGCCGATGGCAAGATAGGTCAGCAGAATGAACACCGGGGCGAAGTGCTTTCCCACCCGGCCGGCGATGTTCCGGAAGCCGCCGCTGCCCGCCACGGCGATCACCGCCAGAATGGGCAGGCCCACGGCGCTGACGGTGAAGCCCAGGAAGGCCGGCACCGCCGCCTCCCCCGCCGTCAGGCCCAGATAGGGCGGGAAAATCAGGTTTCCCGCGCCGAAAAACATGGAAAACAGAGTGACGCCTACAAAAAACTGGTTCTTGCGAGACAGCTTCTGCAAGTGGAACACGCTCCTTTTCAGTTTGGTCCCCGCCGGAGCGGGGCTTATTTGCCGGCCCTGCGCCGGTCCTTTTCAATGGTGCGCTTCAGGGCCTCCACCGCCACCTTCACGGCAGCGCTGGTGTCCTCGGTCATTTTCTGGTCCAGGCCGGCGGCCTCCCGCTCCTGGTTCCACACCACATGGAAGCAGGAGCCGCACCGCACGCCCAGAGCCGCCGCCACCACAAACAGCGCCGCCGACTCCATCTCGCTGGCCTTGACCCCCAGCCGCTTCCAGCTTTCCCACTTCTGCTGCAGTTCATAATACACCGGAGAGGCCGACGGGTCATGCTGGCCGTAAAAGCTGTCCTTGCACTGGACCACGCCGGTGTGGACGGGATAGCCCAGGGCCTCCGCCGCCTCCGCCAGGGTGTTGGTGATCCCTAAGTCCGGCACGGCAGGGAACTCAATGGGGGCGTACTCCCGGCTGGTGTGCTCATAGCGGATTGCGCCGGTGGCCACCACAACGTCCCCGGCCTGCACGTTCAGGTCGATGCCGCCGCAGGTGCCGGTGCGGATGAAGGTGTCCGCGCCGCACTTCACCAGCTCCTCCATGGCGATGGCGGCGGAGGGGCCGCCGATGCCGGTGGAGCAGGCCGTCACCTTCTCCCCCAGCAGCGTGCCGGTCCACACGTTGTACTCCCGGTTCTGGGCCACGGGATGGGCATCGTCAAACAGCGCCGCGATGGCGGGCACCCGGCCCGGGTCGCCGGGCAGGATGCAGTAGCGTCCCACGTCTCCCGGCGCACAGTGGATGTGATACAGTTTCTCCAGTTCCTGCATGACTTTCACCTCATTGTCTTTCATTAGCGGACAGATTGTGCCCGCCCACCGTGATTATAGCAGACATTTCCCGGCCGCACAATCTCCGGCAGGGAAATTCTCTTCAAAAAGCGAGGCCCCGGAGTCCGCGGGGACTTCAGGGCCGGTTTTCACGTTCTTCCCTGGATTTTGGCGCCGCACTTGGGGCAGGTGATCTCCACGCGCCCCTTGCCCGCCGGCACCCGGCAGATGGTTTTGCAGGCCTTGCAGGTGAAATACTTGTGCTCCTTGTCGGCGTGGCGGGCCCGGGCGCCGGAGCCGCCGTTTTTCACCTTCCACCACCAGTTCAGCCACCGCTGGTTCTCCGAACGGCGTCTGGCCAGGTTTTTGGAAAACATGCGGAACAGCGTCCACACCATCAGCCCCAGGCTGACGTAATAGAGGAGGCTTCCGGCCACCGGAAGCTTCTTCACCAGCAGCGACGACACCATCTCCAGCCCGATGGACACCCACAACGTGACAAAGCCCAGCTGATCCGGACCGTTGCGGCCGTACATGAAGCGGGCCAGCGCCGTCCGCACCCGATAGAGAAAATTGCCCATGTTCGTTTCTGCTCCTTTTCCGGCAGCCGCCGGTATCCTTTTTCGGCTTTTTATTGTACACGCTTCCCAATCCCTCATCAACCATTTTGCCTCAAAGTTTACAAAATGGCCATTTATTCCAGCTTTCCCCGGTGCTATAATGCCCTCTGTTGTAAAAATAAAAAATAAAGGGAGTGCAAATTTTTATGGCAAAAAAACAATTCAAAGCGGAATCCAAACGGCTGCTGGACCTGATGGTGAACTCCATCTACACCCACAAGGAAATTTTCCTGCGGGAGATCATCTCCAACGCCAGCGACGCCTGCGACAAGCTGTGCTACCAGGCGCTGACGGACAACGCCGTGCAGATGGACCGGAAGGACTTCCACATTGACCTGACGGTGGACCGGGACGGCCGCACCATCACCGTGTCCGACAACGGCATCGGCATGGACAAGGAGGACCTGGAGAACAACCTGGGCGTCATCGCCTCCTCCGGCTCCTTCAAGTTCAAGCAGGAGCTGGGAGATGACGCCAAAGACACCGACGTCATCGGCCAGTTCGGCGTGGGCTTCTACTCCGCCTTCATGGTGTCTGACGCCATCACCGTCCGCTCCAGAAAGTACGGCAGCGACACCGCCTACGAGTGGCAGTCCTCCGGCGCCGACGGCTACACCATCACCGAGTGTGACAAGGACACCGTGGGCACCGACATCATCATGCACATCAAGCCCGACACCGACGAGGAGAATTACAGCGAGTTCCTCCAGGACTGGAAGCTGCAGGACCTGGTGCGCCGCTACTCCGACTATATCCGCTTCCCCATCCGCATGGAGGTCAGCAAGACCCGGAAGAAGGAAGGCTCCCCCGACGACAAGCCGGAGTATGAGACTTATCAGGAGGTGGACACCCTGAACTCCATGGTTCCCATCTGGCAGCGGCCCAAGGGCGAGGTCACCAAGGAGGAGTATGACAAGTTCTACCGGGACAAGTTCAATGACTACACCGCCCCCCAGACCGTGATCCCCATCTCCGTGGAGGGCGCCGTCACCTACAAGGCGCTGCTGTTCGTCCCCGGCGCCACCCCCTATGACTTCTACTCCAAGGACTATGAGAAGGGCCTGCAGCTCTACTCCAACGGCGTGCTGATCATGGACAAGTGCTCCGATCTGGTGCCGGAGCATTTCCGCTTCATCCGCGGCGTGGTGGACTCCCCGGACCTGAGCCTGAACATCTCCCGGGAACTGCTGCAGCATGACCGGCAGCTGAAGGTGATGGCCTCCAACATTGAGAAGAAGATCAAGGCGGAGCTGCTGAAGCTGATGCGGGAGGACCGCCCCGCCTACGAGACCTTCTGGAAGAACTTCGGCCGCCAGCTGAAGTACGGTCTGGTGTCCGACTACGGCGCCCACAAGGACATGCTCCAGGACCTGATGCTGTTCTGGTCCTCCACGGAAAAGAAGCTGGTGAGCCTGGACGAGTACGTGTCCCGGATGAAGGAGGACCAGAAGTATATCTGCTACGCCTCCGGCGAGAACATCAACGCCATCGACCGCCTGCCCCAGCTGGAGGGGCTGAAGGACCAGGGCACGGAGATCCTCTACTTCACCGAGGAGGTGGACGAGTTCGCCGCCCAGATGCTCCACGCCTACAAGGACAAGGAGTTCCGCTCCGTGCTGGACGGCGACATTGACGACAGCGGGGAGAAGAAGGACGAGGAGACCCCCGGGGACGAGCACAAGGCGGCGCTGGACTTCGTGAAGGAGGCCCTGGGCGACGCCGTGAAGGAAGTCCGGGCGTCGAAAAAGCTGAAGTCCCACCCTGTGTGCCTCACCGCCGGAGAGGGCCTCAGCTTCGAGATGGAGAAGTATTTCAAGTCCGTCCAGCCGGACGCCGGCATCCGTGCCGACCGGATTCTGGAGCTGAACACCGCCCACCCCGCCTTCGCCGCCCTGGAAAAGGCCGTCACCGATGACCCGGAGCTGGCGAAGAAGTACGCCTCGCTGCTGTATGATCAGGCGGTGCTGATTGCCGGGTTCCCCCTGGAGGACCCCTCCGCCTACACCGATCTGGTGTGCGAGCTGCTGATGAAATGAGTTTTCAGAAAAGCGGGTGCGAACTCCGCGAGGCTTTTTGAGCTGTAAAAAGGTCCCCGTTCCGACGGAACGGGGACCTTTTTGTGTTTACAGATTCTTCTCCAGCACCTGGATGAAGGCGTCGGGGGGCAGCAGGCCCACCTTCCGGTCAAACTCGGCGCCGTTTTTCAGAAACACCACCGTGGGGATGCTCATGACGCCGAACCGCCGGGCCAGCTCCGGCTCCTCATCCACGTTCACCTTGGCCACCAGCACCTTGTCGCCGAACTGCTTGTCCAGCGCCTCAATGGCGGGGGCCAGCATCCGGCAGGGACCGCACCAGTCCGCCCAGAAGTCCACCATTGCCAGGGGGGCCGCCTCGGTGGCCGCGTCAAATTCCGCCGTTTTCAAATGCTTCACTGCCATAGTATCGTCTCCTTTTTATTCATTGGTTTTCTTTCTGTTTTGGGCGTCCACCCACCTTGCGGCGCTCTGTCCGGCAATGAGGCCCTCCCCCACCGCCTTGGACACCTGCAGCGGTCCGCCGGTGCAGTCGCCGGCGGCAAACAGCCCCGGCAGGTTGGTGGCCATGGTCCGGTCCACCGTCACATAGCCGTCCTCCACCGCCAGGCCCGGGAACAGATCGCCGGGGGCCATGGCGGGCCGCAGAATGAACACGCCCTCCGCCGGAATCACCTGCCCGTCGCAGGTGACGGCCTCCACCGTACTTCCGCCGGTGACGGAAACGGCGCGGGGTCTGGAAACGTAAGTCACTTCACAGCCGATGCTCCCCAGGAACTCCGCCTCCTTTTCCGCGCTGGGGGCGTAGCCGATCACCGCCACCCGGCGGCCCCGGTACAGCATCCCGTCGCAGGTGGCGCAGTAGCTGACGCCCCGGCCCAGGAACTCCTCCTCGCCGGGAAACTTCCGGCCCCGGGCCACGCCGGCGGCCAGCACCAGCGCCCGGCTCTCCCGGACCTCGCTGCCCACGCTGACATACCAGCGGTCCCCGGCGAACACGGTGTTCAGCACCCTGCCTTCGGCGAACTCCGCCCCGGAGCGCTCCGCGTGGGAGCGGAAGGCTTCCAGCAGCTCCCGGCCGGTGGCGCCGGGAAAGCCCAGGTGGTTGTCCACCCGTTCCGAGCGCCACAGGGGATTTTCCTCCAGCGGATTGGATACCACCAGCGCCGTCTTGCCCCTGGCCCGGACATTCACCGCCGCGCTGAGCCCCGCCGGGCCGCCGCCGATGATCAGAACATCATAGGACATAGCTCTCCTCCGTCTCCTGGAACAGCGAGGCCAGCACATCCGCCGCCGCCCGGGAGGCCACCTGGTAAAACACCTCGTTGCCCTGCCGCTCCGATGTGACAATGCCCGCCGCCCGCAGCTTCTGCAGGTGCTGGGACACGCAGGACTGGGACACGCCGGTCCGCTGCTCGATGCAGGTGACGTTGCGGCAGCCGCTCTGCAGCAGACAGTGGACGATTTTCAGCCGGGTGGGATGGGCCAGCGCTTTCAGCAGCTCCGCCTGCCGGCCATAGCTTTCCCGGTTTTCCATGGGCACACCGCCTTTCCTGTTGTTGATATTAGAATATCATGATATTCCCATTGCAGAAGCCGCATTTGCAACAGTTCCGTATTTATTTCCCCGCCGGGCCTGTCCGTTTGCCGTTGCTTTTGCGGCCGCCGTCTGCTACAATGAAACCGACCGGCGGATCTGATGGGGCCGGAAGCGCGCTTCCGGCCCCTATTCCAAAAAGCGGCGCCGCCCGGCGGGGCCTGCGGGCTGCGTGGGGCGCAGCAGCGGGCGCACCGCTTGCTACAGGGTATGCGTCCGGCCGCTTTGCCGCCACCGCCCGGTCCGCGGACCGGATTCCTTCACAGAAATGAGGATTTTGCCATGATCAAGATCGCCCCTTCCATTCTCTCCGCCGATTTCGCCAATCTGGAGCGGGACATCCGCCGCATTGACACCGCCGACTACGTCCACGTGGACGTGATGGACGGCATGTTCGTCCCCAACATCACCATCGGCATCCCGGTGGTGATGTGCATCCGCCCCACCACAGCGCTGCCCCTGGACGTACACCTGATGATCTGCCGGCCGGTGCGGTACGTGGAGCAGTTCTGCGACGCCGGCGCCGATCTGGTGACGGTTCACGTGGAGTCCGACACGGAGGAGAACATCCACGCCGCCATTGACAAAATCCTGGCCAAGGGCAAGCGGGCCGGCATCGTGCTGAAGCCCGCCACCCCCGCTGAGGCCGTCCTGCCCTTCCTGGAAAAGGTGAACCTCATTCTGGTGATGACGGTGGAGCCGGGCTTCGGCGGCCAGAAGTTCATGGCGGACATGATGCCGAAGGTCAGCGCCATCCGCGCCCTCATCGATGAGCGGAACCCCTGCTGCGAGCTGGAGGTGGACGGCGGCGTGGACCCCGTCACCTGCAAAACCTGCATCGCCGCCGGCGCTAACGTGCTGGTGGCCGGCAGCGCCGTGTACAAGGCGGAGGACATTCCCGGGCGCATCGCGGCGCTGCGGGGCTGAGAAAGGAACATGGCGCCTATGGAATACTTCCCCGCACCGCTGGAAAAGCTGGTGGAGCAGTTCGCCAGACTGCCGGGCATCGGCGGAAAATCCGCCCAGCGGCTGGCCTTCCACATCCTGAGCCTGCCGGAGTCGGAGGCCCGGGAGTTCGCCCAGGCCATTGTGGACGCCAAGGAGCACGTCACCTGCTGTCCCGTGTGCCAGAATTTCACCGCCGGCGGGCTGTGCCCCATCTGCGCCTCCCCCAAGCGGGACGGCTCCGTCATCTGCGTGGTGGCGGACCCCCGGGACGTGGCCGCCATTGAGCGGTCCCGGGAGTTCAACGGCCACTACCACGTGCTCCACGGCGTGCTGTCCCCCATGAACCACGTGGGGCCGGACGATCTTTCCATCAAGCCCCTGCTGGAGCGGGTGGCCAAGGGGGACGTGCAGGAGGTCATCATGGCCACCAACCCGGACACGGAGGGGGAGGCCACTGCCATGTACATTGCCCGGCTGCTGCGGCCCTTTGACGTGCGGGTCACCCGGCTGGCCTACGGCATCCCCGTGGGCGGGCATCTGGAGTTCGCCGACGACGCCACGCTGATGCGGGCCCTGGAAGGCCGGCGGGACATCTGACGCAAAACCGACACGCAACACCCGGTTCGCCGAAACGGCGGACCGGGTGTTTTTTCCCGCTTTACAAACGAAGCGGGCTGTGGTATTCTCCGGAAGGCACATACCACATCAATGTTACGAGGTGGAACCCATGGAGCTGCTGACGCTGGCGCTGTTTTCCCTGTCGCTGCTGCTATGCATCCTGCTGGACTGGTCGATTCTGTACGCCCTGGCGGCGGGGCTGGTGCTCTTCTTCCTGTACGGGAGAGCGCGGGGCTTCCGCTGGCGGGAGCTGGCGCAGATGGCCCTGGAGGGCATCAGAACCGTCAAGAACATCATCATCACCTTTCTCCTGATCGGCGTTCTCACCGCCCTGTGGCGGGACGCCGGCACCATTCCCGTCATCATCTGCTATGCCTCCCGGCTGATCAGCCCGCCGCTGTTCCTGCTGATGGCCTTCCTGCTCAACTGCCTGGTCTCCGTCCTCACCGGCAGCTCCTTCGGAACGGTGGCCACCATGGGCGTCATCTGCGCCACCATGGCCTCCGCCATGCAGATGGATCTGCTGGCGGTGGGCGGCGCCGTCCTCTCCGGCATCTTTTTCGGCGACCGCTGCTCCCCCGTCTCCACCAGTGCGCTGCTGATCTCCGAGCTGACCCACACCAACATCTTCCGGAACATCCGGAACATGCTGCGCTCCGCCCTCGTTCCCTTTCTGGTCACCTGCGGCTTCTACACCGCCGTCGGTGTGCTCTCCCACTCCTCCGGCCAACTGCCGGACCTGCAGGCGCTGTTCGGCCGGGGCTTCGCGCTGAGCGCCGCCGCCCTTCTTCCGGCAGCGGTGATTCTTCTGCTGTCGCTGCTGCAGGTACACGTGAAATACGCCATGATCGCCAGCATCCTCACCGCCGTGCCCATCTGCCTGTTTGTGCAGCACACGCCGGCAGCGGAGCTGCCCTGGCTGATGGTGGCCGGGTACCGGGCGGCGGACCCGGAAATCGCGTCCATGCTCAACGGCGGCGGGATTGTGTCCATGCTGAAGGTCACCGCCATCATCTGCCTGTCCTCCTCCTATTCCGGCATCTTCCAGAAAACCGGGCTGCTGGACGGGCTGAAGCAGGCCGTCAGCCGGTTTTCCGCCCGGACGAACCCTTACGCCGCCACCCTTCTCGCCGCCACCCCCGCCAGCATGATCGCCTGCAACCAGGCGCTGGCCATTATGCTGACGGACCAGCTTTGCAGCCAGACGGAGCCGGACAAGGAGCGCTTCGCGCTGGACCTGGAGGACACCGCCGTTGTGGTGTCCCCGCTGATTCCCTGGTCCATCGCCTGCGCCGTGCCC
This sequence comes from Dysosmobacter sp., assembly GCF_034093755.1. Lineage (GTDB taxonomy): Bacteria > Bacillota > Clostridia > Oscillospirales > Oscillospiraceae > Oscillibacter. The sequence continues at coordinate 21,371 of NZ_JAXEBZ010000034.1, read as the reverse complement.
CTTTCGTCCATCAACGCGCCCACGGCCTCCGTGTTCTTCGCCTGCTTCCTATACCTGCTGCCCCTGTGGCGGCTGGTGACGGAAGCCCTCCGCCGGAGGAAGGGCGCCGCCTGAGTTTCCGCGCAAAACAGCAGCGGCAGGGAAATATCCCTGCCGCTGCTGTTTTTCTGTCAGATTCTGTCCTTGTAATAGGCCACCAGCAGGTCCACCACCATGCCGTAGGACCGCATACCGTCCTCCTGGCCGTAGCTTTTCAGGAAGCGGTCATAGACCTGGTTGGACACCTCCTTCACGGCGGTGTCCTCAAACTGCCGCCAGTAGGCGTTGTTGTCCTCCATGTCCAGGCGCACCGTCTCCGGCAGGGAGAAGTACACCTGCTCCCACCGGTCATAGTCGGCGGTGTACAGGGCGTTGCCCAGGTGAATGTACCCCAGCAGCCAGCCGGAATAGGCGTACACATCGTCGCCGCTGGTGACGGAGGCCAGCACCCCCAGGAAGTTGCACTCCTGCTCCGAGGTCAGCCCCCGCTGGTGGGCCAGCTCATGGGCCACGGTGGCGGGCAGCAGGCAGACGGGGGAATCCATGTTCACGTTGGACTCCCCGGTGTAGGGGCAGTAGACGCCGGTGAAGTCCAGCCGGCTCATGAGCCGGGAGAACCGCACCGCCTTGGGGGGCTTGTCATCAAAGGCCAGGAAGGGAAATTCCGCCTCCACGGCGTCATACACCGTGGTGCTGCGGCTCAGAATCTGCCGCCGGCTGGTGCGGAACAGCCCCGTCTCATCCCGGGGCACCCGGTCCGCCGTCTCCCCCAGCTGCTCCGCGAAATAGGCCGTCACCCGGTACAGATCCTCCACCGCCACGTCCTCCGCGTAGATGCCGGACTGCTCCTGAAAGCCGCCCACGTAGAAGTTGACGCCCCACAGGTAGCAGCAGGCCACCGCCGCCGTCAGCACGCCGCACACGGCCCCCAGCACCCCGGTGTACAGCCGCCGCAGATGCCGTCTGGCCCGGCAGACGGCGATCACGCTCCAGAGGAGGTATCCCGCCGACACTGCCGCCGCTGCCGCCACCAGCACCTCCATCACCGACACGTCGGTGCGGTAGGTGAGGCCTGCGATGGCCAGCCGCACCCGGGCCATGGCTCCGGCCAGAAATTCCATGGCGGGCCGCACCGGCCGCAGCAGCAGGAACGCCGCCAGCAGTACAAGGTCCGCCAGCAGCCACAGATGCAGTTTTTTGTGTGACAGGAAAAAGGCCTTCACAGTCCGCTCCTCCGTTACTCCGCGGCCGCCAGCAGCTGCCGGGTGTACTCCTCTTTCGGATGGTCGAAAATCTCGTCCACCGTGCCCGTCTCAATGACCCGGCCCTGCTTCATCACCAGCACCCGGTCGCACAGCTGATACACCACGTTCAGATCGTGGGAGATGAACAGGTAGCTCAGGTCCAGCTCGTCCCGCAGCTGCCGCAGCAGCTTCAGAATCTGGGCCTGGATGGTCACGTCCAGGGCCGACACCGGCTCGTCGGCAATGAGAAATCTGGGCCGCTGAATCAGCGCCGCCGCGATGCTCACCCGCTGGCGCTGTCCGCCGGATAATTCTGCGGGCCGGGCGGAGAGGCACTCCTCCGGCAGCTCCACCCGCTCCAGAATCTCCCGGACCCGGCGTTTGCGCTCCGGGGCGTCATACTTGCCGTAAATCCGCAGAGGCTCCTCCAGAATCCACTCCACGGAGTAGGCCGGGTTCAGGGAGCTGTAGGGGTCCTGAAAGATCATCTGCGGCCGCTTGGTGTAGTGAACCACCCGGCCCTCGTCCGGCTCCACCATGCCCAGGATGGTGCGGGCCAGGGTGGACTTTCCGGTGCCGGACTCCCCCACCAGGCCCAGAATCTCGCCGTGGCGGATGTCGAAGGACACATCGTGGAGCACCACATGGCGCTGCTTCCGGCCCAGCAGGCCGCCCTCCCGGTAGCCGCTGGTGACGTGCTGCACCGACAGCACCAGTTCGTCAGTCATGGCGCCCGTCCTCCTTTCGCTGCCGGCTGGGGATGGCGGCAATCAGCCGCCGGGTGTAGGGATGCTGCGGGTTGGCCCAGACGGCCTCCGTCTCCCCCTCCTCCACCAGCACGCCCCGCTGCATCACCGCCACCCGGGGACACAGCTTGCGCACCACGTTCAGGTTGTGGGAGATGAACAGCATGGAGATGCCGTGCTCCCGGTTCAGCTTTTTCAGCAGCTCCAGAATCTGGGCCTGAATGGTCACGTCCAGAGCGGTGGTGGGCTCGTCCAGCAGCAGCAGCCGGGGGCGGGACACCACCGCCGCGGCGATCATGGCCCGCTGCAGCATGCCGCCGGACAGCTCATGGGGGTACTTGCCGTAAACCGTCTCCGGGTCCGGCAGCTCCACCGCCGCCAGGGCCTCCAGGGCAAGGCGGCGGCGCTCCCCGGGGGGCAGCTGGGTGTGGATGAGGAGCACCTCCTCCACCTGCTTCCCGATTTTCATCAGCGGGTCCATGGCGCTCATGGGCTCCTGAAACACCACGCCGATATGGCGGCCGTGGATCTTCCGCAGCTCCGACCGCGCCCCGTGGAGCAGGTCCATGCCGTCCAGCAGAATCTCGCCGGACAGGTCGCACTGCCGCCGGGGCAGCAGACCCGCCACGCTCATGGCGGTGACGGACTTGCCGGAGCCGGACTCCCCCACCAGACCCAGAATCTCGCCGTCGGCGATGGTCAGGGACACGCCGGACACCGCCTCCCGGTCCCGGCTGTGGAATTTCACATGCAGATCGCGGATCTCCAGCATCACGCCACCCCCTTGTCCCGGCGCTGCAGGCCCTCGCCGATGAGGCCCACGCCGAACACCATCAGCACAATGACGCCGCCGGTGGCCAGGGCGTACCACGGGGCCGCCACAAACATGCTCTGGGCCTCGGAGAGCATATAGCCCAGCGACGCGTCCGGCGGCGTGACGCCCACCCCCAGAAAGCTCATGGAGGCCTCCGCCAGCACCGCGTTGTTGAAGCCGATGGTCAGGGCCGGCAGCAGCACCTGCATGGTGTTGGGGAGAATGTGCACCAGCAGGATGCGGCCGTTGGAGGCCCCCATCAGCCGGGCGCTTTTCACATAGTTCACGTCCCGCAGTCCGGCGAAGGCGGAGCGGGTGACCCGGGCGAAGCTGGGGATGAACACCAGGCCCAGGGCGATGATCACGTTGTACTTTTTTCCGGGACCCAGCAGGGAGATGACCACCAGGGCCAGCAGAATGCTGGGGAAGGCGGTGAGGGCGTCGTTGAGGCGCATCAGCGCGTCGTCCACCACGCCGCCGAAATAGCCGGTGAGGGCGCCGACGGCCACGCCGCACACGGCGCCGATGGCCACGGTGCACACGGCGATGGCGGCGGTGGAACCGGCCCCCTGAAGGACGCGGCTGAAAATGTCCCGGCCGAACTTGTCGGTGCCCATGAGGTGGGCCAGGGAGGGCGGGTCAAACTTGGGGCCCACCGCCATGGCCTGGGGATCGTAGGGGGTCCAGAACAGCCCCAGCAGGATCAGCCCCGCCGTGAAGGCGGTGAGGAGCAGTCCGGCCAGCAGATAGCCGTTGATGCCTTGTTTCTTCATGATTCCCCTCCTAACCGCAGACGGGGGTCAATGGTCTGGTTCAGAATGTCCGCCACGGTGCCCGCCAGCACCACCCAGAAGGCCAGAATCACCACAATGGCCTGCACCACCGGGTAGTCCCGGTTGGAGATGGAGGCCACCAGCATCCGCCCCAGGCCGGGGATGGAGAACACCTGCTCCACCACGATGCTCACCGCCACGATCTCCGCCATGGTCTGGGCCAGAAGGGTCACCACCGGCGTCAGGGCGTTTTTCAGCACGTGGCGCCGCAGCACGCCGGAGCGGTCATTGCCCCGGGAGATGGCGGTGCGCACATAGTCCCGGCGCATCTCGCCGTTGATGACGCTGCCCAGCATCCGCACCGTCATGGCCGCCCGGGGAATGGCGATGGCGGCGGCGGCGAACAGCAGATACCGCAGGGACCCGGCAAAGTCCTGCTCCAGCCCCGGAAAGTCGCCGGGGACGAACCATTTCAGCACAATGCCGAACCCGTAGGAGAGGATCATGCCGATGAAAAAGGGCGGAATGGCCATGCACAGCTGGTTGAACACCGTTCCCACCGCCTCCAGCACCCGCCAGAGGAGGCCGGGGCGGCCCTCCAGCCGGGCGGACCACAGGCCCAGGGGAATGGACACCGCCGTGATCAGCACAAAACTCACCAGGCTCAGCCACAGCGACACCCGCACCTTGGGGGCAATCAGGTCCCACACCGGCTGGCGGTAGCTGTAGGACATCCCCAGGTCGCCGGTGAAAAAGCCCAGCAGCCACTGGCCGTAGCGCACCAGCAGGGGCTGGTTCAGGCCCAGCTCCTCCCGCAGGGCCGCCACCCGCTCCGGGGTGGCCTCGGTGCCCAGCATGGCGGTGGCGGGGTCGCCGGAGATGATGGTAAAGGCCGCAAACGCCAGAAAGGAGACGATGACCATGGTGGCCAGCAGCATGGCGATGCGTCTGACGGTATACTTCATGGTCATCATCCCCTTTCCGGGAAAGCGGCGTCACACGCGCCGCTCATCATAATCGGTTACAGTTCGGTCACGCGGCGTACCGGACCGTGGACAGGTCCAGCACGTAAATGGGATAGAAGGTGACGCCCTCCAGCCCCTTCCGGACGGCCACCAGGTCCGCCAGGTCCTGAATGTAGACGTTGGCGGCGTTCTCCGTCAGGTTCCGCTCCATCTGCTTGTAGAGGGCGGTCTGCTCCTCGTCATCGCTGCTGGCCAGAACCTGCTGGAACAGCCGGTCATACTCATCGCTGCTGTAGTTGATGAAGTTCTTGCCGTAAGCAGAGGTAAACCGCTCCAGCAGGGCACGGGCGGTCATGTTGGAGGCGTCCACGCCCACCACGGTGGACTGGAACTGCCGGCCGGCGTACACGTCGGACACCCAGCTCTCCCACTCGATGGGCTGGATGGCGGCGTTGACGCCGATGTCCGCCAGCTGCTGCACCAGCACCTCGGCGGTGTCCATGTGGGGCTTGTAGTTGGAGGGGACGGTGATGGTCATGTCAAAGCCGTTGGGATAGCCGGCATCCGCCAGCAGCGCTTTGGCCTTGTCCACGTCCCGGGTGTAGTAGTCGGTGAGGGAGTCATCAAAATACTTGCCGAAGGCGGGGTACATGCTGGAGCCGATGGGGCTGCCGTAGCCGTCAAAGGCCAGGTCGATGATCTGCTGCTTGTCCACGGCGCAGCACAGGGCCTGGCGGACCCGGACATCGTCAAAGGGCTTCTCGGCGTTGTTCAGGTACATGGCCTGCACCAGGTTCATGGTGCCCTCCGCCACGTCAAAATCGTCGCCCAGCTGGGCAACCTGGGTGCTGGTCAGGTGGGAGCACAGGTCGATGGCGCCGCTCTGGAGGCTCATCATCAGGGTGTCGGCGTTCTCGATGATCTTCAGGGTGACCTTGTCGAGATAGGCGGGGGTGCCCCAGTACCCGTCAAACTTCTCCAGCACCACGGAGTCCTGGGCGGCGCGGGAGACAAACTTGAAGGGGCCGGTGCCCACGGGGGCGGTGTCCTGCTGGTCATAGTCCGCGGGCAGGACAGCCACGGTCAGGTAGGACAAAAATTCGTTGCTGGGCTCGGCGATGGTGATGGACACGGTCCGCTCGTCCACCGCCTTCAGCTCCTGGATAGCAGAAAACGCCTCCACCTGGACGATACCCGTCTCAGAGGCGGCGGCGCAGCGATTGATGGAATATACCACGTCCTCCGCTGTCACCGTGTCTCCGTTGTGGAATTTCACGCCGTCCCGCAGGGTAAAGGTGTAGGTCAGGCGGTCCTCGGAAACCGTGTAGCTTTCAGCAACAGCAGGGATCAGATCTCCGTCGGGAGTGGGCTTCATCAGCCCCTCGAATACGTTGAACATGACTTCTCTGGTTCCTGCCTTCACGGTTTTGTGAGGGTCAAGACTGTCGTCAAGGTCCTGGGCGATGCCCACGGTAATCTCGTTGGCCGCGGGCTGGGTCTGGGCAGAGCCGCTGCTCTGTTCGCTTCCGCTGGTTCCCTGGGTGGTGCTTCCGCCTCCGCATCCGCTGAGTACGGTGCACAACAGGGCCATCAGGAGCAGGAGGGACAGGATACGCTTTTTCATCTTGGGGTTCTCTCCTTCGTGTTTCGTGGCCGCCGGCAACGGTCGGCCCGATGGAATGTCGGCTCTATTCACTTGTCTGGGCGGCAGAGCTCCCAGGCGGGAGAATACAGCCAGGGGCGCGCAAAAAGCCGCCCCGCGGGGCCTTCCGGTCCCACAGGGCGGTATTTTACAGGAACCGCCGGGAAAATACAAGCCCCGGCAGGCAAAAAACGCGGGAAGAATCAGGATTTTTTCTCTCCGCCACCGTTGTCCGGCGCCGGAAAGTCCACCAGATACGCGGCCGTGTCGGCGGGCATGCCCCGCTCCTTCAGGGCCCGGCGGGTCAGGAAGGACACAAAGCTGTACAGGCAGGCGCACACCGGCACGCCGAAGAACATGCCCTTCACGCCGAAGAAGCCGCCGCCCACCAGAATGGCGATGATGACCCACAGGCTGGAAAGGCCCGTGGTGTCCCCCAGGATCTTGGGGCCGATGATGTTGCCGTCGATCTGCTGGAGGATGAGGATGAAGATGACGAAGTACAGCGCCTGGATGGGAGAGGCCAGCAGAATCAGGATGGTGCTGGGCACGGCGCCCAGGTAGGGGCCGAAGAAGGGGATCACGTTGGTGACGCCCACAATCAGGGACACCAGAGGCGTGTAGGGGAACTCCAGCAGCGAGCAGCAGATGAAGCAGAGGATGCCGATGATCAGGGAATCCAGCAGCTTGCCCCGGACAAAGCCGGAGAAAATCACGTCCACCCGGTGGACGCCCCGGAAAATCCACTTCACCCACGTCCGGGGGGCGAAGCCGTGGACCACCTTGCGGCAGTGGGCCGCCACCCGCTCCTTGGTGGCCATCAGGTACACCGACACAATGATGCCCACCACCAGGTCGCTGACAAACAGCACCATCTGCCAGATGCCGCCGGACACGGCGAACATCACCGTCTTGGTCTGGGGCAGCAGCTCCGTCCGCAGCCATGTGGTGATGCCGTCATAATACTCGTTCATCTGGGCGATAACCCACTGCTCCACCGTGGGGTTGGTCTCCAGCAGGTGCTGGACCCAGCCGGAGATGGTGCGGTAGTATGTCTCCACGTTGCCGATGAGCTGCAGCACGCTGCGGTACAGCTCCGGCAGCAGCACCCGCAGCAGCAGCCACGCGCCTGCGGTGATGAGGCACCAGGTCAGCGCCAGGCTCACCGCCCGGGGGCCGCTGGCGCAGAGCTTCCCCTCCGCCCGGGCCCGCTGCACCTGCCGCGGGAAAAAGTGCCGCTCCCAGAAATCAATGGCGGGGGCCAGCAGATAGGCCATGGCCGCGCCGTACAGAATGGGCGCCATGGCGTCCAGCAGCCTGCTCAGCAGCTTCAGCGCCGTCCGGCTGCCGAACAGCGTATCATAAAACAGCAAAATGGCAGCTGTGGTCAGGAATACCGCCATCCCGGCCCGCCAGTACATGCTTTTTCCCCGCAACGTCCTGTCTCCCTTCCGGTTTCCGTGTTCAGATCCCGTATATTTTTCTCTGATTTTATTTTACATGGCAGCCGACGGAATTGCAATCCCGGATTTGGCATGCTATACTCCTTGATACAGCATTTAACGGGTTCTGAACGCCCTGTATTTCCCCACTTCAAGGAGTCCGAATCATGAAAAAGAGTCTTTTGTTCATCGTCAATCCCGCCGCCGGGCGCACCCAGTCCCGAGGTCCGCTGTTTGACGCCGTCACCGCCTTCTCCAACGCGGGGTATCTGGTGCGGGTGCGGACCACCGCCGCCCGCGGCGATGCCACCGCCATCGCCAGGGATGAGGGCGGGGACTACGATGTGGTGGCCTGCTGCGGCGGCGACGGGACCCTCAACGAGACGGTCAGCGGCCTGCTGCAGCTGGAGCGTCCGCCTCTGCTGGCCTACCTGCCCCGGGGCACCACCAACGATTTCGCCTCCAGCCTGCGCATCTCCCCCCGGCCGGCGGAGGCCGCCCGGGCCGTGGAGCGCCATCAGCCCCGCGCTCTGGACGCAGGCAGCTGGAATGACCGCTGCTTTGTGTACGTGGCCTCCTTCGGAGCCTTCACCAAAAGCTCCTACTCCGCCTCCCAGGCGGCCAAAAACGCCCTGGGCCACTTTGCCTACATTCTGGAGGGCATGAAGGACCTGAACACCCTGCGACCCTATAGCCTGCGCCTGACGGCGGACGGCGAGGAGCTGGACGGGGAGTACCTGTTCGGCGCGGTGTGCAACTCCACCTCCATCGGCGGGCTGATGAAGCTGGACCCGGAGCGGGTGGTGCTGGATGACGGCAAGTTTGAGATGCTGCTGATTCCCATGCCCAAAACCGCCGCGGAGCTGCAGGAGCTGCTGCTGGCCCTGCTGAACCAGCAATATGACGCCGGCGGGCTCATCTTCCGCCACGTGTCCCACGTCTCCGTGGAGCCGGAGGAGGACCTGCCCTGGTCGCTGGACGGGGAGTACGCCCCCAGCGCCGGACGGGTGGAGATCCGCAACCACCAGGCGGCCCTGACCATTCTGCTATGACGGAGCTGCAGCGGATTGAGAGCCGCTGGGGCGGCCATGTTCCCGGCCCCATGAACGGCCGGCGCTTCGCGGTGCTGGTGCCCTTTCTGGAGAGTCCCGACGGGCTGCGGCTTCTTCTGGAGGTCCGGTCCGCCGGATTGAAGCAGCCGGGCGAGGTGTGCTTTCCCGGCGGGCGGGCGGAGCCGGGGGAGTCTTTCCCGGACTGCGCCCTGCGGGAGACCTTCGAGGAGCTGGCCATCCCCGCCGGGGAAATCCGGCTGCTGGGGCAGACGGATTTTCTGATCCATCAGAAGGGTTTTCTTCTTCAGCCGGTGCTGGGCCTGGTGTCCCCGGCGGGGCTGGCGAAGCTGTCCCCCTCCCCCGCTGAGGTGGCGGAGGTGTTCACGGCGCCGCTGTCCTTTTTCCGGGACACGCCTCCCACGCTGTCCCACTACACCCTGACGGCCCGGGCGCCGGAGGACTTTCCCTACGCCCTGGCCGGCATCCGCCCGGACTATCCCTGGGGCGGCTCGGAGGTGGAGGTGCCGGTGTGGCAGTACGAGGGCCACGCCGTCTGGGGCCTCACCGCCCGCATTCTGCGCCATATTCTGGCCGAACTAGGCTGAGAACAGTATCCCCGCTTTTTCAAACAACAATCCCCCGGAGACTCTCCGGGGGATTGTTTCACGTTCCGAAGCACAGCCGCCGCAGCCCGTCCAGATCGCTGTCCGCCAGCGGGGCGAACCACTCCGCCCCCAGAGCCGCCTTCCGCTCCGCCGGGCCGTCGCACAGGCGGTTCAGCGCCCGGCACAGGGCCTCGGCAAACCGGGGATCGTTCAGGGCGGCGTCATGGGGCGTCACCGCCGCCGCCACGCTGACCAGCCGCTCCGTCTCCGCCAGCGCCGTCACTTCCTCCGCCAGGGCCTCGCTTCTGCCGAAGCCCCGGAGGCCCCCCGCTGCCGTGCGGTTGGTCTCCTCCGTCCAGGCGGCGGCGTAGGCCTCTTCCGCCTCCGGCGTCAGGGGCAGCAGGTCAATCTCCCCTGCCGCCGCGGCGCGCAGCAGCTCCTCCCAGCCGCCGTAGGCTGTCACAGAGGACAGGTCCCCGATGCCGCTTCCTTCGTAATGGTCCTCCAGCCACAGCTCCAGGCACTGATATCCCCCCAGGGAGTCCACCCCCAGCACGCCCCACCGGGCGTGGTCCAGCTCCTGCCAGGTCAGCGGCCGCTTTTCCGCCAGCGCCGCCAGCGTCCGGCCGTACTCCGTGGGGGCGGCGCAGACCCGGGCCATGGTTCCGGCGGTTTCAGACCCCTCCCGGGCGTCTCCCAGAATCACCGCCGCGCCGCCGCCGAACCGCGCCAGCTCCTTCGCCGGCAGGATGGCCAGCATCACGCCGCCCTTTCCCACTGCCTCCGCCATGGCGGCATGGGAGGCGCCGTAGGTGAGGGACACGGCCTCCACCGTGACCCCCTCCGCCGCCATGGCCGCGGGCAGCCCCTCCAGGGCCGCCCGGGCGGCCTTCCGGTCCACCTCCCGGGGCAGCTCTACCGTCAGCTCCCCGATGGCCAGCGGTTCCTCCGCCGGAGCGGAGGAGGACGCCCCCGGGGCAATCTCTCCGGAAGAGGAGGCCGCCGGGGCGGTCTGCCGGCTGCAGCCTGCCGTCAGCAGCACCGCCAGCAGCAGAATCCACAATGTTTTTCTCATGTTTTCCTCCCCTTTTTTCGCAGCTGTCCCCTCCGCCGTCTGGACTTCCGGCAGGAAATCTGCTAAACTGTTGTCACTTGATTCTACCATCTGCCCTTGCGGGGCGCAAGGCCCCGGGCAGAGAGAAAAGGAGCGATTTGAGATGTATACCCCCGCCGAAAACGTAACCCGCCGCAACATGGAAGGCGTTCAGAAGGGCATCGGTGTGTCCAAGTTCCTGGACCTGGCCACCAAGGAGCAGATGTACGGCCACGCCCGCCTGTTCTCCCAGATCACCCTGGATCCCGGCTGCTCCATCGGCTACCACATCCACCAGCATGAGACGGAGTTCTACTTCATGCTCCAGGGCGAGGCCGCCGTCAACGACAACGGCACGGAGATCACCCTCCGTCCCGGCGACGTCACCGCCACCGCCCACGGCGAAGGCCACAGCATTGAAAACCGCACCGATGAGCCGGTGGTGTTCGTGGCCCTCATTGTGATGGAATAACCGCATTCTGAAAAAGCGCCGCGGAAGCGGCGCTTTTTTCACAGCTCCAGATACTCCACCGGCACTCCCCGGCGGCGCAGCAGCCTCTCCAGGTCCGCCGTCCCCAGGCAGACGGTGGCGGTGTTCTCGTTGGGGTGGACGGCGATGGAGCCGCCCCGGAACACCCCGTCCAGCAGCAGGCGCACCCGGTGATCCGTGTCATTCAGCAGCCCGAAGGGGGTGACGGACCCCTTCTCCAGGCCCAGCAGCGCCTGCAGGTCCGCCTCTGAGGCAAAGGTCAGGGGCCGGCTCTCCAGGGTGCGGCGCAGGGCTTTCAGGTCCGCCCGCCGGTCCTCCCGCAGCGTCAGCAGCCAGTAGTTCCGCTTTTTGTCGTCCCGCAGGAACAAATTCTTCGCCACCCGCGCCTGAAAGGGCAGGCGCAGCCGCTCCATCTCGCCGATGGTGTACACCGCCGGGTGCTCCGCCAGTTCATAGGGAATTCCCTCCCGCTCCAGCAGCGCCAGCACGTCATTCCGATTCATGGCCATCCTCCGCACCTCCGGTTCTGATTCAGTGCTATCATACCGCCGGAGGCTCCCTTTTGCAACCGGCGGACAAGGGGGCTTTGCTTTTTTCCGCCGGGTATGGTAGACTGTTGATGATTTTCGAGGAAAGGCAGGTGCTCCCATGGATATCGGCAAGGTGCATATCGACTCCCGGCTGGCGCTGGCCCCCATGGCGGGGGTGACGGACGCCGCCTTCCGGCAGATCTGTTCGGAGCTGGGCGCGGGCTATACCTGCACGGAACTGATCTCCTCCAAGGCGCTGGTGTATCAGGACAAAAAGACCCGGACGCTGCTGCGGCCCTTCCCCGGGGAGCACCCCTTCGCGGTGCAGATTTTCGGCAGCGACCCGGTCTGCATGGCGGAGGCCGCCGGCATCGCCCTGGAACTGTCCGGCGCCGACGTGGTGGACATCAACATGGGCTGCCCCATGGGGAAAATCGTCAACAACGGCGACGGCTCGGCACTGATGAAAGACCCCGAGAAGGCCGCCCGGATTGTGGAGGCGGTGGTGGGCGCGGTGTCCGTGCCGGTGACGGCCAAAATCCGCCGGGGCTGGGACATGGGCAGTTGCAACTGCGTGGAGCTGGCGGTGCTGCTGGAGCAGGCGGGCCTTTCCGCCATTGCCGTCCACGGCCGCACCCGTGCCCAGATGTACGGCGGTCAGGCGGACTGGAACTGCATCCGTCAGGTGAAGGAGGCGGTCCGGATTCCCGTCATCGCCAACGGCGACGTGTTCGCCCCGGAGGACGCCCCCCGCATCCTGCAGCACACCAAGGCGGACATGGCCATGATCGGCCGGGGCTGCTTCGGCAATCCGTGGCTGTTCCAGCAGGCCAAAGCCGCCCTGGAGGGCGCCCCCATTCCGCCGCTGCCGCCGCTGAGTCAGCGGTGCGACACCGTGGTGCGGCAGATTGAGCTGTCGGCGCAGCAGCGAGGCGAGCGGGCGGCGGTGCTGGAGGCCCGGCGCCACTACTGCTGGTATCTCAAGGGCGTGCCCCACGCCGGATATTACAAGGAACAGATCGTCCGCATGAACACGCTGGAGGACGTATATCAAGTGACGAAAGGGATCAAGAGGGATTTGCGATGAAACCGCCCAATCAGCCCGACCCCCGGGAAGCGGAGTGGATCGCCGCCGCGAAAAAAGGCGATCAGGATGCCTTTGCCGCCCTGGTGCGGCAGTACGAAAAGCGGGTGTTCGCCCTGACCACCCGGCTGTGCGGCAACGCCGAGGACGCCCAGGAGGCGGCTCAGGAGGCCTTTCTGGCCGCCTGGCAGGGGCTCCCCTTCTTCCGGGGGGACGCCAGCTTCGCCACCTGGCTCTACCGCCTGACCCACAACGCCTGCATGGACCTGCTGCGGCGGGAGCAGCGCCGCGCCGCGGCCGCCGGGCCGTCCCTGGACGACGAGGAGCTGTCCTTCGAGGTGTCGGACCCCGGTGAGGGACCCCAGGAGGCGGCGGAGCGGGCAGAGCTGCGGCATGCCATCGAGCGGGGGCTGCAGTCCCTGCCGGAGGGCTACCGCTCCGCCCTGATTCTGCGGGAGCTGCACCAGCTGTCCTATGACGAGATCGCCCAGACCACCGGCACGGACCTGGGCACGGTGAAGTCCCGCATCAACCGGGGACGGAAGCTGCTGCGAAAATTTCTGGTGGAAAACGGGAACTTTTCTCCGCCGCGGCCGTCCAATCATACAGAAAAGGAGGGCTGCAAATGAAATACTGTGAAGACTACGCGGCCCTGCTGGACGCTTATTTTGACGGCGAGTGCACCCCGGAAGAGGCGGAACGGGTCCGCGCCCACATTGCCGGCTGCCCCGGTTGCCGCGCCTATCTGAACGAACTGGCCCTGCTGCGGGACGCCTTCCCCGACGAGGAGGACACGGAGGTCCCCGAGGGCTTTGCCGACGGCGTCATGGCCGCCATCCGGGCGGACGCCGCGCCGCAAAAGCGGCCCGGCCGCTGGAAGCGCCTGGTGCCCATGGCCGCCTGTCTTGCGCTGATTGTGCTGGCCGTGAACCAGCTGCCCCCCATGACCGGCGGCAATTCCTCCAGCACCGCTGCCGCTCCCGCCGCCGCCCCTGCCGCCGCGGCAGCCACCGACAGCGCCGCCGCGGGCACGGACATAGCGGAAGCCTACGCGGAACCCCGGACCGGGGAAACGCCCCAATTCTTCACCGCCGCGGCGGGGAACGCCGGGGAAAACGGCGCCGCGGAGAGCGCTCTCCAGGCGGAGGAAAAGGCCGCCGTCGAGACGGACACCGCCCCCGCGGAGACCCCGGCCGCCCAGGCGCCCCAGGCTTCCGCCCCCCCGGCGGAGGCCCCCGCCGCCGGCACCACGGCCGTCACCGCCGCGGAAAGCGCGGAAAAGGTCTGGCTGGCCCGGCTGACCGTCACCGCCGCCCAGGCGGAGGGCCTGGCGGACAGCTGGACACCGCTGGACAGCAGTCCCGAGGGGGACCGCTACACCCTGACCCCCGCCCAGCTGGAAGAACTGCTGGCCCTGCTGGGGGACGACGCCCCGGCTTACGAGCCCGGCGAGGGAGAGCTGGCGCTGGTGACGGTGGTCCCGTAAACTGCAGAAACTAAGAGGGAATCGTGATTTTTCACGATTCCCTCTTTTCTTTTGGAAACGGCCGTGGTATAATCCCGCCTGACAGGTTTCCACACCCCCTGTCCAAGCACCGGGCTTCCCGGTGTTCGTTCGGCGGTCTCCGGACCGACCGTTCTCTAAACAAAAAATGGAGGCTGCGCGGGCCTTTTCCCGCGTGTTTTGCCGCGTGCATCCGAAGGCCTCCCACATTTCAGAAGGAGGTCTTTTCTCATGTCCAGATTCACCACCCGCCAGCTCACCACCGCCGCCGTCATCGCCGCCCTCTACGCGGTGATGGCCTACTTCGCGTCCGTTTTCGGCGTGGCCTACGGCCCCGTCCAGTGCCGCTTCTCCGAGGCGCTGTGCGTGCTGCCCTTCCTGATGCCCGAGGCCGTTCCCGGCCTGTTCGTCGGCTGCCTCATCGCCAACCTGCTGAGCCCCTACGGCGTGCTGGACATTGTGTTCGGCTCCCTGGCCACGCTGCTGGCGGCCATGTGGACCCGCCGCTGCCGCTCCCGCTGGACGGCTCCCCTGCCTCCGGTGATCTGCAACGCCGTCATCGTGGGCGGCCTCATCGCCTACTACGAGGCCGGCTTCTCCGCCGCCTTCCCCGCTGCTTTCGCCTACAATGCCCTCACCGTGGGCCTGGGGGAGGCCCTGGCCTGCTATGTGCTGGGGCTTCTGCTGCTGAAAGCCGTGGAAAAATTCCGCCGCTGAACACCTTTTCCTCCCGCCGTCCCCGGCGGGAGGTTTTTTGTTACCGTTTTGTGATGGACCTGCCGGCCTTTCCATGGTACGATGACCCCGCAATCTCACCATTCGACTGGAGGTACCCCATGAACCACCGTATCATTCCGGAAACCACATCCTGCTCCCTGCACCTGCTGGCCATGGCCTTCATGCTCTGCGACCACCTGTGGGCCACCGTCATCCCCGGCAACGAATGGCTCACCTGCGTGGGACGGCTGGCCTTTCCCATCTTCGCCTTTCTCCTGGTGGAGGGCTATTTCCACACCCACAGCCTGAAGCGGTACGCGGGCCGGCTGTTTCTGTTTGCCCTGCTCTCGGAGGTGCCCTTCGACCTGGTGATGGGCAGCACGGTATTCTATCCCGTCCACCAGAACGTGCTGTGGACCTTTCTCATCGGCCTGGGGCTTATTGCCTGCAACGAATGGGCCAGGGGAAAGGGACAGCTGTGGCTCCGGGGCCTCACCGCCGCGGCCACCGTCATTCTAGGCTTTCTGCTGGGGCTGGTGTCCTTCGCCGATTTCCACTTTGCCGGGGTATTCATGGTCCTGACCTTCTACTTCTTCCGGGGCCGCCGGTGGTGGAACCGCCTGGGCCAGCTGCTGGCCATGGCCTTCATCAACCTGGAGATTCTGGGCGGACTCAGCTATCCCGTGAGCCTGGGGGGCTTCTCCTTCTTCTTCCCCCAGCAGGGCTTCGCCCTGCTCTCCCTCCCCCTGATCTGGCTGTACCGGGGGCGGCAGGGTTACCACAGCCGGGCCTTTCAGTACGCCTGCTATGCCTTCTATCCCGTCCATCTGTTCCTTTTGTGGCTGCTCCAGGGGGTATTGACCTGAATTCTCAGGAAAAATCAAATTTTTTCTTGACATTTGCGGCATTTTCGGTATAATAGTCTGGCTTGCAGTATGCAGGCAATCCTTGCCCTCACCGGAGAGTGAGGGCCATCAGTCCAAAAGGAGGTGCAAAAAATGGCTAAGGTTTCCGCCAATTATGAGGTCGTCTACATCATCGACCCTGCACAGGGTGAGGAGGGCATTGCCGCTCTGGTGGCAAAGTTCAAGACTCTCGCTGAGCAGAACGGCTCTGCCGTGGAGGTCGAGGAGTGGGGCACCCGCAAGCTGGCCTATCCCATCAACTACAAGGAAGACGGCTACTACGTGCTGATGAGCTTCACCAGCGAGCCCGCTTTCCCCAAGGAGCTGGACCGTATCCTGCGTATCACGGACGGCATCATGCGTTCCCTGATCGTCTGCAAGGGCGAGTAAGGAGCAATCATGCTGAACAAGATTATCCTCATGGGTCGTCTGACCCGGGACCCCGAGCTGCGCCGCACCCAGAGCGGCACGGCGGTGACGTCCTTCTCCCTGGCCGTGGACCGGGACTTCAAGTCCCAGAGCGGCGAGAAGGAGACGGACTTCATTGATATCGTTGCCTGGCGCTCCACCGCGGAGTTCGTCAGCAAGTACTTCACCAAGGGCCGCATGGCGGTGGTGGAGGGCCGGCTGCAGATCCGCGACTGGACCGACCGCGACGGCGGCAAGCGCCGCTCCGCCGAGGTGGTGGCCGACAACGTGTATTTCGGTGATTCCAGAAGGGACTCCGCCGACGGCGGCTACGCCCCTTCTTACAGCGCCCCTGCTCCCGGCCGCTCTAATCCGCCGGTCAGCGGGCATTCCGACTTCGCCGAGATCGGCGAGGAGGACGGCGAACTGCCGTTCTGATGCGCATCTACGCGCCAAATTCTTTAAAGGAGGAACTTATCCATGCCTATGGATCGTGAAAATCGGCCCGCTCGCCCGATGAACCGTGGCAAGCGCCGCAAGGTCTGCCAGTTCTGCGCTGAGAAGTGCGAGCAGATCGACTACAAGGACGCCGCCAAGCTGCGTCGTTTCGTCTCCGAGCGCTCCAAGATCCTGCCCCGTCGGACCACCGGCACCTGCGCCATGCATCAGCGCCAGCTGACCGAGGCCATCAAGCGCGCCCGTCAGATCGCTCTGCTGCCCTACGTGACCGACTGATTGCAGTCTTTGACAGCGCCTGTCCGCGGACAGGCGCTGTTTTATTTTCACCCGGAAAGGAGCGATGCCCGTGAAGGTGCCTGCCCCGGCGGATCTGGTGACCCTGGTCCGCTTCCCCGCCGCCCTGGGGCTTCTGTGGGCGGAGCCTCTGTCCCCGCCCTTTCTGGCGCTGTACGCTCTGGGTGGGCTTTCGGACCTGCTGGACGGCCCCATCGCCCGGCACACCGGCACCGCCGGTGCCTCCGGCGCCCGGCTGGACAGCCTGGCCGACCTGGTGTTTCTGGCCGCCGCGCTGGCGCGGCTGCTGCCGGCGGTGCTGCCGCGGCTGCCAGGCTGGACCGCAGCCGCCTGCGCCGCCATCGCGGCAGTCCGTCTGGCCGCTTACGCCGTGGGGGCGGTCTGGTTTCACCGCCTGACGATCCTCCACACCGTGGCCAACAAGGCCACGGGGCTTGCCCTTTTCGCCGCGCCGCTGGCGCTGCCCTTCACGGACCTCCGGCTGCTGGCCGCCGGGCTGTGCGCTCTGGCCGCCGTGTCCGCCATGGAGGAGCTGGTCTGCGTGGCGACCATGGAGGAATACGCCCCCGACACCCTCTCGGTCTTTCACCGGTAAACGGACGCGGATCAGCCGGACTCCCATAGCCATATTTTTTGGTAAATGGCGTAGATTACGGAGTGAAATGATGCTATACTGCCATTTGAGCAGAGAAGCAGTCATACGGATCGATGATACTGGAGGCAGCGAACATGATGAAGCTGTTGATTCTTACAGTATGGATACACTTGCCGCTGCTGCTGATCCTGGCGGGAATCAGCTTCGGCATCGCGCAATGGATTTTAGAGCGGTATGGTTTCGGCAAGCCTTTCAAAGTGGCTTTTCTGCTGCTTTCATTGGTCCTGACTGCCGGAATGTTATACGGAATTCTGCGGTATTGCGGGATCATCCTCTTTCCGAATGATAATTCCGGTTCATGGAACTGGTTTGACAGCAGTTACCGTGACGACGGATTCCGTCATATTGCGCGCTGCGGCTCTGTTTTCGCGGGAATCGCCGCCGCGGTCATTCTCCACTGTAAAAAGGCAATTGCCGATTAAAATGCCGGTTCGCGGGGCAGATTCTCCGGAATTCAAAATACAGAGTATCGGCCTGTGCCGCGTGAAAAAGTCCCCACCCCATTTTGAATGGGGTGGGGACTTTTCATCCCTGAACCGCATGGCATCGGCGCCGTGGGCTCCGTACTTTTCGTTATTCGCCCAGAATGACGGCCCGCAGCTCCGCCGCGGTGTCCGCCAGATAGCGGGGGGCGCAGCTCTCCAGCTCCTGCCGGGACCGGAAGCCCCAGGTGACGCCGCAGGCGGGCAGGCCCGCGTTGCGGGCGGTCTCCATGTCCACGCCGCTGTCCCCCACATAGAGGGTGGACGCGGGGTCGGCCTCCAGCCGCCGCAGAATCAGCGCCGCGCCGGCGGGGTCCGGCTTGGTGGGGATGTCCTTCCGCTTGCCCAGAACCATTTGGAACACACCGGGGAAATAGTGCTCCACAATGGTCTGGCTGAACTCGTCCGCCTTGTTGGAGCACACCGCCAGCTTCACGCCCCGTGCCCGCAGCTCCGCCAGCAGCTCCGGGATGCCGTCGTAGGGCTCCGTCTCGTCCGTGCTGTGCTTGCCGTAATACTCGGAGAACTGGGACAGGGTGGACATCATCATCAGGGGACTGCGGCAGTTGTCCGGGGAAAACCGCTCCACCAGATTGGGGATGCCGTGGCCCACCATTTTCCGGAACTCCTCCAGGGTGTGCTCCGGCCAGCCGTTCTCCCGGCAGACGTGGTTTCCCGCTCCGGCCAGGTCCCGGATGGTATCCAGCAGGGTGCCGTCCAGGTCAAAAATCACCGTTTGAAACATGCGCGCGTCCTCGTTTCGTCAGTTTTTTCTTTCCGCATTATTGTATCAGCACGCAGGATTTTTCACAAGCGGCAGACAGGACAAAACCCGCCCCGGTTTCCCGGCGGTTGTGGGTCAATTTGTCACAGATTCCGGCATATTTCGCCGTCCGGAGGGCCTCACGCCGCCAGCAGCGCCGCGCCGGACGGCGCGAAAATACCCGCGGCTTGCCGGTCAGCCGCGGGTATTTTATGCAGCCTTTTGGGGGAATATGTCTCAGCCGAACCGGGGCAGGTCCCGGAAGGCGATGTCCTTTTCCAGCACCCGCTCCCCCGCCGCCGTGGTTTCGCCGGTGGGACGGAAGCCGTAATCCGTGAAGAACCGCAGGGCCGTTTCGCTGCCCTCCGGCAGGGAAACGCACAGCGTCTCCCTGCCCAGGGGGCGGTAATACATCACCGCCTGGCCCAGTAGCTGAACGCCGTAGCCCAGGCAGCGGTGCTCCGGCACCACATAGAACACCGGCAGCCAGCCCCGCTTCCGGTCCGCCTCCCGGTCCGGGTCCGTCCGCACCGCGCCCACCGGCCTGCCGTCCAGCCAGCCCAGCAGCGCCGGGGCATTTTCCGGCACCTGCGGAACGCAGCCGCTGTCCCCGGCCGCGGCGGCGGTCCAGCGGTTCAGCAGCTCCGCCTGCTCCCCGGCTGCCGGCGCGGTGAAGATCAGGCCCGGGTCCAGGGGCTTCGCCTGCCGGCCGCTGTGCTTCCGGGTCAGATCCTCCGTCAGGTGGGTCACGTCGTCCCGGTATACCACCCGCAGTTCCTCCCCGTCGGCCTCCAGCAGGGAAACCGCCGTGTTGGCTCCCAGGGGCGTCCGGCCGATGGCGTCAATGCCGATTCCCTGCAGCGTGGCCAGCAGAATGCGGATGGCGCAGCCGTGGGAGAACACTGCCGCCGTCTTTCCCTCGTTCTCCCGGGCGATGGTCCGGACGGCATCAAGCACCCGGTCCCGGACCTGCTCCGGCGTCTCCGCGCCGGGGACCTGCCATTTGTCCAGGCGGAAGGAGAAATTCTTCATCTGCTCCGGGTCGTCCCGGGCGATCTCGCCCCAGGTTTTCTGCTCCCAGCTGCCCACGCAGATCTCCCGCAGCCCCGGCACCAGGCGCAGCGGCAGCTGCCGTGGGATGTAAATGGCGCCGGCGGTGACTTGGGTGCGGTAGAGGTCGCTGCTGTACACCCCGTGGATTTCCACGCCGTCGAACCGCCGCCGCAGGGCCTCAATCTGGCGGAAGCCCCGGTCGGTGATGAGGCTCTCGTGCTGGCCCTGGGCAATGCGGTAGAGATTGCCCTCCGCCTCCGCGTGGCGGATCAGGTAAATCTTCGTCATCTTCGTCACTTCCGTTCCCGCCCCGGCCGGGGCGATTTTTTGTTCGTTCAACATTATATATAATTTTCCTGCCGCTGACAAACCAAATTCCCCCTGTGTTTTTTCCCCTCCTTTCGTCAATACTACACACATGCCGATAGAAGGAGTGACTGAGATGAAAAGTGATACCGGGTTCTGGTTCGGTATGGGCGCCGGCATGATGGCCGGCGTGACGCTGGGGCTGATGATGCCCATGGGCCACCGGCCAAAGACAGAGGTGGGAAAGCGGATCCAGAAAATGGGTGTCGCCGTGGATCACACCGTGGACAACATCATGTCCAATCTGCGCTGAGCGTCGGCGCAAGCCGGGCGGAGGGACCTCCCTCCGCCCGGTTTTCCGATATTTTTCGATTTCCCGAAAAATAGTCCTTGACTTTCCGCCGTTCTTTGCTATAATAATAACGCTGTCGCTTGACAGCGGCAAGTGAATACCGTCTGGAGAAGTCGCCTAGTTGGTCGAGGGCGCATGATTGGAAATCATGTAGGCTCCTAAAGGGTCTCGAGGGTTCGAATCCCTCCTTCTCCGCCACAAGAAAGCACCGGATTTAACTGAAAGTGGTTAAATCCGGTACTTTTTTCTTGAATTGATTTTTTCGATTTTTCCCAATTTTTCTTGTTTTCTAAAAATCTTCTAAAATCCGCCATCATCAGTTGCTATGGCAGCAGCTATTATTCTGTCCGAACTACGAAGTTGGTCACTATCGCCCGTGTAGACTGCTGGGAATTCATGGTTTCTGCAGGCTAATTTCAAACTAACGTTAGCGATGCAATGTAGTTACTTACTTCACATCCGACTTCATCTGTACATCCATCCTTAGCATAGTCCTGTATAGTCGGTAGTACATCTTTTTTGTATATTCATCCCATCCATCCAACAAGTAGCACGAGCAAAAATAGAAGTTCTATGCATAATATCCATCCATGAATATCCATTATATCACTACCTTTCATATTTATTAATCATCATCATTAAACTGCAAAGGGATCAAAGTAAGAACAAATAGGGCCATAGCTATCATTGCATTAAAGAAGCATATTTCTTCATCAACAAAAAGAAGAAAATAATAATTAGGAATATTTATAAGATTCAATAATATCGTCGTCCTTACCTTTTTCATTTATTAATCATCTCCTTTTTTAATTATGGGTTGATTGTAAAATCAAGTTGGACACTTGAGTAAAAAATCCATAGTGATTTCTCTCCCCGTGGTAGAATGAAGTTACCACACAACTTCTACAGAGGGAGGGCAATCACTATGGACTGCCATCATTGTATCACAGAATC
>NZ_JAXEBZ010000033.1:0-56750 GCF_034093755.1 Dysosmobacter sp. | reverse complement strand
TGTACCAGTTTGAAAACAACGCCAAGATCGTGAAACACTACGCCAAGATGGCCCGGGCGTCCCATTTCCAGGGCCTGTGGTGCGCCGTGTCCGACCCGGTGGACCCGCTGGCCAAGACCGCCTATTTGGAGAGCAACCGGGACGAGAACGGGGTCTGGGACGGCCAGGGCCTGCGGCCCGAGCAGGTCCAGGGGTTCGGCCTGGGGGTGATGAACGCCCGGGCGGCCTACTACGCCAAGCGGAATCCCCGCTACGCCGCCTTTCTCACCGAGGGCCGCAGCTTTGGCCCCCACGGCAACGGCCTGATCATCGCCGACTCCATTCAGCACTATGACCACGAGGCCTCCCTGGCGCTGACCCGGGAGGTGGTGGAGGCCAACCTGCGCATCCGGGAGCTGGGCTTCAAGCCCTACGTGGCCCCGGCCCTGTCCTCCGGCGCGCTGCAGATTCTGCTGCTGCTGCGGGGAGAGTGGCACTGCGGCTCCGTGTATCTGGGCGGCGTATGGTTCGGCTGCCGCAACCGCTACACCGCCGCCGGTCTGGAGACGGAGTCTCTGGCCATGCCGGACGATCTGTTTGCCCGGCTGCGGGAGACGGAGGGACTGCTCTCCGCCATCATCTGACAGGAGGGGATGCTTGCTTTGGAGGAACTGACCCTGATCTGCCCCGGCGGGCAGGCGGAGGACCGCTGCCGCCGGGTGCTGCGCCGGGCTCTGGAGGGGCAGGCGGTCCGCGTCACAGACGGGCTGGACGGTCCTCTCCATGGCCGGCGGCTGCTGTTCGCTGTGTCTCTGGACGAAACGGGCGTGAACCACGCCTTCTGTGACCTGCTGGCCTGGCTGCGGACCCATCCCGGCTGCCTCTCCGGCTCCACCGCCGGCATTCTGGTGGACGGCGTGGGAGATCTGTACACCAAGGCCACCGCCCGGGACCTGGCCCTGGCGGTGTGCGGCGCGGAGTGCCTGCTGGTGGGCCGGCCGCTGGTGGAGGCCACCGGCGACCTGCGGAACTTTACGGTGCAGGCCAGAAACGCCGGCTGTTCCCTGGATGAGGCCTACGTGCTGGCGGCTTCGGACCTGGCCCGCCGGGTCCGCGCCTTCACGCCTCCCCGGCAGCAGCGGCCGAAGATCGCCGTGCTCCACGCCTCCAGCCACCGCACCTCCAACACCTGGGCACTGTGGAGCCGGGTGCGGGAGTATCTGGCGGACTGCTGCGACATCCGGGAGATCGGCCTGCGCAACGGCACCCTGGAGGACTGCGCCGGGTGCCCCTACACCATGTGCCTCCACTTCGGTGAAAAGGACGGCTGCTTTTACGGCGGCGTCATGGTGCAGGAGGTGTATCCGGCGGTGCGGGACGCGGACTGCGTGCTGCTGCTGTGCCCCAACTATAACGACGCCCTGTCTGCCAACCTGACGGCCTGCATCAACCGGCTGACGGCCCTGTACCGCACCACCTCCTTTACGGAGAAGGCGGTGTACGCCATTGTGGTGTCCGGCTACTCCGGCGGCGACATTGTGGCCCGGCAGGTGATCAGCGCCC
Organism: Dysosmobacter sp.; assembly: GCF_034093755.1. GTDB lineage: Bacteria > Bacillota > Clostridia > Oscillospirales > Oscillospiraceae > Oscillibacter. The sequence goes on along the minus strand of NZ_JAXEBZ010000033.1, from coordinate 55,208 downwards.
TGTCCATGAACAAGGGGTTTTACCTGCCGCCCCGGTGCTGCCTGCTGGAGACGGCCAACGACGCCGGCTCCGCCATGCGTCTGCCGGGGATTGAGGACCGGCTGCGGGACTTCGGCCTGCGGATCCGCCGTCAGCTCTGCGAGGAATAAAAAACACCGCCCGTGCACTCCATGCACGGGCGGTGTTTTAATGGTTTTTCCAGTTTTTCCGGTTACTCAAACACGAATCTGCTGTTGGTTTCGGCGGCCACATACGCGCCGTAAACAACCTTCATAATCAGATACGCAAAGTCGAAGTCCAGGTCCGCCTTCCGGTCCTCGGAAATGGCCGTCAGGAACTCCCGCAGTTCGCCGACATAGCCACGGGAAATGGCGTCTGTGGTAAAGGCGTTGTACCAGCCGATTTTGTCCTTGTTCAGCTCGGAAATCAGCACGTCCTCAATGCCCTTGTCATCCATGAAGCAGGTGCGCAGCTCATCGGAAATCAGCAGCTTGCACTCCATCGCCCCATCGTTTGTGAAAATATCGATGGTATTCTGGGAGCCGCCCACCACGGTGTCGGACATGATAATCGTGGCCTTGGTGCCGTCGGAGAAGGTGATGGTCACCGTGCTGTTGTCCTCCACGTCAAAGGGATGGGCATTGATATGCACATGCTCCTCCTCCGTAAGGATGCCGGAGACCCGCCCCATATCGGCCGTTACGCTGACAGGATAAATCTCCTCGCCCCGGGCCTTGCCCTCCTGCTGCTTGAGATAGAGAATCGCGCCCAGGGGGTGAACGCCGTTGCGGTACCAGCAGCCGCCGCCGAATTTCTCCCAGTCGCCTGCCAGCGGTGAGCTGGAACCCTTCATGCCGAAGAAGGCCTTCATCATCAGAATCTTGCTCTTCTTGCGGCAGATGAGGTTGGCGCTTCTCTGCACGGAGGGGGCGTAAACGAAGTTCTCCGCGTAATAGAAGTGCTTTCCGCTCTTCTCCACCACGGAGCGCAGCTCGTCCATCTCTTCCAGAACGGAGCGGTACATGGTCAGTTTGGAGACCTTCTCCCCAACCGGCCGGGGATCGCTTTCCCTGGCAATATAGCCGGTCAGGGGCTTTTCACAGATCACATCCTTGCCTGCCTCCACGGCCTCCCGGATCATCTGCGTGTGGGTCAGGGGGGTTCCCACAATATCCACCACATTGATGTCGGGGTCCGCCAGCATCGTGCGGTAATCGTCCGTGATCGACGCGAAGCCGTACTCTCTGCGCTTTTCCTCTGCCCGCTCCCGGTTTCTGTTGTAGCAGAGGGTTTTCAGCTCCACAGGGATGCCGCCGATATATTTCAGGGCATCCAGATGCAAAAATGCGCCGGTTGCCGCGCCGATCATTCCGATCTGAATTCTTTTCACAGGCGCTCCTCCTTTTTTCAGAATTGATATTGTCTGTCCGCGGCAGGGAATCCATCCCGCAGATGGATTCCCTGCCGCACGCCGGATTGTCTCAAATGCCGCAGATGTCCGACCGGAAGCCGGACATCTGCAGGATGTATGAAGGGATCAATGGATTTCGTCGATTCTGACCGCCCGCTTTTCCTCAACGCTCTTTTCAATGGCCATGGCGATCTTCAGGGCCATCATGCCATCGTGGAAGCCCACAGGAGGCTCCTCGCCCTTGAGGATGGCATCCACAAACGCGCGAATGCACTGGAAGTTGCCGTTGATGAAGTAGGTGCTCTCCGTCAGCTTGCCCGGGTTGCTGTAATTGGGGCGCAGGATTTCCACAGGAACCGCCTGCTCCGCCACCGCCTGGGTGTTCTGGTTGGACGCGCCGTCGGCATAGGAGTTGAGAATCTTCGAGGGCTTCTGCCACATGAAATCACGGCCGTTGTCCGCGCAGACCATATTGCGGTCGCCCCGGACGTCAACAGCCTCCATGCCATAGCCGCAGGCCCAGGAGCCTACAGAGCCCAGGGTGTAAGAACCGACGCAGCCGTTGTCAAACATGGCGGAGACGGCAAACACGTGCTGGCCGGGCGCCTGCTCATACTTGTAGGCAAAGACCTCCTCGATTTCACCGATCATGTAGCGGCCCAGGTCAAAGAAGTGGCAGGAGCCTGTGCGCAGCAGGTCGGTGGGAGAGGAACGATAGCCGCCGATGAAGCGGACATTGAACACCGCCGGGTGGCCGAAGCCCTCCGAGTCGATTGCCCGCTTCATGTCGCTGTAGGCAAGTCCGAAGCGCTTGTTGAAGGAGACACCCAGCTTGCGGCCGGTCTTTTTCAGCGCGGCTTCCAGCTCATAGAGGTCCTGAATGTCCGTTCCGAGGGGCTTCTCGGTATAGACATCCAGCCCCGCTTCCACGCACTTCTTTGCCAGCTTGGGCGCCAGACGGGGAACCATGATGACAAAGGCCACATCAGCCTTCACCGAGGAGAGCATCTCATCCAGATCCTGGTAAGAACGGGAGAGGCCGAAGCGCCTGGCGGCAAAATCCGCCCGCTCCTTGTTCAGGTCGCAGACTCCCACCACGTCCAGCGCGGCGACGTAGGTAATGGCGTCGTGCATCAGACAGGTGGCCTGTTCACCGCAGCCCACCAATACTGCCCGGAGCTTCTTCTCAGGGATTTCGAGTTCAGGGAAAAGATACATTCTTTTATCCTCCGCTTCAAAAACTCTGTCCGATTTACTTCTTCTTTTCCAGCGTCTTGCAGAACGCGCAGACCTGCTGGAGCTCATCGTCCGTCAGGGTGTAGAAATCACCGGCCTGCAGCACATTGTTGTAGTTTTCGGAGCTGAACAGATCGAAGCCGGGCAGATCATAGATCCAGCCCTCCTGGGCGCGGCAGATCACAACATTGGGGTTATACAGCCACGCAATGTCGAACACCTCTTCCGGATTGCCCAGCACGAACACCAGCTTGCCTCTGTACTCGCCGTGGACATCATACACGCAGGGAACGATACGCTCAACAGTCCAGCCCATCTTGGCCAGGGCCTCACGGGCGTAGATCTCCAGGACCTTGGGATCGAAGCTGATCTCCACGTTCATATGGACATGGGGATAAACGGCGCTCTGCTCGTGGACATAGCTGCGCATTTCCTTCCACTGCTTGCCCAGGAAGAACTCCTTGATCTCCGCCTCTTCCCGGGGACCCACCGTCAGGAACTGATAGCCCTTCTGGCCCAGGTACCAGTCCTGATACTTCTTGCCCCAGCTCAGGGCGTTGTGGCCGTGCTCAGCCTCCGGAGCGTCCAGGGGCATCGGCTCAAGCACTGCGTCCGGATTGAAGCGGTTGAACATGTCGAAGTGGGCATAGCCCCGGGGATAGATGGTGTGCAGGCCAACCTGACCGGGATGGGGAGAGACCGGGTCAATGCGGCGGGACAGCGGATGGCCGATGCCCTCAAAATAGGCGAACATCACCTTCTTGAGGGATTCCGGATGGATGCAGGTATCGCCGTAAATATGGGCATGATAGACTTCCTCATCGGGATGCTGGAGATGATTCTCAATAAAATCGTTCCAGAAGTCGCTCTGCAGGAATTTGATAATGCCATCAACATGTTTCTGTGCCATTTGAAAATCCTCCAAATCTTCTAAAATTTATTTAAATGGGTATGGCTGACAAGTTTGACTGCGCGTCCGGCGCCGGCCGGAACACGCCCTTATAGATGAACGGTGGCCTCCACCGCGGAGGTCAGCGCCTCGTGAATCCGGTCCGCGCGGAAGGCGTTTCCGATGACAATCGGCTCAATGCCGACTGCCCGCAGCTGCTCTTCCAGCGTATGGTCCGCCTTCATGCCGGCGGAGAACACAATGGAATCGAAGGGGCCGGCAATCTTTTCCTCATTGTCCTGCAGGTACCTGACGCAGCCGTTTTCAAAAGCGGCCACCCGGCAGCCCGTCATGACACGGACCTTGCTCTGCTCCAGGGAGTGGAGCATTTTTTCCCGCATGGCGGGATACATATCGGAGCCGATTCCGTCCAGCATCTCAAATATCGTGATGTCGCGGTGGTATTTGGCAAGGAATTCCGCCGTCTCGCAGCCGATCCAGCCGCCGCCGATCATCGCAACCTTCTGCCCCACCCAGTTCTCACCGGAGAGGACGGACACCGCGGTAAACGGCGCCAGGCTGCCGTCATTGGGAATCGGCGGAATCACCGGCTTGGCGCCGGTGGCCACAATCACATGGTCAAAGTTCTGCTCCCGCAGCCACTCCGGCGTCGCAGTGGTGTTGTAAAGGAATTCTGCGCCGTATTTTTCAGCGTCATAGGCGATGGCGCTGACAACGTTCAGGATCTCCCACTTCAGCGGAGGAACGCCGGCCTGGGACACCATGCCGCCGGGCATTGCCTCCTTTTCCACAACCGTCACGTGATGCCCGCGCTGGGCGGCCACGGAGGCGGCCTGCAGTCCGGCCACGCCGGCGCCCACCACGCAGATCCGCCTGGGGGAATCCGTGGGATGAATGGCAAGTTCTTCCTCCCGGCGCTCAAAGGGGTTGACGTTGCAGATCAGCCCGCCGTGTTCCCGGTCATTGATGCAGCGTGTGCAGGCAATGCAGCGGCGGATACTCTGCGTTTCTCCCTGCTCCGTCTTTTTCAGCCAGAAGGGGTCCGCAAGCATCGCCCGGGTCACCGAGATGATATCGCACCGGCCGTCTTCCAGGGCCTGTGCCGCCATCAGCGGCTCCGTAATCCGTCCGCCGCTGATAATCGGAATATGAACCGATCTGCGGATCTTCTCCGCGTCCTCCAGCAGGAAGCCCTCCTGCTGGAAATAGGAGGGGAACTCCCAGTCATATTCGCTCCAGGAGCCGGAATTGAGGTCAATGGCGTCGATGCCCGCGTCCTGAAGGGCACGCGCGATGATGCGGGTCTCCTCCAGACTGCGGCCTCCGTTCACCTCCCGGGTGGCCAGACGGGCCATCAGCGGATAGTCCGGGCCGACAGCCTCCCGCACCGCGGCAACCACCTCCAGCGGGAAGCGCATCCGATTTTCCAGATTGCCGCCATAGCGGTCAGTGCGCTTGTTCGTTCTGCCGGAGAGCCACGACGCCAGGAAGTAGCCGTTTGTCATGTGGAACATCACGGTGTCAAAGCCCGCCTCCACTGCCAGCAGAACCGACTTCACGTAGTCGCGCTTGAACTGTTCCATCTCCTCCAGCGTCATCGGCCGGGTCTTTTCCTGAATCTTGTAGCAGCGGATATGGGAGGCTGCCACACACTCGCCGCCCAGAATCCTGCTGTAATCCGTGCAGGAACCCTGGTGGCCCAGCTGAATGCCCGCCCTGGCCCCGTTTTCGTGGATGGCGTCAACCACCCGCTTCCATGCGGGCAGGCCCGCCGGGTCCCACATGCCTGTGGCCGTCGCGCTGCGGACGCCCGTCAGCTGAACGCCGGTGTGCTCCACCATCACCATGGCAACGCCGCCTTTGGCTCGCTCGGCATAGTACCGGGCCTGCACCGGCGTGGGGAAATGGTTCTCATCCGCCATGGCCGAGCCCAGCGGTCCCATGATCACCCGGTTTTTCAACTGCATTTTCCCAATGGAAATGGGTTCAAACAGTTTTGAATAGTCCATACAAATAACCTCTTTTAATTATGTTTCCTCTGTGCGCTCCCGGTTCTTCTCATCCGCTTTCGGGAAGGTCCAGCGGACGAAAGCCGAGGGAAGCGCCACACCCATCAATACCATGCCGGCAATTCCGCCGAGGGCAATGTTCTGCGCGGAAGCGGCCCCCAGTTCCGTCACCGCATATTCCGCATACAGGTACACAAACGCAGAGCCGAACATCAGGAAGATTTTCCTCTTGGGGACAAGCATCCGGAGCAGCACGCCAACGCCCACCGCGGCCAGGCTGAGTACCGCAATCATCAGGGTGTTCTGGCCCGCAAACCACATTCGCACAACCGCCACTGTCAAGTCCCCTTTCCCGGCAGAATTGCCGTATATCTCAAAAACGCCGCGGGCTTTGCCCGGCGTTCAGAATCGTCTGTTTCAATGCTGTGCAGCCGCTCGTCAGGCGGCCCCCCCTTTATGGGGCAGCCAACGCTGCCCCATAAAGGTCTGCCGCGCGGGGGCAATCAGAAAATAAAGGAACCGACCACTGCAAGGGTAAACAAAAGGATGGACATGATGCAAAGTGCCGTGGAATACGTTTTGAGACCGCCCTGGGGAGTAAAGCCGGACATGTTGGTCACAACCCAGAAGCCGGAATCGTTGAAGTGATGCAGGGACATGGTACCGGCAATGCAGGCCAGCACAACGCAATAGGGGTTGATGGTGGCGGAGGTCGCTTCCAGAACGCCGGACATAATCGTCATGGACGTAATGGAGGCAGTCGTGCCGGATCCCAGGGAGACGATGAAGACGAAGCTGATGGCATAGGCGACAGCGAGGATGGCCAGGTTGGAAACGGCGCCGGAAGTGGCCATAGCCTCAGCCAGCATGCCGGACAGGCCGGTGGCGCTGATCACAGCGGCGAAGGAGCCGCCGGCACCGGTCACCAGCAGAACGACGCCGGCATCCGCCATCGCCTTGTTGGCGGCGGCTTCCATCTGGGCGCCGGTCATGTTCTTACGGGCAACCAGATAAGCAGCCAGAGCGCCCAGCATCATGGCAACGTTCTTGTTGGAGAGGAAGCCGATGACTTCGTTATTGACACCCATGGCGGAGGAGACGGTGCTCATCACCAGCAGGACCACCGGCAGCAGGATGGGGAACAGGGAGGCGGCAAAGGAGGGCGCGTTGGCAGGCATTTCGGACTCTTCCGTGCTGACCTTCTCCTCACGGACGCAGGCCGCGGTCCACCAGCCATGCTGAATCAGCAGGTCATAGATCTTCATGACGGCGGCGACAACGGGAACGCCGATCACAATGCCCAGGAGAATGACCTTGCCCATGCTAATGCTGGGGAAGTAGTCAGGGATCAGCAGAGGCACCGGAGTGGGAGGAACCAGGAAATGGGCGGCCATGGTACCGGCCACCGTGGGAACAACCGTGGTGGGCAGCGGCTTCTTCAGCTCCCGGCTGAACTCAATGCACAGCGGGACCAGGATGATGAACGCCACATCAAAGAAAACAGGAACAGAGAGAATGAAGCCGGTCAGCGCCATGGCATAGGGAACAGCCTTGGGGCCCGCGTGACGGATAATCGTGGAGGCAATTACACGGCAGGCGCCGGACTGGCTGAGCAATTCGCCCAGAATGACACCGAAACCAACCGGAAGGCCAAGACTGGTCATCAAATTGCCGAAACCGGTGCCAATCGTGCTTGCAGTTGTTACCAGGCCGAGTCTGCAGGCAACACCAACAACAATCGCACCGATCGCCAGGGCAATGGTCGGGTTGATCTTCAGCTTAACAATCAAGAGAAGAATTATTACAGTCGCAACTGCAATCCAAAGAATAATTGAGCCGATCGTCATAATTGAATTACCTTCCTCCTAATTTTTTTGTGAAGATTTTGCTGTGTACTGCACGCTTGTGATGCTATGTAGTTTTCCCTCGCATCACTTGCTCTCTTTTCCGCGGGTCTGCTAGGCAAATGTTTCTATCGCGCTCCCTCCGTTCATCGTAATATCCTAACATCCTATGTTAGGTTAATTAAACTATACTGCCATTATACACAAAAGTCAACAGCACTTTCCTGTCAAAAATCAGTTTTGGTGAAATTGTACATGATCCCGGTTGACACGATGGTAAAAAGAGCAAATCGGGGCGCCGGTCTGGCCTTGCCTTTCATCGGACTGCCGTCCCCGCTGTCCGGTCCTGTCCGGGAATCCCCCCCTGCTTCCTGCCGCAAAACCGCGATTCCGTTTCAATTTCATATTGCAATCAGCACTTGCCAGTTTTTGTATTCTGCGTTATACTCAAGGGCAGGATATCTTATTTTCAAGTACCACTGTGGAGGCTTTCATGGCTGAGCTTCAGAAGATCGCGGTCAGTTCGACCGTGGACGAAATCGTCAATCAAATCATTCAGTTAATCATAGACGGCACATTTCTTCCCGGGCAGCGCATTCCTACGGAGAGCGAGCTTGCCCGTTCCCTGGGCGTGGGACGCAACTCCGTCCGGGAGGCGGTGAAGGTGCTCTGCGCATACGGAATTCTGGAAATCCGGCGCGCCGACGGCACGTATGTATGCTCCAGCTTTTCTCCCAAGCTGATCAATCCCTTCATCTACGGAATCATTCTGGAGAAGGACCCCTGCTACCTGATCGAGCTGCGGGATGCCATCGAAAACTATGTCTACTACCTGGCGGCAAAAAATGTGACCGACGAGGACCTGATCTCCCTGAAAGCGGTTCTGGACCGGCTGACCGTCGCCCTGGACGTTCCATCCCCCGATGTTGACACCGTTGCGTCCCTGGACAGCGAGTTTCACTCGGAGCTGGCCAAATGCGGTCACAATCCGATTCTGACCCAGATCAACCAGATTGTCTGCCTGCTGCTTCACAAGTCCCGCAGGCAGACCATTGAGAACATGATCAAAAACGGGCAGAAGGACTTCCTGATCAGCATTCACCAGAAGAGCTACCAGGCGATTCTGAACCGCGATCTGGACAACATCGCCGATATTTCCCACGAGAGCATTTTCAACTGGAGCGAGTTTGTCCGCAGCCACTCCGGGTCCGCCGTTCCTGCCGACAGCACCGCCCAACAGGAGTAACCGCCGCTCCCCCGCTGCGGATTCAGCGGAACGCGGCCCCCGCAGATAAAACGCACCCCGCACGTCAGACGGATCTCTGTCCGGCATGCGGGGCGCGTTATATTCGGGCAGGCGGTTTACGGCTTCTCCCGCTTCCGGCTCCACGCCCGGGACTTTTTCTCCCCCTCGGTCTGCAGTTCCTCCAGCAGAACCTCCGCGCCGCTGCGGAACAGCAGCGTCACCAGGTCAAACAGGCCCTCCCGGGTTTCCCTGTCCAGGTCCGCCATGGCCTTCACCATGGCCCCCACCGCCTTCAGCTTATCCTCCTTCAGATCGTTGAGGGTCTCCGCCCCGGAGGCGGTGATGACATCGAACAGGGCGTCCACCAGCCTGCCCCGCTGCTCCACCGGCAGCGCCTGCAGCCAGCGGCGCAGCGCCGCGTCCCCCAGCTGGCTCTGGCGGGTCACCTGACGCAGGTGGACGAACCGGTCCCCCAGCACCTGCCAGGAGAAGCCGTCATGCTGCAAAAGGCCCTTCTGGTCGCTGTCCACCACGTCATAGTCCTCTTCATGCTCCAGCAGCATCCCCACCACGGAGGACTTGGGCACGATGGAGGTAATCCGGTCCGCCACCCGGCGGTGGCCCTCCAGCGTCAGCAGCTCCTCCCGGAAGCCGGGGCCGTCATTGGACCAGATGCGGCTGATGCGCCGCTGCACCGGGGCGGGACAGTGGACCCCGGCGTACACCGCCAGGTTGCCGCCCTTGGAATGGCCTCCCAGCATCAGCTTTTTCCGGGGATACTGCCGGGCCGCCGCCCGGGCGTATTCCAGCGCCCGCTTCTGGGCGGGGATCACCGGCTGACAGGCCAGCAGGAAGTCCTCCTTCCAGCCCGCGATGGTGTCATCGGTGCCCCGGAAGGACAGGTACACCGTCCCCTCCCCCAGCTCCACCGACAGCGCCGCGAACTGCTCCGCCTGCTCTGTGTCCAGATGCTCGGCATAGCAGCCCAGCCGCATCCCACCGAAGCGGCGGGATGCGGCCATTTTCTCCAGCAGCTCCGGAATCCGGTCCGGCACCAGCGCCCCCATCTCCACCCGCTCCGGCTCCTGCCGGGCCCGGCGGAAAAAGTCCTCTGCCGCGTCCTCCAGCGGAATGCTGCCGCCGCTGCCGGGCACCACGTCCCGGAAATCCACAAAGGACAGCTCCGCCAGAATCAGATTGTCCACCTCGTTGAAGGGTGCCTGGGCCAGCGTCAGGTCTCCCCGCCAGTCCAGATAGTCCAGAATATTCGCCATGGGCGTTCCTCCTTTCGGGGCCATCGGTCCCCGTCTCCGCTGTTCAGAATCATTATACTGTACTTTTCTCCCGTTGGGAAGTGGTCTATTCCCAGCGGCAGGTTCATAGGCTGTACCACTCTCAATTTTACTGACCGAGGTGCTGCGTCATGGACAACATCCACTGCAATGAAGCGGAGCTGGAGGGTCTGGTACTGACCGCTCCGGCGTTTTCCCACGAAAATCACGGCACGGTATTTTACCGGTTTGTGCTGGAGGTCCCACGGCTTTCCGGACAAGCGGACCGGCTTCCCGTTCTGGTCACCGCCGCCCAGCTGCCCATGGTGACCGCGGGGCAGCGCCTGCGCATCGCCGGACAGCTGCGCTCCTTCAACAACCGCAGCGGCCAGGGCAGCCGCCTGGTGCTCAGCGTTTACGCCCGGACCGTCCAGCCCCCCGCAGGGGAGGCGGTAAACCGCATCCGGCTGTCCGGCGCGCTGTGCAAGCCCCCCATTCTGCGGCGGACGCCCCTGGGCCGCAGCATCTGCGACCTGATGCTGGCGGTGCCCCGGCGGTACGGCCGGGCGGACTACCTGCCGGTGATCGCCTGGGGACAGCTGGCGGGGGACCTGAGCCGCCGGGCCGTGGGGGAGACGGTGGCGCTGGAGGGCCGCATCCAGAGCCGCCAGTACACCAAGGTCACCGACGGCGGGCCGGAGGAGCGCACCGCCTACGAGGTGTCCATCATGCATCTGGAGGAGCCGGAGAAAGGCTGATTCAGCGGGGTTTTCCGCCAGAAACACAAACCGGGCGGGAGCACATGCTCCCGCCCGGCCGCTTGTCAAAAAGCTACTCTTGGTGAAAAAGGGTTTCATTTCGCAGGGGGAGTATGAGGGGGCGGGAGCCCCCTCGTGTGGAATCGAATGCCTGCAAAGAGCTTGCGCAGCAAGCGTTTGCGCCGCGCAGCGGCAGCTTTTTGGACTGCGCAGCAGGCAAAAAAGCGAGGCATTGTGAAGGCTGTCGAAAAAGCCCAAAGGACTTTTTCGACAGCCTTCCGGGCGGGAGCGTGTGCTCCCGCCCGGCCGCTTTACCGCTGATACTCGAACTCGAAGTCATTGACGCAGACGATGTCGCCGTCCTCCACGCCCATCTCCTCCAGCTTCTGGAACACGCCGGCGTCCCGCAGCGTCTTGTCGAAATACATCCGGCTCTCGTAGTCGCTGAAGTTGGTGTTGGACATGATCCGGTCCAGCCACGCTCCGTCCACCAGCCAGGTATGGCCGTCCTCCACCCGGCGGTAGGACAGGTCCTCCGCGGTGACCTCCCGGCGGGCCTGGGGCACGTACTCCGGCTCATACACCCGCACCGGCGGCAGCACCGACAGCAGCTCGGCGATTTTCTTCACCAGCTCCCGGGTGCCCTGGTGGGCGGCGGCGGACAGGGCAAACAGGGGACAGCCCAGCTCCTCCGCCCGGCGGCGCAGCCGCTCCAGGTTTTCCCCGTCGGTCATGATGTCCGTCTTGTTGGCCACCACAATCTGGGGCCGCTTCGCCAGCTCCCCGCTGTACTGCTCCAGCTCGGCGTTGATGGTGTCCAGATCCGCCACCGGGTCCCGGCCCTCGCTGCCGGACACATCCACCACGTGGACCAGCAGGCGGCAGCGGTCAATGTGCCGCAGGAAGTCATGGCCCAGGCCGGCGCCCTCGCTGGCGCCCTCGATGATGCCGGGGATGTCCGCCATGACAAAGCTGACGCCCTCATCCACATACACCACGCCCAGGTTGGGGAACAGGGTGGTGAAATGATAGTTGGCGATTTTGGGCTGGGCCTTGGAAACCACACTCAGCAGCGTGGACTTGCCCACGTTGGGGAAGCCGATGAGGCCCACGTCCGCCAGCAGCTTCAGCTCCAGCACCACGTCGTGCTCCTCGCCGGGCAGGCCGCCCTTGGCGAAGCGGGGCACCTGGCGGGTGGGGGTGGCGAAGTGCATATTGCCCCAGCCGCCCCGGCCGCCCCGGCACAGGACATAGGGCTCGTGGTCGGACATGTCCTTGATGATCTCGCCGGTCTCCGCGTCCCGCACCACGGTGCCCAGAGGCACCTTGATCACCAGGTCCTGTCCGTCCTTGCCGGACTTGCGGGCGCCCTGGCCGTCGGCGCCGTTGGGCGCCACGTACTTGCGCTTATAGCGGAAGTCCATCAGCGTAGACATGTGATCGTCCACCACCAGCACCACGGAGCCGCCCCGGCCGCCGTCGCCGCCGTCAGGGCCGCCGGCCGCCACATATTTTTCCCGGTGGAAGGCCACCACACCGTTGCCGCCGTTGCCGGCGCGGACGGTGATGCGGGCCTTGTCGATAAAAGAAGTCGCCATGAAAGAACACCTCCGAATTGTAGTGTGTCTGTTTGCGGCGGATACATACCAGCCCGCCGGCGCAGGTGGGTTCGGATCTGTCCGCCGCGGAAAAAAAGAGGCCCGAACGGCGTGGTTCGGGCCTCTTTTGTGCCAAATCGTTTACTGAGCCTCGACAGAGACCTGCTTGCGATCCTTGCCCAGGTGGCCGAAACGGACAACGCCGTCCACCTTGGCAAACAGAGTGTTGTCAGTACCCATGCCGACATTCACACCCGGATGGATGTGGGTGCCGCGCTGGCGGACCAGAATGTTGCCGGCCTTGACGAACTGACCGTCGGCACGCTTGGGACCCAGGCGCTTGGCCTCGGAGTCACGGCCGTTCTTGGTGGAGCCGCCGCCCTTCTTGTGGGCGAAAAACTGCAGACCAATACGAATCATGATACAGGACCATCCTTTCTTCAGAATGATGGAGAGGAATTACTCTTCCTCCAGGACTTCGATGTTTTCGGGATACTCGTCATGGAGTTCCGCAAGGTACACCATCAGCCCCGTCAGCAGAGACTGACAGGCGTATTCCGCCTCCGGCGACAATCCGCCGGGCAGCCGGAACTCGATGCGGGCATCCTCCTCACGGACCTTCACGGACGCGGACAGGCCCAGCACGTCGTTGACGGTGGCATCCACCAGGCGGATGGCGCTGGTGATAGCCGCGCAGACAATGTCCTCGCCCGCCTCGGCGTAGCCGCTGTGGCCCTCGGAGTCAAAACCGGTGATCCGGTCCTCCTCCATGCGGAAGGTGACGGTAGTCATCTCAGACAGAGATCTTGCCGATGGTCACCTTGGTATAGGGCTGACGATGGCCCTGACGCTTCCGGTAACCCTTCTTGGGGTTGTACTTGAAGATGCGGATCTTCTTGCCCTTGCCGTTCTTCTCGACGGTAGCCTCCACGCAGGCGCCCTCCACCACGGGGGTGCCGAAGGTGGCCTTGTCGCCGTCCAGAATGGCCAGCACCTGGTCAAACTTCACGGTCTCGCCGGCTTCCACGTCCAGCTTCTCGATGAACAGGACGTCGCCCTCCGCGACCTTGTACTGCTTACCGCCAGTCACGATGATTGCGTTCATTTACTCTTTTCACTCCTTCACTACGGGCTCGCTGTCGGGGGCGGCGGGCAGATGCGCGCACTTATGCCCATTCAAAGCGGCTTAATGATTATATCAGCACATGGCCGGGCTGTCAACAGTTTTTCGGGGGAAAATCCGGAAAATCCGTGCTTTTTCCCGCAAAAACAGGGCGGGGGAAGCCCGCCCTGTCCGGCCGAAGTTCAAAATAGTTTTTTCAGCTTGCTGACGGCGTCCATCACATTGTCGCCGGCCAGCTTGCCCTTGACGCCCTCCACGATCTTTTCCATCACATCGTCGGGAAGGTCCACGCCCAGCAGCTTCTCCACGGTTTTCACCGGGTCTTTCCGGAAGCCGTTTTTCAGCTCGTCGCTGTCTTTCAGGGCGTCGATGACTTTGTTGACCTGTTCCAGAATCTCCATGGTCTGCCCCTTACTCGGCTTCCACTACCGGCGCGCCGTGGGCATTCTTCTTGACGGACTCCACGCCGTTCATGCACCCGGCCTTGGCCTTGTAGCCCTCGCTGACGGCGATGATCTGGCCGTTGGTGGCCTTCAGGCGGAAGCGGAACTCGCCGGCCTTGTCGGTGTAGACCTCGAACTTGGGGTGCTTTTCAGCGGCAAATCCCTCCGCGGTCTGATCCTCCACCGCGGCCACCGGCGCGTTTCTCTGCACGCTGGCAACGCCCTTGCGGCAGGCGTCCTCTGTGGTATAGACTTCAGATGTGGCGATGACTTCGCCGTTGCCGGCCTTCAGATCGAACTTAAAGCCGGTATTGGTTTTCCGGATCACAAACTTTCCCATGAGAAGCCTCCTTGTCTTTCTGCGCGCCGGAAATGGTCCCGGCGCGATCACTGGTAAACATATTTTAATTTACTACATTGCTAAAATCAAGGGGAGACGGTAAAAAAGTGACGCCCGCTTCCGGATTTCCGTCATTTTTTCCCGATTTTTCCCGGTGGGCAAAGGTCCGGAGCAGGAATTCCAGAAAGTTCCGGCTGGCCGCCGGCAGGGTCCGCCGGTTCCGGCAGACCACCGCCACCGTCCGCTCCACCGCCGGAGACAGCGGCCGGATGACGCAGCGGCCCTGGCCCTCCACCACCGCCCGGTACAGCATGGCCACTCCCAGCCCCTGCTCCACCATGGTCATGACGGAGTAGTCATCGTAGACCCGGTAGTGGACATCGGGCCGCACCCCCGCCTCCTCGTAGGCCTTCAGGGGGATGCTCAGCTCCCCCTCGTCCAGCAGGATGTTGGGGCAGGACGCCAGCTCCCGCAGGGTCACCGTCTCCCGGGCCGCCAGGGGATGGCCCTCCGGCAGCACCGCCACCATCTCGTCCTTGTAAAGCGGCGTGGACTCCAGGCCGCTGACCGCCTCCGGGCAGATGAAGCCGAAGTCCGCCTTCCCCTCCCGGACCCACTGGCCGATGCTGTTGTAATCCCCCTGAAACAGCTCGAACTGCACCGCCGGATACCGCTGGCGGAACCGGTTCATCAGCCCCGGCAGCCAGTTCCGGCTGACGCTGGTGATGCTGCCGATGCGGACCTTGCCGCCGGTGAGGCCCTGCATGGCCCGGTGCTTTTCCTCCAGCGCCCGGTGGGCGTTGCTGATGGCGCAGATGAATGGGTAATAGGCCTCCCCGTCCGCCGTCAGCCGGACGCCGCCCTTGGACCGCAGCACCAGCGCCGCCGACAGCTCCTCCTCCAGGGTGTGGACCATCTGGCTGACGGCGGACTGGGTGTAATTCAGCTCCCGGGCCGCCCGGGTGAAGCTGCCGCACTCCACCACCCTGACAAACACCTCGTACCGGTTCATATCGCCCCTCCATCCATCAGGTTTCCTAATGATTTAATTATAAACATTCGTTTGACTGATTGCAAGAGCCGCCGTAAAATAGCACCACTATTGTACGCAGGAGGCGGACAGTCATGAAAACCGGACGACGGAGTCTGTGGTTCAAACGGGGGCTGCGGGACGGCATTCCCATCTTCCTCGGGTATCTGGCGGTGGCCTTCACCATGGGCATCGCGGCGAAAAACGCCGGGCTGACAGCCCTCCAGGCCGCCCTCACCAGCATCACCAACAACGCCTCCGCCGGGCAGTTCGCCGGCTTCAGCCTGATGGCCGCCGGCGCCGGCTATGTGGAGATGGCGGCCATGATGGCGGTGACCAACGCCCGGTACCTGCTGATGTCCTGCTCCCTGAGCCAGAAGCTGCCTCCCGACACCCCCCTGGGCCAGCGGCTCATTATGGGCTGGGACGTGACAGACGAGATTTTCGGCGCCTCCATGGCCATTCCCGGCCAGGTGCAGCCCTGGTATTTCTTCGGCCTCATGGCCGCTGCCATGCCCGGCTGGGCCGGCGGCACCTATCTGGGGGTGCTGGTGGGCAACCTGATGCCCGCCAACGTGGTCCGGGCTCTCAGCGTGGGGCTGTACGGCATGTTTTTGTCCTTCCTGGTGCCCGCCGCCCGGAAAAGCCGGGTGATTCTGGGGGTGGTGGTGTGCTCCATGGGCGCAAGCCTGCTGTGCTCGGTGCTGCCGCTGGTGTCCTCCCTGTCCGCCGGCACCCGCACCATTCTGCTGACCGTGGTGATCTCCGGAGCCGCCGCCGTGCTGTTCCCCGTGGAGGAGGAAACTGATGAAGCATAACGTTTACTGCTACATTTTCGTCATGTGGGCCGTCACCTACCTGATCCGGGTGCTGCCCCTGACGCTGATCCGCAAGGAGATCAAAAACCGGACCGTCCGGTCCTTCCTCCACTACGTACCCTACGTGACATTGTCCGTCATGACCTTCCCCGCCATTCTGTCGGAGACCGGCACCGTCTGGTCCGCCTGGGGGGCGCTGCTGGTGGCCTCGGCGCTGGCCTGGACCGGCCGCAGCCTGTTTCAGGTGGCGGTGGCCGCCTGCGCGTCCGTGTTCCTGCTGGAGATGTTTCTATTGTAAGGAAAGCCGGGGCTTTCCTTACAATTGCCTGATTTCACACGAGGGGACACAGCCCCCTCGTACTCCCCCGCAGCGGCCAAGAATTCCCTTCCGAATAAAAGCTGCCCGCCTGTGTGCTTCACAGGCGGGCGGTTCTTTTAAAGTGGTTACGCCTCGTAGGACAGCTTCTCCACCGTCCAGTCCCGGATGAGGTCGGCGTAGAACCGACACGCGGCGCGGCCGGTTTCCACGTCCAGGTTGGCGTAGTTGCCACACTCGGCGGCGCTTTTCCCGGGCATCTCCCCGGTGAACTCCGCCGCCTGGGCAAAGACCTCCTGCACCAGCCGGATGGCCCCCTCGCAGGACAGCAGCCGGTTGTCGAACAGGAAATAAAAGCCGGTCTGGCAGCCCATGGGGCCGAAGTAGATCACGGCCTCCCGGTCCTCCGAATTCCGCAGCAGCGTGGCAATCAGGTGCTCCACGGAATGCATCTCGCTGTTGCTCAGCAGGTCGCCGGTGTTGGGCTTTTTGAACCGCAGATCAAAGGTCACCACGTCGCCGTCCCGGCGGGAATAGTACAGGCCGGGGACCAGCCGGTTGTGGTCCACGGTAAAGCTGGCAATGCGTTCCAGATTGCTCATTCTTCTACCTCCTGCAGCTGTCTGGCCAGGGGCAGCACCACCGCCCCCAGGCTCTCCAGAGCCTGGCCGAAATCAAAATACTCCTCCGCCTGCTTCTCCGAAAACAGGTGGTCGGACACGGATTTCACCGCCGCGAAGCGCACGTTGTTCCGCAGGCACACCTGGGCGATGGCGCCGCCCTCCATCTCCACCAGCGTGGGACGGAAGGTGTCGGCGATCCAGCGGGAGCGGTCTCCCCGGACGGCGAACCAGTCACCGGTGGCCACCCGGCCGGTGACGGCGGAGACCCCCTGGCGGCGCAGCAGCTCCACGCACCGTTCCGGCTCCCAGGTGGGGAACTCCACCCGGTTCACCGTGGATACCAGGCCGATGGGGTCCCCCACGGCGGTGGTGTCCACATCGTGCTGGACGAATTCGCTGGCCACCACGATCTGGCCGATGGGCAGGTCCGTGGCGCAGCCCGCCACGCCGGCGTTGAGGATGCACTCCACGCCGAAGCGCAGGCACAGGATCTCCGCGGCCATGGCGGCGTTGACCTTGCTGACGCCGCCGCAGCAGGCCAGCAGGCCCGGGGCTACCTCGTAAAAGGGCACGCCGGACACGGTGTCAATGGGGGCCAGGTCTCTGGCGCCCGGCAGGGCGTGGAGCTCCGCGGGCATGGCAAATTGTAAGGCGAGTTTCATATGGTTCCTCCCTGTTGGGGTGTTTGTCCCCGTCAGTATAGCACGGACCCGGAGAAAAAGCAAACAGCGGGAAGGGCGTTTGCCCTTCCCGCTGCGAAAAATGAGGTTTGCCGGAATCAGCCCACGATGGCGGCGGTATCCTTGGCGATCATCAGTTCCTCGTTGGTAGGGATCAGCAGCACCTTCACGGCGGAGTCGGCGGCAGACAGCACCAGCTCCTTGCCCCGCTGCTTGTTGGCCTCGGCATCCAGCTTCACGCCCATATACTCCAGGCCCTCGCAGACCATGGCACGGACACCGGCGTCGTTCTCGCCCACGCCGGCGGTGAAGATGATGGCGTCCACGCCGCCCATGGCCGCCGCGTAGGCGCCCACGTACTTCTTCACCTCATAGGCGAACTTCTGCTCCGCCAGAGCGGCCTTCTCGTTGCCCTCGGCAGCGGCGGTCTCCAGGTCACGGAAGTCGGAGGACACGCAGGACAGGCCCTCCACGCCGGACTTCTTGTTCAGCACGTTCAGCATCTCGTCGATGTTCATGCCGTACTTGTTCATCAGGTACTGCAGGATGCCGGCGTCCAGGTCACCGGCGCGGGTGCCCATGGGCAGGCCGGCCAGGGGGGTGAAGCCCATGGAGGTGTCCACGCTCTTGCCGCAGTCCACGGCGGCGATGGAGGAGCCGTTGCCCAGGTGGCAGGAGATCAGCTTCAGTTCCTCGGGAGCCTTGCCCAGCATGGCGGCGGCGCGGCCGGCCACATACTTGTGGGAGGTGCCGTGGAAGCCGTAGCGGCGGACCTTGTCGTTCTCATAGTAGGCGTAGGGCAGGGCGTACATATAGGCCTTGGGAGGCATGGTCTGATGGAAGGCGGTGTCGAACACGGCCACCATGGGCACGCCGGGCATCACCTTCTGGCAGGCGCGGATGCCGGTGAGGTTGGCGGGGTTGTGGAGGGGGGCCAGGGGGATGCAGTCCTCGATGGCCTTCAGCACCTCGTCGGTGATCAGGACGGACTTGTTGAAGGCCTCACCGCCGTGCACCACGCGGTGGCCCACAGCGTCGATCTCCTTCATGGAGCCGATGACGCCGTTCTTCTCATCCACCAGAGCGTCCAGCACCGCCTGGATGGCCTCGGAGTGGGTGGGCATGGCCACGTCCACGGCGTTCAGGGTCTCCTTGCCCTCCAGCTGGGGCTTGTAGGTGAACTTGCCGTCGATGCCGATGCGCTCGCACAGGCCCTTGGCCAGCAGGTCGCCGGTGTCGGGATTCAGCAGCTGATACTTCAGGGAAGAACTGCCAGCGTTGATAACCAGAATGTTCATGTCTTTTAACTCCTCTTTCTTTCGGCCCACCGCTTGCGGCAGGCCCTTGATTGATGATAGAATAAAAACACGGGGTTCGTTTTCCGGATTTTTTCCGGAGAAAACGCAACGTTACTTACATTATAACAAATCCTCCGCAGGTTACAACCGCCATTTTTACCGAAATGTCACTTTTTTGTCATAGAATCGGGGTGAAAATCGTGCAAATTGCAGGTATCATAACAGAGTACAATCCCCTCCATGCCGGCCATCTGTACCAGATCGCCCGGACCCGGCAGCTGCTGGGGGAGGACGCCGCCGTCATCTGCGTCATGAGTGGCAGCTTCGTCCAGCGGGGGGACTTCGCCCTGGTGCGCAAGCACGCCCGGGCAGAGGCCGCCGTCCGCAGCGGCGCGGACCTGGTGCTGGAGCTGCCCCTGCCCTGGGCCGTCTCCTCGGCGGAGGGCTTCGCCCACGGCGGTGTCCGGACGCTGCTGGCCACGGGGCTGGTGACCCACCTGTCCTTCGGCAGCGAGTGCGGCGACGCGTCTGTGCTGCGGGAAACGGCGGCGGCGCTGCTGTCTCCGGAGTATCAGGCGGGGCTGCAGCGCCTTCTGGGAGAGGGGAAGTCCTACGCCGCCTGCCGCCAAGCGGTGACGGAAGCGCTCATCGGCCCGGAGAAGGCCGCCTGTCTGGCCCGGCCCAATGACAACCTGGGGGTGGAGTACTGCAAGGCCCTGCTGCGCTGCGATTCCCCTGTGCAGCCCATCGCCGTCCGCCGGGAGGGCGCCGGCCACGACAGCCAGGACCTCACCGGCACCACAGCCTCCGCCGGCGCCATCCGGCGGCTGCTGCGGGAGGGGCGGCGGGAGGAGGCCCTGGCCTGCATGGCCCCCGCCATGCGCCAGGCCTACTGGACGGAGGAGGCCGCCGGCCGTGCTCCGGTGCGGTCCGAAGCCTGTGAGCGGGCCATTCTGGCCCGGCTGCGGTCCATGACCCGGGCGGAATTTCAGGCCCTGGACACCGGAAAAGAGGGGCTGGGCAACCGGCTCTTCGACGCGGCCCGTCAGGCCGCCTCGCTGGAGGACCTGCTGGCCGCCGCCAAGACGAAGCGCTACGCCCACGCCAGGCTGCGGCGGATGGTGCTGTGGGCCTTTCTGGGGCTGACGCCGGCGGACGTGCCGGACACGCCCCCCTATGTGCGGGTGCTGGCCGCCAACGATACGGGCCGGGAGCTGCTGGCCCGTATGCGCAGGTGCGCGGCTGTGCCGGTGCTGACCAGACCCGCCGACGCGCGGACACTGTCCCCGGAGGCCCGGCGGCTGTTTGACCTGGAGGTCCGGGCCACGGACCTTTACACCCTGGCATATCCGGACCTGTCCGCCGCCCTGCCGGGGGCGGAGTGGCGGGAGGGGCCGGTAATCCTCTGAATCCCACTGAAGAAACAAGGAGGAAGCAACATGAGAACCTGCCGATCCGCTGTGGGTGTTTTTGTGCTGTGCGCCCTGCTGCTCACCGGCTGCGGCGCCGCGTCCTTCTCCCCGCCCCAGACGGAGCCCACGCCCGCAAGCGCCGCCCCTGCGGTCTCCGCCGCGCCGGTGTCCTTTGCCCTGGAGACGGAGACGGTGGAGTGGGAATACCAGTCCCCTGACGGCGTAAAGCTGGCGGAGAGCAGCGTCTCCCTGCCGGTGCTGCAGGCGGTGACCGGCGACGGAGAGGCCCTGGCGGAAGCGGTGACCCCCGCCCATGAGCAGGCGCTGGCCATCACGCAGACCTTCAACGACAGCTTCGACGGCTGGCGGGAGGAAAACGCCGACATCAAGGAGATGGCACTGGAGCACTACCGCCAGTCCCCCGAGATGTTCGCCCGCTACGGCATGTGCTATGAGGATGACCTGACCTACACCGCCTACACCACCCACCGGCTGGTGAGCGTTCTGTTCCTCGGCTACAGCTACTACGGCGGCGCCCACCCCAACACCGGCATCGTGGCCTACAACTTTGATCTGGAGCACGGCAGCTTTCTCACCCCCGCCTCCATCGCCGAAAACGCGGCGGAGTTTGAAGCCGCCGTGGCGGAGGAACTGGTGCACCAGGCCCGGGCCGCGGCGGAGGAAAAAGAGCAGCCGCTGGAGGGGCTGTACTGGGAGGACTACCCCGACATTCTGGCGGACTGGACCAGCTACACCGTCAGCTTTGACAAGGCGGGCATGACCGTCACCTTCGCCCCCTACGAGCTGGGCTGCTACGCCGCCGGCACCCACGCCTTCACCGTCAGCTACGCCTTCCTGCAGCCCTATCTCAGCGAGTACGGCTGCCGCCTGCTGGAGCTGGACGTCCCCGCCCAATAAGCGCCCTCCGCCCCGTCTCCCCGGAGACGGGGCTTTTTCTTCCCCATTTTTCCCGTTTTTCCGGAACTCTCCGTTGTGGGCGCCCGGTTCTGTATGGTATACTGGAGCTATTCAAGATAAACGAGGTACACGCCATGAGCTTTGACCGCGATCTGTTTCTGCCGGTCTCCAAAGAGGACATGCTCCGCCGGGACTGGCACTATTACGATTTTCTTCTCATCACCGGCGACGCCTATGTGGACCACCCCTCCTTCGGCCCCGCCATCATCGGCCGGATTCTGGAGGCCGCCGGCTACCGGGTGGCCATTCTGGCCCAGCCGGACTGGCGGGACCCGGAAGCCTTCCGGGCCCTGGGCCGCCCCCGCTACGGCGTGCTGGTGTCAGCCGGCAACCTGGACTCCATGGTGGCCCACTACACCGCCGCGAAGCGCCGCCGCCACGATGACGCCTACTCCCCCGGCCGGAAGGCCGGGCTGCGGCCGGACCACGCGGTGGTGGTATATTCCAACCGGGTGCGGGAGGTATTCGGTGACATTCCGCTGATCATCGGCGGTCTGGAGGCCAGCCTCCGCCGCTTCGCCCACTATGACTACTGGGAGGACAAGGTCCGCCGCTCCGTGCTGTTTGACGCCCAGGCGGACATCCTCACCTACGGCATGGGCGAGACCGCCACCCTGGACATTGCCGCCCGGCTGGCCGCCGGGACCCCGGTGTCGGAGATCACCGACGTGCGGGGCACCTGCGTGGCGGCGGCGGACCCCGGCGTCTGCGCCTACCCCATGGTGGAGGTGCCCTCCTTTGAGGAGGTCCGGGACAGCAGGGAGGCCTACGCCCGGGCCAACATGGTGGAGTATCAGGAGCATGACGCGGCTGTGGGAAAGGCCATCCTGCAGCGCCACGGCAAGCAGCTCCTGCTGGTGAATCCCCCGGCCTATCCCCTGCCCACGGCGGAGCTGGACCGGGTGGCGGAGCTGCCCTATGTCCGGGAGCCTCACCCCATGTACGACGAGATGGGCGGCGTCCCCGCCATTGAGGAGGTCCGCTTCTCCGTCACCCACAACCGGGGCTGCTTCGGCGCCTGCAGCTTCTGCTCCCTGGCCTTCCACCAGGGCCGCACCGTCACCTCCCGCAGCCACGAGTCCGTCATCCGGGAGGTGGAGCTGCTGACGAAGCATCCCGGCTTCAAGGGCTACATCCACGACGTGGGCGGCCCCGCCGCCACCTTCCGCCGCCCCTCCTGCCAGAAGCAGCTGAAGTACGGCATGTGCAAAAACCGGGCGTGCCTTGCTCCCGACGCCTGCCCCAACCTGGACGCCGACCACACGGACTACATGTTGCTGCTGCGGAAGCTGCGGGCGCTGCCCGGGGTGAAGAAGGTGTTCATCCGCTCCGGCATCCGCTTTGACGTCCTCATGAAGGACCCCAGCGGCGAGTTCTTCGCCGACCTGGTGCAGCACCACATCTCCGGCCAGCTGAAGGTGGCGCCGGAGCACTGCGTCAACCACACCCTGTACTACATGGGCAAGCCCCACATTGAGGTTTACGAGAAGTTCCGGGACAAGTATCAGCGGCTGAACAGGCGCTACGGCAAGGAGCAGTATCTGGTGCCCTACCTGATCTCCTCCCACCCCGGCTGCACCCTGGAGGACGCGGTGCAGCTGGCGGAGTGGCTGAACAAGGAGGGCCACATGCCCGAGCAGGTGCAGGATTTCTATCCTACCCCCGGCACCCTGTCCACCTGCATGTGGTACACCGGTCTGGACCCCCGGACCATGGAGCCGGTGTTCGTGCCCAAAACGCCCCATGACAAGGCGCTGCAGCGGGCGCTGATGCAGTGGCGCAAGCCCCAGAACCGCTCCCTGGTGCTGGAGGCCCTTCACAAAACCGGCCGGGAGGACCTGATCGGCTACGGGAAGGAATGTCTCATCCGCCCCGGCAAGGCCCCGGAGGGGCTCCGGAGCGGAAAGCCCGCCGGAAAGGCGCCCCAGTCCGGCGGGAAAGGACAGCCGCCCCGGGGAAAGGCGCCCCGGGAGGGCGGCAAGGCCCCGGCCCGGCCGGGAAAGGCCGCCCCGTCCGCCGGCCGCGGCAGGGCCGCTGCCCCCGGAAAGCCCGCAAAGCCGGTGCGGAAAGCCGGCTGGGCCAAGCCCAAGGCCAAAAAGCAGGGGAAAAATCATAAAGCAAAGTAAGGTGTCATCCCATGACCCGTCCCGAAGCCTTCTGGAACAAGCGCGCCAAAAACTATGACGCTCAGGTGGGTCCTCATTACGAGGAGGCCTACCGGAAAACCCTGGAAAACACCGTGAAGTACCTCCACCCGGACTCCCGGGTGCTGGACTTCGCCTGCGGCACCGGCATCGTCACGCTGCCCATGGCCGCCGGCGCCGGAGAGGTGCTGGCCATTGACATCGCCCCGGAGATGGTGGAACGCATCCGGGAAAAGGCCGCGGAGCAGCAGGTGAAGAACCTGACGGTGAAGAATCTGGACCTGTTCGACCCGTCCCTTCTTCCCGGCTCCTTCGACGCCGTCACCGCCTTCAATGTGCTCTGCTACATCAAAGACCTGCCGGCGGCCCTGGCGCGCATCCGGCAGCTGCTGCGGCCCGGCGGCATGTTTCTGTCCGCCACTGACTGTCTGGGCCAGGGGATTACCCGGGAGGGGGTGCGGAAGTGGTTCAGAATCCGCACCGGGGCCATGCCCTTTGAGGCCTATCTCACCATGGACGCTCTGGAGCGGGAGGTCACCGCCGCGGGCTTCGCCGTGCTGGAGCGGGAGAACCTGTTCCCCGCCCCGCCCAACCTGTTTCTGGCCGCCCGGCGGACATCATGACAAAAAAAACCGGCCGGGACCACGGTCCCGGCCGGTTTTGAGACTGTCGAAAAAGTGGCTTGCCACTTTTTCGAGAAGACAGCAGCCCGCTGCGCGCACTCGCTGTCCGCTTTCAGCGGACAACTCGCACACGTGCAGGCTGAGAAGTGTTTTTCCCGACTTACACGCCGCCGGGAAAAACGGATTTCATTTTTTCGCACCTGCAGGTGCGAACTCTGCGAGGCTTTTTTGACAAGGTGAAAACCAGCCGGGACCAAGGTCCCGGCCGGTTTTCGACTCAGTTTTCAATCCACTCCACGTCCAGAATGGTGGTGTCGGAGAACTCGATGTACTCGCTCTTGAGGCGGTAGTCGGACTTTCCCACCCGGACCTCCTGCTTGGCGATCTCCGTGGTGATCACCGCCGTCTTGGGAATCACCGCCTCCACGGTGAACAGCAGGTTCACGTGGTCGGGGTCCTTCACCCATTCGCCGCCGGCGGAGAGCACGTAGTAGTCCTCCTGTTCCACGGAGGTGATCTGGCCGTTGTACAGCTCGCCGGAGGCCATCAGCTGGGAGGGCAGGTGCTTTTTGCAGCTCTCGTACAGTTCCTTGTCCACCCCTTCGCAGCGGACAGTGTAATGGACGCTGAGGGTGGGGCTGGGGCCCGCTTCCCCGCTGCCCCGGTTGGCCAGCTTATAGCCCACGAAGCCCACCATGGCCAGGATCACAATCACCGCCACAACGTCCACAATATTGAATTTCAGCTTCTTTTGTTCCATGTCGGTATGTCTCCTTCGCAAAAGGCGTGTTGACCTGTTTTCCTTTGCATTGTATAATATTTTATCCGATTGCACAAGAGGGAATTCCGGATTCCCACACAGAAGAAAGGGCAATTCCATGAAAGTCATCCATCTCATCAGCGGCGGCGACTCCGGCGGGGCCAAGACCCACGTGCTGAGCCTGCTGCAGCATCTCAACCGGCAGATCACCGCCCAGCTGGTCTGCTTCCGGGACGGTCCCTTCGCCCAGGAGGCCCGGTCCCTGGGCATCCCCACGGAGATTCTGGAGGGCAACGACATCTTCCGCATCCGCCGCCTGCTCACATCCCGCATCCGGGAGGGCGGCTACCAGGTCATCCACTGCCACGGCGCCCGGGCCAACATGATCGGCGCCCTGCTGCGCCGCACCACGGGACTGCCGGTGGTCACCACGGTCCACAGCGACTACAAACTGGACTACATGGGCCGCCCCCTGAGCCGCCTCACCTTCGGCAATATCAACGCCATGGCCCTGCGGCGGCTGGACTACCGCATCGGCGTGTCCGACGCCATGGTGGACCTGCTGATCTCCCGGGGCTTTCCCCCCGACCGGTTCTTCGCCATCTACAACGGCATCGACTTCACGCCGCCTCCCCCCCAGCCGGACCGGCTGCCCTGGCTCCGCTCCCTGGGGATGGACGCCCGGGAGGACAGCGTGGTGGTGGGCATCGCCGCCCGGCTGAACCCGGTGAAGGACATGTCCACCCTGGTGCGGGGCTTCGCCGCCGCATACGCCAAATGCCCCCGGCTGCGGCTGCTGATCGCCGGCGACGGCGAGGAGCGGCAGAAGCTGGAGGACCTGGCAAAGGAGCTGGGGGTGGCGGACAAGGTGTGCTTCGCCGGCTGGATCTCCGGCGGCATGGACCGGTTCTACTCCGCCCTGGACGTCAACGCCCTCACCAGCCTGTCCGAGACCTTCCCCTACGCCCTGACGGAGGGCGCCCGGTTCCACCTGGCCACCGTGGCCACCGCCGTGGGCGGCATCCCCTACCTCATCGACGAGGATGTGAACGGGTATCTCTTCACCCCCGGCGACTGGAAGACCCTGGGAGAGCGCCTGGCGGCCCTGGGCAATGACGACGCCCTGCGGCACCGGCTGGGAGAGAAGCTGTATCAGAAGGCCTCCACCCAGTTCTCCATCCAGAAGACGGTGGACACCCAGCTCCACATCTACGGGGAGATCATCCGCCGCCACGCCCGGCCCAGAAAGGCCCGGGACGGTGTGGTAATCTGCGGCGCCTACGGCCGTGGCAACGCCGGCGATGACGCCATTCTGGAGGCCATTCTGCAGGAGATGCGCTCTCTGGACCCGGACATGCCGGTGACGGTGCTGAGCAAGGACCCCAAATCCACCCGGCTGGCCTACCGGGTGCCGGCAGTCCACCGCTCCAACCTGCCGGCGTGGATCTCCGCCATGCGCCATGCAAAGCTCTATATCAACGGCGGCGGCAGCCTCATTCAGGACGTCACCTCCCGCCGGTCATTGTGGTACTACCTCTATAACATTCAGGCCGCCAAGCGCTCCGGCTGCGCCGTGCAGATGTACGGCTGCGGCATCGGGCCCGTCATCCGGGACTCCCACCGGAAGATGGCCGCCCGCATCCTCAACGCCAGCGTGGACGTCATCACTCTGCGGGAGCCGGACTCCCTGGCGGAGCTGAAGGCCATGGGGGTCACCCGCCCCCGCATCCTCCTCACCGCCGACCCGGCCCTGACGCTGCAGGCAGCGGGGGATGACGAGGTGGACAGCTGCATGCTCCGGGCGGGGGTGCCGCCCCGGGGCCGGTATATCTGCTTCGCCCTGCGGCGCTGGAAGGGCTTTGAGGAGAAGGCCCCCATCTTCGCCGCGGCGGCGGACTACGCCTACGAGACCTGCGGCCTGACGCCCCTGTTTGTGGCGGTGGACCGCCATCAGGATCCCACCGCCGCCCGGATGGCGGCCCAGCACATGACCGCCCCCCACTACTTCCTGGATGACGCCGGCACCGCCGGCACCATCATCGGTGTGCTGGCCCGGACGGAGGCGGCGGTGTCCATGCGCCTCCACGCCCTGATCTTCGCCGCCGGGCAGGGGATTCCCCTGGTGGGCGCGGTATATGACCCCAAGGTGTCCGCCTTCCTGCGGTACATCGGGCAGGAGTCCTTCTGCGACCTGGCGGAGCTGACCCGGGAGGGCCTCACCGCCATGATTGACCACTGCGTGGAGCTGTCGGCCCACCCGGAAGCCCAGGAGGCTGCCGTGCGGAAGCTGCGGCAGATTGAGCAGCGGAACGTGGACGTGGCAAAAGAGCTATTGGAACTCGAATGCTGATGAAAAACCGGACGCCCGCAGGCGTCCGGTTTTCAGATCTCCGCATCCTTTTTCTCACACCGCTCCCGCTGGACGGCGATGGTGGCCAGGGTGTCCCCCAGCTGGGTCAGAACAGCCGCCGCCAGGGCCAGGTCCCCGTCATCCAGCCGGGCGGCAATGGAGACGGCCAGGGTGTTCACCGCGGTGGTGAGTGCCAGCGGGTCGCAGTCGCAGTGGTGCATGGCGTCACCCCCCTGCCAGCTTATGCCCCGGGAGAGCGGCCGGTGTCCCGCCGGGCGGGGTCCATGGGGAACACCGTCAGCTTCTCCCCGCCGTCCCACAGCGCCAGCAGCACCTGGGACTCCTGGCGGTAGCCCTGGCGCAGCAGCGCCCGGTGGACCCAGGATTCCTCCTTCCCCGCTTTCCGGATGTTCTCCCGCAGCAGCCGCCCGTCCATGACAAAGGGGGTCTGCACGTTGGCCTGTTTGGGGTGGCTGCCCAGGTCCTCCGGGGTGGCGGGCCGGTCCTGCTCCCGGGGCAGGAAGCTGACATTGCCGTTGTGCTCCAGAATGGCGGTGTGAATCTGGTTCAGGTCAAAATAGCCGTTGATGCGGCAGTAGGTGAGAAACTCGTTCAGGTCCAGCCGGGCCTTTTTCAGGTTCTCCCGGCGGATGACCCCGTTCTCCAGCAGCACCAGAGGCTTTCCGGTGATCAGTCCCCGGGCCTTCAGGGACTTGTTGGTCAGCACCGAGATGAGATACGCCGCCGCGCCGTAGGCCACCAGCGCCGTCAGCGGCAGCGCCGGCTGCTCCAGCTCCGTGGCCAGCTCCGCCGCGATAGACCCGATGGTGATGCCCACCACGTAGTCGAACATGGTCATCTGAGACACCTGTTTGGCCCCCATCAGCTTCGTCAGCAGAAACAGCACCGCGATGCTCACCAGCGTGGTGCCCAGCGCCTGCAGCGCCCCCAGAACTTGCTCCAAAATCATCGACCTCCCGTGAAATCCGCTTTTTGGCAGGATTCCCCGGGAGGCCGTGTTTTATTCAGTCCTTCAGGCTGCCCTGCACCTCCGGCAGGTGCTCGATGGAGGAGTCGATCTCGTGGTGGGCGTTGGTGTGGACGTTGATGTACCGGGCCTTCAGCTTGGAGTACAGGATGGTCTGGCTGGAGTACAGGCCGTTGTAGCCGGAGAGCATATAGATGACGCCGCAGGCCAGGGCGAAAAACAGCAGCCCGTCGCCGCCGAACAGCTCCAGGGCCAGGAAGGTGGAGGCCACGGGGCAGTTGGTGGCGCCGCAGAACACGCTGACCAGGCCCACCGCCGCGCCGAAGCCGGCGGGCAGGCCCACCAGCGGCCCGGCCACGCAGCCGAAGGTGGCGCCGATGAAGAAGGAGGGCACCACCTCGCCGCCCTTGAAGCCGGCGGCCAGGGTGACGGCGGTAAACAGGATTTTCAGCAAAAACGCCTCGGGCCGGGCTGTCCCCTCCTCCACGGCGGCGGTGATGACGGCCATGCCGGCGCCGTTGTAGTCCGTGGTGCCGCACAGCAGCGTCAGGGCGACGACGGCGAAGCCGCCGATGACCACCCGCAGCCAGGGATTGGGCAGGCGCTTTGCCATCTGGTGCTCCACCAGATGGAGCACGTTGCAGAAGATGGCGGACACCCAGGCGCACAGCGCCGCCAGCACCGCCACCCGCAGCAGATCGTCCGGCTCCACCCCGGGGATGGCCACGGTGAAGCGGGTGGGCTCCACCCCCAGCCACAGCGAGATGCCGTAAGCCGTCAGGGCGGCGGTGAAGCAGGGGATGAAGGCGGAGTGGTAGAAGGTGCCCACGCTGATGACCATGATGGCGAACACCGTGGCGGCCATGGGGGTGCCAAACAGGGCGGAGAAGAAGG
Organism: Dysosmobacter sp.; assembly: GCF_034093755.1. Taxonomy (GTDB): domain Bacteria; phylum Bacillota; class Clostridia; order Oscillospirales; family Oscillospiraceae; genus Oscillibacter. The sequence continues at coordinate 26,105 of NZ_JAXEBZ010000033.1, read as the reverse complement.
CCGCCATGCCGCACAGCACCGCCGTCCGCTTGTCCCGGTCATCCATGTGGAACAGACGGCTCACCTGAAAGCCGATGGTGCCGCCCATCTGCAGCGCCGCACCCTCCCGGCCGGCGGAGCCGCCGCACAGGTGGGTCAGCACCGTACCCAGGAAGATGGCGGGCAGCAGGAAAAAGGACAGGGGCTTTCCGATGTGCACCGCGTCAATGATGTCGTTGGTGCCCTGGCCCGTGACGCCGGTGTACTTGTAAAAGGCCACGATCACCAGGCCCGCCAGGGGCAAACACCACAGCAGCCAGGGGTGGGTCCCCCGCAGCTCCGTAGCCCAGCCCACGCCGATGTGGAAGGCGGAGCCGATGTAGCCGCACACAATTCCGGTGACCGCCGCCAGCAGTAGCCATTTGCCCAGGGCCGCGCCGTACAGCCACACGGCCCGGGCCAGCCGTTTCACATGATCCATAGCATTCTCCCTCAACACGCCCCGGGGGACGGGGCAGACGTTCCGCCTTGATTATACGCATCTTTTCTCCGGATTGCAACGCCCTTCCGCGCCGCCGCGCAGGCAATCGTTTTTTTGCCGTTCCGCACAAAACCCTCCGGAAAAATCCTGCCGGGTTCTCCCAAAAAACCGTTTTTTTACCGTTTCTCCGGTTGATTCCGGGAAAACGGAGGGGTATACTGTGTAAGTACGTCCGAAAACTTTGTCTTATGGGAGGTATATCCATATGAAATACGGTCGCTGCTACAACTTTTCCGCCGGCCCGGCCATGATGCCCGAGGAGGTTCTGGAGGAGATCGCCGCCGAGATGCTGAACTATCAGGGCAGCGGTATGTGCGTGATGGAGATGAGCCACCGTTCCAAGGTGTTTGAGACCATCCGGAACGAGGCGGAGGCCGACCTGCGCCGGCTGATGAACATCCCCGACAACTACAAGGTGCTGTTTGTCCAGGGCGGCGGCACGGTGCAGTTTGCCATGGTGCCCATGAACCTGATGAAAAACGGCGTGGCCTGCTATCTGGAGACCGGCGCCTGGTCCAAGAAGGCCATCAAGGAGGCCCAAAAGTACGGCGAGGTGCGGATTGTGGCCTCCTCCGCCGACAAAAACTTCTCCTACATCCCCGACTGCTCGGACCTGGACATCCCCGACAACGCCGACTACGTCTACATCTGCGAAAACGAGACCATCCACGGCACCACCTACTTCAGCCTGCCGGACACCAAGGGGAAGATTCTGGTGTCGGACCAGTCCTCCATGTTCCTGTCCCGGCCCTGCGACGTCAGCAGATACGGCCTCATCTGGGCCGGCGTCCAGAAGAACGTGGGCCCCGCCGGCATGGCCATCGTCATCATCCGGGAGGACCTGCTGCGGGACGATCTGCCCCAGTTCGTGCCCACCTACATGAACTACAAGACCCACGCCGACTCCGACTCCATGTACAACACCCCCAACTGCTGGGACATCTACTGCTGCGGCAAGGTGTTCAAGTACCTGCTGAAAAACGGCGGACTGGAGGCCATGGACGCCCGGAACCGGGAGAAGGCCGCCATTCTGTATGACTTCCTGGACCGCAGCAGGCTGTTCAGCGGCACTGTGGAGGCAAAGGACCGCTCCCTGATGAACGTGCCCTTCGTCACCCCCTCCAAGGAGCAGGACGCCGCCGTGGTGGCCGCCTGCAAGGCCGCCGGGTTTGACAACCTGAAGGGCCACCGCAGCGTGGGCGGTCTCCGGGCCTCCATCTACAACGCCATGCCCAAAGAGGGCGTGGAGGCGCTGGTGCGGTTCCTGACGGACTACGAGAAGGAAAACGGATAACCATTTCGTCAAAAGAGGGCGTTCCCACCGGGAACGCCCTCTTTTTATTGCACGATCACCGACGCGAAGTCATCGATATGGGCCGTCAGGTCTGTCTCCTCATCCGTATACTGGAAGAGCACCCGGTTCCCACACCGGCCCACAAAGGCCGTCAGGCAGCCGCTGACGGTGATGATCTCCGCCTCGTCAAAGCGGCTGTCTGCGATGGTACGCCGGTCCGTGACCTGGCAGCCGTCGGTGAACTCCGCGATCCGCTCCCGGTACAGCAGGCGGGCCAGCGGCGCAAAGCGCAGCTCATCATAGACCGCCTCCGACACAAACTGCCTGCCCTGATACAGCCGCAGGGTGGTGTTCTCATACCGGGGCGCCAGAAAGCTGCCGCCGGGGATGAAGCTCCGCAGGGCGTCCTCCGCCTCGCCGCCGGTGAGGGTCTCGTAGGATACGCAGTGGGGCTCCGACGGCGTGTCCGTTTTCCCCTGCACGTCGAAAAACAGCACGCCCACCATCACCGCCGCCAGGGCGCAGTAGGCCGCCGCCCAGGCAAGGGCCTTCCGCCGCAGATGACGCCAGGGACCGGTGTGGTCCAGGGGCACCCCCACCGCCAGGGTTTCCTCCATCCGCCGCAGGGCACGGCGGCTGCGGAGGGTGGTGACGATGGACACCAGGTACACCGCCACGATGAAAAAATCGCTGACGCTGCCCCGGCGCACCAGATACTCCACGGGGCGATCCTTCAAAGCCAGCGACACCGCGAAAAGCAGGATGACCCCCACCATCAGCACAATATTGCCCCAGTCGGACAGCTTCGTCTGCCGTCTCCGCCGCTCGTAGGCGAAGCTGTGAGACGCCGGGTCCGTCTCCGGCTCCGGGGCGGTGGGATCGTCGCACCGCCACACCCAGTACCAGGTGCCGTACCGGCCCAGATAGTACCAGCCCCGCCGGGCGTACAGCTCCGCCGTCTCCGGGTCCGGGTCATCCCCCTCCCCCTTCAGCTGGCAGCGGACGCGGCACCGGGCCGGCTGCTCCTTCCGGAAGGTGCCCAGCCTGGCCCCGGCCTTCCGGAACACCCGGCCCTGCCGGGCCTCCTCTTCCAGCCACTGCTCCACCGCCCCCACTTCCCAGGGGTCAGCCGGCAGCAGCTGCCATGTGGTTTTTTCCGCCATAACGGTCCTCCTCTCAGCCCTGCAGCACTGCCGCGAAGTCCTGCAGATGGTCCCGCAGGTCCTCCGCTTCCCCGCTGACCCGCATGTACAGCACTGCGCCGCCGTCTTGCAGCAGGATGGACTGGCCGTCATCCGTCCGGGCGTACCACGATTCGTCCAGCCCCGTGTCCGTCAGCTGCACCCCGTCAGCCATGGCGTCCGCGTTCTGCCGCAGCTCCGTCAGCAGCGGCGAGGCCATGGCAGAAAAGCGCAGGCGGTACAGCCGGGTGAAGACGGGCCAGCGGGTGGTGTAGCCGTACTCCGTGTCCTCCCGGACAGGCTCCCCCTCCCGGACGTTCCAGATCTCCCCCAGAACGCTCCGCTGGTAATGGCCCTCCGGACCATAGCCCCCATTGTCCATGCCCAGCGTCTCCATGGTCACATACTTCCCGGCGCAGTCCCCTGCGGACAGCGCCGCATACTCATATTGCCTGAGGGTGCAGAGGCCCGCGCCCAGGTACACCGCCACCACCGCCAGAAATGCCCACCGCCAGTACCGGCGGTGACAGCGGCGGCGGACGGTGTGCTCCATGGGGATGCCCGCCTTCAGCGACCGCACCAGCCGCCCCAGGGGCAGCAGGTCCGCCACCGCGATTCCCCCGAAGAACAGGACATAAACCAGCCAGTAGGCCGTGTTCAGCAGCGGATAGGGCCGCTCCACCAGCTCCGCCAGGCCGGCGGTCTGCCGCCCCCAGAGCCAGACGTTCAGCGCCCCCAGCACCGCCAGCAGAAGGACGTAAGGAACGGTCCGCCGCACCAGCCGCTTCTGCAGCTGCCGGCAGGCGATGGCCTGGGTTTCCGGGTCCGTGTGGATGGGGACGGGGTCCGGGCGGCAGGCCCGGAACACCCAGAGATCATCGTGGAAGCTGGCGGCGCGGTACTCCCACCCCGCCGCCCGGAACAGCTCCTCCTGCTCCGGGTCCGGGCGGCGATTGCCGTCGGAAGGCTCCAGGCGGTACACCTCGTTCCGGGGCTCCCCGTCCTCAAATTTCGCGTCCTGGGCACCGGAAAAGCCGACGAACCGCTTTCCCTTCCTCTCCTGCTCCGCCAGCCACGTCTCCACAGCGGGAAGATCGTACAGGCTGCAGGGCAGATTTGTAAATCCGAACATGGTTTTCCCCCCTTTACCGCAGCAGCGACGCCAGATAGTCCGCCTCCTGCCGCAGGTCCGCCGGGCCGTGATAGTCCACCCACAGCACCGCGTTCCCCAGCCGGGCGATGGCGTACTGCCGGTCCGTTTCCTCGCCGTAGCCGTACCGGCGCCAGCGGAAGCTGTCCAGGTCCGGGGCAGGGACGGTCTCCAGCTCCGTCCCGGACCAGCGGCTCTCATACTGCGATGCCAGCTCCCGCTCCAGCTCCGCCGCCATGCCTGCCGTCCACAGCCGGTAGTACCCGGTTTCGGCGGTGTCCGCGCTGACGGCGGTGGGGAACAAATCGCCGGGTTCCAGTTCCATCTGGCTGTGATACGGCTCCCAGGCTACCTGCCATGTCTCATAAAACCGGGGCACCAGCTCCGTCACCTTGGTGCGGGCCTCCCGAAGCTCCACATCGTCGGAAGTGCCGGGATTCAGCTCCGTCACATCCACGTACCGGGCCTTTGCCAGCGTGTCGGCGTTGTTCCGGATGCTCCAGCCGTCATCCAGAAGGTCATCGCCAATCAGGGTCCAGAAATACAGGGGGATGCCCACAAACAGCGCCAGCCGCTGGATCAGCCGCTCCCGCTTCCAGGGGACGGGCCGGTCCAGGGGGATGCCGGTCCGCAGCTGGTGGAGCTGGCGGCGCAGACGCCGCCACTGGCGGACCACCAGCCAAGCGCCGCCGCCGAAGTACAGCACCATGGACACCAGCCACCCCGGCGCCATCCGCGTCATGGCCAGCAGAGGCGCTTTCCACGAAAAGGCCACCATCAGCGACGGCAGCAGCAGAAACACCGCCGCCAGGATGATCAGGTCCCGGGTGGTGCGGCGGGCCAGGTAGCGGTAGCCCTCCGCCTGGGCCACCGGGTCGTTCTCCATCTCCGGCGCATTGGGATCGTCGCACCGCCACAGGTGGAAGGCGCTGTGGACGGTGGCCACATACTCCCACCCGGCGGCGGCCGCCATGTCCAGAAAGTCCGGCTCCGGCTGCTTCTCCTTCCGGGGCAGGGGCGTCAGGCGGTAGCGGGTGGGCTTCGGCTCCGCCTTCACAAATTCCGTCAGCCGGGGGCCTACCTCATTCACCTGCCAGCCCTCCTTCGCCCGGTCCTCCAGCCACGTCTCAAAGGCCGCCATACAGAAGGGGTCCAGGGTCAGATTGTCCATGGCGTCAAACCGCTCCGGGTGCAGGATGGTATCATAGTCAGCCATTCCCGGAATCCTCCTCTCTGCCCGGCAGGGCGTCCCGGGTGGTGCCGTACAGGGCCAGCTGCCCCTCCCGCTCCCCGTCGGCCACGCACAGCCGCAGCCGGTCCAGCTCCGCCCGGTACAGCGCCCGGCCCCGCTCCGTGATGCGGTAGGTCCGGCGGCGGCCCTCCACCGCCGTCTCCTCAATAAGGCGCTCCTCCTGGAACTTGGCCAGAATGGTATACAGCGTGCCGGGACCAAGAATCACCCGGCCCGCGGTGGTATCGTCGGTGAACTGCATGATCTCCGTGCCGCACCGCTCCCGGCGCAGCAGGCTCAGCAGCACGTAAAACATAGGCTCCGTCAGCACCCGCAGCGGCTCCTTCGCCATGTCCGTCCCTCCTTCGCGGCAATATCGTCTCTCAATATCGATAAACGATATTCTCTGAGGCCAGCATAATATCGACAAACGATATTGTCAATCCCGGCTCCGCAGATTCGGCATTCCCGCCAAATCCGCCCCGGATTTTGCCGCACATTGCCAGTGCCGGCAGGGATTTCCGGCACTGCCAGACTTTGAGGGTTGTTACTTTTTGTAACTTTTTGTATGCTGTTGCCAAAGGCCCCCAGACCTGGGGTCAATAACGTCAGAAAGGACAACGTTTCCATGCGCCGAAAACTACTGAGCGCGGCTGCCGCCGCCCTGCTGACCCTCTCCGCCCTGACGCCCTCCGCCGCCGCGGCCGGCCGCACCGTTCCAGTGACGGTGGACGGCGCGCTGCTGCCGGGGGTGTCCTACCTGGAAAACGGCATCACCGCCGTGCCGCTGCGGACGCTGCTGGAGACCGCCGGCGGCTGGACCGTGGCCTGGGACGGGGCCAACGGACTGGCGGTGGCGTACCAGCCGGGCCGCACCGTGTCCATGCGGCCGGGGGAAAGCGTGCTGTGGGTCAACGACCGCCGCCACGCCGTGCCGTCGGCGGTCTACGTGGAAAACGGCCGGACCTACGTGCCGGTGCGGGCGCTGTGCGACGCCCTGGGCTGGCAGGTGCGGTGGGACAGCGCCCTGGGAGGCGCCGCCGTGGCCACGGGACGGCAGGCGGAGAGCTGGTCGGAAGAGGATCTGTACTGGCTCAGCCGGGTCATCAGCGCCGAGAGTCGGGGGGAGTCCCTCACCGGACAGCTGGCCGTGGGCCACGTGGTAATGAACCGGGTGGCCTCCCCGGAGTTCCCCAATACCATCCGGGAGGTGGTGTTTGACCGGAAGAACGGTGTGCAGTTCGAGCCGGTGAGCAACGGCACCATCTACGATCCCCCCACGGCCCAATCGGTGGCGGCGGCGAAGGCGGTGCTCAGCGGCAGCGAAAGCCCGGTGGGAGCGTGCCTCTACTTCTTTGCCCCGGCCCTGTCCCAGGGCACGTGGATCCGGCAGAACCGTACATACTACACCACCATCGGCTGCCACCGCTTCTATCTGTGATGCGTTGACTTTTCCGCGGAAGGGGGATAGAATAAAGCCAACAAAAAACGCAAAGGAGCCGAATACCATGCTGCTTTCCAGGCATCCCAGGACCGTGTACGGCAAAGCCCCCCTCCGGGAGGTCATCTGCCAGCTCCGATTCCCCACCATCCTCTCCATCAACACCAAGGAGCCTGCCGATTTTCAGGAGGCCATCCGGGACATCTTCCCCCGCTACGCCCGCCGGGAGGACCGGGTGCCGCCCCAGATCGTGGGGCTGGGCAGCCCCAACCCCCAGATCAAACAGCAGCCCCCCGTGCCCAACTACAACTTCCTGTCCGCTGACGGGCTGTGGAAGCTGAACCTGTCTCAGGGCTTCATCGCCCTGTCCACCCTGCACTACACCGGCTGGGAGGAGTTCGCCCGCCAGCTGGACAAGCCCCTGGCGGAGTTCATCGCCCTGTACAAGCCCGCCTACTTTGAGCGGGTGGGGCTGCGGTACCGCAACATCATCTCCCGGGAAAAGCTGGGCCTGACGGGCTGTCCCTGGACGGAGCTGCTGTCCCCCGCCTACACCGGGCCCATGGCGGACAGCGGACTGCCGGAAGAGAATTTCCTGGGCTGCACCACGGACTTCCAGGTGAAGCTGGACTCCAGCTGCACCGCCAAGATCCACGCCGGTCCCGCCCGGCTGAAGCAGCCCAACGGCCAGCCGGAGCCGGAGATGAAGTTCCTGCTGGACATGGATCTGTCCATGGGCGGCCAGCTGCCCTGCACCCTCTCCGCCGGCGCGCTGGAGACCCTCCACGCCCACGGCGAGGCGCTGTTTGAGGGCGCCGTCACCGACGTGCTCCGCTCCGCCATGGAGCCGAAATAAGCGCAAAATGTCCCCTGACCTTGCGGTCAGGGGACATTTTTGATTCCGTTATCCGATGATGAACTCCACGTCGCCCATGAAGCCGGGGGCCACCGTGTAGGCCGGGAACACCACCACCGGCCGGCCGGCGCCGTTGATGTAGAAGGCCGTGGTGTCATCCACCGTGGTGAAGCCGCCCATGTCCCCGGCAAAGTAGTTTTCCGGGGCCTTGGCAATCTCCGTGCGGATGGCGTCGTTGCACACGTTCACCCAGTCCTCCCCCAGCACGTCCGCCAGGGTCAGCTCCGCGTCACGGTTCATGTCCAGGTTGTAGTACACCGTCTCCCGGTAGGCGGCGGCGAAGGACACGTCGCTGGTGACGGAGAAGGACAGCACGCCGCCCTGTTGGGACTTCACGTCGTAGGTGACGGTAACCTTGTTGTCGTGCTGTGCCCACTGCTCCTGGGTGCCGCCGGTGGCCAGGAAGGCCTCCCGGTAGTCGGCAATGGCCTGCTCGCCCTCGGCGGTCTTGGCCGCCACCCGCTCCGCGATCTCCGCGTTGATGCGGTCCACCAGGGCGCTCTCGCCGTCCACCACCGGCTGCTCCACCGCCAGCGTCCGGTCCTCGTTGGTCTCCTGATAGTTCCGCACCGTCAGCACCCGGAACACACCGCCCACCACCGGCACCTCCGCCGCGGCGGAGGCAAAGGCGGGGCTGACGTTCAGGGCGCCCACCATCACCACCATGCAGGCCGCCGCGCCTGCCAGGGAGCGGAAGCGGCGGCGGGCGGCGGCCCGCCGCCGGCCCTGGGCGATGCCTGCCCGGACACGCTCATCCAGCTCCTCCGGAATGGGGGTGGCATCGTAGTTCCGCTTCTCCTGCTCAAAGGGATTGCTCATAGTATGACTCCTTCCATGGATACCCGCAGCCGCTTCAGCGCAGCATACAGTCTTGTTTTCACCGTACTCAGGGGGCAGCCTGTGACCTCCGCAATCTCCTGCAGCGTCAGCTCCTGATAGAACCGCAGGCGGATCACCGTCCGCTGCTCCGGCGGCAGCGCCTCCACCTGCCGCCCCAGGGAATCATCCTCCGGCGGCGGGTCCTCGCAGCCGGTGGTCTCCACAGTCTCCAGAGGCACCGTCCGCTGCCGCTGGCGCAGCAGGTCCGTGCAGCAGTTCCACAGGATCCTTGTGGTCCAGGCCCGGACGGCGGAGGCGTCCCGCAGGGATGTCCGCTTCTCCAGCGCCTTGCAGACGGCGGACTGCACCGCGTCCAGCGCGTCCTCCCGGCTGCGCAGGCAGCTGTAGGCCAGGCGGTACAGGGAGGTCTGCTGGTCAATGAGATACTCCTCCAGCTCCCGCTGGGTCATTCCGCTCACCGGATCACTCCTTTCTGTCTGTTTTCTGACTGATAGACGGAGCATACCAGAAAAAAGTTTGCGCCGGAAGAAATTTTTCGAAAAAATTTCTTCCGGCGCATGATTTCACTCGCTTCTCAGGGCGTCGATGGGGTTCAGGCCCGCGGCCTTGTTGGCCGGGAGATAGCCGAACAGCATGCCGATACCCACGGACACGCCGAAGCTGATGACCACGGAGGACAACGTGGGAACGGCGTCAAAGGTAACGCCGGTAACCCCCAGACCGGAAATCAGCATTCCGCCCACCACGGAGCCGATGGCCATGGACACCAGACACCCGAACAGGATGCCAACCAGGCCGCCGATGGCGGAGGTGGTGCCGGCCTCAATGAGAAACTGGCGGCGGATGTCCCGGCGCCTGGCCCCCAGGGACTTCCGGATGCCGATCTCCCTGGTCCGCTCCGTGACGGACACCAGCATGATGTTCATGATGCCGATGCCGCCCACCAGCAGGGAGATGGCGGCGATGGCCACCAGCACCGCCATGGCCACGCCCATCATGGTGTTGATCATCACCACCTGCTCCTGCATGGTCTCGATATAGAAGGCTTCGGAATCCTGGTAGCGATCCATCAGCATCTCCGTCAGCAGCCGCTTGCCCTCCGCCGCCTGGTCCCGGCTGACGGCGGTGAGCTGGTACAGTGTCACGGTGCGGCTGCCTGCCAGCTGCAGGGCGTTTTCATAGGGGATATACACCCGGTCGTCGCTCCGCCCCTCCTCCATGATCTCGCTGCTCCGCTCCAGCACCCCCACCACCGTGTAGGGCACACCGCGGATGGAGAGGGTCCGGCCCAGGGCGTCTCCCTGAAAGGCCTCCTGCTCCAGATACGCGCCGATGACGCACACGTTCTGCCTCTGGGCCACGTCCACGTACTGGAGGTAGCGGCCGGAGGCCAGGGTGTCGCCGTCCAGGGTGGTGCGGGTCTCCGGGCGGTACATGGCCTCGCTGACGCCGTAGATGCCGGTCTTTTCAAACTCCCGGCTGCCCAGCCGGACGCCCTGCCCGGCCCCCACCCAGGGGGTGACGCCGGTGAACACGTCGGGATGGGATTCCACGAAACCGTACATCTCCTCCGGGTCCATCTGCATGGTGGAGCCGTCGCCCCGGCCCCACACGTAGGCCATGATCTGGTCCACGCCGAATTTGGCCACCTGCTGCTCCACCATGCCCGTCAGGCCGTTGCCCAGGGAGATAATGATGATGACGGAGCCCACGCCGATGATGATGCCCAGCATGGTGAGGAAGGACCGCATTTTGCTGGTGCGCAGGGACTTCAGCGCCAGCTTGAAGGCCTGGGTCACGTTCATCCCGCCGCCTCCTCTCCGGACCGGACCACCGCGTCGGGGTCCGAGGCGTCGCCGTCATAGATCACCCGGCCGTCCTGCAGGCGGATGATCCGCCGGGCCTGGAGGGCGATGGAGTTGTCATGGGTGATGAGGACCACCGTGTCGCCTTCCGCGTTCAGCTTCTTCAGAAATGACAGCACCTCCCGGCCCGTCCGGGAGTCCAGGGCGCCGGTGGGTTCGTCCGCCAGAATGACGGAGGGCTTCCCCGCCAGCGCCCGGGCGATGGACACCCGCTGCTGCTGGCCGCCGGAGAGCTGGTTTGGCAGGTGGCGGCTCTTGTCCGCCAGCCCCACCCGCTCCAGCGCCTCCATGGCCCGGCAGCGGCGCTCCCGGGGGTCCGCCCCGGCGTACACCAGCGGCAGCTCCACGTTTTCCAGCACCGTCAGCTTGGGGATCAGGTTGTACTGCTGGAACACAAAGCCCAGCATCCGGTTGCGGATTTCCGCCTGATGGTCATCGTCCATGGTGGACACATCCACGCCCCCCAGCCGGTAGGTGCCGGAGGTGGGCTCGTCCAGGCAGCCGATGATATTCATGCAGGTGGACTTGCCGGAGCCGGACTGGCCCACAATGGCCACAAACTCCCCTGCGTCCACCGTCAGGCTGACGCCGTCCAGAGCCCGGACCGTCTCCTCCCCCATGGGGTAGATTTTACGGATGTCCCGCAGTTCAATCAGATGCGCCACTGTCCGTCCCTCCTGTCTGCTCCGTCTCCGGGGACACCGGCAGCAGCACCGTGTCCCCCTCCCCAAGGCCGTCGAGAATCTGGACATACGCCGCGTCGGCGGCGCCGATGGTCACCACCCGCTCCTCCAGGGCAGAGGCGGGGGCGGTCACCAGGCCGTTCTCCCCGGCGGCGGGGGTATCCGGTCCCGGAAGGAGCACCGTGTCCCCCCGGCGGACGGCGCCGCTGGGGACGCACAGGGCGTCCCGCACCCCGTCGCCGATGATTCTGGCGGAGACGTTCATGCCGGGGCGCATGTCGCCGTAGTCCTCCACCCGGATGGTGACGGGATAGGTGGTGAAGCCGTTGGTGGTGGACCCGGCGATGCTGACCTTCTCCACCACGCCGGTGAAGGTCTGCCCCGGCAGGGCGTCGGCGGTGATCTCCACCTCCTGGCCCACCCGGACCTTGCCGATGTCCAGCTCGTTGACGGCCATGTCCGCCTTCAGGCAGCTGAGGTCATACACCACCGCCAGGGTACCGGAGGAGACGCCGTCCACCTTGTCCCCGGCCTTGAAGTTCTTCTGAATCACCGTGCCGGAGATGGGGGCGATGATGCGGTAGCCGTCGGCGCTGTCCTCCGCCGTGCTCTGGGTCAGCTTCGCCCGCTGCAGGGAGAGCTGGGCCGTGCGGATGGCGTCATCAATGTCACCGGACACCAGGGTGCACAGGGCCTCCCCGGCGGTGACGGTGCTGCCGGCGGGCTTGCGGAAGCCGGACACCGTGCCGGAGGCAGCGGCGGTGACGGCGGCGCTGCCGGTCATGGCCAGCCGTGTCTGGCCGTAGCTGGTATAGCTGCCGATGACCGCCTGGGCCGTGTAGCTGCCGGAATCCGTCAGGGAGCCGGGGTTGGCGATCTTTACCCGCACGGTGCAGGCCTGCCGCCCCGTGGAGGTGACGGTGGAATCGTCGGACACGGCGGCCACCGTGCCCTGCACCGATCCGGCCAGCCCGTCGATGAACACGGTGGCGCTCTGGCCCACGAAAAACGCGTCGGGGGACACGTAGGTAAAGAGGAAATCCGCCGTCACATCGGTGCTGGCCATGATTCTGGCAATCATCTGCCCGGCGGTGACGGTCTGGCCGTCCTTCACGCAGGTCTCGGCGATGACGCCGGAGATGGGGGCTTTGGGGGTTCTGGCCTCCGTGGCCTGGCGATAGCTCAGCTCCGCCTGGGCCACGCCGATGGCGGCGCCGCTGACAGAGTCCCGGACGGCGCTGTCGTCAATGGCGTACAGCAGCTCCCCCTTTTCCACGCGGCTGAACTCCTCAAAGGGGGCCTCCAGAATCTCCCCGGACACCAGGGCCGTCACGTCGTAGGCGTCCGCCGGCTCCAGCGTGGCGGTACCGGTGACGGACACCGCCATGTCCCGGCGGATCACCTGCACCGGCCGGTAGCTCTCCCCCGCCGGGGCGGTCTGGCCGCCGCCCAGCAGCTTCACCGCCGCCAGCGCCGCCCCGGCCAGCACCGCCGCTGCCGCCAGCCACTTCCAGCCCCGGCGTTTTTTCCTTCTTCCGCCTGCCGGCAGGGTACCCGTCCCGGCGGCCGCCGTTTCCACAGTCCGCAATTCTTCCATAAAAGCACCTGCTCTCCAAATTTGTACTGTTGTATTACGTACACAATACAATAACACAATAATACAGTTTGTCAAGCACTTTTTTCCGGCGGCAAAAAAAGTACCCTCCGGACTTCCGGAGGGTACCTGCATCTCCCGGCCGGACGAGAGGGGCATCCGGGCCGGGAAGGAGGGGAACCGTTATTCGCTTCTCAGGGCGTCGATGGGGTTCAGGGCGGCAGCCTTTCTGGCGGGAAGGTAGCCGAACAGCACGCCGATGCCCACGGACACGCCGAAGGCCACGGCCACCGCTCCCACGGAGGGCCGCACCGTCAGGCTGGCCTCCATGAGGCTGGTGATGATAGTGGTGGCCACGGCGGAGAGGCCGAAGCCCAGCACAATGCCCAGAACGCCGCCCAGGGCGGAGGTGGTGGCCGCCTCCATGACAAACTGGCGGAGGATGACGCTCTCCCGGGCCCCCAGGGCCTTGCGGACGCCGATCTCCCTGGTCCGCTCCGTGACGGACACCAGCATGATGTTCATGATGCCGATGCCGCCTACCACCAGGGAGATGGCGGCAATGGCCGCCAGCACGCAGATGATCATGTTCACCATGGAGTTCATGGTGTCCAGCATCTCCGACATGCTGATGACCTTGTAGGCGTCCTCATCCTCGAAGATTTTGTACAGCTCTCCCTCCACCAGGGTCTTGGCCTGGGCGATCTCGTCCTTGTCCTGGACGGTGAGGACGTAGCTGCCGATGGTGCCGGAATAGCTCATGCGGGCAGCGGTGGAATAGGGCAGGAAGAGGCAGTCATCGGTGCCGCCCTCCTCCGGATCGTCGGTCTCCGCCGCCATGACACCCACAATGGTCAGGGTGTTGTTTCCCAGCTTCACCGTCTGGCCCACGGCGCTGCCGCCGAAGTAGGCTGTGTTCAGGTACTGGCCCACCACGCACACCTTTTTCCGGCTGGCGATGTCCATGTACTGGATGCCCCGTCCCTGGGCCACCTCGTAACCCTTCATGGAGAAGTAGTCCTCGCTGACGCCGCTGACGGAGGTGGTGCTGACGGTGTCGGACCCGATTTTCACCGGGAAGGACACGCTGACCGTGGGGGAGAGCATTTTCAGCATATCGCTGTTCTCCTCCACCATCTCATACATCTGCTCCTCCGACACGGAGCGGGAGGAGCCCCGGCCCATCACCATCACCGTCAGGGAGTCGGTGCCCAGGTCGGCGAAGCTGTCCTCAATGTAGTGCTGCATGCCGTTGCCCAGGCCCACAATGACAATCACCGCCATGACGCCGATGATGATGCCCAGCATGGTGAGGAAGGTCCGCATCTTGCTGGCCCAGATGTTCTTCAGGGACAGCTGAAAGGTCTCCAGAATGCTCATGGCCGCGCCTCCTCTTCCGCCGCGTGGGGCTGCACCACCGCCTCCGGTGCGTGGGCGTCGCCGTCATACACCACCCGGCCGTCCTCCAGGCGGATGATCCGCTGGGCCTGGACGGCGATGGAGTTGTCATGGGTGATGAGCACCACGGTGTTGCCCTGGCGGTGGAGGTCCTTCAGCATCCCCAGCACCTCCCGGCTGGTGTGGGAGTCCAGGGCGCCGGTGGGTTCGTCCGCCAGGATCACCGCCGGCCGCCCCACCAGCGCCCGGGCGATGGACACCCGCTGCTGCTGGCCGCCGGAGAGCTGGTTGGGCTTGTGGCGGCTCTTGTCCCCCAGGCCCACCTGTTCCAGGGCCGCCTGGGCCCGCTGCCGCCGCTCTCCCCGGGGCACCCCGGCGTACATCAGCGGCAGCTCCACGTTTTCCAGCAGGTTCTGCTTGGGCAGCAGGTTGTACTGCTGGAAAATGAAGCCCAGCATTTTGTTGCGGATGGCCGCCAGCTGGTTTTTGTTCATGGCTCCCACGTCCCGGCCGTCCAGCAGATAGGTGCCGGATGTGGGGACGTCCAGACAGCCGATGATGTTCATGCAGGTGGACTTGCCGAAGCCGGACTGGCCCACAATGGCCACGAACTCCCCCTTCTGAATGGACATGGAGATGTGGTCCGCCGCCCGGACCACGGAGTCACCCATGACGTAGGTTTTGCACACCTCCAGGAATTCGATCAGCGCGCTCATCCTCTGGGTCCTCCTCCGCCGCCGCTGGGCCGGCCCTGTCCGCCGCCCGGCGCTCCGCCGGCGGGCATGCCTCCGGCGGGCATACCGCCCATCATCATGCCGCCCATCATCATGCTGTTCTGGCTGCTGCCGGACGCGGCCACGTAGGCCACGGTATCCCCCTCCCGCAGTCCGGAGGTGATCTCCACGGTGCTGTCATCGTCAATGCCGGTGGTGATTTCCACATAGACGTAGCCCTCCGGCGCTTCCCGGTCCGCGGCGTTGGCGGCGCTGGGAGAGTCGGCTGTGATGAGCACCACATAGCCCCGGCTCACCGCGCTGCTGGGAATGGTCAGCACGTCGTCCGCCTGAGCGATGACAATGGCGGCGTCCACGTTCATGCCGGGCAGCAGGCCCTCCGTCTCGTCGATGCGGACGGTGACGGGATAGGTGGTGATGCCGCCGGAGGTGGAGCCTGCCACGGAGACCTTGGTGACGGTGCCGGTATAGGTTCTGCCCGCCGCCGCGTCGGCGGTGATGCTCACCGTCTGGCCCACCGCCACGTCGCTGATGTCCAGCTCGTCGATGCTCATGGTCATCTCCAGATAGCTCAGGTCATAGATGGTGCAGAGGGTGCCGCTGGAGCCGCCGCCCTCGATCTTGTCGCCGGCCTTGGCGGTCTTGGTGACCACCGTACCGGAGATGGGAGCGGTCACCTGGTAGTCCTCCAGCTTATCCTGGGCGTTTTCCAGGCTGGTCTGGGCGTTCACCAGGCTGATGCGGGCATTTTCAATCTGATTGTCCACACTGTCGCCGGTGATGGTGCAGATCCGGTCGCCGATCTGGATGGCGTCGCCGGCCAGCCAGTTCAGGTCCGCCACCTTGCCGGAGGCGGAGGCGGTGATGACGGTGGCGTCGGATACGTGGATGCCGGACTCCCCGTAGCTGGTATAGCTGCCGATGACGGCGCTGGCGGTATAGCTGGAGCTCACCAGCCCCGGATTCCGGGCCGTCACCCGGACGGTGGTGTTCACCCGGCCGGTGCCGTCGGCGTTGCCGCCGGAGGAGACGCCCTCCACCGTGCCCTGAATGGAGCCCTCCAGGCCGGTGATGAAAATATCGGCGGTCTGGCCGATATAAAACTGGCTGCTGTCCACATAGCTGAACAGGAAATCCATGGTGATGCGGTCATCCCCCACGATTTTCAGCAGCTGCGTGCCGCTGTTGACGGTGTCGCCGTTGCGGACGTAGACCTCCTTGACGGTGCCGGTCATGTCCGCGGTGGGATATTTGCCGTCCACCGCCTGCCGGTAGTTCCGCTGGGCCTGGGAATAGCTGTTGCTGGCCTGGGTCTGGGAGGCGGAGGCGTCGGAGGAGTCCATGGTGTAGAGAAGCTGGTCCTTTTCCACCAGGTCCCCCTCCTCAAAGGTGTCGCTGAGGATCTCGCCGGACACCAGGGTGTTGACGGTGTAGGAATCCGCCGGCTCCAGAGTGCCGCTGCTGGTGAGAGTCCGGGTGACAGACTGACGGGTCACCTCCGCCGTGGTATAGGTTGTACCGGCGGACTGGGCCTTCTGGGCCTGCTGCCGGCGGAGCAGCGTCACGGCAGCCACCACCGCCGCCGCCAGGATCAGCAGCACCAGCCACTTCTTTCCGAACCGTTTCTTCTGTTTGGCCGCCGGGACGGCAGCCTGGGTTTCCGAGGTGTTCTGCGTCATGATTCCCCGTCCTTTCCGTGGATGATGGAGGAAGAATACCAGAAAAAGCTAAAACCAAGCTTAAAGAACCGGATATTTTTTCAGCTTTCCCCGGGAAACACCCCCGTCAGATCCCCGGTAGGCAGCGCCGCCTCCAGCCGCGGCGCGATGTCCGCTGTCAGGCATCGGATCAGTGCCCGCTCCGGCGGCAGCGTCAGGTCCAACGCGCGGCACAGCGCCTCCCCCGCCAGCTCCAGCCGCTGCCGCCGCTCCGATCGGGACAGCGACGCCAGACGCTCCGCCAGGGGGGCGCCGTCCCCCGGCTCCGCCAGCAGCTCTCCGATGGCCGCCGACGCCGGCGGGGCGAACAGGTTCATGGGCACCCACCGATATTCCGGCCCCGCCGCGGCCCGCAGCGCCCGGCGGCACCGGGACGGCCCCAGCCGGTTCAGGAACCGCTGCTCCAGCAGCAGCTGCTCCAGCCACCGCTCCGCGTACACCGGCCCCATCCGGTCCTCCGGAACGGGGACGAACAGGGGGTAGTCCATGTCCTCCGGAACGCGGTGGGCGAAGTACCGCAGGTCATAGCGCTGCCAGTACCGCCCCATGGCCCGCAGGGTGTCCGTCAGGGCCACGCTGTCCTCCGCGAAGGACTGCACGCAGGCGCTCTCCCACAGCCGCTTTCCACGGGCCAGGCAGTCCCAAAGCGCCGCCCGGCCCCGTTTCAGCTCCGCATTCCAGTCCAGCGCCAGCAGCTGCCTGGCCCGCTCCGGCTCCGCCGGGGACAATCCAAGGGTCAGACACAGGGAGGACAGCAGCTCCTCCGCCAGCTCCACCGGCACCGACGTGCTCTCCCCCAGGGTGTATTTCCGGGCCTGCTCCGTCAGAAGGCCGTACAGCCGCGCCCGCGCCTCCGTCTGCTCCGCCTCCGTCAGGGGAAGCTGCATCAGTTCCATTCCGTTCCCTCCTCCAGCAGTGCCTCCACCCGCTCCACGCTGCCGTGGGCGGGGCCGTCAAACAGCCGCCGCAAGGCCCTCAGCAGTTCCTCGTCCGGCAGGCCCGTGCGGTTTTTGGTGTGGTAAAACAGCTCCTGCAGCTCCGCCAGCGTCTCCGCCCAGGTCTCCGGCTCCGCCCAGGGGGAGTCGCAGAAGGCCAGCGCCAGCCGGGGCAGCAGCGGCTCCCCCAGCTCCAGCCGTCCCGTGTCCCGCAGCACCCGGAGCCGGTCCTCCCACAGCTGCCGCCGCTCCTCCGCCGTCAGGACAAGCCCGCACCGGGCCATGGCGTCCTCGCACAGCGCCAGATCCCCCGCCGCCGGCTGCAGTCCGAAAAGATCCATCTCATCGCCTCCTTCCCATGTTTCTTACACCCGGGGGACGGGAAGGACAAGACTTGAAATTTCCCCCGTTTTGTGGTAATATAACGGTGGAAGCTGGGGAAAATCTTTCGATTTTCCCCGGCTTCCCGGCGATTTGCCAAAGGCCCTCCCGCCGGCGGCGGGAGGGCCTTTCATGTCACTTCTTTTTCCGCAGCAGCTCCTGCTTGATGTCCCACAGCTTCTGGGACAGGTCCACGTAGTAGTTGTGGGGGTTGTCAAACCGCTTGACCTCGTCCCACAGGGTGTCCACCTCCCGGGCGCAGTAGGCCTGAATTTCCTGCAGGGTGGGCCGCTGGTACACCAGCTCACCGTTCCGGAAAATGGGCACCTGCAGCGGCCGGGCGGTGAAATTGGTGAGAGTCTTGCGCTTCCAGGTGGCCCGGGGATCGAACAGCTCCAGGGGCTTGGTGTCGTCCACAACCTCGTCATACACGGCGATGTAGTCCGCCTCCGCCTTGCCGGTCTCCCGGTCATACAGGCGGTAGGTCTTTTTGAAGTGGGGATTGGTGATCTTGTCCACGTTCTCGCTGATCTTGATCTTGGGGATGATGGTGCCGTTCTCGTCCTCCACGGCGGCCAGCTTGTACACGCCGCCAAACACCGGCTCGCTGCGGGCGGTGATCAGCCGCTCGCCCACGCCGAACATGTCGATGCAGGCCCCCTGGCGCAGCAGGTCCTGGATGATATGCTCATCCAGGGAGTTGGAGGCGGAGATCTGGCACTCGGTCCAGCCGGCGTCATCCAGCATCTTCCGGGCCTTGCGGGTCAGGTAGGCCATGTCGCCGGAGTCCAGCCGGATGCCGCACTTGGTGATGCCCATGGGCCTGAGCACCTCGTTGAAGGCCCGGATGGCATTGGGCACGCCGGACTGCAGGGTGTTGTAGGTGTCCACCAGCAGCGTGGCGTTGTGGGGATAGATTCTGCAGTAGGTCTTGAAGGCCTCCAGCTCGTCATCGAACATCTGGACCCAGGCGTGGGCCATGGTGCCGCCGGCGGGAACGCCGTACAGCTCGTCGGAAATGGTGCAGGCAGTGCCCTTGCAGCCGCCGATGTACGCCGCCCGGGCGCCCACAATGGCGCCGTCGACGCCCTGGGCCCGGCGGGAGCCGAACTCCAGCACCGTCCGCCTGTCCGCCGCCCGGACAATCCGGTTGGACTTGGTGGCGATGAGGCTCTGGTGGTTGATGGCCAGCAGCAGGAACGTCTCCATCAGCTGGGCCTCAATGGCGGGGGCCCGGACCGTCAGCACCGGCTCCCGGGGGAAGATGGGGGTGCCCTCCGGAATGGCGTAAATATCGCCGGTGAACCGGAAATTCCGCAGGTACTCCAGGAAATCCTCGCTGAACAGCTTTTTCGACCGCAGGAACGCAATGTCCTCCTCGTCAAAATGCATGTCCTGAATATAGTCGATGATCTGATCCAGGCCGGCGCAGATGGCAAAGCCGCCCTTGTCCGGCACATCCCGGAAAAACACATCAAAATAGGTGATTCTGTCCTTGTAGGCGGAATTCCAGTAGCCATACCCCATGGTCAGCTCATAGAAGTCGCAAAGCATGGTCATATTCAGCTTTTCTTCCGTTTTCATCGCACTCTCCAAAAAACCGGCGCCGCAGCGCTTTGTGATGTCTTGACACCCATTATAATGCCCTTCGCTGTCAAAAGCAATCGCTTTCCTGATTTTTGTCAATCTTCTGTCAGGACAATTGACTTTTGCGGGCCGCTCCCCTATGATGGAACCATCTTCCCTTTGAAACGAGGGGGAACGGGGGATTTTGATTATGAAAGTCATTCTGGGCATTGACATTGGCGGTTCCGCCACGAAAATCGTGGGTCTGGGGGCCGACGGGCGGCCCATTTCCATGCTGCGCATCAACGCCGAGGACCCGGTGACGGCGCTGTTCGGCAGTCTGGGCAACTTCCTGGTCAGCAACCATCTGGAGCTGACGGACGTGGCCCGGGTGGTGCTCACCGGCGTGGGCGCCACCTTTGTGGAGGGGGATATTTTCGGCATCCCCACGGAGCAGGTGGACGAGTTCTCCGCCATCGGCACCGGCGGCCTGGCCCTGTCGGGGCAGGAGACCGGCGTGGTGGTGTCCATGGGCACCGGCACCGCCTTCCTCCACGTGACCCGGGAGGGGGAGGTCCGCCATCTCTGCGGCAGCGGCATCGGCGGCGGCACCCTTTCGGGGCTGTGCCGGAAGCTGGTGGGCATGGAGCGGTTCGGCCAGGTGAAAAAGCTGGCGCTGGAGGGGGATCTGGACCATGTGGACCTGACCATTCAGAGCATTTATCGCTCCATTCCCCCCACGCTGGACCCCCACATGACCGCCGCCAACTTCGGCGACCTGGCGGAGGACGCCACCCCCGCCGACCTGGCTGCCGGCGTCATCAACCTGGTGCTGCAGGCCATCGGCACCATGTCGGTGCTGGCCTGCCGGAGCTGCGGCGCCGACACGGTGATCCTCACCGGCTCCCTCACCACCCTGGACCAGGCCGGCCCCAACTTCCGCAGCTTTGGGCGGCTTTACGGCCTGCGGTACATCATTCCGGAGAACGCCACCTTCGCCACCGCCATCGGCGCGGCGCTGTGCTCCCTGCGCTCCAAAGGACTGGAGTGAGCCATGGGAGGAACGAGCGCAAGACCCGCCCGGCGGGCAGCCGCCCTGATTCTGGCGGCGCTGGTGTCCATGTTCGTGCTGTCCCGGTTCGCGGCGTCGCCGGAATTCCACCGCTCCACCACCGACGCCCTGGATGAAAAGCGGACCACGGTGATGGAGCTGGCAGCGGCGGCCACAGCGGCGTCGGCGGCCATCACCCTGCTGCCGGGAGACGCCGCCACCCCCATTGCCGACAAGCTGGCGGACCTGAGCGCCGGCTTTCTGCTGGTGCTGTGCGCCATCTACCTGGAAAAGTACCTGACCGTCCTCACCGGCTACGCCTCCTTTGCCTTTCTGATTCCCCTCGCCTGCGGATTGCTGGCCGTCAACGCCTTCCGGAAAAGCGGCACGCTCCGCTCTATCTCCCTCCGGCTGCTGGCCCTGGCCGCCGCCATCTTTCTGGTGGTGCCCGCCAGCGTCCAGGCCTCCAACCTCATCGAGTCGGTCTACGACGCCTCCATTCAGAGCACGCTGGACTCCGCCCGGGAGACCACCCAGGCCATTGAGGACCAGGCGGAGGGCACGGAGACGGACCAGGGGCTGCTGTCCGGGCTGCTGACCACGGTGAAAGAGGGAGTCTCCGGCGCGGTGGAGGCGGCGGAGAACGTGCTGAACCGGTTTATCGAGGCCCTGGCGGTGATGATCGTCACCGCCTGCGTCATCCCCGTGCTGGTGCTGCTGTTTTTCGTCTGGGTCATCAAGGTTCTGCTGGGAACGGCCTTTCCCCCGCCCCGCCGGGACCCGTGAGCATCAGACCGCTTCCCCTGCGCGATTTCGCAAAAAAGGTCCCGGACCACAAGGGTCCGGGACCTTTTCAGGCTGCCGAAAAAGTCCTCCGGACTTTTCGGCAGCCTGAATAATGCCTCGCTTTTTTGCCTGCTACGCAGTCCAAAAAGCTGCCGCTGCGCGGCGCAAACGCTTGCTGCGCAGGCTTTTTGCAGGCATTCGATTCCACATGAAGGGGCTCCCGCCCCCTCATACTCCCCCTGCGAAGCGAAACCCTTTCTCACACCAGAAGCCTTTCCTCAAACTGAAAGGTCCCGGACCCTGCGGTCCGGGACCTTTTTCAGACTTTTTGAAGGGAGATTACTCCTCGTCGCCGTCCTCCGGCTCCTCCTCCAGCTCAAACTCCAGCTTCTCGCCGCAGTTGGGGCAGATGACCTCGCCGTCGTCCAGAATGGACTCGTCGAAGTAGATGACCTCCTCGCAGTTGGGGCAGGTGGTGGCGTAGCAGTCCTCAGACTCCTCGTCCTCGTCCTCCTCTTCGTCCTCGTCGTAGTCATCCTCGCCGAAGACCACGTCCTCCACATCCTCCAGATCGTCGCTGACAGCGTCCAGGCCGTCCGCCAGCTCGTCCTGCGCGTCCTTCAGATCCTCGATCTCCAGCGCGATGTCGTCCAGCACGTCGATCATAGCCAGCAGGACCTTGCCCTCCTTGCTCTCGGCGTCCAGGCCCAGGCCATCGGCCAGGCCCTTCAGATAAGCGACCTTCTCAGTGATTTCCATCGTGACATGCTCCTTTCGTCAAATAAAAGCAGCGTTGCGCGCCGGCAGACGGCGCGGGTTTGCGGACCCCCGGAGCGCTGATCCCGCCGGGGCTCCATACCATATCCGACTGCCGGGAAGCCCCGGCCGTCTTGAGAAAAAGGGGGACTTGCGTCCCCCTGTTTTCACGGAATTACTCCTTGCAGCGGCCCAGATACTCACCGGTACGGGTGTCGATCTGGATCTTCTCGCCCTCGTTGATAAACAGAGGAACCTGAATGACGGCGCCGGTCTCCAGCGTGGCCTTCTTGGTGACGTTGGTAGCGGTATCGCCCTTCACGCCGGGCTCGGTCTCAGTGACCACCAGGTCCACGAAGTTGGGGACTTCCACGGTGAACACGTTGCCCTTGTAGCTCACCAGCTTGCACATGGTGTTCTCCTTCACGAAAGCGAAGGCGTCACCCAGCACGTCCTTGTTCAGCGGGGTCATATCGAAGGTCTCCGGGTCCATGAAGTAATACAGATCGCCGTCGTTGTAGCTGTACTCGGCGTCTCTGCGCTCCAGAGCGCCCTGCTCGAACTTGGCGGTGGGGTTGAAGGACTCCTCACGGATGGCGCCGGTGATGATGTTCTTGTACTTGGTGCGCACGAAGGCAGCGCCCTTGCCGGGCTTCACGTGCTGGAAGTCCACGACCACCATGGGCTTTCCTTCCATCTCAAAAATCATACCCTTCCGGAAATCGCCGGCAGTAATAGGCATCGTTTCTTCCTCCTTTAAATCTCTCTGAGAAAACGACCTTCAGGAGGACATTTTCTCTGTATTCTCATAAAATGCCGTAGATATTTTATCCTAAGTTTGCCCCGATTGCAAGGGGTTTTCTCCAGAATTCCGAAAAGCCGGAAAATTTTCAGTGTTTTTCCCGGCGGTCCTCCCGGCAGAGGGCCTTGAAGGGGGCCTGCAGGGCGTGGAGCACCTTCTGCCAGAGGGTCACGGCGCCCCCCGCCGGCTCCACCATCAACGACAGCACCTCCGCCCGGTGGGCCGCCAGCACGTCGGTGAGCAGCTTGTCCCCCAGCATGGCGGTGTGGGCCGCGTCGGCCCCCGCCCGGGCCATGGCGGCCCGCAGCCCCGCGGGGCTGGGCTTCCGGGCGTGGCCCTGATAGGGCACGCCCAGCTGGGAGCAGAAGTCCGTCACCCGCCGGCCGGAGCGGTTGTTGGAGACGATCATAAAGGTGATGCCCGCTTCCTGCAGGCTCTGAATCCAGGCCTTCACCGCCTCGTCGGGATGGCGGGCGGACATGGGGGCCAGGGTATAGTCCAGGTCGCTCAGCAGCAGCGTCACCCCCCGCTCCGCCAGAAATGCCGGGGTGATCTGCCGGCAGCAGTCGAAGATCACGTCCGGCACCAGGGAAAGGCTCATAATCCGCCTGCTCCTCTCATATCGTAATACCGCATAGTATAACAGGCTCCGCGGCCTTGCACAAGGGGGTCTTTTTTTGACGCTGTATCTTTCCGTCGCTCCGCCGGAGCGCAAAGCCGCCCTCCACTACACCCGGGAGCTGGCCAACGTGGCCTACCGCATCGGGCCGGAGTCCGCCCTGCTGCGCCGGGACCTGCCGCCGGAGGTCCGGGGCGGGCTGCTGTCCGTCAGCGACCGGGACGCTCCCCTCATTGCCGCGCCGGACCGGCTGTGCGCCGCCGTGCTGCGGGAGTGCGGGCGGAGGGGCTACCGGGGGGTGGTGCTGGACTTCGAGGAGCCGCCCACGCCGGACCGCCGGGGCTTCGTCCGGCTGCTGAGCCAGCAGCTCCGGTCCGTCCGCCGGCCCCTGTTTGTGCCGGAGAGCTGCGCCGTGCCCGGCGCCGTGGTTCTCATCAACACCGCCGTCTCCGGCGGCAGCTTCCAGCAGCGGCTGCAGGAGGCCAAGGCCAAATACGGCGCCATCGCCCTGGACGTGGAGCGGTTGGCCATGGACTTCCCCCTGCCCGCTGTCACCGGAGAGGGGACGGCCCTGTCCCGGGAGCAGCTGCGCAGGCTGATGGAGGAGGAAAAGCCGGCGGTGTTCTTCTCCCCGGAGCTGTGCGCCCGGTACTTCACCTGCCTGCGCAAGGGCCTGCCCCGCTTCATCCTGTTCGACGACGCCGACACCATCCGCCGCAAGCTGCGCACCGGCGCTTCCGTGGGGGCGGCGGCCGCCTTCGTCATGTATCCGGAGGTAGAGGATATTCTGCCCGGAATTTTCCGGGCAAACGGCTCCCTCTGAAGAGGAGTTTCCGTCCCCCCTTCCGATTCCCCCGTGTTCACGGGCCGCGCTTCATGGCGACAGAAAACCGCTGTGCCTTGCGGCACAGCGGTTCTGCACATCAATAATAACGCTTGTTTCTGTTCTTGCGAGCAGCCTCGGACTTCTTGCGGCGCTTGACGCTGGGGCTCTCATAGTGCTCTCTCTTACGAACCTCCGCGATCACGCCGGCCTTGGCGCAGCTGCGCTTGAAACGCTTCAGGGCGCTGTCGATGGACTCGCCGTCCTTCACATGAATTTCAGACATCTATATTTCCCTCCCTCCAGAATGCCGGGCAAACCACAGCACTTTAAGGGCCATAAAATATGGCTTCAACGGGACCATTATACTGACTTCCCACCGGCTTGTCAAGGACAATGTTGAAAAATCCGGATTTTCCCCGGGAAACTTTTCCACAGTCCCTGCCGGCGGCAGGCGGGGGACAGGCTCACTGGGGCTTTACAATCAGGTTCACCAGCCGGTTTTTCACGAAGATGGTCTTGACAGTCTTCATGCCCTCGGTGGCCTTCTTCACCTTCTCCACCTCCATGGCGGCAGCCACCACGGTCTGCTCATCGCTGTCGGCGGGCACGGTGACGGCGCCCTTCAGCTTGCCGTTGACCTGGACGGCCATCTCCACCGTGGCGGCCACGGTCTTGGCGGCATCGTACACGGGCCACTGGGCCTGGCAGCACATCTTGCCGGTGCGCTCCGCGAAGCCCAGCCGCTCCCACAGCTCCTCGGTGATGTGGGGAGCGAAGGGGTTCAGCAGCAGCAGGAGGGTTTCCATGTCGCCCCGGGTGACGCCGTTGGCGGACAGTTCGTTGACCATGGTCATCATGGCGGCGATGGCGGTGTTCATCTTCAGGGTGTCGATATCCTCCGTCACCTTCTTGATGGTCTTGTGGAGGATGGGCTCGTTGGCGGGAGTGACCTCATAGCTGTCAGCGGCGCTCTCCGCCAGGTTCCACACGCGGTCCAGGAACCGCTTGGAGCCCTTGACGGCCTCGGTGGACCAGGTGGCGGCCTGCTCGAAGTCGCCCACGAACATGATATACAGCCGCATGGTGTCGGCGCCGTACTGATCCACGATGTCGTTGGGGTTCACCACGTTGCCCCGGGACTTGGACATCTTCTCGCCGCCCTCGCCCAGGATCATGCCGTGGCTGGTGCGCTTGGCGTAGGGCTCCTTGGTGGGCACCACACCGATGTCATACAGGAACTTGTGCCAGAACCGGCTGTAGAGCAGGTGCAGGGTGGTGTGCTCCATGCCGCCGTTGTACCAGTCCACGGGAGACCAGTACTCCAGGGCCTCCTTGCTGGCCAGGGCCTTGTCATTGTGGGGGTCCATATACCGCAGGAAGTACCAGCAGGAGCCGGCCCACTGGGGCATGGTGTCGGTTTCCCGCTGGGCGGGGCCGCCGCACCTGGGACAGGTGGTGTTCACCCAGTCGGTCATCTTGGACAGGGGGGACTGGCCGTCATCGGTGGGCTCGTAGCTCTCCACCTCCGGCAGCAGCAGCGGCAGCTGCTCCTCCGGCAGGGGCACCCAGCCGCACTTCTCGCACTTCACCAGAGGGATGGGCTCGCCCCAGTACCGCTGGCGGCTGAACACCCAGTCACGGAGCTTGAAGTTGGTCTTGGGACGGCCGATGCCATGCTCCGTGACCCACTTCTTCATGGCGGGGATGGCCTCCTTGACGGTGAGGCCGTTGAGGAAGTCGGAGTTGACCATGATGCCGGTATCGTCCTTCAGGGCGAAGGCGCACTTGGTCACATCGCCGCCCTTGACCACCTCCACG
>NZ_JAXEBZ010000032.1:0-31913 GCF_034093755.1 Dysosmobacter sp. | reverse complement strand
TAGTCGGGCACCATCCGCTTGGCGGTGCACTTGGCCGCCAGCTTCGTCAGATACCAATACTTGCTGTCCTCGTGAACGTTGTCCTCCTCCAGCACGTAGATCAGCTTGGGGAACGCCGGCGTGACCCACACGCCCTTTTCGTTCTTCACGCCCTGATAGCGCTGGAGCAGCGTCTCCTCGATGATGAGGGCCAGGTCGTCCTTTTCCTGCTGGTTCTTGGCCTCGCCCAGGTACATGAACACGGTGACAAAGGGCGCCTGTCCGTTGGTGGTCAGCAGGGTCAGAACCTGATACTGGATGGTCTGAACGCCCCGGCGGACCTCGTCCCGCAGACGGGTCTCCACCAGCTCAGCCAGCTTTTCCTCCGTGGGCTGGAAGCCGATGGAGGCCATTTCCTGCTCCACGCTCTTGCGGATCTTCTTGCGGCTCACGTCCACAAAAGGCGCCAGGTGGGTCAGGGAGATGGACTGGCCGCCGTACTGGTTGGAGGCCACCTGGGCAATGATCTGGGTGGCGATGTTGCAGGCAGTGGAGAAGCTGTGGGGCCGCTCGATGAGGGTGCCGGTGATGACGGTGCCGTTCTGGAGCATGTCCTCCAGGTTCACCAGGTCGCAGTTGTGCATGTGCTGGGCGAAATAGTCGGAGTCATGGAAGTGAATCAGACCCTCCTGATGGGCTTCCACAATGTCCGGCGGCAGCAGCAGCCGCTCGCTCAGGTCCCGGGACACCTCGCCGGCCATATAGTCCCGCTGGGTGGAGTTGACGATGGGATTCTTGTTGGAGTTCTCCTGCTTGGCCTCCTCGTTGCAGCACTCAATGAGGCTGAGAATCTTCTCGTCGGTGGTGTTGCTCTTGCGGACTAGGGAGCGGGTGTAGCGGTAGGTGACGTAGTTCTTGGCCACCTCGTAGGCGCCGTGGGCCATGATCTGGTACTCCACCAGGTCCTGAATCTCCTCCACGGAGGGGGAGCGGTTCATCTTCAGGCAGCTCAGCTCCACAAACTCCGCGATGCGCTGAATCTGCATCACGGTCATGCGGGCCTCCTCGGGAACGCTCTGATTGGCCTTGGTGATGGCGGAAATAATCTTTGTAATATCGAATATGACTTCTGTGCCGTTGCGTTTGATGACTTTCATGCTCTTTCCCCTCCGTATATTCTCCCAGTGCGCTGTTCGCACAATATCTATTGCAGCTGCTTCATTATACAACACAATATATGGTTCTCCAAGTGGCAAAAGCCACTAAATAAAGAAAAGTTTTTTGGTACTATTTTTTTGACGGGAGGAAGGGAAAACGGGGTTTTGTTTCCGCAAACGCCTGCCCGGCAGGGGATTGCGGCGAAAACGCAGGAAATTTTGTCCAACTTTCATTTTTTTGTTGCCAAGGTGGGAGGAGTGTGGTATGATGTCAAAGATAAACGGAAAGGAGCGATGCGGCCATGCTGAAGCGGACGGAAGACCAGGCGCTGACGCTGGCGGTGCTGTCTCTTTTCGGCGTTTCCATCCCTGTTTGACCGGCAGAAGTGCCGGTGTTTTTTTTGCCTGTGTGTGAACGATATTTGAGAGGAGAATGACAATGAACGAAAAATCCACCATCGGACAGTCGCCCATCCGGGACGCCCGGACTCTGGGTATGCCCAAAATGCTGATTCTGGGCCTGCAGCACATGTTCGCCATGTTTGGCGCCACGGTGCTGGTGCCCATTCTGGTGCAGAGCTACGGCCTGCCCCTGAGCATCCAGACCACCCTGTTCTTCGCCGGCATCGGCACCCTGTTCTTCCACGTGTGCACCAAGATGAAGGTCCCTGCCTTCCTGGGCTCCTCCTTCGCCTATCTGGGCGGCTTCGCCGCCATGGGCTCCATGGACTCCGGCATCTACGCCGCCATGGACGCCTCCGAAAAGCTCCAGTACGCCTGCGGCGGCGTGGTGGTGGCGGGCCTGCTGTATGTGGTCCTGGCCGCCGTCATCAAGGTTGTGGGCGTCCACAAGGTGATGCACTTCCTGCCCCCCGTGGTCACCGGCCCCATCATCATCCTCATCGGCCTGAACCTGGCGCCCTCTGCCGTGTCCAACGCCTCCACCTGCTGGTGGCTGGCCCTGGTGGCCATGGGCATCATCGTGGTGGCCAACATCTGGGGCAAGGGCATGGTGAAGATCATCCCCATCCTGCTGGGCGTGGTGGGCTCCTACATTGTGGCCCTGGCGGCCGGCAAGGTGGACTTCTCCTCCCTGGAGGGTGTGGCCGCGGTGGGCCTGCAGCCCTTCTTCACCGACTTCGGCGGCAGCGTGGCCAAGTTTGACATCTCCGCCATTCTGGTGATGGCCCCCATTGCCGTGGCCTCCATGATGGAGCACATCGGCGACATGTCCGCTATCTCCGCCACCGTGGGCGAGAACTTCATTGAGGATCCCGGCCTCCACCGCACCCTCATCGGCGACGGCGTGGCCACCGCCCTGGCGGGCCTTTTCGGCGGCCCCTCCAACACCACCTACGGCGAGAACACCGGCGTGCTGGTGCTGTCCCGGGTCCACGATCCCCGGGTCATCCGGCTGGCCGCGCTGTACGCGGTGATCCTGTCCTTCAGCCCCAAGTTCGCCGCGCTGGTGAACTCCATCCCCGCGGCCATCATCGGCGGCGTCAGCTTCATCCTCTACGGCATGATCTCCGCCATCGGCGTGCGGAACGTGGTGGAGAACCAGGTGGACTTCACCAACAGCCGCAACCTGATCATCGCCGCCGTCATCCTGGTGTGCGGCCTGGGCTTCACCAACGGCCTGACCTTCCAGATCGGCGGGGCCTCCGTCACCCTCACCGCCCTGGCCATCGCCGCTCTGGCCGGCATCGTGCTCAACGCCGTCCTGCCCGGCAACGACTTCCACTACGGCAAGGCTGCCGATGACGCCTCTGCCTCCCTGGGCAAGTACTGAGCCGGAACCTTCCGAACCAAAAGAGCGCCGCTGTGCGGCGCTCTTTTTCAGACTGTCAAAAGACCTCTTCTTGGAGAGAAAGGGTTCCGTTTCGCAAGGGGAGTTTGCGGGGGCGGGAGCCCCCTCGTGTGGAATCGAATGCCTGCAAAAAGCTTGCGCAGCAAGCGTTTGCGCCGCTGTGCAGCGCTCTTTTTCCGCCCGCGGGCGGAAAAATGCCCCCGCCGGATTGTCCGGCGGGGGCATTCGTGATAACGCTCAGCGCTTCTCGGGATGATCCCGGTACTCCAGGAACTTGGGCGCCACCTGGGGGAACAGGGCCAGGCTCAGCACGTCCTCCTCGCTCTTGGCGATGTCCTTGTACTCGGCGCGGTACTTCTCCAGCTCCGGCTGCAGCAGATCGGCGGGACGGCAGGTGATCACGTCCTCCGGCTTGATGCCGGCCTTGGCCCGGACCTCCTCGTTGACCTCGCCGGGCAGCTGGCCGTACTCGCCCTTCAGCATGGCCTTGCACTCCTTGGTGAACACCTTGTAGCGCTCGCCCATGACGATGTTCATCACGGCCTGGGTGCCCACGATCTGGCTGGTGGGGGTCACCAGCGGGGGATAGCCGCAGTCCTTCCGGACCTGGGGAATCTCCGCCAGCACATCATAGTATTTGTCTTCCTTCCCGGCCTGCTTCAGCTGGGAGATCAGGTTGGACAGCATGCCGCCGGGCACCTGATAGAGCAGGGTGTTGGTGTCCACGTTCAGCACCTTGGGATCCAGGCTGCCCTCGTCCTTCAGCCGTTGGGCCACGCCGCGGAAGTGGGCGGCGGCCTCGCTCATCTTGTTCAGGTCCAGACCGGTGTCTCTGGGCGTGCCCCGCAGGGTGGCCACCAGGGACTCGGTGGCGGGCTGGGCGGTGCCGTTGGCCAGGGGAGACAGGGCGGTGTCCACAATGTCCACGCCCGCCATGGCGGCCATCAGCAGCACCATGTCGCCGGTGCCGGTGGTGTTGTGGGTGTGCAGGTGGATGGGCACGCTGACGGTCTCCTTCAGCTTCTTCACCAGGGAGTAGGCGTCCATGGGCAGCAGGAGGTTGGCCATGTCCTTGATGCAGATGGCGTCGGCGCCCATCTGCTCCAGCTCCTTGGCCAGCTTCACGAAGTACTCCTCGCTGTGGATGGGGGAGATGGTGTAGGACAGGGTGGCCTCCACCTCGCCGCCGTACTTCTTGGTGGACTTGATGGCCTGCTCCAGGTTGCGCACGTCGTTCAGAGCGTCGAAGATGCGGATGATGTCGATGCCGTTTTCAATGGACTTGCGGCAGAACTGGTCCACCACGTCGTCGGCATAGTGCTTGTAGCCCAGAATGTTCTGGCCCCGGAACAGCATCTGCAGCTTGGTGTGGGGGATGGCCTTGCGCAGTGCCCGCAGCCGCTCCCAGGGATCCTCGTTGAGGAAGCGCATGCAGGAGTCGAAGGTGGCGCCGCCCCAGCACTCCAGGGAGTAGTAGCCGATGGAGTCCAGCACCTCGCAGGCGGGGAGCATATCCTCCAGACGCATCCGGGTGGCGGCCTGGGACTGGTGGGCGTCCCGGAGAATGGTGTCGGTGACCAGCAGGGGCTTTTTGCTCAGGAACTCCACGGAATTGGAGGAATCCTCCAGCTCCACCTCATAGGGGGCGCCATTGACGTTGATTTTGTATTTGGTCATGGTTGAAAACTCCTATCTTCAAGAATCTGGTTTCCTGCAAAAACGGGTTTGCAGATGGCTTACAGGGCGCGGATGGAAGTGATGCGGACATCGGTGACGTTCCGTCCCAGCTCCGCGGACAACGCGGCGGAGACAACGGCCAGCTCCTCCACACTCAGGTCCAGCGCTCCCAGATCGGGCGCGGCGGAGAGATTCTTCGCCGGAGCGGTGGGAGCGGCCTGGCGGCGGAGGGGACGGCGCCGGACGGCGGCGATGCGGAGGTCGTCGGTGCCTACCCGCAGCTTCTGGGCCAGGGCGGCGGAGATGGCGGCGACGACTTCGGGACTGACAGCTGCGCTGGAGACGCACGGTTCAGCAGAATTCATCAGAATACCTCCTGATTGGGTTTGCTACATTCTAACAATTTTCACATAAAAATACAACTGCAATTTACGCAAAATTTTCGGAAAAGTTCAGCTTCCCGAAACAGCAAAAAAGGAGATTTCAGCCGAATGTGAAAAAAGGGAAGCGTTTGACTTGCTTTTTTCCCCGCCGGCAGGTATGGTAAGGAAGAAGCAGATATTGCGGTGAGCTTTTGGAAAGGAAGGATGTCATGCGATACGGAGAGGTGATTCCCGGCGTATTCCGCAGCCGGCCCAACCGTTTCATCGCCCTGGTGGAGGCGGAAGGGGCGGAGCAGGTGTGCCACGTGAAGAACACGGGCCGCTGCCGGGAGCTGCTGGTGCCGGGCTGCCGGGTGTATCTGGAGAAGGCGGCCAACCCCGCCCGGAAAACGGGGTATGACCTCATCGCGGCGGACAAGGGCGGGCTGCTGATCAACATGGACGCCCAGGCCCCCAACCGGGTGTTCCGGGAGTGGGCGGAGGCGGGGCACTTCCTGCCGGAGGTCACGGCGGTGCGGCCGGAGTACACCTTCGGCGCCTCCCGGCTGGACTTCTGCGTGGAGACCGCCGGCGGAGCGCGGCATCTGGTGGAGGTGAAGGGCGTCACGCTGGAGGACGGCGGCGCCGTCCGCTTCCCGGACGCCCCCACGGAGCGGGGCGTGAAGCACATCCGGGAGCTGCAGCGGGCGGCGGAGATGGGCCTGGACGCCGCGCTGTTCTTTGTGATTCAGATGGAGGGGGTCCGGTCCCTGTCCCCCAACGACGATACCCACCCCGCCTTCGGCGCGGCGCTGCGGGAGGCGGCCGCCGCCGGGGTGCGGGTGCTGGCCTGTGACTGTCATGTGACGCCGGAGAGCCTGACGCTGCGGGCCCCGGTGCCTGTGATCCTGTAAAGGAAGAAAGGAGAATTCCATGCTGCATTATTCCGGAAACGTATACCGTCCCCCCAGCGAGGCCTACAGTCTCATTGTGCAGGTGACCCTTGGGTGCAGCCAGAACAAGTGCGCCTTCTGCAACATGTACAAGGACAAGAAGTTTGAGATCGTCCCCATCGACCAGGTGATGGAGGACCTGCGGTGGGCCCGGCAGACCTATCCCCGCATCCAGCGGATTTTCCTGGCCGACGGCGACGCCCTGATTCTGCCCACGGAGCATCTGATGCGGATCCTGACCTTCATCCGGGAGCACATTCCGGAGTGTGAGCGGGTGGCGGTGTACGCCAGCCCCAGAAGCATTCTGGGCAAGACGCCGGAGGATCTGCGGATGCTGCGGGAGAACGGCCTGGCCATGGCCTATCTGGGTCTGGAGACCGGCAACGAGGCGCTGCTGAAGAAGATCAACAAGGGCGTCACCGTGGCCCAGCAGATTGAGGCGGGGCAGAAGCTGAAGGCCGCGGGGCTGACGCTGTCTGTCACCGCCATCAACGGTCTCTCCGGCACCGAGGGCTGGGAGGAGCACGCGGTGGACACCGCCCGCGCCCTCAACGCCATGCTGCCGGACTATATCGCCCTGCTGACGCTGCGGATTTACACCGGCACTCCCATGCACCGCTGGGTGCAGGAGGGAAGCCTGATCATGCCCAAGCCCATGGAGCTGATCCGGGAGACCCACCGCTTCCTGCAGGAGATCGACTGTCCCGGCGCGGTGTTCCGCTCCAACCACGCCAGCAACTATCTGGTGCTGGCGGGAACGCTGAACCAGGACCGGGAGCGGCTGATCCGCCAGTGCGAGGACGCCCTGCGGGGCGAGACCCCTCTGCGCAAGTACGTGGAGCTGGGGCGGTAAAGCGGGAAAAAGCACGCATTTCTCACGAAATGCGTGCTTTTTGTCAACTCTCCGTCAGCACCTGCCCCGCGGCAAGGCTCTCCGCCGCCCGGAGGCTGCGGCCGGCTTCCACCAGCACGTCCGTCTCCCGCAGCAGGGCCAGCCGGTCCGGATTTTCCCCGGCGGCCAGGTCCTCAAAGGTCAGGCTGGTGTGGCAGCGGACGTTCAGTCCCCGGTCATGGGCGGCGCGGCACAGTTCGGCGCACTCCGCCGCCTGGTCGAAGGGCTCGCCGCCGGTGATGGTCAGCCCGTCCAGCTCCGGCTGGCTGTCCAGCTGGTCCAGCAGCTCCTCCAGGGAGAAGTCCACCCCGGAGCCGGGGCCCTGGGAGGCGGAGCAGCCGGTGCAGTGGTGCTGGCAGCCCGGCAGCAGCACCACAAACCGCTTTCCGGGTCCGTTGGACAGGGAACACTGCCGGATTCCCGCAATGATCATGGAAAAAACGCTCCTTCCCGGCGGACGTACCGCCATACCCGGATGGTAACACGCCGGGAGGGG
Source organism: Dysosmobacter sp. (assembly GCF_034093755.1). Classification (GTDB taxonomy): domain Bacteria; phylum Bacillota; class Clostridia; order Oscillospirales; family Oscillospiraceae; genus Oscillibacter. Next base: position 24,587 of record NZ_JAXEBZ010000032.1, on the reverse strand, counting down.
GACTGTCAAGGCGGGCCTTGCGGGGAAAGCATGCGGGTGGTATCATAAGAATACTTACCTTTGAAAAAGAGGAGGGAATCGGACATGCCGGAGAATAGGCGGAGCATTCCGCAAATAAAGCGGGCGGCTCTGCTGTTGCTGTGGATTGTACTGCTTATGGCCCTTTTCTGGGGATATGAGCGGCTGATGTATCCGCTGGACCGGAATGCGGATCTGTCCGCATACGCGGCAGAATACCGGGGTGTGGACTGCGCGGAGCTTGACCGGGCGGAAGCGCGGGGCGTTACGGTGCTGCTGCTGGATACGGGAGACTCTGATAAGAATCTGGCTGCTGCCTTTCCCCGCAGTCTGCTGTTTTCCCGCTATGGGAAGGAAGCCGCATTTCTGGCACTCCCGAAAGACTCCATCCGGGTGTTCCTGTGCCATTTTCACCCGGAGCTGCCGCTGCGGGATGTCTGGCTGGAAGATGGCGACGATGCCGGGGTGGATTTCTCCGGTATGTACTATTTTTTCAATACATGGCATGACCCGGATACTGTGGAGTTCAGCGTCATCAACGGGCGCGGATTTCAAAGCTCCGTCCTGACCGTGCAGCTGATACCGTATGGGGCTACGGCGCTGCTGGCGGCGGCTCTGCTTTGGGGCCTGCACCTGGCTGGGCTGCAAATGAAACGGAAATCCGGGAGTTCCAAAGAACAGGCAAGACCCTGAAGGCGAAAGAACGCCCCGCGCCCGGGAAAGGCGCGGGGCGTTTGCTGGTTATGCAGGGATGGTGGGCTCAGCAGCAGCTGCCGCCGTTGTTGCCGCACCAGCTGCCGCCGCCGCAGCAGCAGAACAGCAGAATGAGAATGATGATCCAGCAGCAGTTGCCGCCCCAGATGCCGTTATTGTTGCACATACCGGTACCTCCTGATTGGATTGGTGGCGGAAGCCCGCCACACTCCATCCTATGCGGAGGCCGGAGATCGGTGTCAGCCCAGACGGGCGCCGCTGACCAGGGAGATGCCCTCCAGATAGTCGCTGAAGGTGAACACGCCCTTTTCCATCAGCGTGTCCGCCAGCGGCAGGCCGCTGGCCGCCAGGGGGGTGTCCAGTGCCCGGAAGGAGATGTACACCAGCTGGGCCCGCAGGAAGGGAAGCCCCTTCAGCGCGGCGGCCTCGCCGCCGTCCAGCAGTCCGCACCGGGCGGAGCGCTCCATGGTGTCCGCCAGGTTGGTGTTGGCGGTGGAGCTGTACCCCAGCGCCCGGAGCATGAACTCCGTGTACTGGTAGACGTTGACGCTCTGGGCAGGCCGCCACTCCGTGGCGGTGTAACCGTTGGTGTAGCCTTTTTCGTAGGCGTAGCCCACGTATTTTGCAGCGTCGGACCCGGCGGCCAGGTCCCGGAAGGGGGGGGAGCCGGTGTAGGCCAGGGCGGCCTCCTCCTCGCCCAGCACCCGGATGAACATGATCAGGGCCTGGAGGCGGGTGGGGGCCTTTTCCAGGTCAAAGCCCTGGCCGTAGGCGGTGAAGCTGCCCTTGAACAGCCGCATGGTTTTCAGGGCGGAGGCCATGGCGTTGTAGTCCACCGCGTCGGACTCCGTGAAGGTGCAGCTGCCCTGGTAGCTGACCACGGCGGTCTGGGAGGTGATGGCAAATTCCGCCCGGGTGTCCTCCGCCACCAGATAGCGGTGGTTGACGGCGAGGGCGGAGCCGTCGGGGGCCAGGCTGCCGGCGGACACGTCCACCACAGCGCCGGCGGGGCAGCGGACCTCCCCGCTGCCGGCCAGCACCAGCACGCTGAGGCCGGTGGAGCCGGAGAGAACGTCCCCCTCCTTCAGCCGCCGCTCCGTCCAGACGGCGGCGCTCTCATTGACCGTGCCGGACTGGGCGGGGAGGTCCTCCGCCTGTTCCAGCAGGGCGCGGTCCGACTCCTCCAGCAGCTCGTCCACCCGTTCCGTCACCCGGTCGGTGAAGGTGCCGGTGAGGTAGGACAGGGACACCAGGGGATCGGACACGTCTCCGCCTGCCGCGGCGGCCCAGACCAGCAAAGCGGCCAGCAGGCCCAGCAGCAGGACCGGTGCTTTTTTCTTCATGGGTCGGCCCTCAGCGGTTGGAGATGCGGTAGCTGAGAATCAGCAGGCTGTCAGCGAAGTGGATGTTCTCGAACTTGACGTCGGGGTTGTCGCTGGTCAGCTCAATGTTGGTGAAGTTCCAGAAGCCCTTCACCCCCAGGTTCATCAGCCGGTTGGTGGTCTCCTGAGCCACGGACTGGGGAATGGTCAGCAGCGCCACATCCACCCGGTGCTCCGCCAGGAAGCTCTCCAACTGGTCCATGGAGCAGACGGGCACGCCGCAGATGGTGGTGCCCACCAGGTCGGGGTTCACGTCAAAGGCGGCGTCCACGGCGAAGCCGTTCTGGGAGAAGGGGAAGTTGTGGAGAATGGCGTGGCCCAGGTTGCCCACGCCGATGATGATCAGGTGGTGGTTGTTGTCCACGCCCAGAATGTGGCCGATCTCCGAGCGCAGCTCTTCCACATTGTAGCCGTAGCCCTGCTGGCCGAACTCGCCGAAGCAGCTGAAATCCTGCCGGATCTGGGAGGCGGTGATGTTCATCTCCTTGCCCAGGTTGCTGGAGGAGATGCGGACCACACCGCGGGTGTAGAGGTCGGTTAGCTGGCGGTAATAGCGGGGAAGCCGGCGGACCACCGCGTCAGAAATGTTTTCTTTTTTCACAAGGATACCTCCTGTGGGGAATCGAATCCGGACAGCGGGCGGAGCGCGCCCGCGATCGGTGACTATATTGATATGAATTCTATCCCAAAACCATAAAGTTGTCAAACTTTTTAACAATCTTTTTGAAAGTTTCGGATTTTTTTCAAATTCCTCTTTACAGCCGGGAAAGAATTTGTTATAATACCCCTCGATCTGCTGGATTGGCAGGTCGTTATGCGCCCGTAGCTCAGTTGGATAGAGTGACAGACTCCGACTCTGTAGGCCACTGGTTCGAATCCAGCCGGGCGTACCAACCCACCGCAGACACTGCGTCTGCGGTGGGTTTTTTGCTATTTTCCCGCCCCTTCGGGGCAACCGAAAATGATGCGCAAAAACTTCATGCGCTCTGGCTTTTGTCCATGATCGTGGTGCGCAATACTGCGCATGAAGTTTTATGCCCGGAAGAACAACCTGGCTTCGGAAATACACTTGACAATGCCGCCTCCCGACTGTATGATATATTTTGCAAATTAAGACGCAATTTTAATGGAAAAATAAAACCTCCCGGGCGTGAAAAACATCGGCCCGGAACGGCGGGGTGTGCGTCTTACAGAAAACAGGAGGGGAAATCATGTATTCGAATATTGGGAACAAGCTGCAGGGTCTGGCAAAGGTCATCGGCACGATCGGTCTGATCTTCTCGGTGGTCTTCGTGGTGCTTCTGGCTTTTGCGCTGCTGGACGGGGAAGATGAGCTGCTGCTGATCAGCCTTCCCGGCGTTGTGGTTGGATTGACCACGCTGGTCAGCTCCTGGCCGCTGTATGCCTTCGGCCAGATCACAAATGATGTGCGCGAAATGAGAAACCGCTGCGGCAAGGACGAGTGAATCCCTGACGGAGCCGCGTAACGTTCCGGCAAATCCATAATAGATACGAAGGGACTCCGGCTTTGCCGCTGGCCGGAGTCCGCCTTTCACCCCCGCCGCAGACACCGGGTCTGCGGCGGGGGTTCTTTTTTATCCGCCGAGGCATCGGCCGGGGAGGGGGCAATCTGCCGGAAGGGGGGCCTCACTCCGGCAGGCAGCGGGAGAGCATGGTCTCCAGCTGGTTGTCCTTCAGCTGGAAGACGCGGTGGAAGCGGGAGCGGATGTCCCCCTGCATGCCGCCCTCCAGCCAGCCGCTGACCAGCCCGAAGCACACGCACTTCCAGTAGTCGATGATGACCCGGCGGTCCTCCTCCGGAATCACCCGCCCCGCCAGGGCGGTGTCCACATAGGCGGCGGTGACGTGCTCGCAGACCCGCCACTGATAGCGCTCGTAGATGTCCCGGTTGACGGAGCGGTAAATGTGCATCACCGCCGTCCTGTTCTCCAGGGCGAAGGCGATGACGGCGTCCAGGCAGTCCTCAATGGAGCCTACGGACCGCTGCTGGTGAATCAGCCGGTCCGCCTCCTCGTCCACGATGCTCTCCAGCAGCTGGGGCAGGTCCTGATAGTAATAATAAAAGGTATTGCGGTTGACGCCGCAGTCGTCCACGATGTCCCGCACGGTGATTTTGCTGAAGGGTCTCTCGTTAAGCAGTTTGATGAACGAGTCCCGGATCAGCTTTTTGGTCATGACGGCCATGGGTCCGCTCCTCCTCTCCGGAAAATTTCAGCCGCGGCCCAGCAGCCGCCCGGCGGCGCCGTCCGCCAGACACTCCGCCGCGTCCAGCAGCTCCTCCCGGGGCAGGTCCATGCCCCGGCGGAACCACTCGGCAATCAGGCCGATGAGGCCGCAGGCCACGAACTCCAGCAGGTAGGACAGCTGCCGGTCATCCCGGGGCCGGAACCAGGCCTGCACAATCTCCCCGCCGCTGCGCTGAAACAGCCGCTGCAGATGGCCGGTGAACTGGCTGGCCTCGTTGTTTTCAAACAGCACGGTGCAGACCGTCCGGTGCGCCACCGTGAAGTCCAGAATGGGCTCAAACACGGGCCGCAGGGTGTGCTCCGCCACCGTCTCCTGCAGGTGGGCGTCGATGAGAGTCCGGGCGTCCGACAGCAGGTCCTCCTCCACGCTCTGCAGCAGCCGGGCGGTGTCGGTGTAGTGCAGGTAAAAGGTGGTGCGGTTCACGTCCGCCCGCTCCGTCACGTCCCGGACGGAGATCTGGGAGAAGGGCTTCTCCTGCATCAGCTCCAGCAGGCTCTCTTTCAGCAGCCGGCGGGTGCGCCTGGCGCGGCGGTCCTCGGTATTTTTCAGCATGGCAGTTCTCTTTTCTGTAAATCTGTAAAATTTGGGCATTGGCCCGGTTTTGCCTATTGACCCTGACTTTGTACTCTCATTATAATCAACTCAGATCGACAAATCAACAAAAATATTTTACAAGACATATGTCTATAAAATGGAGGAGTCAGATATGAGAAATCACAGGCGCCTGACAGGAAAGGGCCTTTTGTCGCTGATGCTGGCGGCGGTGCTGGCGGCGGGATGCGCCGTGCCCGCCGCGGCGGCGGAACCCATCGGCGACGGGGTGGCCCCCACCTTTGACGAGGCCTACTACGCCACGCTGGACTATTACGGCAACCTGCTGGACGGCAGCATGGTGAAAAGCTACACCCTCAACGGCGCGTCCAGCATCACCGACTACGGTACATATGAGTCGGTGAACAACCTGTCGGACGGTACCGCGCCCACCGTGTCGGGAAGCAGAACCGTCTTTGACTTCGGCACGGAGCCACCGAAGCACTTCTACTTTGAGGGCAAGACCACCCAGCCCTTCGAGACGCTGCCCTGGACCATCTCCGTGACCTACCGGCTCAACGGCGTGCCCACCCGGGCGGAGGATCTGGCGGGCAAAACCGGCATGGTGGAGATCGGCCTGCACTTCGTTCCCAACGAAAACGCCAGCGATTACGCCAGATACAACTACACCCTGGAGGCCATGGCCGTGTTCAACCAGGACGACATCCTGTCGCTGAAGGCCGAGGGCGCCCAGGTGCAGCTGGTGGGCAACCTGCGGATGGTGCTGTTCCTGTGCCTGCCGGGGGAGGAGCAGCACTTCACCATCGAGGTGGGCGCGGAGGATTTCTCCTTCGGCGGCATGACCTTCCTGATGGTGCCCGCCACGTTGAGCCAGCTGGAGCAGATCGCGGACATCAGCCGGAAGAAGGACGAACTGGAGGATGACTACCACAAGCTCTCCGGCAGCATGGATGAACTGCTGTCCGCCATGAACGCCATGACCGGCAGCCTCAACGCCTCCGCCTCCGGCCTGGACGCCCTGAATCAGGCCCGGGGCACCTTCTCCGACGGCAAGGGCGCCCTCTATGACGGCACCGACGCCCTGAAAGGCGACCTGAGCCGCCTGGCGCAGCAGCTGGAGCCGGTGGAGCAGCAGGTACAGGCCCTGAGCCGGCTGGTGACGGACTCCAAGGCCACCCTCAACGAGCTGATGGACATCACCGTGTCCCTGCGGGACCAGCTGGCGGATATGCAGGACGCCCTGGAGAATCTGGAGAACGGCAGCGAGGACATGAAGGACCTGGTGGAGAGTGCCGCGGACCTGCGCTCCAGCCTCTCCGGCCTCCGCCGGGCGCTGGACGCCGTCAGCGGCGGCGCGTCCTCCGGCGGGGAGGAAGAGGAGGAGACCGTCTCCAGCCGCGCCATGGTGAAAAAGGTGAAGGCCGTTCACAAGGCCTATGAGGAGACGGACCTGACCGCCTTCATGGCCCAACTGCTGGTGATCAACGGCGCCGCCGCCTCCGATAGCCAGGCGGCGGCCATGGCCGCCGGTCTGAAACAGCTGCTGGACCTGGCGGACGCCGGCATGGAGGACCAGATTCCGGCGGAGCAGCAGGCCAGCCTGGCCACCGCCCGCCAGCTGCGGAACCTCTATTATTTCGCCCGGTCCGGCGCCACCTTCCAGCAGTTCTGCGGGAAGCTGCCGGGGGTCACCGCCGACCAGGCCAAGCAGATGAATGACCTGTGGATTGTGTACACCAGCGGCCAACTGGCGGAGGACGGGGAGCAGACCCTGTCCGCCAGCCTGGTGCGGAACGATCCGGCGCCGGAGGAGAACGAAACCACCGGGGAAGAGCCTGCCGGGAATGAACCCGCCGGGGAGGAACCCGCGGAGGGTGAGCCTGCCGGAAGCGAACCCGGGGAGAGCGGCTCCGTGGGCGGCGCGGCGGTGGACCTGATCACCGGGGGGCTGGACAGCACCCTGGAGAGCATCGAGGGGGTCAGAAAGGACCTGACCCGCACCATGCAGGGCATCGCAAAGCCCACCGCGGCGCTGATCGGGGACCTGGCAGACCTGTGCAAACAGCTGGATGACCTCACCGACCTGATGGATGACGCCTCCGACCTGACCACGGCGCTGCGCCAGTCCACCCAGAAGCTGCAGCGGATTCTGGACCAGGCGGACGCGCTGCGGGCGCTGCTGAATGACTACGAGCCTACCCTGCAGGAGACCCTGCAGACCGTCAGCGATCTCAGCGTTACCGCCTCCGCCGCGGTGAAGGACACCGTCACCCTTGTGGACAGCGCCGAGAGCCTGCTGAAGCGCTCCGGCAGTCAGCTGGATGACGGCACGAAAAAGACCCTGGATTCCCTGGCCGCCGTCCTGCGCCGCACCGCCGACGTCATGGCTACCTCCGGCAGCATCCAGGCCTCCAAAAACGCCATGACCGGCATCATTGAGGACCTGTGGAATGACCACACCGGCGACGTGGACAATCTGCTGATGATGGACGCTACCGCCCCGGCGGAGTCCCTCACCGACCGGCGCAACGGCACGCCCCAGAGCATCCAGGTGATGATCCGCACCCAGGAGATCAAGGCGGAGAAGGCGTCGGAGACGGAGGAGACGGCCCCGGCCGCCGAAAAGGGCGGCTTCTGGAGCCGGGTGGCGCAGATGTTCAAGGACTTCTGGGCCTCCATCACCGGGCTGTTCCGCTGAGCCGGGGAAAGGACAGGTGAGTTCCCTTGATCGATAAAATCGCCCATTGGCTGACCCGGAAGCCCAGACTGGTGGCCCTCATCGCCGTGCTGCTGCTGATTCCCTCGGCGCTGGGCTATGTGGCCACCCGCATCAACTATGATATTCTCTCCTACCTGCCCCAGGACCTGCCCTCCTCCCGGGGAGAGCAGCTGTTGGAGGACCCCTTCCAGATGGCCGCCACCAGCATGCTGGTGGTGGACGGCATGCCCGCCGGCTACACCAATGACCTGCTCAACGCCATCCGGGAGGTCCCCGGCGTGTCCAACGCCATCTGGGTCAGCAACCTGGTGGGCATCCAGATTCCCACGGAGATGATCCCCTCCGCCTTCCGGGAGATGTTCTTCTCCGACAGCTCCACCCTGATGATCATCCAGTACGATCACCCCGGCGCCTCCGACGAAACCATGCAGGCCATTGAGGACGTGCGGAGCATCTGCAACGAAAAGTGCTTCCTGGCGGGCTTCTCCGTGGTGATCAAGGACACCCGGGACGTGATGGAGAGCGAGCTGCCGGTGTTTGTGGGCCTGGCGGTGCTGCTGGCGCTGCTGGCCATGCTGGCCACCCTGGAATCCACGGTGCTGCCGCTGGTGTTCCTGGTCAGCATCGGCATGGCCATCGTCTATAACTTCGGCACCAACATCCTGCTGGGGGAGATCTCCTTTGTCACCAAGGCCATCGCCGCCGTGCTGCAGCTGGGCGTCACCATGGACTACTCCATCTTCCTCTACCGCCGGTACGAGGAGGAGCGGACCCGTTTTGACGATCCCCGGGACGCCATGGCCCAGGCCGTCATCGCGGCCTTCCGGTCCCTGTCCGGCTCCAGCCTCACCACCATCGCCGGCTTTCTGGCCCTGTGCTTCATGCAGCTGACGCTGGGCCGGAACATCGGCATCGTCGTGGCCAAGGGCGTGGTGCTGGGGGTGGCCACGGTGATTCTGGTGCTTCCCAGCCTGCTGCTGATCTTCGACAAACAGATAGGAAAGCATGTCCACAAAACCCTGATCCCCAGCTTCGACAGGATCAACAGCTTCGTCCTGCGGCGCCGGGTGTTCTTCCTGGTGCTGGCGCTGGTGCTGTTCCTGCCGGCCTGCTATTCCCAGAGCCACGCCGACATCTACTATAAGCTGGATGAGTCCCTGCCCCGGGACCTGCCCTCCATCGTCAGCAACGAGAAGCTGAAAGACCAGTTCGACATGGCCACCTCCCACTTTGTGGTGCTGCGGGATGACATCCCCTCCGCGGACATGAATGTGATGGAGGAGGCCATCAAAGAGGTGCCGGGCGTCACCTCCGTGCTGTCCTACCACACCATGCTGGGCACCGGCATCCCCGGCTTTTTCGTCCCGGCGGAGGTGAAGGATATGCTGCAGCAGGACGGCTACCAGCTGATGATGATCAACTCCACCTATGAGCCGGCCACTACCCAGGTGGCCCAGCAGCTGGACGCCCTCAACGCCATCCTCCACACCTACGACCCCGACGCCATGATCACCGGCGAGGGTGCCATGTACCGGGACCTGATCGACACCTCCGCCGTGGACTTCAAGGTCACCAACTACATCTCCATCATCGCCATTTTCCTGATCATCGCCTGGGTGTTCAAGTCGCTGTCGGTGCCGGTGGTGCTGGTGGCCACCATTGAGCTGGCCATCCTCATCAACCAGGGCATCAGCTACTTTACCGGCGCCTCCACGCCCTTCATTGCCCCCACGGTCATCAGCTGCGTCCAGCTGGGCGCCACGGTGGACTACGCCATCCTGATGACCTCCCGGTTCCAGGAGGAGCTGCAGCAGGGGAAGGAGCGGATGGAGGCCATCCGCATCGCCGCCGACGCCTCCGACGCGTCCATCGTCACCAGCGCCCTGGTGCTGTTCTGCGCCACCCTGGGCGTGTCCTTCGTGTCCTCCATCGACCTCATCGGCGCCATCTGCATCATGCTGGCCCGGGGCGCCCTGATCTCCGCCCTGGTGAGCATTTTTCTGATGCCCGCCATTCTGTGCGTCTGTGAGCCGGTGTTCCACAGAACCAGCCTCCACTGGCGCACCCCGGCGGAGAAGAAGCCGGAGCAGCCGGCTGTGAAGTGAAGTGACGCGGAAAGCCCCGGGAGCCATCGGCTCCCGGGGCTTTCTATGTTCAGAGAATCAGCAGGATTCCCAGGGCGAACAGCAGCTCCTCGTCGGCGTGCTCCTCGTACAGCAGAAACAGCAGCACCAGCAGCAGAAGGTCCCCGGTGTCCACGCTCTCCAGGTGGAGCCGGTCCAGCAGCCCCCGCAGCGCCCGGGCCAGAACGTCCGACACCTCCTGCCGGGGCGGAGGGGACTCCTGCCTGGGCGGCGGGGCTTCCTGCCTGGGCGGCGGCTGCTTCGGCGGCGGGCCCGGCTTCGGGGGCGCATCCCGCCGGGGCGGCGGTGCCTGCCGGGAGGCCGGCTCCTCCTCCGGAATGCGGGAATAGCTGCCGGTGTCATTGCGGATATAGCGGTTGTACACCCCTCATCCCTCCCAGCCCGACAGAAATTGTTTGCCCAGGTGGATGAGCCGGGCCAGCTGCAGCGCCCGCTCCACCCGGTCCTGCCGCTCCGGCCGCAGGTAGGGCCGCAGGGCCGTCAGCAGCTGCCGGGCGTTGGAGTCGCTGTCCCGGCCCAGCTCCTGCAGCAGGGGCAGCAGGCGCATCATCAGCTTGGGGTCCAGACCGCCCAGCAGGCCGGACAGGGAGTCGCCGCCGCCGGCAGGGGGCTGGGGCGGCGGAGGGGACTGCTGCGGCGGAGGCGGCGCCGCTTCCGCCGCTCCGCCGGAGAGGGACTGGGCCAGCTGCATGATCTGGGCCATGCTGTCCGGGTTGGACAGCAGCGCGTTCAGCTTCTCATCAAATTCCGACATGCCGCCGCCCTCCCGTCCCGGTTATTTCCGCACCGTCTTGTTGATGCGGTCTACCAGCGCCGCCCCTTCCTTGCTCTGCATCACCTGCTTCATCATGCGCACCATGTCCGCGGCGTCGCCCCGGGAGGCGCTCTGGGCCGCCTTCTGCAGCGACGCCCCCCGGTCCCCCTCCGTCAGCATCCGCAGCAGCGCCTGGCCGTCCCGGGACTGGAACAGCGCCTGCACGGCGGCGGGGTTCTGCCGCAGGGATTCCACAATCCGGCTGGTATTTTCGTCCATTTGCATCCTTCCGCACCTCCTGAATCGTTCAGGGCAGTATATGCCGCAATAAAAGAAAACGTTCCTGCCGGAACATCCGGCAGGAACGCTTGGCTTGTCGAAAAAACTCTGTTCGGAAGTAAATAGGTTCGTTTCGCAGGGGGAGTACGAGGGGGCGGGAGTCCCCTCGTGTGGAATCAAATGCCTACAAAAAGCTTGCGCCGCATAGCGGCAGCTTTTTGGCCTGCGTAGCAGGCAAAAAAGCGAGGCATTTTGTTATCTGTGCTCCTTTTTCCAGGTGTCGCAGTCCTTCTGCAGGGGGCATCCGGCGCATTTGGGGCTGCGGGCCACGCAGGTGTCCCGGCCGAAAAGCACCATCCGGTGGCAGAAGTCGGAGGACTCCTTCGGCGGCAGTACCTCCCGCAGCTGCCGCTCCACCTGCACCGGGTCTTTGGAGCCGTCGGTGAGGCCCAGCCGCCCGGTGATGCGGATGCAGTGGGTGTCGCAGACGTAGGCGGGCTGCTTGTACACGTCCCCCAGAATCAGGTTGGCGGTTTTGCGGCCAACGCCGGGGAGGGCCGTCAGCTCCTCCATGGTGCCGGGGACCCTGCCGCCGTGGTCCGACAGCAGCTTCTGCGCGCAGGCCACCAGGTCCCGGGCCTTTCCGTTATAAAACCCGCAGGAGTGGATGTACCGCCCCACCTCTTCCGGGTCGGCCTCCGCGAAGCTCTCCAGGGTGGGGAAGCGGGCGAACAGGGCGGGGGTCACCTGGTTCACCCGGGCGTCGGTGCACTGGGCGGAGAGCCGCACGGCGAACAGCAGCTCGTAGTCCTTCTCGTACTGCAAAGAGCACAGCCCCTCGGGATAGATGCCCTTCAGTGTCTCAATGATGCGCTTCACGGCGGCTTTGGACTTCATGATCTCACCTCATGATCAGGATGCTGCCATGATACCACAAAAAACGGCAAAAAGCCAGTGAAAAAACCATGGAAATCCGACCGCCGGTATGGTAAAATACGAATTTAGACACAACGGAGGAGGCGATGGCATGAACCGGCCGCTGGCGGACGAGATCCGCCCCAAAAGTCTGGATGAAGTGGTGGGCCAGAAGCACCTGATCGGCAAGGACGGGGTGCTGCGGCGGCTCATTGAGGGCGGGACCTCCGCCAACATGGTGTTCTACGGGCCTTCCGGCACCGGCAAGACCACCATTGCCAACATTGTGGCGGAGCGGACGCAGAAGACCCTCTACCGGCTCAACGCCACCACCGCGTCGCTGCAGGATGTGAAGGACATCATCGGCGACGTGGGGACGCTGCTGGCCCCCGGCGGCGTGCTGCTGTACCTGGACGAGATCCAGTACTTCAACAAAAAGCAGCAGCAGAGTCTGCTGGAGTTCATGGAGAACGGCAAGCTGACCCTCATCGCCTCCACCACCGAAAACCCCTACTTCTATGTCTACGGCGCCCTGCTGTCCCGCAGCACGGTGTTTGAGTTCAAGCCGGTGCCTCCGGCGGAGGCCAGGACGGCGGTGGAGCGGGCGCTGGCCATTGAAAAGGACCGCAGCCCCCTGCCGCTGCGGTGGGAGGAGGGGGTGCCCCTCCAGGTGGCCACCGCCTGCGGCGGCGACGTGCGCAAGGCCATCAACGCCGTGGAGCTGCTGTGCCAGGCGGCCCGTCCGGTGGACGGGAAGCTGGTGCTGACCATGGCGGACGCGGAGCAGCTGTCCCAGCGCAGCGCCATGCGCTATGACCGGGACGGCGACGCCCACTACGATATTCTCTCGGCGCTGCAGAAGTCCATCCGCGGCTCCGACCCCGATGCGGCGGTGCACTATCTGGGGCGGCTGCTGGAGGCGGGGGACCTGCTGTCCCCCTGCCGGCGGCTGCTGGTCATCGCGGCGGAGGACATCGGCCTGGCCTACCCCCAGGCCATCGTCATCACCAAGGCCTGCGTGGACGCGGCGGTGCAGCTGGGGCTGCCGGAGGCCCAGCTTCCCCTGGCGGAGGCGGCCATTCTGCTGGCCACCGCCCCCAAGTCCAACTCCGCCCACAACGCCATCATCGCCGCCCGGGCGGACCTGAGGAAGGGAAAGACCGGCGACATTCCCCGGCAGCTGCAGAACGTCCACGCCGACACCACCGGCTTTGACAACAAGCAGCACTACAAATACCCCCATGACTACCCCAACCACTGGGTGGCCCAGCAGTACCTGCCGGACGCCATCAAAAACGCCCGGTACTACGAGTACGGCCCCAACAAGACGGAGCAGGCCGCCAGGGCCTACTGGGACAAAATCAGGGGAGAGGGCTGAATACCGTCTCCACCGGCGGCTTCACGCAGTTCGGCGGCGAGTAGACCCAGCGGTCCAGCTGGCCGTCGGTGATCTGATAGCGCAGGGGCGTGGGGCCGTGGAGGGGAGGCAGCTTCTCAATGATGTGGAGCTTGATTTTCATCCGCTCCGGGCGGATGCTGCGCAGGTACACCGACACCCGGTCCCCCTCCCGGATGTCCGGCCGGAGGTCTGCCAGGCCGGACAGGTTGGGCGTCAGCTCCACGAAGCAGCCGTAGTCCTGCACCGAGCGGACAATGCCCGGCACGGTGTCGCCGGGCTGGAAGCGGCTGGCGTTTTCCATCCAGGTGCCCAGCAGCTCCTTGTGGGTCATGGTGAACCGGAGCGGGTCCCGCTCCACCGCCGCCACGGCGGCCAGAATCCGCTGCCCCGTCCGGAACCGGCAGTCCGGGTGGGGGATGCGGGAGACGGAGACAGATTCGATGGGCAGCAGGGCGGTGACGCCGCAGCCGATGTCCAGAAAGGCCCCGAAGGGCTCCATGTGGGTCACCCGGGCGGTCATCACCGACCCGGGCCGCAGGCGGCGGGCGAAGTCCCGGCCCGCCTCCTCCTGCACCGCCCGGCGGGAGAGGGTGATCTTCGGCGATCCCTTTTCGTCGGCGGCCACGCCGGTGACGAAGAAGCACACCGGCTTGCCCACCCGGCTCAGCAGGGCGATGTCCCGCCCGGCGCCGCTGATCCAGGGGGCGATGGCCTCCTCCCGGGGGATGATGCCCTCATAGGGCCCCAGGGCCACGTGGAGGGACAGTGCCGCGTCGCACCGCAGCACCATGCCCTCCAGAATGGCCCGTCGCTCCATGGCGGCGGTGAGAGCCGGGAGGGTAGCGGCGCTGCGGGGATACATGCCCTCCGGCAGATAAATGTTGTTTTCCGGCATATGAACCATCCTATCCGCCGCGGAAGCGGCTTTGCGTGATACAGCAGTCTATGCGCCGCGGCGCGGCAGTTTGACAGGAGGAATGGCTATGGACCTTCGCCTTCACGACCGAGTGGAACTGAAAAAGCCCCATCCCTGCGGGAGCTCCCGGTGGGAGATCCTGCGGGTGGGCATGGACATCAAATTGAAGTGCTGCGGCTGCGGCCATGAGCTGATGCTGCCCCGCAGCCGGGCGGAAAAAAGCATCCGGAAGATCATGCGGGAGGAGGGGAGCCAATGAGCAGAGGAACGCGGATTCTGGCGCTGGTGCTGGTGGCAATACTGGTGCTGTCCATCCTGTCGTCTCTGGTGCTGCCGTTCCTGGTGGTCTGACGGCATGGTTGTATTCCCGGCGGCGCTGTGCTAAACTGGGAAGCGGAATCATACCAGATGAAATGAGAAATCAACGAAAAGAGGAACCGAAATGAAGATCGTTGTGCTGGCCGGCGGCCTTTCCACAGAGCGGGGGGTCTCCCTGGCCTCCGGCGCCGGCGCCTGCCGTGCCCTGCGGGAAAATGGGCACCGGGCCATTTTTGTGGATATGTTTTTGGGACTTCCGGCGCTGCCGGACCCGGCGGAGTCTGTTTTTGACGCGCCGGACGGCCTGTGCCCCGAGGCCAGCATCGCCCCGGAGGCCCCGGACCTGGAGGCTGTCCGGGCCAGCCGGCCCGACAAAAGCCCCAGCCTGCTGGGCCCCAACGTGCTGGAGGTCTGCCGCATGGCGGATCTGGTGTTCCTGGGCCTCCACGGCATGGACGGGGAGGACGGCCGCATTCAGGCCACGCTGGACCTGCTGGGCGTGCCCTACACCGGCTCCGGGTATCTGGCCTCCGCCATGGCCATGGATAAGGTGGTCACCAAGCGGATGATGGACTCCCTGGGCATCCCCACCCCCGCCTGGCGGGTGCTGACCTACGGTCCGGAGGAGGCGGAGGCCCTGTCCCGGGAGCTGCCCATGCCCTGCGTGGTGAAAACCGTGGACGGCGGGTCCTCCCTGGGCGTATTTCTGCCGGCGGACCGGGAGGAGCTGAAGCGGGATCTGCTGGAGGTGCTGAAATTCGGCAGCCGGGTGCTGGTGGAGCAGCGGGTCTACGGCCGGGAGCTGGTGGTGGGCGTGCTGGGAGACCGGTATCTGCCCAGCGCCATGACCATCCCCGCCAACGGCAATTTCGACTATGTGGCCAAGTACCAGACCGCCGAGAACGGCGGCGCCCGGGAGCTGTGCCCCGCCCCCATCACCCCTGAGGAGCAGGAGCTGGTGGGCCAGCTGGCGCTGAAGCTGTACCACGGCCTGGGCCTGCAGGTCTACGCCCGGGCGGACGTGATTCTGGACGATGCCGGTCAGCCCTGGTTCCTGGAGTTCAACTCCCTGCCGGGCCTGACCCCCGCCAGCTTCATGCCCAAGGAGGCGGCGGCGGCCGGCATGACCTACAACCAGCTGATCGAGGACATTGTGCAGCAGTCTGTCCGCATCAGGCGTCGGTAACGGATACAACATGAGGCGCGGAGAGCGCCGGGAGGACATATGCAGCCTTTTTCTGTCAGAGAAATTGAACGCGCCGTGGGCGGCGTGTGGTGGAACCCCCGGGAGGACGCGACGGAGGTGGACTCCGTGTCCACCGACAGCCGGAACATCACCCCGGGATGCCTGTTCATCCCCCTCAGCGGCGAGAAATTCGACGGCCACCGCTTCCTGGACGCGGCGCTGGACGCCGGCGCCGCCGGCGTGCTGTGCGCCCGGCTTCCCGAGACGCTGCGGCCGGATAAGTTCTATATCAAGGTGGGCGACACCCGCCTGGCCCTGAAGGCCCTGGCCATGGCCCACCGGGACCGGTTCGCCATCCCCTTTGTGCAGGTCACCGGCAGCGTGGGAAAGACCACCACCAAGGACATGATCGCCTCGGTGCTGTCCGCCCGGTACAACGTGCTGAAAACGCCGGCCAACCTGAACAATGACATCGGCACCCCCCTGACGCTGCTGAGCCTGGCGCCGGAGCATCAGGCGGCGGTGATCGAGACGGGCATGAACCACTTCGGTGAGATCCGGTATCTGGCGGAACTGGTGAAGCCGGACATCGCCGTCATCTCCAACATCGGCGACGCCCACATTGAGTTTCTGGGCAGCCGGGAGGGCATTCTGCAGGCCAAGTGCGAGGTGTTTGAGTACCTGAAGCCCGACGGCCTGGCGGTGCTCAACGGCGATGACTCCCTGCTGGACACCCTGGACCTGCCCTTTGAGACGGTGCGCTGCGGCAAGCGGGAGCACTGCGGCGTCCGGGTGACGGAGGTGGCGGACCTGGGCGTGGCCGGGGTCCGCTGCGCGGTGGAGACCGCCCAAAGGACCTACCATCTGGAGATTCCCGCCCCCGGCGAGCACATGATCTACTCCGCCTCCATGGCGGTGGCGGTGGGCGAGCGGCTGGGCCTGACGGAGGAGGAGATTGTCCGGGGCGTGGCGGCCTACCGGCCCACCGGCTCCCGGATGCGCCTGCTGCGCCTGCCGGGGAACCGCATTCTGCTGGACGACTGCTACAACGCCAACCCCCAGTCGGTGGCGGCGGCGCTGGAGATTCTGGCCAAGACGGAGTGCGACCGCACCGTGGCCGTGCTGGGAGACATGGGGGAGCTGGGCGCCCTGACGGAGCAGGCCCATTACAATACCGGCGCCTTGGCGGCCATGCTGGGGGTGGACCAGGTGTTTGCCATCGGCCCCAAGGCGACGGACATCGCCCGGGGCGTGGAGGACAGCGGCGGCCGGACACAGCATTTTTCCACGAAGGAGGAGGGGCTGGAAACCATCCGGGAGGCCTTCGGGAAAAACACCGTGATGCTTGTCAAGGCGTCTCACGCCATGCACTTTGAGTGGCTGGTGGACCGGCTGGGAGAGCAGTTTTCATGATTGAGATTCAGGTGGAGGGACTGGTAAAGTCCTTTGAAATCGGAAAGAATATTCTGGATGGACTCACCTTTCAGATTGACCAGGGCGAACGGGTGGGCCTTCTGGGGCGGAACGGCGCGGGCAAAACCACGCTGTTTCGCATTTTGACGGGAGAACTGGACTGGGACACCGGCAGCGTCACCATCGGAAAGGGACGCCGGATGGGCCTCATCTCCCAGATCCCGGTGTACCCGGCGGGCTACACCGTGGAGGACGTGCTGCGTACCGCCTTTTCCCGGCTCCAGAGCCTTGCCCGGGAGATGGAGGAGCTGACGGAGCGCATGGCCGCCGGGGAGAATGACCCGGCCCTGCTGCACCGGTACGGCGAGCTGAACGAGCGGTTTGAGGCCTTCGGCGGCTATGACACCGACGTGGCCGTCAACAAGGTGGCCAACGGCCTGTCCATCTCCCCGGAGATGCGCCGCCAGCTCTTCGACCAGCTGTCCGGCGGCGAAAAGACCCGGGTCAACCTGGGCCGCCTCATTCTGGAGGACACGGACATTCTGCTGCTGGACGAGCCCACCAACCATCTGGACCTCCACGCCACCGAGTGGCTGGAGGAGTATATCCGGGGCTTCCGGGGCACCGTGGTGGCCATTTCCCATGACCGATACTTCCTGGACCGCACCGTCACCCGGGTCATTGAGATCGCCGACGGAAAGGCGGAGTTTTACAGCGGCAACTACAGCTTCTACGCCGTGGAGAAGGAGCGGCGGTTCCAGGAGCGGATGAAGCAGTATCAGAAGGAGCAGGCCAAGATCCAGCAGCTGGAGCGGGCGGCGGACCAGCTGCACCTGTGGGCCTTCATGGGCAATGATGCCCTCCACAAGCGGGCCTTCTCCATGGAAAAGCGCATCGAGCGGATGCGCACCACCTCCCGGCCCACCAAGGCCCGGAAGATGGACGCCCGGTTCACCGCCGCCGAGTTTCACGGCGACGAGGTGCTGGCCCTGCGGAGCATTGCCAAGTCCTTCGGGGACAAGCACCTCTTTGACCACATCAGCCTGAAGGTGGAGGGCGGCGAGCGCATCGCCCTCATCGGCGACAACGGCACCGGCAAATCCACCCTGATCAAAATGATCATGGACGAGGAGTACCCGGATGACGGCCGCATCCGCATAGGCCCCCAGGTGAAGGCCGCCTATCTGCCCCAGATCATCCACTTCGACCATCCGGACTGGAATCTGGTGGAGAATATGATGGCGGCCAAGCGGGGGCTTTCCGCCCAGTCCGCCCGGAACCGCCTGGCGGCCTATGACTTCCGGGGCGAGGACGTGCTCAAGCCGGTGAGCGTGCTGTCCGGCGGCGAGCAGAGCCGGCTGCGGCTGTGCATGCTGATGGACGACGAGATCAACTTCCTGATTCTGGACGAGCCCACCAACCACCTGGACATCGCCTCCCGGGAGTGGATTGAAGAGGCGGTGGAGGCCTATGACGGCACGCTGCTGTTCGTCAGCCATGACCGGTATTTCATCAACCGCTTCGCCACCCGCGTCTGGGAGCTGGCGGAGGGCACCATTACCGACTATCCCATGGGCTTCACCCAGTACCGGCAGCTCAAGGCCCAGGAGGCGGCCAACCGGCCGGAGCCGGCGGCGCCGGTGAAGGAGAAGACTGTCACGGAAAAGCCCCGGGGCAGCCGGAATCAGCAGGCGGCCCGGCGGCAGCTGACCATCTGCGAGAGGGACATCGCGAAGACCGAGGAGCGCCTGGCGGCGCTGGACGGCGACATGGAGGCCGCCGCCTGCGACTACGAAAAGCTCAATGCGCTGCTGAAAGAGAAGGAAGCGGTCCAGGCGGAGCTGGACGAACTGTACGGGAAATGGGAGAAGCTCAGTGAGGAAGCGGAAGGCTAAGCCCTACCGGGGAAAAGGAAGAAATGAGGCGGCGGGGTGGCTGACGGCTGCCGCCGTGCTGGCGGTGACGGGCTTCTGCGCCTTTGCCCTCTTTCCGGGGGTCCGGTTTTCCGGGACGCTGGCACTGTGCCTTGCCGGCGTGTGCCTGCTGGGGGCGGCGTTGGAGCGCTGGGCGGCGGAAAGCCGCCGGGGCAGGCTGTGCCGGCGGGTGTTCCTGGCGCTGCTGTGCGCCGGGGCGGTGGCCTTCGGCTGCGTGGAGGGACTGCTGCTGAGCCGCGGCGGGGCGGACAACAGCGCCCTGCCGGCGGAGGCGGCCATTGTGCTGGGGGCGGGGGTCAACGGCGAGACGCCGTCCCTGATTCTGCAAAGCCGCATCGAGGCGGCTGCGGACTACCTGACGCGGCACCCCGACACCCTGGCCATCCTGTCCGGCGGACAGGGGGACGGGGAGCGCATCTCCGAGGCGGAGTGCATGCGCCGGGAGCTGGTGAAGCGTGGCATTCCGGAGGAGCGGCTGATTTTGGAGGACCGCTCCACCTCCACGGCGGAGAACTTCGCCTGTTCCAGAGAGCTGCTGGAGGAGCGGGGCCTTGCCGGCACCACCGTGGCGGTGATCACCAGCGACTTCCACTGCTTCCGCTCCCACCTGATTGCCCGGCGGGCGGGACTGTCGGTGATGGACATTCCGGCAAAGTCCCCCTACGCGCTGCTGAACGCCAACTACTACGTGCGGGAGGCCTTCGCGCTGTGCAAAACCCTGATTTTTGACTGAGGAGACGAACCATGAGCGACGTATTGTGCATCTATTATTCCCGCACCGGCAACACCGCCAAAGCCATGGAGGAAATCGCCCAGGCGCTGGACGCCGAGACGGTGGAAATCCGGGACGAGGCGGCCCGGGGCGGCTGGCGGGGCGCCATCCGCTGCGGCATGGACGCCATGAAGCGGGACTGCGATCCCCTGGCGCCCTTTGCCACGGAGCGGCCTCTGTCGGACTACCGGCTGGTGATTGTGGGAACCCCTGTGTGGGCGGGGCGGTGCAGCTCCGTCACCCGGGGCTTCCTGAAGGCCTATGGCAAGGAACTGCAGCGGGTGGCCTACGTGGTGACCCGCAGCAGCGAGGGCCGTTTTGAGGAGATTTACCGCCAGATGGACGGGTATCTGCCCCGGCCCCACCGCTGCGCCGTGTCGCTGCGCTCCGGCTCCGTGGGCTACTGCTTCTGGCAGGAGGAGTTCCTGCGGCAGGCCCGGGAGTACCTGGCATCGGAGGAGCAGACATCCGGCTGACGCGCCCGTCGGAGAGGAGGAACACCGTTGCTGGAGCAGATCAGAGCGCTGGCCCGGAAGCATGCGCTGCTGTCCGAGGAGCTGGCGGACCCGTCGGTCTACGGCAATCCGGAAAAGCTGAAAAAACTGAATCAGGAGCTGCGGGAGCTTGCTCCCGCGGCGGAGGTCTGCCGCGCCTATGAGCAGGCGGAGCGGGACCGGGCCGCGGCGGAAGCGCTGCTGGCGGACCCGGAGATGGGGGAGCTGGCGGCGGAGGAGCTGTCCGAAGCCCGGGCGGCCATGGAGCGCCTGGAGGAGGACATGCGGCGGCTGCTTCTGCCCAGGGACCCCAACGACCGCCGCAGCGTGGTGATGGAGCTGCGGGCCGGCGTAGGCGGCGAGGAGGGCGCGCTGTTTGCTGCCGCCCTGCTGCGGATGTACGGCATGTACGCCGCCGCCCGGGGCTGGCGGGTGGACCTGGTGAGCCAGAACCTGACGGAGCTGGGAGGCGTGAAGGAGTGCAGCCTGCTCATCGAGGGGGAGGACGTGTTCTCCCGGCTGAAATTCGAGTCCGGCGTCCACCGGGTCCAGCGGGTGCCGGAGACGGAGTCCGGCGGCCGCATCCACACCAGCGCCGCCACGGTGGCGGTGCTGCCGGAGGCGGAGGACGTGGAGTTTGCCATCGACCCCAAGGATCTGCAGATCGACACCTACCGCTCCAGCGGCGCCGGCGGCCAGCACGTCAACAAGACGGAGTCCGCCATCCGCATCACCCACCTGCCCACCGGCACGGTGGTGGAGTGCCAGGACGAGCGGAGCCAGTACAAGAACAAGGAGAAGGCCATGCGGGTGCTGCGGTCCCGGCTGTACGAGGCGGAGCGGGTCCGGCAGGCCGCCGCCACGGCGGCGGAGCGGCGGAGCCAGGTGGGCAGCGGCGACCGCTCGGAGCGCATCCGCACCTACAACTTCCCCCAGGGCCGCTGCACGGACCACCGCATCAACCTGACCCTGTACTCTCTGGACCGCATCATGGAAGGCGAAGTTGAGCCCCTGTTCGAGGCTCTGGCCACCGCCGCCCAGACCGAGGCCCTTAAGGCCGAGGCCGAAGCCTAGGCCCGCAGACGATTTTCCGAAAAGAGAGAACGGCCCGTCGGATGCTTTCCGGCGGGCCGTTGCTATTGGAGGCAGGGGCCTGTGCAGGTTTTCCGGCGCAGGGATGCCCGGGCCTGCTGCGAATGCCCCGCCCTAGCGGCAGAAGAACGTCGTGTCGCGGGCATATCTCCCGTAGCCGTGGTGCCGGGTCATGTCGTAGGCCGCGACGGCCGCGACCAGCAGGACGGCCGCCACCAGCAGGGGGACCACCAGCGAGCGCATGCCCAGGTAATGGCGCAGGGGCTTGCTGTTGATGCCCATGTGCAGCAGGGCCGCTACCATGAAAGCCACGCCGAAATATTTGTGCAGATGCATGACGGTGCGCGAATCGAGATGGAGCAGGATCAGCCCTCCGGTCAGGATGAGCACGACGGACGTGATGAGAAGAGCGATGCTGACTATCTGTCTGTAGTTGTTCATGGTCTGCCCCCATACTGGCTTGGATGCCGGATGCTACATCAATGCGGATGGCGGGTACAGGCTTTCGGTCGGGCCCGGGGCACGGTCCGACAAGCGGTCGCGCGGGGGATCCCGCGCGCATTCGGTTGGTCCGGCGGCCGTGTGTGGCATCCCCGTAAAAGTCCGGCAAGGCGGGCAGCACAGATAGCCTTCCCGAACAGTTCCCGCCCTGCGGCACGGCCGTTTCCCCACAAATCTCTTGACCTTTGGCCCGCAACAGGCTATTGCCTGCCGCCATATGCCTGCGCTTTTGACTTCATGCCGCAGGCTTGCTATCATTATTTGTTGCGTATGACCGAACAGACTTCCACCGCCGCACGCAAACCGGCGCCGCTGCCCCAGCTGGACGGCGTCCTGGTGCTCAACAAGCCTTCCGGCCCCACGTCGGCCCGCTGCCTCTCGGCGCTCAAGCGCCTGGGCCAGCGCAAGATCGGCCACGCGGGCACCCTGGACCCCATGGCTTCCGGCGTGCTGCTGGTGCTGCTGGGACAGGGCACCAAGATCGCCTCGCACCTTTTGGCCGACGGCGGCAAGGTCTACAGCGGCCAGTTGCGCCTGGGCCTCACCACCGATACCTGGGACATCCAGGGCGAGGTGCTGACGGAATCCCCGTGGCAGCAGGTGACCGAAGCCGATGTGCGCGCCGAGGTGGCCCACTGGCTGACCCTGCATGAGCAGGAAGTGCCCGCCTATTCCGCGGCCAAGCACGAGGGCCAGTCCCTCTACAAGCTGGCACGCAAGGGCAAGGAAGTGCCCAAAAAGGTCAAAAGCATGGAAATTTCGCAAGCGGACGTGCTCGAGGTCGAGCTGCCGTTTGTACGCTTTCGGGTCGCATGCAGTTCCGGCACCTATATACGCTCCCTGGCCCACAGCTTGGGGATGCGACTGGGATGCGGAGCCGTGCTCACGGAACTGACCCGGGAGTACAGTCACCCCTTCGGTCTCGAAGTGGCCTGCGGACTGGACGAACTGTCGGCCGATCCGGGCCTGCTGGTGAAGCACCTGCGCCCCCTTGCCGAGGCGCTGCCCCACTGGCCGGTGCTGGAGCTGGACGAAGCCGCCGAGGCCCGCATCCGTAACGGCATGGCCATCCCCTGCCGCGACGATGTGGGCGACAAGGCGCTTTTGCAGCGTCAGGGCATGCCCCTGGCTCTGGCCCGTCGTTCCGAAACGCCCCAGGGTCCCTGCTGGACTGTGCTGAGGGGCCTCTGGAATTAACTTACATCCGTAAAGGAGAACTGCTGTGGCTATGGACGCTGAACAGAAGAAAGTGGTTATCGACGCTCACGCCAAACACGAAGGCGACACCGGCTCCCCGGAAGTGCAGGTGGCCCTGCTGACCGCCCGCATCGAAGGCCTGACCGGTCACTTCAAGGTGCACAAGAAGGACTTCCACTCCCGCACCGGTCTGCTGAAGCTGGTTGGCCAGCGCCGCAAGCTGCTGAACTACCTGAAGAAGAAGGACATTCAGCGTTACCGTGCGCTGATCGCCAAGCTCGGCCTGCGCAAGTAATTACGATGGTTTGAGAGGGGGGGCCAAGCCCCCCCTTTTTGCAATCTCACCTCACGACAACATTTAGCAGGAAGGGGGGTCCGGGAAGACCGGGCAGCACCCGTGGCCCAAGGCCGCACAGCGGGGCGCTGTTGCCCGCTTTTGCCGGAATCCCCTTCATACGAGGTCCACATGAACCAGGATATCTTCAATCCTACCCGCGTCACGGCCACCGTGGGCGGCAAGGAAATCATTTTCGAGACCGGCCGTCTGGCCAACCAGGCTCACGGCGCCGTCTGGGTGCAGTGCGGCGGCACGGTGGTGCTGGTGACCGTCTGCTCCCAGCCTCTGGAGTTCGACAAGGGCTTCTTCCCCCTCACCGTGGAATATTCCGAAAAGATGTACGCCGCCGGCCGTATCCCCGGCAGCTTCTTCCGCCGTGAGATCGGCCGTCCCTCCGAGCGTGAGACCCTGGTCTCCCGCCTCATCGACCGTCCCATCCGTCCCCTGTTCCCCAAGGGCCTGAACGAAGACGTGCAGGTGCTGGCCAGCGTCATTTCCGCCGACCAGGAGAACGAGTCCGACGTGCTGGCCCTGACCGGCGCTTCCGCCGCCGTCATGCTCTCGCCCCTGCCGTTCGAAGGCCCTGTGGCCGGTGGCCGCATCGGCCGCATCGACGGTCAGTTCGTGCTCAACCCCACCTTTGAAGAGCAGGAGCGCAGCGACCTGAACATCGTGTTCGCCGCTTCGCGCGATGCCCTGACCATGGTGGAAGGCGAAGCCACCTTCGTGCCCGAAGACGTCATCATCGACGCTCTGGAATGGGGCCGCAAGGAGATCCAGCCGCTCATCGACGCCCAGCTCAAGCTGCGTGAACTGGCCGGCAAGGAAAAGATGCCCTTCACCCCCCATCAGGACGATCCGGTGCTGGTGGCCCGCGTGCAGGAACTGGCCCGCGAGGCCGGCATTGAAGAAGCCCTGCGCGTGCCCGAAAAGCTGGCCCGCAAGGACGCCCGCAAGGCCGTCAAGGACAAGGTCATGGAAGCCCTGCTCAATGACCCCGCCTGGGCCGAGAGCGAAGCCCTGAAGGAAGTGGGCGAGATCATCGGCGACCTGGAAAAGAAGATCGTGCGTGCCCGCATCGTCAACGAAGGCGTGCGCATCGACGGCCGCGACACCAAGACCGTGCGCCCCATCCA
This sequence comes from Dysosmobacter sp., assembly GCF_034093755.1. Lineage (GTDB taxonomy): Bacteria > Bacillota > Clostridia > Oscillospirales > Oscillospiraceae > Oscillibacter. The sequence continues at coordinate 147 of NZ_JAXEBZ010000032.1, read as the reverse complement.
GATCCAGACCAGCGTGCTGCCCCGCGCCCACGGCTCTGCCATCTTCCGCCGCGGCGAGACCAAGTCCCTGGTGGTGACCACCCTGGGCTCCTCCACCGATGAACAGCGCATGGACAGCCTGAGCGGCGACGTGACCAAGCGCTTCAT
>NZ_JAXEBZ010000031.1:0-13407 GCF_034093755.1 Dysosmobacter sp. | reverse complement strand
GACCGCACTCTTACTTTAAAGCAAAGGGAGTCTTTCTGTCTACATCATCGCCATCAGGCTTCTTTTGAACCACTCGCCCAGCGAGTGGTTTTCTGATATACAAAAAGACGGATGGCAGAAATGCCATCCGTCTTTCGTTTGCCGCGCGGATTGTGCCGCTGTCAGAGGGCGCTGCGGACGATTCCCACCGCCAGGGCGATCAGCGCCGCCGGCAGCAGCAGAACAAGGCCTCCCGCGAACAGGACGCAGACCACCAGCAGCGGCAGGGCCAGGGCAAACAGCAGCCCGGCGATGATTTTGGCGGCGCCCCAGGTGACCCGGAACGCCAGACCGAGAAATTTCCAGGAAAGCCAGAGAAACAGGGCGATGATCAGCAGTTCCAGCATCGGTATCCTCCTTTTCTGCGGAGCCGCCCGGCGGGCGGCCATGGTTCATGTGTAGATGATCAGCAATCCCGTCATCATGCCGATGATAGTGGCCGCGGCAGGCAGCTTGGAGCGCCACATGAGGATGGACTCCGGCAGCAGCTCACCGAACACCACATACAGCATGGCGCCGGAGGCGAAGCTCAGGGACAGCGCCAGGGCGATAGGCCCCATGGCGCCGACGGTGAAGCCGAACACCGCCCCCAGAATGGTGGGGAAGCCGGTGAGGGCCGTGACAAGGACGGAGCGGTGCTTCGGCATTCCGCCGGAGATCAGCGGCACGGCCACGGCCATGCCCTCCGGAATGTTGTGCAGGCCGATGACGATGGCCATGGTCAGCCCGCCCCGGTTCAGCAGCGCCTCTTTGGCGGTGCGGGCGAAGGAGGTGCCGATGACCATGCCCTCCGGCACGTTGTGCAGGGCGATAGCCGCCGCCATCACCAGCCCCGCCAGAAACAGCCCGCTGCGGGGCTGCCGGCCCTCCCGGTGCTCCTGCAGGTGGTTGGCGTGGGTCAGCTCCTCCAGGGAGTCGGCGGTCCGGGGATGGTTCTCGTCGATGTGGGCTACCTCGTGGTTGGTGTTGCGGTCGATCCACGCGTTGAGCAGGGCGATGACCACGTAGCCCACCAGCACGCCGGACACCACCAGCCACACGCTGGTGCTCATCGCCTCCGGATGCAGCGCCTCCGTCAGCAGGTCGAAGCACACCACGGAGGTCATCACCCCCGCGGCAAACGACAGCAGCAAGCTGACGGTTTTGCTGGAATCCTTCCGGAACAGGCAGGAGAGCAGCCCGCCCATGCCCGTGCCGCCCATGCCGGCCAGCGCCGTGATGCCGATCACGTTCCAGATCATATTGTTCACAGCCTCCTTGTGTTAGACCAGACTAACTTTTTCCGGCTTATCCTATCACAGGGACCGGCGGTTGTCAATTTGCTTCCGGCTGTTTTTCACCGGGATTTCCGGCGGATTCTGCAAATTTTTTGTGAATTTTCCTGAAAGGGGGCGGTCACGGCTCTCCGGCGGCATCCGGTGGGTACAGCCCGGCGACGGCGGAAAGCTGTCGTCCCATGGCTGCCGCCACTTCCGCCGGACCGGTGATCCGGGCGCCGGCCCCGAAGCCGAACACCCAGGCGAAAAACTGGGGGCTGACCACCACGTCAGCCCGGACGGTGAAATGGTCCGGCCCGTCCGGCACCAGGAACACGTCGCGGCCCAGACGGTCCAGCACGGCGCCCACCAGATGGTTCTCAAACCGGAGGGTCACCGTTTCCTCCCGGCCGGTGAACATGCCGAAGGTCTTCCGGGCGTAGACCGCCATATCCAGCGCCTGATAGGCCTCCAGACCGTCCCGCTCCTCCTCCAGCAGGGAGATCCGCTCCATCTTGTCCACCCGGTAGTGCTTGATCATTCCCGCGTCGGAGTCATAGGCCACCATGTAGTAGTTCTCGTCGTCCCAGGTCAGGGCGAAGGGGCTGACCACGTACCAGTCTCCGTTCCGCCGGTACTGGCGCTCCTTCCGGACGTTGTACTCGAAATAGAGAAAGCGGATTTTCCTGTTTCGGGAGATGCCGCTGTGAATCTCGTCCACGTTGTAGTAGATGGACTCGTTCATGGTTTTGATCCGGTTCTTCACGAACACCTGGCGGTTCAGAAGCTGGGCCTCGTGGATGCTGGCCAGCGTCTCGATCTTCCGGATCAGGGCGGCGGTCTTTTTGTGGGTGATGAATTTGGAGGACTGAACGCTGTCCACCAGCAGCTTCAGCTCCGGAAGCTCGAAGTTCCGGTGGGCCACGTAGTAGCCGCGGTACCGGCCGGATTCGGCCTGCACAATGTCCAGACCGAACTGCCGCAGGGCCTCCAGGTCGCTGTAGATGCTCTTGCGCTCGGCGGGGATGCCCTGGGAATCCAGATAGCGGATGATCTGGCCCACAGTCACCGGATGCTCTTCGTCGGAATTCTGCAGCAGGTAGGTCATCACGTAGAGGGGCTTGAGCTTTTGAAAAGAGGAACGGGCCATGGCGTCACTGTCCTTTCTGTGGGAATAATGCCATTCTGACAGGAAAGGTGTCCCATTATCAGGACCAGTATAGCAGATTACGGGAAAAGATGGAACGGAGAAACCGCCCCGCTGGGCGGAAACCGACGGAAAACCCCTCCGGAATCGAAAATTCCGGAGGGGTGTGGTTCAAAGGGGACACTCATCAAAGCCCCGGGCGGTCAGGAGGACGCAGCGGTCAAAGCCCGCCGCCCTGGCCAGCGCGGCGGCTTGGTCATAGCCGTACACGATGGTGGAGGCGCTGTGGCTGTCGGAGGTGAGGATCACCCGGCCGCCCATGGACCGCCACTCCCGCAGCAGAAACAGGGCGGGGTAGGGGGCGTCCCGGTAGCCCCGGGCCATGCCGCCGGTGTTGATCTCCAGCACGGTGGCATGGGGGTCCGCGGCGTGAAGGGCCTCCAGCGCCGCCCGGCGGTACCGGGGGGCGGACTCGTCGAAGAACCGGTTCCCGGCGTTCAGCTTGGTGATCAGGTCGATGTGTCCCAGAATGGGGGGCTTTCGCTCTGCCACCCGGCAGACCTCCCGGAAATAGCGCTCCGCCATCCGGAGGCCGTCGCCGCCGCAGCCTTCGTCCCGGCAGGCGGACAGGGACTCCGGGTCCAGGTCGGCGGCGTAGCAGACGCCGTTTTCCCCCGGCAGGTAGTGGACGCTGCCGATCCAGTAGTCAAAGCCGGCGGGGGAGACGTCGGACCGGCTGTCCCACTCCAGGCCCAGCAGCACCTCCATCCGCCCGGCGTAAGCTTCCCGCAGCCGCAGCACCGCCGCCCGGTAGGCGGTCATGTCGGCGGGGAGCACATAGCCCTCATCCGACGGCAGGGGAGTGTGGCTGTGGCAGGAGACGCCGTAATGCCGCACGCCCGCCGCAAAGGCGGCGGCGGCCATGGCCTCCGGGGTGTCTCTGCCGTCGCAGAGGTCCGCGTGGGTGTGGACGGAGCAGTCAAAGGGGGTCATTGCATCCGCTCCTGCTTCACCTTGTGGTCGATGACGTGGCGCTTTTCCAGCTCCCGGGTTACGTCCTCCAGGGTGATGCCCATCTGCACCATCAGCACCATCACGTGGTAGGTCAGGTCGGCGATCTCGTAGATGGTCTCCGCCTTGTCCTCCTTCCGGCCGCCGATGATGACCTCCGTGCACTCCTCGCCCACCTTTTTCAGAATCTTGTCCAGCCCCTTTTCAAAGAGGTAGGTGGTGTAGCTGCCCTCCTTGGGGTCGGTTCTGCGGCCCTCAATGAGGCGGTACAGCCCCTGATAGCTGAACTGCTTCAGCTCATCGGACAGGTAGATTTCGTTGAAGAAGCAGCTCTCCGCGCCGGTGTGGCAGGCGGGGCCGTCCTTCACCACCTCCACCACCAGGGCGTCGCCGTCGCAGTCGGCGGTGATGGAGACCACGTGCTGAGCATTGCCGGAGGTCTCGCCCTTGCGCCACAGCTCCTGACGGCTGCGGCTCCAGAAGCAGGTCCGCCGCTCGTCGATGGTGATGGCCAGACTCTCCCGGTTCATATAGGCCAGGGTCAGCACCTCTTTGGTGTAGTGATCCTGCACAATGGCGGGAATCAGGCCCTTTTCGTCAAATTTCAGTTCCATGAAACTTCTCCTTTATGACGGCGTGGGCGGTCACACCCGCATCTCCACGCCTTTGCTCCGCAAAAATTGTTTCAGCTCCCGGATGTCCACCTGCTTCGTGTGGAAGATGGAGGCCGCCAGACCCGCGTCCATGCCGGGATGGGTAAAGAGCTCCGCGAAGTGCTCCCGGTTTCCGGCGCCGCCGCTGGCGATGATGGGCACCGTCACCCGGGAGGCCAGCGCGTCCAGCATCTCCAGGTCGAAGCCGTTTTTCACGCCGTCGGTGTCGATGGAGTTCAGCACAATCTCCCCGGCGCCGGCCCGGACACCCCGGACCGCCCACTCCATGGCGTCGATGCCGGTGTCCACCCGGCCGCCCTTGGCAAACAGGCGGAATTGCCCGTCCACCCGCTTCACGTCCATGGACAGCACCACGCACTGGTCACCGTATTTCCGGGCCGCCGCACCGATGATGGAGGGGTCCGCGATGGCGCCGGAGTTGACGGACACCTTGTCGGCGCCGCACTTGAGCACCCGGTCGAAGTCCTCCAGCGTCCGGATGCCGCCGCCCACGGTGAGGGGGATGAAAATCTCTTCCGCCACCCGGCGGAGGATGTCCGTAAACAGCTTCCGGCCCTCCGCGGAGGCGGTGATGTCGTAAAACACCAGCTCATCGGCGCCGGAGTTATTGTAGAATCGGGCCATCTCCACCGGGTCCGCCATGTCCCGCAGGCCCTCAAAGTTGGTTCCCTTCACCACCCGGCCGTCCTTCACGTCCAGGCAGGGGATGATTCGTTTTGCCAGCATGCCCTCGCCTCGCTTTCAGTCTTGTACGGCGTCGATCACCGTTTTCAGGTCCAGCCGGCCGGTGTACAGCGCCTTGCCCAGAATGGCGGCGGGGGTGCCGGCGGCCTTCAGCTGCCGCAGCTCCTCCAGGCTGCTGACGCCGCCGGAGGCGGTGATCTTCAGCCCCTTGATTCCGGCCAGCTGCCGGTACAGCTCCAGGTTGGTGCCCCGCTCGGCGCCGTCCCGGCTGATGTCGGTGTAGATGACGGTGCCCACACCCGCATCGTACAGCCGGCGGCAGAAGTCCACGCCCCGCTCCCGGGACAGCTCCTTCCACCCGTTGACGGCCACGTACCCGTCCCGGGCGTCCACGCCCACGGCGATGCGGTCGCCGTACTTCTGAGCCATGCGGGCGGTGAAATCGAAGTCCTTCACGGCGATGGTGCCCAGAATGCACCGGCCCACCCCCAGGTCCAGATACCGGCGGATGCGGTCCTCCGTGCGGATGCCGCCGCCCACCTCAATGTAGAGTCCGCCCTGCCTGGCGATGGCGGCGATGCTGTCGAAGTTGGCCAGGGTGCCGTCCTTGGCGCCGTCCAGGTCCACCACGTGGAGGTACCTGGCGCCGGCGGCCATGAAGTCCCGGGCCACGGCGCAGGGGTCCTGGCCGTAGACGGTCATTTTGTCGTAATCTCCCTGATACAGGCGGACCACCTGGCCGCCGGATAAGTCAATGGCGGGAAAAATCTGCATACTGTCCCTCCTTATACTTCCGCGAAGGCCTTCAGCAGCCGCAGCCCCGCGTCGCCGGATTTCTCCGGGTGGAACTGGGTGCCCCAGACATTGCCGCAGCGCACCGCGCCGGTGACTGCCGCGCCGCCGTATTGGGAGGTGCCCAGGGTGCTGGCGGCGCAGTCTTTGGCATAGAAGCTGTGGACGTAGTAGACGTACTCCCCGTCCCGGAAATACTTGAACAGGGGATCGTCCCGGACGATCTGCAGGCTGTTCCAGCCCATGTGGGGCACCTTCAGCGCCGGGTCCCGCAGGTCGCCCCGCAGGTCCACCACCTGGCCGGGAATCAGGTCCAGGCCGGGGTGCTCCCCGTACTCAAAGCTGCGGTCAAACAGCAGCTGCATCCCCAGGCAGATGCCCAGCAGCGGCTTGCGCCGGGCCTCCTCCAGCAGCACCGGCACCAGGCCCGTGTCGTCCAGCTTGGCCCTGGCGTCGCCGAAGGCGCCCACGCCGGGGAGAATGATGCGGTCGGCGGCCCGGAGGCGCTCCGGATCCCGGGTGACCTCCGCCTCCAGCCCCAGGGCCTTCAGGCTGGAGGACAGGGAAAACAGGTTTCCTACGCCGTAATCTACAATTGCGATCATGGTATCAGCTCACTTTACAGAGTACCCTTGGTACTCGGAATCTCGTGGAGGTGCTTTTCGTCAGGGGCCACCGCCATTTTCAGTGTCCGTCCCATGCCCTTGAACACGGCCTCCAGAATGTGGTGGGTGTTTTCCCCCGCCAGCTGGCGGATGTGGACGGAGGAGGGGCAGTTCCGCACGAAGGCCAGCCAGAACTCCTGGGCCAGCTCCGTGTCAAAATCCCCCACCCTGGCGGCGGGCAGAGTCACCGCCCAGCCCAGATAATCCCGGCCGGAGAGGTCGCAGGCACTGAGCACCAGCGTCTCGTCCATGGGCAGCAGGAACTGGCCGTAGCGGGTGATGCCCCGCTTGTCCCCCAGCGCCCGGGTGAAGGCCAGCCCCAGGCAGATGCCAATGTCCTCCACGGAGTGGTGGTAGTCCACCTCCGTGTCGCCCTGGCAGCGGACCGTCAGGTCAAAGTCCCCGTGGCGGGCGAAAAGGGTCAGCATGTGGTTCAGAAAGCCGCAGCCGGTGTCAATATCGGATTTCCCGGTGCCGTCCAGGTTCAGCTCCAGCTGAATCCGGGTTTCATTGGTGTTTCGTTCAATGGTTGCAGTGCGCATTGGCGGCGCCTCCTTACGATTGTTTCAGCAGCCGGGCGATCCTGTCCGTCAGAACCGCCATCTGCTCATCGGAGCCGATGGTGATGCGGAGATAGTCCCCGATGCGGCTGCCGCCGGCCCACCAGCGTACCAGCACGCCCTGCTCCTTCAAACCCCGGTACAGCGCTTCGCCGGAGAGCCGGTCGCTTTTAGCGAACACGAAGTTGGTCCGGGAGGGGAGGACGGTGAAGCCCAGCGCCTGCAGCTGCTCCGTGGTCCGGGCGCGGGTCCGGCAGATGGCGGCGCAGCAGCTTTGGAAGTATTCCTCATCCTCCATGGCGGCGGCGCCGGCCACAATGGACAGCCGGTTCACATTGTAGGGGTTGAAGCTGTACTTCACCCGGTTCAGCCCGGCGATCAGCTCCGGACTGCCCATGGCGAAGCCGATGCGGCCGCCGGCCAGACTGCGGCTCTTGGACATGGTCTGCACCACCAGCAGGTTGTCAAATTCGGGAATCAGGGGCACGCAGCTCTCGCCGCCGAAGTCCACGTAGGCCTCGTCCACAATCACCACCCGCTCCCGGTTGGCCTCCAGCAGCCGCCGGATGTCCGACGGGGGAATGGCCATGCCGGTGGGGGCGTTGGGGTTGGCGATGACAACGGTGCCGGGGAAGTCCAGATAGTCCTCCACCCGGAGGGAGAAGTCCTCCCGCAGGGGGATGACGGTGGCGTCCAGACCGAACAGAGCCACCTGGGACCGGTAAAAGCTGTAGGTGACGTCGGCGTAGGCAACGCCCTTTCCCGTGCCGCAGAAGGCCCGGAAGGCGAAGGCCAGAATCTCATCGGAGCCGTTGCCGGTGAGAACGTTCTCCGGCGCCAGGCCGTACCATTTGGCGATGGCCTCCGTCAGTTGGGCACAGGTGGGGTCGGAATACAGGTTCAGCTGCGTCTCCCGGGCGATGGCCTCCAGCACCCGGGGGGAGGGGGGGAAGGGGCTTTCGTTGGTGTTCAGCTTCACGTACTGCTGGTCCCGGGGCTGCTCACCGGGGGTGTAGGGGGCCAGACGGCCCGCCTCTTCCGAAAGAAAACGGCTCATTGTTGGGTTCCTCCTTTCGTTTGAGGGCAGCGGGTCAGCACCGAACGGGCGTGGGCCTCCAGACCCTCCCGCCGGGCGAAGTCCGCGACGCGCTCCGCCACCGGGGCCAGGGCGTCCTGGGTGTAGTAGAGAAAGCTGGACTTCTTCACAAAGTCATCCACGCTGAGGGGGCTGGAGAACCGGGCGGTGCCGGAGGTGGGCAGGGTGTGGTTGGGGCCGGCGAAGTAGTCGCCCAGGGCCTCCGGGGTGCTGCGGCCCAGAAAGATGCTGCCGGCGTTTTTCACCCGGGGCAGCAGGGCGAAGGGGTCCTCCACGCACAGCTCCAGGTGCTCCGGGGCGATGAGGTTGGCGGCCTCCACCGCCTTCTCCAGACTGTCGGTGACGATGATCTTTCCGTTGGTCTCCACCGACGCCCGGGCCACCTCCCGGCGGGGCAGGGCCTCCAGCTGGACCTCCAGCTCCCGCTGAACCGCGGCGGCCAGCTCCCGGCTGTCGGTGACCAGCACCGGAGAGGCCAGCACGTCGTGCTCTGCCTGGCTCAGCAGGTCCGCCGCCACCCAGACCGGGTCGCATTTGCCGTCCGCCAGCACCAGAATCTCGCTGGGGCCGGCGATCATATCGATGGCCACCAGGCCGAACACCTTCCGCTTGGCGGTGGCCACAAAGATGCCGCCGGGGCCTACGATCTTGTCCACCCGGGGAACGCTCTCGGTGCCGTAGGCCAGGGCCGCCACCGCCTGAGCGCCGCCGATTTTGAAAATCTTGTCCGCGCTGGCGATCCGGGCGGCGGCCAGGGCCTCCGCGCCGATGGCGCCGTTTTTGTCCGGCGGCGTCACGATGACGATCTCACGCACCCCGGCGATCCGGGCGGGGATGACATTCATCAAAATGGTGGAGGGGAAGGCCTCCGGGGCGGTGGGCACGCAGATGCCTACCTTTTCAATGGGGGTGTACCGCTGGCCCATGAGGATGCCCGGCCGGTCCGTCACCACGAAGTCCCGGTGGACCTGCCGCTCATGGAACCGGCGGATGTTCTCCGCCGCCATCTCCAGCGTCCGGAGGAACTCCGGGTCCAGGGAGGCCCAGGCGGCGTCCAGCTCCGCCTCCGTCACCTGCAGCTCCTCCAGCTCCGCGCCGTCAAACCGTTTCGTCAGGGCCTTCAGCGCCGCGTCGCCACCGGATTTTACCTCCGCCAGCACCGCGTCCACGGCTGCGTCCACGCCGTCCTCCGCCCGGATGTCCCGGTTGAGAATCTCCTCCGGCGCCAGCTTGTCAAATTCCAGAATGGGAATCACTGCTCCGTCACCTCCGTCAGTTTGTTCAGCAAAGTCTCAATCTCCCGGTGCTTGAACTGGTAGCTGGCCCGGTTGGCGATGAACCGGGCGGAGATGGGCATGAACTCCGTCAGCACTTCCAGATTGTTCTCCCGCAGGGTGGTGCCCGTCTCCACAATGTCCACAATCACGTCGGAGAGGCCCAGGATGGGAGCCAGCTCAATGGAGCCGTTCAGCTTGATGATGTCGATGTCCCGGCCCTGGGAGGCGTAATAGTTCTTGGCGATGTTGACGAACTTGGTGGCCACACGCAGGGTGCTGCCCGGGTCATCCACAAAGTCCCGGGGGCCCGCCACACACATGCGGCATTGGCCCAGGCCCGTGTCCAGCAGGTCATACACGTCGGCGCCGGACTCCGTCAGGATGTCCTTGCCTACAATGCCGATATCCGCCGCGCCGTGCTCCACGTAGATGGGCACGTCGCTGGGCTTCACCAGGAAGTAGCGGATGCCGGCGGCGGGATTCTCCACCACCAGTTTCCGGGTGTCGTTGTAATTCTCCGGGCAGCCGTAGCCCACGCCGGCCAGCAGATCGTAGACCTTGTCTCCCAGACGGCCCTTGGGCAATGCGATGTTCAGCACGGCCCGCTCACCGTCGGCAGGCTCCTCCTGGCCCATGCGGGCCAGCTCATCCAGATACAGGGCGTAGCCGATGGCCCGGGTGCCGGGCCGGAACTGCTCCGCCAGGGGATCGTAGCGTCCGCCCCGCAGCACCGCCCGGGGCAGACCCGCCAGAAAGCCCTGGAGCACCAGGCCGTTGTAGTAGCCCATGTCATTCACCAGGGACAGGTCCAGCTTCAGGTTTTCCGTCTCTCCCTGGGCCTCCAGTGTCTGGCACAACGTCCGCAGGTCGTTGAGGGCGGTGCCCATGGCGGCGTTGAGGGCCAGAGGCTCCGCCGCCTGCAGCACCGCCTCCCAGCTGCCGGACAGGCTGGACAGGAGGCACAGGGCGTCGGTGCCCTGCCTGGAAAGGCCCACCTCCGCGGCACACTTCTGCAGCTCGTGGCGGTTTTTGTCCCGGATGCAGGTCAGCAGCCGGGATCGGATGGCCTCCGGGGCGCCCACGGCGTCAAACAGCCCGGTGACGAAGCCCATGTGGCTGACCTCCAGCACATAGTCCCGTCCGGTGAGGGCCAGACTCCGGATGGCCAGGGACACCGTCTGGGCGGTGATTTGGTCATCCACCGCGCCGATGCACTCCAGGCCCATCTGGCTGATTTCCTGAAAGGTGTGGCTCTCCTGACTGGGGCGGTATACATTTTCTAAGTAGTAGAACTGGCCGCAGCCGCCCTCCTCTACCGGGGCGTTTTTGGCGATGGAGAGGGTGACGTCCGGCTTCAGCGCCAGCAGGCGCCCGTCCAGATCCGTAAAGGTGATGATCTGGTCGCTGGAGAGGAAGCGGCTGTACTTCCGGTACAGGCCGTATTCTTCAAAGCGGCTCATGTGGTATTGGCGGAAGCCGGCTCTTTCGTACAGCAGCCGCAGCTGCAGGGAGACCCGCTCCTGGGGCCGCAGAATGTTGAGATCCAATTCCATGGGGATATCCTCCTTGTGGGCCACCGGCCCGTGTGTGTTCGCAGGGCCTATTTTACTTCAACTTGATAATAAAGTAAACTATTAATTAGATAACATGCAAAATTCTGCGTTTTCCACAAACAGACGGAAACAGCCGGCGGCGGAATCCGGAAATTTTACGAAAGGGAAGCCTGGCTGCCGGGGGAGAAGCCGGCAATTGCCCCCTTATAATAGGGTGAAATGTGACAAAACTCTTAACGGAAAATTAGCGGATTGATAGATTTTCCAAAAAAGGACAAGTCTCTGCTTGACATTCCCGGCAAAGCGCACTATCCTTGAGGTAAAGAAAGGTCAGACAACCAGACATTCGACAATGCGGAATGTCCTCACACCAATGAGCGGTTTGCGTTTGACAAGAAAGAGGAGTCTATGGAGCGGATCAATGCGACCGATTTGGTGGTGAACTACGTAAGGACCGCCATCCAGAACGGACAGTTGAAGGTAGGCGACAAGCTGCCCCGGGAGGCGGACATCGCCCAGGAGCTGGGGGTTGGCCGTTCTTCCCTGCGGGAGGGCATCAAAATTCTGAACGCCTACGGCGTTGTGGAATCCCGGCAGGGGGAGGGCACCTTCGTGGTGGACCACTGCGCCAGTAATTTTTTCCAGTTTATGGGCTTTTTCTCCAGCAAGGAAAACATGCAGTACTTCCTGGGTCTGCGCCGGGTGCTGGAAGTGGGCAACATCATCGAGATTCATGACAAGCTCCAGCCGGAGGACATCGAGCGGCTGGAAAAGTTCGCGGCGGTGTTTGACACGGAGGACCGGCCCATCAGCGAGTACATTGAAGCGGACAAGGATTTCCACAGCTACATGATCTCGTTCAGCAAAAACCCCATGACCATCCAGATCAACAACATGCTCACGACGCTGCGAAGCGACCTGCTGGAGCGGCTGTTCGCCCACAAGGAGATTGTGCAGGACGCCCGCTTTGCCCATCACAAGATTATAGAGGCCCTGAAATCCAAGGACATGAACGCCTGCATCACCGCCGTGGGCGACCACCTGGATACCACGGTGACCCGTCTGTCGCGGATTTATTAAAAGCAGCGGAAAACAGAATCCCACCCATACCGCAGTGATGGCTGCGGTATGGTATCTTCCCCTAAACATCTGATGACCATATGTTTAGGAGGGCTATCAAATCGTTCGATTAGCAGGTTATCATAAGCAAATAGTCTGATGACCTGATAAATTGAAACCGCGTCATCTGACGCATTTCCGGCGAAAACCATGAGGAGGTGTATCAAGCGTTACAAATTGGCGGGAGGCAAATGTTCCAATTGCGCGAAAGACAGACCCTGTTAGAAAGTATCCCACAGCGAATTCCCTGGAAATTTACAGAAAAAATCAACGAAGGAGAAATTTAGTATGAAGAAGTTGCTCGCTTTTGTCATGGCAGCCACGATGATGATGTCCCTGGCCGCTTGCGGCGGTAGTTCCAGCTCCTCCGCTCCCAGCGCTCCCAGCGGTTCCGCCGCTGCTTCCGCGCCTGCCGCCTCCGGCGAGGTTTACACCCTGTCCTGGGCCCACTCCTCCTCCACCAATGACCGTCTGGCCCTGGCCACCGAGAAGATGGCTGAGGAGCTGAAGGAAGCCTCCGGCGGCCGGATCATCATTGAGCACTATCCCGCCTCCCAGATGGGCGCCGAGCGTGAGACGCTGGAAGGCATCACCCTGGGCACCGTGGACTGCGCCGTCATTTCCTCCGGCGTCGTCGCCAACTTCTGCAACGACATGTACATCACCTCCCTGCCCTATCAGATCGATAACTACGAGCAGGCCTGGAAGGTCTATGACGGTGAGTTCGGCCAGCAGCTGGGCGCCTCCACCGAGGAAGCCGCCGGCTGGAAGTGGCTGGGCTGGTGCGATAACTCCCTGCGTATGTTCTCCAACTCCAAGCGCGAGATCCGCACTCCCGACGACATGAAGGGCCTGAAGATCCGTACTCAGGAGAACGACCTGCACATGCAGATCGTCAACAGCCTGGGCGCCTCCGCCACCCCCGTGGCCTTCTCTGAGCTGTACACCGCTCTGCAGCAGGGCACCGTGGACGGCCAGGAGAACGGCATCGCTCTGACCTACTCCATGGGCTTCAACGAGATCGTGAAGTACATGACCTATCTGCCCCACATCTACGATCCCTACATCGTGGTCATGAGCAAGGACGCCTGGAACCGTCTGCCCGCCGACCTGCAGGCCCTGATGGAAGAGTACGGCGCCAAGTACTGCCAGTACGAGCGTGAGTTCAACCTGCAGAACGAGACCGACTACATGGCCGAGATGGAGGCTAAGGGCCTGACCGTCTACTATCCCACCGCTGAAGAGAAGCAGCTGTTCGTGGACGCCACCTCCGGCGTTGAGGCCTCCGTCCGTGAGAAGGTCGGCGATGAGCTGGTGGATTCTTTCAAGGCCGCTGTGGAAGCCGCAGCGAAGTAAATCTGACCGGAAAACAGTGAGCGATTGCCTCCGCTATCTGTAATCAGGACAGCGGCTGCCCCCCCCGGGGCAGCCCCTCCACCCCAGGAGAAAGACAATGAAGAAGATAATTGATTTTTTTGACAACACTACCGTGACCCAGCGGCTTTCCAGCCGTCTGATCCTGGCCCAGGCTGTG
>NZ_JAXEBZ010000030.1:0-27464 GCF_034093755.1 Dysosmobacter sp. | reverse complement strand
AATGGTGCTGCCGCGGTTAAGCGCGCTGTGGGTCACCTTGGCATTCCGCCCCAGGAAGGAGGGCGGCGCGTTGACGGACCGTGCATAGATCGGCCAGGACTCATCCGTCAGGTCCAGGCCGGACTCGGGAGAGAGCATGTCCATGTTGGCGTCCCACAGGGAGACCAGGGTGCCCACGTCCTTCCAGTAGCCGTCGAACCGATAGGCGGCCATCCGCTCGCCGTTATTCAGCATGGCGGGGATGACGTTCTTGCCGAAGTCGTTTTCGGAGTCGGGATTGGCCTCATCCTCGGTCAGGTACTTCCGCAGGGCCTGCCAGGAGAACACGTAGATGCCCATGGAAGCCAGGTTGCTCTTGGGCTCCTTGGGCTTTTCGGCGAACTCGGTGATCATGTCCTCGCCGTCCACGGCCATGATGCCGAAGCGGGAGGCCTCCGCCCATGGCACCTCCATGACGGAGATGGTGCAGGCGGCGTTTGCCTCCTCGTGGCGCTTGACCATCTTGGAGTAGTCCATCTTATAAATGTGGTCACCGGAGAGGATCACCACGTACTCGGGGTCATACAGGTCGATGAAGCCGATATTCTGGTAGATGGCGTTGGCGGTGCCCTTGTACCAGGTGCCGCCCTTGCTGCCCTGATAGGGGGGCAGGATGTGGACGCCGCCGGTGGAGGCATCCAGATCCCAGGGCTGGCCGCTGCCGATGTAACTGTTCAGTTCCAGGGGGCGGTACTGGGTCAGCACGCCCACGGTGTCGATGCCGGAGTTGGTGCAGTTGGACAGGGGGAAGTCAATGATGCGATACTTGCCGCCGAAGGGGACCGCCGGTTTCGCCATATCGCTGGTAAGGACGTACAGGCGGCTGCCCTGTCCGCCGGCCAGCAGCATGGCGATACATTCTTTTTTCATACAACCTTCTCCTTACTTTACTTTCCGCCGCTTGGGTCCGGAAGCGCCCGCCGCGGTTTTCTTTTTCGCGCTTCCGCCTTTTGCCGCCCGCTTGGGGTAGGTTCCCGCGCCCCGCAGGAACACCGCGCCGAAGGGCGGAATCTGCAGGTCCACGGAGAACTCCCGTCCGTGGGAGGACTGTTTATGTACCGGGACCGGTCTGGCGTCGCCGAAGCCTCCGCCGCCGAATTCCGGCGCGTCGGTGTTAAACACCGGCACATACTGTCTGTGGTCCGGGACGCCCACCCGGTATCCGGCATAGGCGTTGGGGGAGAAGTTCACCGCGCACAGCAGGTCCTTCCCCGCCTTGTCCTTCCGGAGGAACACCACCACGTTGTTGTGGTTGTCATCCGGCACCAGCCACTCAAAGCCGGCCCAGTCGAAGTCGATCTCCCACAGGGCGGGCTGGGCGTTGTAGAAGGCGTTGGCCTTCTTGAAAAAGTGCAGCGTCTGGCGGTTGATCTCGTTCTGGTCCAGCAGGTACCAGTCCAGCTGGCCCTGGAAGTCCCACTCGTGCCACTGGCCGATCTCCGCGCCCATGAACAGCAGCTTCTTGCCGGGGTGGGCCAGCAGGTAGGCGTAAAAGCCCCGGAGGCACCGCTGCTGGTTTTTGAAGTCGCCGGGCATCTTTCCCACCACGGAGCCTTTCATATGGACCACCTCGTCGTGGGAGATGGGCAGCACGAAATTCTCCGAAAAGGCGTACATCATGGAGAAGGTGATGTCCTTGTGATGGTCCTGGCGGAACCAGGGGTCCATCTTCAGGTAGTGGCACATGTCATTCATCCAGCCCATGTTCCACTTCAGGTTGAAGCCCAGGCCGCCCATCTCAACGGGCTTGGACACCATGGGCCAGGCGGTGGACTCCTCCGCGATCATCAGCACGTCGGGGTTCACCCCGAAGGCCATTTTGTTCAGGCCCCGCAGAAATTCGATGGCCTCCAGATTCTCCCGGCCGCCGTGGATGTTGGGGGTCCAGGGCTGGCCGTCCCGGCCGTAGTCCAGATACAGCATGGACGCTACGGCGTCCACCCGCAGTCCGTCAATGTGGTACTCCTCCAGCCAGAACCGGGCGGAGGAATACAGGAAGCTGATGACCTCCGGCTTTCCGTAGTCAAACACCCAGGTGCCCCAGCCCTTGTTCTCCCGCTTGTTGGGGTCGCTGTACTCGTAGCAGCAGGTGCCGTCGAAGGTGGCCAGGCCCTGAATGTCCTTGCAGAAGTGGGCGGGCACCCAGTCCAGAATCACGGAGATGCCCTGCTCATGGAAGTGGTTCACGAACCACTGGAATTCCTCCGGCGTGCCGTACCGGGCGGTGGGGGCGAAGTAGCCGGTGCACTGATAGCCCCAGGAATCGTCCAGGGGGTACTCCGTCACCGGCAGCAGCTCCACGGCGTTGAAGCCCAGCTCCTTCACGTAGGCCGCCAGCTCCACGGCCAGCTCCTTGTAGTTGTAAAAGCTTCCGTCCGCCCGCTTTTTCCACGAGCCCAGATGGACCTCGTAGATGTTCAGGGGGGAGGAGTACACCGGGTGGCCGCCCCGGCTCTTCCGGAAGTCCCCGTCGCTCCAGGGGAACCCGGAGATGTCATACAGCTTGCTGGCGGTGCCGGGCCGGGTCTCCGCGTGGAAGGCATAGGGGTCCGCCTTGCTCACCCGGCGGCCGTCCGCCTGCGTCACCACATATTTATACGTCTCAAACCGGGAAAGCCCGGGGATGAAGCCCTCCCAGACCTGCCCGTTCCGGGTCAGGGGGTGGCTCTCCTCGTTCCACTGGTTGAAGTCTCCCGCCACCGCCACGGCTCTGGCGCGGGGGGCCCATACGCGGAACTCCCAGCCCTCCTGACCGTCCACGGTTTTGGGGTGGGCGCCGAACCAGCGCCAACCGTCAGTCAGCTCGCCGCTGTGAAACCGGGCTGCCTGTCCTTTTTCAGCCATAAACGCTCCTCTCCGGCAGCTCCGGCGGATATGTCTCATCCGCCCATCTGCCTGTGGTTAGGTCTATTATACCGTTTTCCCAAAATAGCGTCAAGGACGCCAACTGTCAAATTCTCCCACCGCTTTTGGTGCAATTTGCTATTTTCCGTAAAGTTTTAACGATTTTTCGGGAATCCGCACCAACGATTTGCACAAATTTTACCTGTGCAGGCCATAGGAAATGGCGAAAACCGGCCCCGGCCAGGCCTGGTAATATCATCCAGTTCCGGGGCAGGTTTCCTTTTGCGCCAAAAGCAGCCGGAGGGACGCGCGGCTGCCGCGCGTCCCTCCGGGGATTCATGTCTCTTTTTCCGCCGCCTTCCGGGCCACCACCACGCCGATGGTGCCGGGGCCGCAGTGGCTGCCGATGGTGCTGCCGATGGCCGTCTCATAGCACCGGCGGAAGGGACCGTATTCGGCGATGGCCTGCCGCTCCGCCTCCACGCAGCCCTCCAGGGGCATGCAGGAGGAGATGATGATCAGGTCCCGGTCCAGGTCCGTCCGGTCCGCCAGCCGCTCCTTCACGTACTGAGCCACGCACTTCACCGTGGGGCCCCGGTACTTCCGGCCCACCTTCAGTTCCCCGTCGATGCACTCCACGCAGGGGCGGATTTTCAGCAGGTTGCTGCCGAAGGCCAGGATGGTGGGGCACCGGCCGCTTTTGGACAGATAGTCCAGCCGGTCCAGCACGAAGCTCAGCTCCACCCGGCCCGCCAAGTCCTCCACCTCGGCGAGAATCTCCTCCGGGCCGGCGCCGGCGGCCGCCATGTCCGCCGCCCGCAGCACCAGATACCCCTGGCCGGTGCAGACGTTGCGGCTGTCCACCACGGTGACGTTGGGCAGGTCCGCCGCCGCCAGACGGGCGTTCTGGCAGCAGGAGGAGAAGCCGGCGCCCACGGAGATGTGGATCACGGCGTCATAGTCCCGGGCGAAGGGGGTGAAGAACTCATAGTACTCCATGGGGTTGGCGGCGGCGGAGTTATAGGTGCCGCCGGTCTCCTTCACGTACCGGAAGATCTTCTCCGGCGTGCAGGTGACGCCGTCCTCCAGCACCTCCTCCCCCAGCAGCACGTGCAGGGGCATCACGGTGATGTGTTTCTCCTCCAGCAGTTCCCTGGAGAGGTCGCAGGTGGAATCGGCAGTGATCTTGACTCTCATGAACATTCCTCATTTACAGGTTCCAGTGTTTGTTCGTTTTGGAACATATGTTTTCCAGTTATTCTACCACACCTGCCACGGGAATCTCAATCTCTTTTTCAGGTTTTTCCGCGGCGGTTCCTGTTTTTCGGTGGCTGCCGCCGGTTTTTCCTCCGCATATCCGGCAGGGAATTGCGGATAATAATGGAGCAAACAGAAATCCATGCCGGCGCGGAGTCCGCGGCCCGGCAGGGATGCGAAACTGGATTTGGAGAGGATAGCAACATGAAAGCAACTGGAATCGTGCGGCGCATCGACGATCTGGGCCGGGTGGTCATTCCCAAGGAGATCCGGCGCACCATGCGCATCCGGGAGGGGGACCCCCTGGAGATCTACACCAGCCGGGAGGGCGAGGTGATTTTCAAAAAGTACTCCCTGATGGGCGGCGTGGAGGAATTCGCCGCCCAGATCTGCGAGACGCTGAGCAAGAGCACCGGCTTCATCTGCGCCGTCACCGACCGGGACACGGTGGTGGCGGTGGCCGGCGGCGGACGGCGGGAGCTGCTGGGCAAGCGCATCACCCCGGAGCTGGAGCAGGCCCTGGACAGCCGGAAAATCTACCAGCGCCAGGAGGGCATGCCCGGCATCCCGGTGGCGGAGGACGGGAAGCTGCTGGCGGTGCTGGCTGCCCCCATTCTGTCGGAGGGGGACCTGCTGGGGGCCGTGCTCATGGTGGCCCAGGACCCGCTGCCTGTCACCGGGGAGACGGAGTACAAGCTGGTGCAGACCATCTCCGCCTTCCTGGGGCGGCACATGGAGTCCTGACAGGCCCGCCGGGCAAAGGGACCTTCCCGCCCGCTGCCGCCTCCCGGTCCGCGGCAAAGGGCGGGAAGGTTTCTGTCATGTTCTCCCCTGCCGGCGGATATGCTGGTGACAGGCGCCCTCCGGCGCTCAGCTTCCCCGGCGCCGCCGGGGCGCAGAGGAGATGATCCCCCTGGCATTCGCTGATTGGATCCGCCGTCTCAACGACGCGGCGTGGGGTCCGGCCATGCTGGTGCTGCTGACAGGCACCGGCGCGTATCTCACCCTCCGCACCGGCTTCCTGCCGTGGCGGAACCTGCCCTACGGCTTCCGCTGTCTGCTGCGGCGGCCGGAGGGCGGAACGGGGGACGTGTCCCCCTTCTCCGCCCTGATGACCACCCTGGCCGCCACCATCGGCACCGGCAACATTGTGGGGGTGGCCACGGCCCTCACCGCCGGCGGCCCCGGCGCCCTGGTGTGGATGGAGCTGTCCGCCCTGCTGGGGGTGTCCTCCAAGTTCGCCGAGTGCATGCTGGCGGTGAAATACCGGACGGTGAACCGCCGGGGCGAAATGGCCGGCGGACCCATGTACGTCATGGCCCGGGCGCTGCGGCCCCGGCGGCTGGGCCGGGCGCTGGCGTGGCTGTTCGCCCTGTTCACGGTGCTGGCCTCCTTCGGCGTGGGCAACATGACCCAGTCCCACTCCATGGCCGACGCCCTGTGGGACGTGTTCGGCCTGGCGCCGGAAAAGACGGGGGCTGTGACGGCGGCGCTGGTGGTGCTGGTGATCCTGGGGGGCATCCGCAGCATCTCCCGGGTTTCCTCCGTGGTGGTGCCGGTGATGGCGGCGCTGTACATGGCGGCGGGGCTGGCGGTGCTGGTGTGCCGCTGGGGCGCCCTGCCGGAGGCTGTGGCGGAGATGTTCCGTCTGGCCTTCTCTCCCGCCGCGGCGGCAGGAGGCGTCACCGGCTCTACGGTGTCCTGCCTGCTGCGCTCCGCCCGGTACGGCATCGCCCGGGGCTGCTTTTCCAACGAGGCGGGCATGGGGTCCTCCGCCGTCTCCGCCGCCGCGGCCATCACCGACCACCCGGTGCGCCAGGGGTACATCCACATGACCGGCGTGGTGCTGGACACCACCGTCATCTGCACCCTGACGGGGCTGGTGATCTGCTGCTCCGGCGCTCTGGGACACACCGGGGCCGACGGGGCGGCCCTGACCATTCTGTGCTTCCGCTCCGTGCTGGGGGAGTCCGGCGCGGTACTGGTGGCCGTCAGCATTGCCCTGTTCGCCTTCGCCACCCTGCTGGGCTGGGAGTACATCGGGGAGAAGGCGGCGGAATACCTGCTGGGCAGCGCCGCCTGCCCCGTCTACCGGGCGGTGTTCGCGGCGGTGGTGTATCTGGGAGCCGCCCAGCAGCTGGAGCTGGTGTGGGGGCTGTCCGACGTGTGCAACGCCCTGATGGCCCTGCCCAACCTGCTGTGCCTGCTGCTGCTCTCCGGCGAGGCGGCCCGGGACGCCCGGGCCTTCCAGCCCACGGTGGACGCGGAACGGCGGCGGGCCGGAATTTTAACAAAACGGTGAATTTCTTCCGGATAGAGTTGCTTTTTTGCCGGGAAATGGTATGATAGGTGCGTTGAACCGGGCCTCCCGTCCAACGGGAGGCCCCATCTTTGTAACAAAGGATCTGATACCATGACAAAAATTGACATCATCTCCGGCTTCCTGGGCGCCGGAAAAACCACCCTCATCAAAAAGCTGCTGGCGGAGGCCTTCCAGGGCGAGAAGCTGGTGCTCATCGAAAACGAGTTCGGCGAGATCAGCATCGACGGCGGCTTCCTGAAGGACTCCGGCGTCCAGATCTCCGAAATGTCCTCCGGGTGCATCTGCTGCTCCCTGGTGGGCGATTTCGGCAAAGCCCTCCAGGACGTGCAGCACCAGTTCCACCCCGACCGCATCCTCATCGAACCCTCCGGAGTGGGCAAGCTGTCCGACGTCATCGCCGCCGTGGAGAAGGTCATCCCCGAAAACCCGGAGATGGTCCTCAACAGCTTCGTCACCGTGGCGGACGCCACCAAGGTGAAGGTCTACACGAAGAACTTCGGCGAGTTCTACAACAACCAGGTGGAAACCGCCGGCGCCATCATCCTGTCCCGCACCCAGAAGCTGACCGCCGAGAAGCTGGAGGCCGCCGTGGCCATGCTGCGGGAGAAGAACCCCGGCGCCGCCATTCTCACCACCCCCTGGGACCAGCTGTCCGGCGCCGCCATTCTGGCCGCCATGGAGAAGACCTCCCTGGAGGAGGAGCTGCTGGCCAAAATCCGGGCGGAGCATGAGGCGGACGTGCTGGAGCACGAGCACCATCACCACCATGACCACGATGATGAGCATGAGCATCACCACGATCATGACCACGATCATGACCACGATCATGACCATGACCATGACCACGAGCACGACCACGAGCACCACCACGATCATGACCATGACCACGAGCACGAGCACCACCACGAGCATGACCATGACCACGAGCATGACCACGGCCCCGACTGCACCTGCGGCTGCCATGACCATGACCACCACCATCACCACGCCGACGAGGTGTTCACCTCCTGGGGCGCGGAGACCCCCAAGGCTTTCTCTGCCGCGGAGGTGGAGAAGATTCTGGCGGCGCTGGACACCGGCGACTACGGCCACATTCTGCGGGCCAAGGGCATCCTGCCCTGCGCCGACGGCGGCTGGCTCCAGTTTGACTACGTGCCGGAGGAGCACGAGGTCCGTGCCGGCACCGCCGACTACACCGGTCGGCTGTGCGTCATCGGCGCGGAGCTGAAGGAGGACCGGCTGCCCGGTCTGTTCGGCCTGTAATTCTGTAAAGGAACTTGACTTGACATGGATATTCCTGTTTATCTGGTAACCGGCTTTCTGGACGCCGGAAAAACCGATTTCATCAACGGCATTCTGGAGGACGGCTTCGCCAAAAAGGAAAAGACTCTGCTGCTGTGCTGCGAGGAGGGCGAAAACGAGTACAACGAAGCCGCCCTGCGGAACGTCACCGTGGTGACGGTGGAGGAGCAGGAGGAGCTGACCTGCTCGTTTCTGAAGGAGTGCGAGAAGAAGTACCGCCCCAAACAGGTCCTGATTGAGTACAACGGCATGTGGCCTCTGGAGCCGCTGTACCGGGACATTCTCCCCGCCAACTGGGTGCTCTACCAGATCATGTCCTTCGTGGACGCCCGGACCTTCGAGGTCTACGCCAAGAACATGGGCCAGCTGATGATGGAGAAGGTCACCAACGCGGACATGCTGGTGTTCAACCGCTGCAACGAGGAGCTGCGCTCCGCCCTGCGGGGCCGGAACCTGCGGATGGTGAACCGCCGGGCGGACATCTATCTGGAGAACGAGGACGGCACCTCCGAGGACTACCTCACCGGCGACGAGTGCCCCTTTGACCTGGAGCAGGACATTATCGACATCCCCGACGATGACTTCGGCGTCTGGTACGTGGACGTGATGGACCACCCGGAACGGTACGCCGGCAAGACGGTGCACCTGAAGCTGGTGATGTGCCACTCCCGGAACTACCCCGGCGTGGACTGCCCCGGCCGCTTCGCCATGGTGTGCTGCGAAAATGACGTCACCTTCCTGGGCCTCATCGCCAAGGGCCCCGGCCTGGACCGGTACAAAAACCACGACTGGATGGAGGTCACCGCCCGCATGAGCGTGGAGTACCACAAGGCCTACAAGGGCGAGGGGCCGGTGATGAACGTCATCGACATCGCCCCGGCGAAGAAGCCGGCTCAGGAGATTGTCTCCTTCTGAAATCCGCCTTCCTTCGATACAAATCGTAATATTTCTATAAAAAATTCCCCTTCGTTGTCAGACGAAGGGGAATTTTTCCGGTCAGCGGCTGCGGGCAGCGGTGCCGGTGCGGGGGGTGCCGGTGCCGCCGTTGTCGCCGGTGCCGCCGGCACTCCGGCTGCCGTCCACCACGTCGTCCACGGCGTTCTCCACGCCGCCCACCACGTCGCCTACGGCGTCGCCGGCGCCGTGCACCACATCGCCCACGGCGCTGCCCACGTCACCGGTGACGGTGTTGTGGTCATTGCCGTTGATGGCGCCGTTGATGGTGCCGTTGGTGCCATTGGTGCCGTTCTGGGCGTTGTCGGTGCCGGCGGTGCCGTTGTCGCCGGCCATGACGCCGCCGTTGGTCTGGCCGTTGGCGGCCGGATTGCCGGTGCCGTTGGCGTTGTTGTCTCTCGCGGTGCAGCCGCAGCCCGTCAGCGCGAAGGCCGCCGTGGCCGCCGCCAGCAAGAGGGCAAGCATCTTCTTCAAATCCAGTTCCTCCTTTTTGGGAGTTCCTCAACTCCGCGATACCCGAAGCCTATTGTCTCCCGCCGTGGCGGAAAAACCCCCGGAATGTTTCTCCAGCGCCGAAAAATAACCTTGCATATATGCGGCGTCTTTTGATAGAATGAAGAAGAAGCCTCTTTCCCGCAGGCAAAATATGTTTGTCCGCGTGGGAAAAACAGAGACCGAATGCAAAAGGAAAGGAGTTCATTGTGATGGAACTGAAAGGAAGCAAGACGGAGGCCAATCTGTGGAAGGCGTTTGCCGGTGAGTCCCAGGCCCGCAACAAGTATGACTATTATGCCAGCAAGGCCAAGAAAGAGGGCTACGAGCAGATCGCGGCCATCTTCCAGGAGACCGCGCTGAATGAGAAGGAGCACGCCAAGCTGTGGTTCAAGGCCCTGGACGGCATCGGCTCCACCCCCGAGAACCTGGCTGCTGCCGCCGCCGGCGAGAACGAGGAATGGACCCAGATGTACGCCGAGATGGCCAAGACCGCCGAGGAAGAGGGCTTTCTGCAGCTGGCCGCCCAGTTTGAGGGCGTCGGCAAGATCGAAAAGACCCACGAGGAGCGCTATCTGAAGCTGCTGGAGAACCTGAAGAACGGCGAGGTGTTCCGCAAGGGCGACAAGGTGCTGTGGTTCTGCCGCAACTGCGGCCACGTGGAGCTGGCGGAGAACGCCCCCGCCGTGTGCCCCGTCTGCGCCCATCCCCAGGCCTATTTCCAGGTGAAGGCCACCAATTACTGATCGCTTTTCTGCCGCGGTTCAGGCAATCCTTTTCCTGCAGTTTGGTCGGTGGAATCGCCAAAAAATTCTCCGGCAGGCCGTTCTTTTTCCGGAATGTTTGTGAAATTCGCCGTTGACTGTTCTGTGAAAACCGATTAATATAGGAATATGGAAGTATGACCCTATTATGCGAAGGATCAAAAACGCATAGGAAAAGGAGAGCTGCATCATGTATACTCAGGAGATCACCGTTAACAACGAGGTCGGTCTGCACGCCCGTCCCGCAACGTTTTTCATTCAGAAGGCCAATGAGTTCAAGAGCGGCATCTGGGTGGAAAAGGAAGACCGCCGCGTCAACGCCAAGAGCCTGCTGGGCGTTCTGTCCCTCGGCATCGTGAAGGGCACCGGCATTACCCTCATTGCCGACGGCTCTGATGAGAAGGAGGCCGTGGAGGCCCTGGCTCAGCTGGTGAAGGAGAACTTCGGCGAATAATCCATACAGGATCGAAAACCGCTTTCCCCCGGCGGCCCCGCGATGCGCGGGGCCGCCTTTTCTGCACCATTCACTTTTTTCCGCAAAGGAGGCGGCGCCATGACACGGGAGGAACTGAAAGAAAAAGCCAACGATCTGCCCCTGCTGCCGGGGGTGTACCTGATGATGGACAAGACCGGGAAGGTCATCTATGTGGGAAAGGCGAAAAAGCTGAAAAACCGGGTGAGCCAGTACTTTCAGGACACCGCCTCCCACACCTCCAAGACCCGGGCCATGGTGTCCCAGGTGGACCGGTTCGACACCATTTTCGTCTCCAGCGAGTTCGAGGCCCTGATTCTGGAGAACTCCCTCATCAAGCGGCACATGCCCCGCTACAACATTCTGCTGAAGGACGACAAGGGCTACCCCTTCGTGCGGCTGTCCAAAGAGGAGTACCCCCGGTTCTCCCTGGCCAACCGTCCGGCGGAGGACAGCGCCCGGTACTTCGGCCCCTTCGGCGGCCGCCGGGAGACCCGCATGGCCCTGGACGCCGTGTGCACCGCCCTGAAGCTGCCCACCTGCCGCCGCCAGTTCCCCCGGGACATTGACGCCGACCGCCCCTGCCTCAACTACCACATGGGCCGGTGCGACGGTTTCTGCCAGTCCCGCATGAGCGCCGAGGAGTACCGCCGCCGGATGGAGCAGGCGGTGCGGGTGCTGGAGGGCAAGGGAAAACAGCTTCTGCGGGACATGACCGCCGAGATGGAAGCCGAGGCGGAGGAGCTGCACTTCGAGCGGGCCGCCGTGCTGCGGGACCGGATCAGCGCCCTCAGCGCCCTGTCCAAGCGGCAGACCGTCATCGCCGGCATCTGCGCCG
This sequence comes from Dysosmobacter sp., assembly GCF_034093755.1. Classification (GTDB taxonomy): domain Bacteria; phylum Bacillota; class Clostridia; order Oscillospirales; family Oscillospiraceae; genus Oscillibacter. The sequence goes on along the minus strand of NZ_JAXEBZ010000030.1, from coordinate 16,179 downwards.
ACACCGACGTGTGGGGCATTTACCGGGGCGCCGGAAAGGCCTGCTACGCCGTGCTCCACGTGGAGGAGGGCCAGCTCACCGGCCGGGAGACGGAGCTGTTCGCCACCCACAACGAGGAGGACGAGGGAGAGATGCTCTCCGCCATCACCGCCCAGTACTACCTGCCCCGGGCCATTCTGCCCCGGGAGATTCTGCTGCCCGCCGACTCCGGCGACTGCGAGGACCTGAGCGAGGCCCTGAGCCGCCGGGCGGGCCGCCGGGTGTGGGTCCACGTGCCCCAGCGGGGGGAGAAGGCGGAGCTGCTGGCCATGGCCCGCCGCAACGCCGCCGAGGAGGCGGAGCGGGCCACCACCGTCCAGGAGCGGGCGGACCACACCCTGGAGCTGCTGGCGAAGATGACCGGCCTGCCCCAGCCGCCCCGCCGGCTGGAGTCCTTCGACATCTCCAACACCGGCGCGTCGGACATTGTGGCCTCCATGGTGGTGTACAGCGGCGTGAAGCCCCTGAAATCCGCCTACCGGCGATTCCGCATCAAGGACCTCAGCGGTCACCCCGACGACTACGCCTCCATGCAGGAGGTGCTGCGCCGGCGGCTGCAGCGGGCCGCCGACGGCGACGAAAAATTCCTGCCCCTGCCGGACGCCTTCCTCATTGACGGCGGCGTCACCCACACCCAGGCGGTGCGGCGGGTGGCGGAGGAATTCGGCTGCGACGTCCCCATCTTCGGCATGGTGAAGGACGACCGCCACCGCACCCGGGCCCTGGTGACCCCCGACGGCCGGGAGATCGGCATCGCCGGGCAGCAGGCGGTGTTCTCCCTCATCGCCCAGATTCAGGAGGAGACTCACCGCTTCGCCATCACCTACCACCACGAGAGCCACGGCAAGTCCGCCCTCCGCTCCCCCCTGGACGACATCCCCGGCGTGGGCCCCAGGCGGCGGGAGCTGCTGCGCAAGCGCTTCGGCAGCCTGAAGGCCATCCGCTCCGCCTCCCTGCCGGAGCTGGAGGCGGTGCTGCCCCGGGACGCCGCCCGGGCCGTATTCGGCCATTTTCACAAAAACGGCGAAGCAGAACCGCTTTGAGAAGAACGGGACCCTTTGGGTCCCGTTCTCTGCTGATTTCCCGGAAAGCGGCGGAAAAATGGAATTTTTTTCTCTTTTTCCGCCCCGTTTTTCCAAAAAGGTACTACCTTTTCCAGCAGCGATTCCCACATTTTCCCAGCTCTGGTTTCTGTCCCGGTTTTGCGGACTTTGTGGAAAACGTTCAGCGGATTTTTGTTGAAATTTCACAGAGAAGTCATTATAATGGAACATAATGAGGTGACATAACGGTTTTTGTCACCGTTTTCCCGCCGGGAGGAGGAATGGGGCATGGTAGCCGCCGCGGGCCTGGGCGCCTTCGCCCTGTTTTTTCTCAGCGATTACAACGACTGGAAACTGCGGCGGAAGGAGCTGCGGCTGTGCTTCCCTCTGGGGACGCTGCTGCTGCTGGCGGGAACGGCGGCAGGCTGCGCCGGGGGGCGTCCTCCCCTGGAGGGTCTGCCCCGGCTGGCGGCTCTGACGCTGGCCGCCGCCTTCGCCGCTTTGCTGGTATACACCCTGTTTTTCGCCCTGCCTGCCGGGGCCTCCTATGCCCATCCCGGGGAGGACCGGCCCGTGTGCGCCGGCGGGGTCTACGCCCTGTGCCGCCATCCCGGCGTGCTGTGGTTCGCCGGGGCGTACCTGTGCCTGTGGGGCGGCTGCGGCTTCCCCCTTTGGGCGGCGGCGGCGTACACCGCCCTGGACGTGCTGCTGGTGGTGTTTGAGGACGGCTGGGTGTTTCCCGCCCGGCTGTCCGGCTATGAGGACTACCGCCGCGCCACCCCCTTCCTGCTGCCCACCCCGGGCAGCTTCCGGGCGTTTCTCGCCCGCCGCTGAACCCACCTGAGAGGAGAGAGACAAATGGCCATGCCCCGTTTCGACCAGCGCCTGAAAACCGTCAGCCACGACCAGCTGTGGCAGGAGTACTGCGGCTTTCTGGACATGAGTCTCTCCGACTATATGTACACCCAGCGGCGGCTGATGGAAGAGCAGCTGAAGCTGTGGTGCGCCTGCCCCCTGGGCAAACAGCTGCTGGGCGGACGGACACCCCGGAGCATTGAGGAGTTCCGGGAGATCATGCCCCTCACCACCTACGCCGACTACGCCGACGTGCTGCTGGCCAAGCGGGGGGACATGCTGTGCGACGAGCCGGCCATCTGGATTCAGACCACCTGGGAGGGGGGCCTGCGGCCCATCAAGCTGGCGCCCTACACCCGGGCCATGCTGGACCGCTACCGCCACAACCTGCTGTCCACCATGATGATGGCCTCCGCCCGGAAGAAGGGGGACTTCGACATCAAGCCCGGCTACCGCATTCTCTACGGCGGCGCCCCCCTGCCCTACGCCACCGGCCTGACCCCCTCCCTGTTTGACGAGGACATCCACTTTGAGTGGCTGCCGGACAGCAACGCCAACTCCGGCATGTCCTTCAGCCAGCGGATCAAAAAGGGCTTTTCCATGGCCCTCAGCGGCGGCGTGGACTACTTCTTCGCCATCGGCTCCGTGGCCAACCACATCACCGAGAGCTTCGGCCGGATGACCGGCGGCAGCGGCTCCGGCGGCCATACCCGGGTTCCGCCCATTACCGCGCTGCGGTATCTGAAGGCCAAGTACATCTGCCGCCGGGACAACCGCCCCCTGCGGCCCGGCGACCTGTTCCACCTGCGGGCCTTCTTCTACGGCGGCACCGACGCCCGCTGCTACAAGGACCGGCTCACCGCCGCCTGGGGCATTGTGCCCACGGAGGCGGTGCTGGGCACGGAATCCACCTGCCTTGGCTCCGAAACCTGGGAGCACAACGGCATGGTGCTGTTCCCCGACTCCTGCTTCTACGAGTTCATCCCCGAGGAGGAGATGCGCCGGAACCTGGAGGACCCGTCCTACACCCCCCGCACCTGCCTGACCGACGAGGTGGCCGCCGGCAACAACTACGAGATCGTGCTCAGCGTCCTCCACGGCGGCGCGTTCATGCGCTACCGCATCGGCGACATGTACCGCTGCGTCAGCGCCGGCAGCGGGGAGCTGCCCCGGTTCTCCTACGTGGACCGCATCCCCACCGTCATTGACATCGCCGGCTTCACCCGCATCACCGAGTCCTCCATGCACGAGGTCATCAACCTGTCCCGGCTGGAGCTGGGGGACTGGGTGCTGAAAAAGGAATACGACCAGCACGACAACCCCTTCCTCCACATGTACCTGGAGATTCCGCCCCACGCCCAGGAGAACGAGGTGACGGTGCGCCGGGTGCTGGAGGAGCATCTGTCCGTCTACTTCAAATACTTTGACAGCGATTACGGCGACCTGAAGAAGCTGCTGAACATGGAGCCGCTGCAGATCACCATTCTGCGCTACGGCACCATCGCCGCCTATGAGCGGGAGCGGGGCCACCGGCTCCAGCGGATCAACCCCAGCATGCTGGATGTGTGCGGGATGCTGAAGGTCCAAAGCCGTCCTCTCGCCGGAGAGGGGGGACGACCGTGAACATCCCCTTCCTGTACATCAACATCACGGCCCTGTTTGTCTACTCATTGCTGCTGTTCATCTTCCTGGCGGCAAAAAAGACGCCGGAGATCCGGGCGTTCCTGCTGATGATGGTGGACTGCGTGCTGTGGACCGCCGGCGCCATGCTGATGCGGCTGCAGATGTGGCCGGACCCCCACTTCTGGTACTACGTCTCCCTGGCGGCCATCTTCTCCCTGGAGTTCATCTTCTACTACTTCATTTACTGCATGGCCCGGGTCAAGGGCCGGTTTCTGGTAACCCTGTTCGGCCTGTGCACCCTGGCGCTGGCCCCCGGCACCTTCAGCGGCTACTATCTGGCGCCGCCCACGCCGGTGCTGCGCCCCGACGGCACCACCGTCTTCGTCTACAGCACCGTGGTCTGGCACATGATTCTCCCCTGCCTGCTGTTCCTGGCCATGATCATCGCCTCGCTGTCGCTGCTGCAGAACATGCGCCGCCAGCAGGGCAGCCACTCCTCCGGCGTGCAGATGCTGTTCTGGGGCGGCGTCATTTGCCTGGGCGGCAACCTGATGCAGATTTTCATCCCCGGCAACACCTTCCCCTTCGACACCCTGGCCGGCGTCATCTTCGCCGCGCTGATGATGTTCGCCCTGTACCGCCGGCGGCTGTTCCGCATGACGCTGGTGGTCTCCCGTGGCCTGCTGATGCTGGGCGAGGGCGGCGTGTGCGTCCTGCTGGGCCTGTTCTGCACCAACCCGCTGTACACCTTCCTCACCAGCCGGTTCCCCATGGACTTCAAAACGGCCCTGACGCTGCTGTCGCTGCTGCTGGCAGGGCTGCTGGTGCTGACCTACACCCTGGTCCGCCGCCTGGTGGACACCCTGTTCACCCGGGAGGAGCAGCAGAACCGGCTGCTGAAGGGCTTCAGCGCCGAGGTCTCCCAGACCCTGTCTACCGACGATATTATGGCCAAATTGGCCAATGTATTGAACCGGGAGCTGCCCCTGTCCCAGATTTACATCTGCCTTTCCAGCCAGCAGGAGCGGGAATACGTGGCCCGGTACAGCTCCAATCCCCTGGTTCCCGCCTCCTTCGCCATTGACCGGGAGAGCCCCAAGGTCCACTACCTGCGGGACCAGTCCCCCTGCCTGCTGCTGCGGGAGTACAACGCCACCACCCACGCCATCTCCGACTGGGCGGAGGAACGGGAGCTGTTCCAACGGCTGCAGATTGACTGCGTGGGCGCCATGCGGGACGGCCGGCAGATTGTGGGCCTGGTGCTGCTCAGCGCCCGGGACCACCGCCGGGCCTTCACCACGGCGGAGATCGGTTTTCTGGAGACGGTGTGCTCCATCGCCTCCATCGCCATCAAAAACGCCGGACTGTACGAAAAAATGTTCCGGGAGGCCCGCATCGACTCCCTCACCGGCGCGTTCAACTACCGCTACTTTGTGGAGTCCCTGGAGGAGCAGTTCCAGATCTGCGGCCGGGAGTGCCTGACGCTGATGTACGTGGATGTGGACGACTTCAAGCTCTACAACCAGCTTTACGGTGTGGAGGAGGGCGACCGGGCCCTGGTCCGCATCTGTCAGGCCATCAGCCTCTGCACCGGCGACAGCGGCACCGTGTTCCGCACCAGCGGCAAGGTGTTCGCCGTGCTGCTGCCGGGGGCGGACGTCCACAGGACCCTGACCCTGGCCCGGGAGATCCGCCGCCGGGTGGCTCAGATCAACGACGTGCCGGAGCGGCGGCAGTTCAAGCCCCTGTCCGTCAGCGCCGGCATCTGCTCCGCCCCCTACGCCGCCTCCTCCGCCAAGGAGCTGATGGACAACGCGGACCTGGCCACCTACAACGCCAAGCAGAGCGGCAAGGACCAGACCATGGTGTTCCGGGGCGCGTCGGATCTGGTTCCGGTGCACCTGGCGGAACGGACCGACGCCATCATCGACCGGGTGGAGCGGGGCAGCGGCAGCTACAGCAACGCCCTGTCCATGATCTCCGCCCTCACCGCCGCCATCGACGCCAAGGACCACTACACCTACGCCCACAGCAAAAACGTGGCCCGCTACGCCGCCAATCTGGCAGTGGCCGCCGGCCTCAACGACGATCAGGTCCGCACCATCTACATCGCGGGACTGCTCCATGACATCGGCAAGATCAGCATCCCGGAAAACATCCTCAACAAGACCGGCAAGCTCTCCGACGAGGAGTTCACCGTCATGCAGGAGCACGTGAACAACTCCATCGAGATGATCCGCCACCTGCCGGAGATGGACTACGTCATTCCCGCCGCCCTGGGCCACCACGAGCGCTGGGACGGCAAGGGCTATCCCCGGGGCATCTCCGGCGAGGATATTCCCGTCTCCGCCCGGTGCCTGGCCATTGCCGACGTGTTCGACGCCATGACCACCGACCGCCCCTACCGGAAGGGTCTGCCTACGGAATACGCCCTGGAGGAGCTGCGCAAGGGCGCCGGCACCCAGTTTGACCCCCATCTAGCCGCGCTGTTCATTCAGCTGATCCAGGCCCGGGACATAACCCTCTCCTCCGCCCATCCGGAAACCCCCTGAGCTTTTTCCGAAAACGGGACCGCGAAGCGGTCCCGTTTTCTGTTCTCCGCCGCCTGCCGGAAAACGTCCCATTTTGTAATTTTTTGTTACTTTTTCCCGTGGGCGTCTTTACAGCGCCCGGAATTCCACGTATAATACAGGGGAAACTTGAAGCAAGGAGACGCAATTATGACCATCCGGAAACGTGCCGCCGCGGCGGTGCTGGCGTCGCTGGTGTGTCTGGGAACGCTGGCCGGCTGCGGCAAAACGGAGGAAGCGGAGGGCATGTCCCTGTCTGTCTGCGTGGGAGCGGCTCCCACCACCCTGGACCCCATCCGGGCCACCCAGGGCCGGGAGATGACGGTACTGACCCACCTTTACGAGAATCTGCTGAAGCTGTCGGTGGCCGCCGACGGCTCCACCACCGTCACCAACGGCATGGCCAAGAGCTATGAGGTGGAGCAGAACAACGACGGCACCTTCACCTACACCTTTCACCTGCGCCGGGCCAAGTGGTCCGACGGCGAGGCCGTCACCGCCCGGGATTTCGTGTACGCCTACCGGCGGCTGGCCAATCCCAGCAGCCAGGCGCCCAACGCCCGGCTGCTGTCCCCGGTGAAGGGCTTTGACGAGGTGCAGTCCACCGGCGATGTGTCGCTGCTGGCGGTGGAGGCGAAAAACGACTCCACCTTCGTGGTGACCCTCAACGGCGCCTGCGAGTGGTTCCTCACCGACGTGTGCACCGCCGCCGCCACCGTCCCCCTGCGGGAGGACGTGGTGCAGGAGCTGAAGGCCGCCTCCATCGCCAAAAACAACGAGGTGGCGGAAAACGGCGGCATCCCCACCGCCACCTGGTCCTCCGACCATACAAAGCTGGTGTGCAACGGCCCCTTCGTGGTGGGGGAAAGCACCATCGACGGCATGGTTCTGGAAACCAACCCCCAGTACACCGGCCGGCTCAGCGGCCCCGAAACCATCACCTTCCGCTACGCGGACACGGCGGAGGAGGCCTGGGCGCTGTATGAGGCGGAGGAGGTGGACTTTGTCTCCCCCCTGCCGGACGCGGTGCTGGAGCAGCGGAAGGCGGAGGACGAGGACTGGTCCGCCATTCCGGAGCTGAACACCTGCACGCTGCTGTTCAACACCAACAGCGAGCTGTTCAGCGATCCCCTGGCCCGGCAGGCCTTCTCGCTGGCCCTGGACCGGACGGCCCTCAGCGACGCTGCCGGCGGCGCCAACTGGCCCGCGGTGGCCCTGGTGCCCTACGGCGTCCCCGACGTGGAAGCGGAGGATTTCCGCGGACACGGCGGCGATCTCATCGACTGCGACCCGGAGACCTATCCGGACCGCTGCGTCCAGGCGGCGGAGCTGCTGGACCAGGCGGGCTACGGCGAGAGCTACCGCTATCCCCGGCTGGAGTGCCTGTATGACGCGGACGCCGGCCTGCGGGAGACGGCGGAGGCCATGTGCGCCATGTGGTCCGCCGCAATTGACATCACCGTCACCCCCAGGGCCATGACGGCGGGGGAACTGGCCGCCGCCCTGGCCGCCGGAGAGTACACCCTGTCCCTGACACAGCTGCGGGGCACCGTCAATGACGCCGAGAGCTTCCTGGCCCCCTTCCAGTCCGGCGACTCCCGCAACATGGTGGGCTACGTCAACAGCGCCTTCGACACGCTGCTGGCGGTCATCGGCAAGGCCAATGATGACACCGCCCGCCGGGGCTGCCTCCATGACGCGGAGGTGCTGCTGCTGGGGGACTGTCCCCTGACGCCCCTGTATTTCACCGGCACCTCCTGCCAGCTGCGGCCGGGGCTGCTGGGCCTGTGCCGGGACGCCCGGGACTTTTACAGCTTCGCCGGCGTGGTGGAGCAGGCCTCGTAAATCAGAAAAACGGACGCCTGAGGCGTCCGTTTTTTCTATCCCATCACATAGCCCGCCAGGGCTGCCGCCAGAACCGCCGACAGCAGGCCCTGGATCGCCTTGCCCTTCAGATAGAGTCCGGCGGAGAGGCCGCTGTCCCCCAGCACCGCCAGGGTCTGGCAGTGGACGGACACGCTGCCCCACCCCGCCAGTCCCGCCGCCGCCACGAAGCCCACCCCATCCGGCGGCAGGCGGACGGAGGCGGAAAACAGCTCCACCAGCCCGGTGAGAACCGTGCCGGGCAGGCCCGGCAGCCGCCGCAGGGGCAGGGCCATCACGTAGCAGAACACCACAAAGGCACAGACCCCCGCCATGACCGTCAGGGCGGAGCCCACCGCCCCCGTCAGTGCGGAGGTCAGACGCACCGCCCGCACCGGCAGACGCCGCTCCCCGGCGGAGGGCCGGCGTCGGGTCCCCGGGGCGGGCCGCCCCACCAGCAGCCCCGCCAGCAGGGCGGAGAGCAGGTGAATCAGCCACAGCCACACCCCCACCCGGACGCTGCCGAACACCCCCACTCCCAGCACATTGATGACAAAGGCGGGGCTGGCGTTGTTGCAGAAGCTCAGCAGCCGCTCTCCCTCTTCCTCCGTCAGGATTCCCTGCTCCGCCAGTTCCGCCGCGGTGCGGGCGCCAACGGGATAGCCCCCCACCAGCCCCAGCAGCAGCGCCGACGCTGCCGGGCCGCCCAGCCCGTACAGGCTCATCAGCCCTCCCAGCGGCCCGGCGGCCAGCTCCCCGAAGCCCAGCACCGTCAGGAAGGAGGAGACGCACAGAAAGGGAAACAGGGCCGGGATCACCGATCCCGTACACAGCACCAGCCCCTCCCCCACCGCCTGACGGACCTCCCGGGCGTCCAACAGCAGCCAGAACAGGGCCGTCACCGCCAGCAGCATCACCGGCAGCCGCCACCGTGCCCTCATATCCACCACCTCCCGGAAAAGGGTATGCGCCGGCGGGGAAAAACTTGCCGGCGGGAAAGTTCCTCCCCCAGTGCGCATACAGTGACACAGAGGTGATGGGCATGGAGCGTGGAAAGCGCCGGGAGGGCGTGCTGTCCTCTGTGGCGGAGCTGTTTGACCTGCCGGGGGACGTAATCGCCGGCCTTCCCCATCTGGAGATGGTGGGGGACCGGCAGCTGTTTCTGGAAAACCACGGCGGGATTCTCTCCTACAGCGACCGCCGCATCGACGTGAACACCGACCGGGGGGTGCTGCGGCTCCGGGGACAGGGGCTGAACCTGCTGGCCATGACGGCGGAGGAGCTGCGGGTGGGCGGCGTCATCGAAGGGGTGGAATGGGTGAAGTGACATGGTGCTGACGAAGATCTTCAACGGCCTGCGGGGAAACGTGCGGCTGCGGGTCACCGGCGGCTTTCCGGAGCGGGTGCTGAATCTGTGCGGCGCCCGGAAGCTGTGCTTCTGGGACGTGTGCTGGATCTCCCCCACGGAGTTCACCTGCTCCATGTCCCGGCGGGACTGGCGGGTGCTGCGGCAGGCGGCGGAGCGGCTGGAGTGCGCCATCACGCCGGAGCGGCGGGCCGGGGTGCCCTACTTTCTGGGCCGGTTCCGGAAGCGCTACGTGCTGGCCGCCGGGCTGACGCTCTGCGTCCTGGGGCTGGTGTTCGGCAGCTTTTTCATCTGGGATTTCCGCATCGACGGCAACGAGACCATCCCCGACGAGGAGATTCTCCGGGCATTACAGCGCCACGGCATCACTCTGGGCACCTTCGGCTTCGCCATCGACTCGGAGGACCTGCGGAACCACCTGCTGCCGGAGATGCCGGAGCTGGCGTGGATTACGGTGAACGTCTCCGGCTGCCAGGCCCAGGTGCAGGTGCTGGAGCGGATTCCGGCGCCGGAGCTGGCGGACCAGCGGACCCCCTGCAACATTGTGGCCCGGCGGGACGGCCTGGTGCGGGAGGTGCGGGCGTTGGGGGGCGCGAAGCAGGTGCTGCCCGGCACGGTGGTGCAGCGGGGCCAGCTGCTGATCTCCGGCGTGGAGGACACCGGCACCGTGGGCGCCCGGATGATGGCGGGCATGGGCACCGTCACCGCCCGGACCTGGTACACCCTCACCGCCCGGATACCCCTGACGGAGAACCGGCGGACGGGAACGCCGGAGGAGCGGAGAGTGCTGTCCCTGATTTTCGGCACCCGGCGGGTAAAAATCTGCGGAAACAGTAGCTATTCTCTGGCCGACTGTGATAAAATAATCGAAAGAACGCAGCTGCGCCTGTTCTGGCTGCCCCTGCCGGTGACGGTGGAGCGGGAGACCATCCGCCGCTATGACACGGAGCCGGCGGCGCTGGCCCCGGAGACCGCCCGGCAGCGGGCGGAAGCGGCGCTGACGGAGTATCTGGAAGCCCTGGTGGCGGAGCACGGCAGCGTCACCTCCACGCTGTGCACCGCCCGGCAGTCCGGCGGGGTACTGACGGTCACTCTGGCGGCGGAATGCGCCGAGCAGATCGGGGAACGGGTCCCCATTTATACGGAAACCGCGGCGCGGGCGCCGCAGAACTAAGGAGAGAAGCAATTTGGAACAGAGAATCAGTATCGAGCGCCTGGAACAGGCGGTGAACATCTTCGGGTCCTTTGACGAGAACATCCGCCTGCTGGAGCGGGAGTTCAGCGTCACCGTGGTGAACCGGGACGGGGAGCTGCGGGTGGACGGCGAGCCGGAGAACACCATGCTGGCCGTCAAGGCCATTCAGGCCCTGCTGACCCTCTCCTCCCGGGGGGAGTCCATCGGCGAGCAGAACGTGCGCTACGTCATCGGGCTGGTGCGCTCCGGCAAGGAGGACCAGATCAGCGAGCTGACCCAGGATGTGCTGTGCATCACCGCCAAGGGCCGCCCGGTGAAGCCCAAGACCATCGGCCAGAAGCAGTATATCCAGTCGGTGCTGAAAAACACCGTCACCATCGGCGTGGGCCCCGCCGGCACAGGCAAGACCTATCTGGCGGTGGCCGCCGCCGTGCAGGCCTTCCGGGACAAGCAGGTGAACCGCATCATCCTCACCCGCCCGGCGGTGGAGGCCGGCGAGCGGCTGGGCTTCCTGCCCGGCGACCTGCAGAGCAAGGTGGACCCCTACCTGCGGCCGCTGTATGACGCCCTGTTTGATATGCTGGGGGCGGAGACGTACCAGAAGTATCTGGAGCGGGGCAACATTGAGGTGGCCCCCCTGGCCTATATGCGGGGCCGCACCCTGGACGACAGCTTCATCATTCTGGACGAGGCCCAGAACACCTCCCGGGAGCAGATGAAGATGTTCCTGACCCGGCTGGGCTTCGGCTCCAAAATCGTCATCACCGGCGACGTGACCCAGATCGACCTGCCGGACGGAAAGCCCTCCGGGCTGCGGGAGGCCATGCGGGTGCTCAGCCGCGTGGAGGGCGTGGGCATCTGCGAGCTGACTAACGCCGACGTGGTGCGCCACGTGATGGTGCAGCGCATTGTGGAGGCCTATGAGCGGTATGAGAAAAGCAAGAACGGTGGGAAAGGGACAAAATAATGGCAAAAAGACACTATATACCGGTCACTTCTGACGTCCCCGGCGTCAGCGACAGTCTGAAGGCCCTGATCCGGAAGGTGATCCGCACCGCCCTGGCGGCGGAGGGGATGGCGCTGCCCTGCGAGGTGGACGTGCTGCTGACCGATGACGAAGCCATCCATCAGATCAACAAAGACATGCGGGACGTGGACCGGGCCACCGACGTGCTGAGCTTCCCGGAGTTCGACCTGACCCCCGGAGAGCTGCCGGAGGCGGAGGACGCGGACCCCGGCACCGGCCTGATCCCCCTGGGGGACATGGTGATCTCCATGGAGCACGTGGCGGCCCAGGCCAGGGAGTACGGCCACTCCAGCCGCCGGGAGCTGAGCTATCTGGTGGTGCACTCCGTGCTGCACCTGCTGGGCTACGACCACCTGGACGAGGGACCCCAGAAGCGGCAGATGCGCTCCCGGGAGGAGGCCATTCTGGCAGAGCTGGGCATCACAAGAGAGGACTGAGAGATGGGGAACTTTTTCGCGGTATTTGCCGTTCTGCTCATTGTGGGCTATGTGTTCCTCTTCGTGGGCGGCGAACTGGGACTGGTGCTGTTCGCCGTGGCGGCGGTGGCCTTCCTCGTCGCCCTGCTCATCAGCCTGAACGAAAAGCTGGACCGGCTGACGGAGGAAGTGAAGTCGCTGCGGGAGCAGCTGGGCGCTGAAGCGCCGGAGGAGACGGACCATGGAGCAGAGTAAACGGACCTGCCCCTGGTGCGGCAAGCCCATGCAGTCCGGTTTTATCTCCTCCCGGGACAAGCTGTTCTGGGAGAAAGACAACGGCTATTTCACGCCCCTGGCGTCTGCGAAAGGCTTCAGGAGCCTGTTTCAGCCGGCTGTGCCGGAGGCGTGGGCCTGTCTGGACTGCGGAAAAGTGGTCATCGATCTGGAAACGCCTGTCATGGGGGCAAATCCATCCGATGCTCCAACCGCCGATTAAGAGGGGACGTTTGCTGATGACTTGGAATCGCAGAGCTGTCGCCGCCTGCCTTCTGCTCTGCCTGGCCCTGTGCGGCTGCGGCAGTCCGCCGGAGGCTGCCGCCCCCGCCGCCGGGCCGGAAACACCCCCGACGGAACCGCAGGCACAGATCTCCGCCCCACCACAGCCGGAGCAGGACGAGACTCCCGCCCGTCCGGATGTCACCGGGGAGTGGCACCGCACCGACTGCCACAGCGGCCTCTGGAGCACAGTGACCATCGACCGTCCAACGGAGGAGGGCTTCCGCGTGACGGCGGAGTGCGCCTACTTCTCCCACTCCGGGGAGCTGGAGGGCACCGCCCGGTTCACAGGCCCGGATACCGCCCTGCTGGAGGGTTACGGCGTGGACGGGCCCTACGGCTACGAGGTCGCGCCGGTGGGTTTCCGCTGGGAGGGAGAGATTCTGACCATTGAGTCCGGCACCAGCGGCGGCGACCTGGGCTTCGGCATGAACGTCACCATCGACGGAACCTACACCCGGGATGAGCCGGTCTACCTCAACGCCGGAATGCTGGACCGCTGCCTGACGGCGGAGCAGCAGGCGGCGCTGCGGGAGCTGCTGGCGGAGAACTACGGCGACTATCTGGTTTTTCCCTTTCAGGAGGGCGCCGTACAGGGACCGTCCCCCTGCGCGCTGCCCGACGGCACCGCCGCGGAGGAATATGAGGTACTGTTCCCCACCCTGGGCTTTTACTGCCTGACGCTGGTGACGGCGGAGGATGGGCGGATTTATTATGTAAACCCAGACATGGGCTTTGTCACCAACGATCCGCTGGCGGACGAAATGCCCCCTCTGTCCCGGGAGTGAGCACGGCCAGGCCCCGCGGCATACACTGTCCCGAGGTGATTGGGATGGAATTGCTGCAAGACGGCCTGATCGCGTTTTTTTCCGCCGTGGGCGTCACCGCCTGCGTCTGGCTCACCGCCGCTTCCCTTCTTGGGGCGGGAAAGTGCCGCAACCCGCTGGTGCGGATTGTGCTGCCGGTGCGGGACGAGGCCCCGGCCATGGAGGCGGACCTGCGGGAGCTGGTGCGGCTGCGGCGGCAGGTGCCCCGGGCGGCCATCGTGCTGGAGGACCGGGGGCTGACGGAGGAGGCCCGCCGTCTGGCGGAGTACTTCTGCCGCCGGTATGACGGCGTGGTGCTGGAAACGAAAGAACAATGACGAAGGAGAGGCCATGGAGGAGCTTTGCACGTACGAGGGCGTGGTACATAGCCTGATTTTTCAGAACCAGGAGAACGGCTACACCATTCTCCGGCTGCTGACGGAGGACGGAGAGGTGGTCACCGTGGTGGGCTGCATCCCCTGCGTGGCGCCGGGGGAGCAGCTGGCGGTGGACGGCGTGTGGGAGAACCATCCCCAGCACGGCAAGCAGCTGCGGGCGGTGGAGATTGAGCGGCGGCTGCCGGAGGACGAGGAGGAAATCGTCAGCTACCTGGGCTCCGGCATCATCAAGGGCGTGGGGCCTGCCACCGCCCAGCGGATGGTGGACCGCTTCGGCCGGGACACCCTCCGGATTCTGGAGGAGGAGCCGGAGCGGCTGAGCCTGCTGAAGGGCGTCACCAGCCGCCGGGCCCAGGAGATGGCCGCCGCCTTCCGCCAGCACATGGGGCTGCGGCGGCTGATGGCCTTCCTGGCCCAGTACGAGCTGCCGCCGGTGCTGGCCATGAGTCTCCGCCGCCAGTACGGCGACGGGGCCCTGGCGGCCCTGCGGGACAACCCCTACCTGCTCAGCGGCAGCGCCTGCGGCGTGGAGTTCTCCACCGCCGACCGCATTGCCATGAGTATGGGCATGGCGGCGGACAGCAGCTGCCGGGTGGAGGCGGCGGTGACCTTTGAGCTGTCCCACAACGAGAACAACGGCCACGTGTTCCTGCCCCGGGACAAGCTGGCCGCCGCCACGGTTCAGCTGCTGGACTGCGATCCGGAGCTGGTGGAGCAGGCCATTGACAGCCTGCGGGACCGGGGTGCCGTGGTGTGTGAGCAGGTGGCCAACGTGGAGGCCTGCTACCTGCGGCAGCTGTGGGAGGCGGAGGCCTACGCCTGCGCCAAGCTGCACCTGCTGCTGGAGGCGGAGACGGACCGGAGCCGCCAGGCCGCCCGCACGGTGGAGGAAATCCAGCGGGAGCAGGGCATCACCTACGCCCCCCAGCAGCGCCAGGCGGTGGAGTCGGCGGCCCGGCGGGGCGTGCTGATTCTCACCGGCGGCCCCGGCACCGGCAAAACCACCACCGTCCGGGGCATTGTGGCCCTGTTTGAGAAAATGGGGCTGGACATCCTGCTGGCGGCGCCCACCGGGCGGGCCGCCAAGCGCATGAGCGAGCTGACGGGCCGGGAGGCCCAGACCATTCACCGGATGCTGGGCATGAGCTGGAACGAGGCCACCCACGAGGTGACCTTCATCAAGGGGGAGAAGGAGCCGCTGGAGGCGGACGCCCTCATTGTGGACGAGATGAGCATGGTGGACGTGGGGCTGTTCGCGGCGCTGCTGCGGGCGCTGCGGCCTGGCACCCGGCTCATCATGGTGGGAGACGCGGACCAGCTGCCCTCCGTGTCGGCGGGCAATGTGTTCTCTGACCTGATCCGCTCCGGGTGCATTGAGACAGTGTTCCTGCGGGAGGTGTTCCGGCAGGCGGAGACCTCCGCCATCATCCGCAACGCCCACGCGGTGAATCAGGGCCAGCCCCCCCGGCTGACCAATGACCAGAAGGACTTCTTCTTTCTCTGCCGCCGGGACCCCCAGCGGGTGGTGTCCACGGTGGTGGAGCTGTGCAAAACCCGTCTGCCGGAGAACATGGGCATTCCGGCGGATCAGATTCAGGTGCTAACCCCCACCCGCAAAGGCCCCGCCGGCACCGTCAGCCTGAACCGGCTGCTGCAGGAGGCCCTGAACCCCAAGGCCCCGGACAAGCGGGAGCTGGTGTGGGGCGAGCGGCTGTTCCGGGAGGGGGACCGCATCATGCAGACCCGGAACGACTATGACGTGGTGTGGGAGAAGCCCGACGGCACCGTGGGCACCGGCATGTTCAACGGCGACGTGGGCCGCATTGTGGAGATCGATCCCTCCGGGGAACTGCTGACGGTGAATTTCGAGGACCGGCTGGCCACCTACTCCGTGGAGATGCTCTCGGAGGTGGATCTGGCTTACGCCATGACCATCCACAAGGCCCAGGGCAGCGAGTACCGGGCAGCGGTGCTGGCCATTCTCCCCTCCGCGCCGGGGCTGATGGTGCGTGGCGTGCTGTACACCGCCGTCACCCGTGCCCGGGAGCTGCTGGTGCTGGTGGGCGATGACGCGGCGGTGAAGGCCATGGCGGAGAATGACCGGCGGCAGCGGCGGTATTCCGGCCTCCGCTGGCGGCTGGCGCACTATGGAGAAAAGTGATGCCCGACTTTGGCGGGCTTTCCGGCAATCGCCGGGGGATAATGCGCCGGTTTCGGCGCGGGAATGTGACGAAGGTCACGGCTTTCCGGCCCCCACTTTTCTTTGCCCGTGCAAAGAAAAGTCGCCGCCGGAGCGGTGGAAAAGAAACACGTTTCGTGGGCTTCCGGCTGCGCCCGAAGCCCACACCGGGGGTCTCCTCAATCGGTAGGGCCAAAAATCTCAGTCGCGGCCGGGTGCGGGGCCCCCGGTTGCTTTTAGGCAA
>NZ_JAXEBZ010000029.1:0-18046 GCF_034093755.1 Dysosmobacter sp. | reverse complement strand
CGATGAAGCCCAGCGCCAGGGTGATGGCGATGGCGAAGAACACAGCCAGGAACGTCCCGAAGCCGTTGTTAAACGCCCGCTTGATGTAATAGACCGGGCCGCCGGAGACGGAACCGTCCTCGTGGACGACGCGGGTCTCCTGGGCCAACACGGCCTCTGCATAGATGGTGGCCATGCCGAAGAAGGCGATGATCCACATCCAGAAGATGGCGCCGGGGCCGCCGGTGAGGATGGCGCCGCTGGCGCCCACGATGTTGCCGGTGCCCACCTGGGCGGCGATGGCGGTGGCCAGCGCCTGGAAGGAGCTCATGCCGCTGTCATGCTTCCGGCCGTTGAGGGACAGGTTGCCGAACACTTTCCGCATGCCCTCGCCGAAGCAGCGGATCTGCACGAACCGGGTCTGGATGGAGTACCACAGGCCGACGCCCACCAGCAAAAACACCAGAATGTAGTCGGAAAGGTACGCATTGATGGTCTGAACGATGGATAGTAACATAAATTCTCCTCCTAAAACTTGTAAAAAGCGGCGTCCCCGCCGTTTTTTACGCGCATCCGTCCGCCGCTGAGAGGACGGGCGCTGTGAATTTTGGGGCCCCGGGACTCTCCCGGCGGCCGTTTCTTTCACACCCCGCCGGGGCATGAAAAAAAGAGTAACTGAACAAGTCAGTTACTCCGGAGAATCAGGCACGCAAGCACGCGGGCGGAAGCGCCGACCGCAAACTCTGTCCTTTTGCCTGAGAGATCACCGGCCTCAGCCGGCTTACACCTTCGGCGCCCCGTTGAACGGGAACTCTCCAGAGATCCCACGCGGGCCGCAGTTTTCGGCACAACCACTCCCTTGTGGACAATGGGTATGATAGCATACAGGGCGTCCCTTTTGCAAGTACAAATGTCCACGATTCGCAAATAAATATTTGTGAAGAATTGACAAAAAATCAGAAATTCCCCCCGGTAAAGCAAAAAAGACCCCTTGTGTTTCCTGGGTTTCCCGTTGGTTTTCCCCGGCGGTGCCGGAAATAGATCATACCTTCCGCCCTCCTCCGCCGGCGGACAGTGTCCGTCAGCGGGAGAAGCTTGTTATTTCCGCCGGAGCATGCTAAAATAGCAAAAACACGGAACGGGGGGACGGCCATGGCAAAGTACGGCGGCAGACTCAGATGGCTGGGCGCCGCGGCGCTGCTGGCGCTGGCGCTGTGGACCGCCAACGGCTTTCTCTCCTCCCGCTATGCCCTGACCGCGGAGCGGTGGGAGGTGCCCCTGCCCCGGCTCACCGCCCCGGTGCGGGCGGCGGTGCTGTCGGACCTCCACGACACGGAATTCGGGGAGGGCGGCCGGACTCTGGCGGAGCGGGTGGCGGCGGAGGAGCCGGACCTGATTTTTCTTCTGGGGGACATGCTCAACGCCGCCTCCCCCGACAGCCGGCGCCTGACGGCCCTGGTGACCCGGCTGTCGGAGATCGCGCCGGTGTACTTCGCCTGGGGCAACCACGAGCTGGACTATCTGGCCGCCGGCACCTCCCCGCTGCAGCCGGAGCTGGAGGCGGCGGGCGCCACGGTGCTGGAGCTGGACTACGCAGACATCACCGTCAACGGCGCGGCGCTGCGGCTGGGCGGGCTGTATGAGTACGCCTTCGCCATGGACGATTACAACACCTGCGACCCGGCGCGGATGGACCCGGCGGTGTACGGCTTTCTCACGAAGTTCCAGGCCACGGACCGCTGCCGCGTTCTGCTGTCCCACCGGCCGGACACCATGATTTTCGGGGAGGCCGCCGCCACCTGGGGCGTGGAGCTGGCGGTCAGCGGCCACCTTCACGGCGGGCAGGCGGTGCTGCCGGTGCTGGGCGGCGTGTACGGCGGCGACCAGGGGCTGTTCCCCGCCTACGTCCACGGCCTGTATCAGAAGGAGCAGGTGCGCCTGGCCATCACCAGCGGTCTGGGTTCCGAGCCGGGGCGGCCCCGGTTCCGGAACCCGCCGGAGATTATGATTCTGGATCTGCTGCCCCAAAGCGGGCAAACGGAAGGAGGAACGGGCCTTGGAGCGTCATGAACAACAGCTGCTGGAGGCCCTGCGGGCCTTCCTGCGAAACGGCGCGCCGGAGGTGCTGCTCACCGATGACGGAGAGCGGCAGCGGTTCTGGGCGCTGGCGGCGGAGCAGAAGGTGCTGCCCATGGCGGCGGAGGCCCTGTCCCGCTCCGGGGTGGAAATTCCCCCGGAAATCCGCCGCAGCGCCGCCCGGACCGCGGCGCTGCAGTTCCGGCGGGCCGCCGCCTTTGCCCGGGTGTACGGGGACCTGTCCGCCCGGGGGCTGGAGCCTCTGGTGGTGAAGGGCGCCGTCTGCCGGGCGCTGTATCCCCGGCCGGAGCTGCGTCCCTCGGCGGACGAGGACCTGCTCTGCCCGCCGGAGCAGTTTCCGGCCCTGCTGGAAGCCCTGGAGCAGATGGGCTTCGCGGTCTCCCTTCTGGAGGGGGACCCGGTGGCCGCCTGCCGCCAGCCGGAGACGGGGCTTTATCTGGAGGTCCATCGGACCCTCTTTCCCCCGGACTCCCGGGCCTACGGCGGGCTGAACCGGTTTTTCGACGGCGCCTTCGCCCGGAGCATCGAGGTGACGGCGGAGGGCTGCGTCCTGCGGACGCTGTGCCCCCAGGACCACCTGCTGTACCTGATTCTCCACAGCTTCAAGCACTTCCTCCACTCCGGCTTCGGCATCCGGCAGGTCTGCGACATCTGCCTGTACGCCGCGGCCTACGGCAGGGAAATCCACTGGCCCGCCCTGACGGCAAGCCTGCGGGAGGTCCGGGCCGACGTGTTCGCCGCCGGTCTGCTGGAAATCGGCCGGCAGCACCTGGGCGTCCGGGACTTCGGTCCGGCGGCGGAAGCGTGGCTGGACTCCCTCTCCGGCGGCCCGGACTGCGGCGACCTGCTGGCGGACCTGCTGTCCGGCGGCGTGTATGGTGGAAACAGCGAGGCCCGGCAGCACAGCAGCCGAATCACCCTTGCCGCCGCCTCCGGCGGCGGCCGGTCCCGGCAGGTGCTGCGGACGCTGTTCCCCGCCCGGAAGGACCTGGAGGGCCGCTTCCCCTATCTGAAGCGCCATCCCCTCCTGCTGCCCATGGCCTACGTCCAGCGCATCGTCCGGTACGGGAAGGAGGCCCCCGCCTCCGCCGCCCGGGAGAGCCTGACCATCGGCCGGCAGCGGGTGGAGCTGCTGAAAAAGTATAAAATCCTGCCATGAATTGAAACAGTCTCCGGAGCACACTGCTCCGGAGACTGTTTTACCCTTTTACGCCCCGCCGAACTGCTGATACAGGGCCACGTGATCGTAGATGCAGCGCCAGACGCCGGAGGCGTCGGCGGTGACGCAGATCAGTTCCCGGCCCTCCGGCGAGATGCCGAAGCTGGCGGCGCAGTTGCCGGACTGGACCACGTATCCGGTTTTGCCGCCCACCACGGGCATGACGGCGTCATCGTCCTTGTCCTCAATGCGCCGCAGGAACCAGTTGGACAGCAGCATCCCCTCCGGATGCTGCTCCGTGGCGGAGGTGGTGTAGGTCCGGGCGGACAGCACCTCCCGGCAGAAGTCATTCTCCATGGCCGCCTTCAGCATCAGGGCCATGTCGGTAACGGTGCAGTGGTGGTTCTGGTCGTAGATGCCCACGCAGTTGGTGAAGTGGGCGGTGTCCGACAGCCCCAGCTCCTCCAGCTTCTCATTCATCAGCTCCATGAAGGCCTCCTGGGAGCCGGAGACGTAGTACGCCAGCCCCAGGGCGCCGTCAGCGCCGGAGGGCAGCACGGTGGCGTAGAACAGATCCCGGACGGTGACCGTCTCCCCCAGCTCAAATCCCGCCACGCTGCACCCGTTGGAGAAGCTGTAATCGGTGATGGCAATGGGGATGGTGAAGGTGTCCTCCAGGTTTTTCACCTGCTCCGCCGCCACCAGCACCGTCAGAATCTTGGTCATGGAGGCGGGGTTGATGACGGT
The DNA here is from genome assembly GCF_034093755.1 of Dysosmobacter sp. GTDB lineage: Bacteria > Bacillota > Clostridia > Oscillospirales > Oscillospiraceae > Oscillibacter. Next base: position 14,064 of record NZ_JAXEBZ010000029.1, on the reverse strand, counting down.
GTCGGCGTTCCTGCCTGCCAGAATGGTGTCTGTGGACAGGTCCAGCACCACGGCGTACTGGCTGGTCATTTCCTCACTGATCACCGCCGGCCGCGCCGCCTGCTTCGGCACGTAGGGTCCCGGCTCCGGTTCCGGCTCCGCCGTCACCGCCGGCATCATCTGCATCAGGGCTGCCGCCTCCTCCGCAGGCGGCTCTTCTCCGCCCCGCAGGCACTTCCATCCCGCCGCCGTCAGCAGAATCGCCGCCAGCACCAGCGGCGGCAGCGCCCGCTTCAGCAGCCGGAGCCGCTGGCGGCGGCGCCTGGCCCGCCGGGCCTGCTCCCGCTGCTGCCGCCGGGCCCGCCGTTCCTCCGGGGTGGTCTGTTGAAACTCATACTCCATGAAATATCTCCCGTAGCGTTCCGGACGGGTGCCGTCCGGAAAAAAATCAAATCGCTTCCTGTCTCTTATCCGTTTCCGCCGAAGAGCTGCTCTTCCAGCGTTCCGCTCTCGGTGTTCACCAGCTCGCCGTCCACCAGCAGCCGCACGCCGTCCACCGTCTCCAGGGACACCAGGGACTCCGACAGCGCCCGCACCGCCTGACGCAGGTCCGCCTCCGCCGGCAGCGCGCTGAGCATGGAGGAGGCCAGGTTCACAAAGCACTCCCCGTCCTCCACCCGGATGGACCGGACGTCAAAGCCCTCGGGAATGGCGGAGGTGAGGCCCTTGGTCTCCGGGCCGGAGAGCAGCGCCCGCACCAGCGTCTCGGCCCGGGTGTCACCCTCGTACAGGTCCAGTGTCCGCTCCTCGCCCACCAGCGCGCCGCTCTCACTGAGGAAGTACAGCGTCACGTCCACCGTGCCCACCACGTCCTCCGTGGTGGACAGCAGCACGTCCCGGAGCCGGAACACCTGGTTGGAGCGGTAGGCCAGGTCCTGGCCGTTCACCGTGACGGACACGGTGCGGATGCCGGGAATCTGGGTCAGCGTCAGGGCGATGCAGTAGTCCGCCAGGGACAGCTCCACGCCGGACAGGGCGCTGTAGGCCCGGGAAAGGTCCGCCTTGGCCTGGGTGCCCGCCACCGTCAGATCCAGCAGCGCGGTGCCGCTGGGAAAGGGGGTCACCAGGTTCTCCGACGCCGGACCGGCCAGCAGCCGCTCCAGCAGCAGCCGGGCGGACTCCTCCGGCGCCAGCCGGGTGTCCATCGGCACCTCGCTGGGCTCCGGCGCCACGGCGTCGCCGCCGCCGGCGCCCTCCAGGTCCCGGAGCCGGTAGTAAAGATTGTAGGTGCCGGGCTGCTCCGGCGTCTCCCGGCTGCCCAGGACATACCCCACCGGCAGCACCAGCAGCAGGCAGAAAATCACCGTAAACCAGCGTTTGCGCTTCATTCCGCGCCTCCTTCCCGGATCAGGGGCCAGCGGACGGTAAACACCGCGCCGCCCTCCGGACGGTTGTCCGCCCGCACGGAGCCGCCCCGCTTTTCCACCGTGTCCCGCACAATGGCAAGGCCCAGACCGGTGCCGCCGGCGGCCCGGGATCGGGCCATGTCCACCCGGTAGAACCGCTGGAAAATCAGGGACAGGTCCTCCTGGGGAATGCCCACGCCGTCATCCGCCACCGTCAGCACAGCCCAGCTCCGGTCCCGCTTCAGCCGGATTTCCACGTGGCCGCCGTCCCGGTCGTACTTCACGGCGTTGTCCGCCAGGTTGTAGATAATCTGATACAGCTCGTCCCGGGTGGAGCGGACAAAGCAGCCCTCCTCCGCCTGGTAGGTGATGGTGATGTTCCGCTCCTCGGCGATCAGCTCCATCATCCGCACCACCTGCTGCACCACCGGCAGCACCTCCACCGCGGAGGCCGCCTCCAGCACGTCGCTGTCCAGCCGGGTCAGGCGCAGCAGGTCCTCGGTGATGCGGCTGAGCCGCTCCGCCTCCTTGCCGATGTCCGCCACAAACTCCCGGGTGGTCTCCGGGTCGATGTTCTCCGTCTGGAGAATGGAGTCCGACAGCAGCCGGATAGCCGCCAGAGGCGTTTTCAGCTCGTGGGAGGCGTCGGACACGAACCGGCGGCGGGCCTCCTCCGTCTTTTGCAGCCGGTCCGTCAGGCTGTTGAATTCCTCGCCCAGCTGGGCAATCTCGTCCCGCCCCCGGACCACCGCCCGGTGGCTGTAGGCGCCCTCCCGCACCTTCCGGATGGCCTCCAGCAGCTCGCCGATCTGGCGGGTCAGGGTGGTGGAGAGCACCACGGAGAACACCAGCACCACCGCGCCGATGACCATGGACAGGTTGAACAGGTTGTTCTGGAAGCCCGCCAGCATGGCGGCCTTCTCCGTATCGTACTCATAGGCGTACACCGCGCCGATGATCTGGTTCTGATACAGCACCGGCGAGGCCGCCCGGCTGCGGAAGGCCCCATTCTTGTAGCTGCAGGCGGCGGCGTCCCTGCCCAGCAGGGCCTGGACCACCTCGGTGTAAAAGGCGTACTGCCCCACGGCGCTGCCGGTCTCCCGGGTGTCATACAGGATGCGCCCGGCGCCGTCGGTCACCAGAATGCGGGACAATCCCGCCTCCTCCGCCACCGTCATGGCGGAGGTCACGTTTTCCTCCGTCAGCCGGTCCAGCCCCGACAGGGAGGACACGATCACCGAGACGCTGCTCTGCAGCGTGGCGGTTTTGGAGCGGAACACCAGATCCTCCGACACCAGGGGCGGGTAGATGTTCAGCACCATCAGCACCGCCGCGATGACCAGGATATAGCTGAGGATGAACTTGCTCCGCAGGGAGGTGACCCCTCCGCGTCTATCCCTTGAAATAGTACCCCACTCCCCACTTGGTCAGGATATATTCCGGCTCCGCCGGGTTGTTCTCCAGCTTCTCCCGCAGGCGGCGGATGTGCACGTCCACCGTGCGGTAATCGCCGCCGTAGGCGTAGCCCCACACCACGTTCATCAGGTTCTCCCGGCTGTACACCCGCCGGGGATTGCGCATCAGCAGCTCCATCAGGTCATATTCTTTGGCGGTGAGGTCCACCGGCTCCCCGTTTTTCGCGGCGGTGCGCTCCTCGGTGTTCAGGGCGATGTGGCCCGCCTGCAGCACCGTTCCGGCAGACCGCTGGGCGCCGGCCGCCCGGCGCAGCAGCGCCCGGACCCGGGCCTTCAGCTCCAGGATGTTGAAGGGCTTGGTCAGGTAGTCGTCCGCCCCGGACTCAAAGCCCATCAGCTTGTCGGCGTCCTCGCTTTTGGCGGTGAGCATGATCACCGGCACGTTGGAGACCTCCCGGATGCGCATGCAGGCCTCGATGCCGTCCAGCTCCGGCATCATCACGTCCAGGATGATGCAGTCGAACCGGCAGCTCCGGGCCAGCTCCACGGCGGCGGCGCCGTCATAGGCGCACTCCACCTCGTAGCCCTCGTTCTCCAGGTTGAACTTCATGCCCTTTACCAGCAGCTTTTCGTCATCTACCACCAGGATCTTTGCCATGCCTCAAACTCCTTTGATCCGTCCCTGTCCCCCGCCGGGAGACAAAACTTTTTTCCTGTTTTCCCGGATTTCCCCGCCTGCCGGCAGTTGAACTCCCGCCGGGGATTTGCTATACTGGAGGAAAACCCGTCGGTTTCTGTCGGACTCTGAGCGGAGGTCTCTCCGCCGCGTCCGCTTCTGATTATAGCATATATGGAGAGCAATGCCTATGAAAACTCGCCGTTTTTTCTCTGTTTTTTTGCTGGTGACGCTGCTGTTCACCCTGTTTGCCTCCCCCGCCGCCCTGGCGGACGGGGACGAGAAGTCCGTGGAGGACCCCAATATTCTGGCCAAGGCGGCGCTGCTGGTAGACGAAAAGACCGGCGCCATTCTGTACGGCCTGAATGAGCACGAGGAGCTGGCCCCCGCCAGCCTCACCAAAATTATGACCGCCCTGCTGGTGCTGGAGGCGGTGGACAGCGGCCGCCTGGCCATGGACACCCCGGTGACCGCTCAGGAATCCGCCTGGGATGACCTGTCCCGGGACGGCTCCTCCGCCAACATCAAGGCGGGCGAGGTGCTGACGGTGGAGGAGCTGCTGTACTGCATGCTGGTGGTGTCCGCCAACGAGGCCTGCAACATTCTGGCGGAGAAGGTGTCCGGCTCCGTCAGCCAGTTTGTGGACGCCATGAACCGCCGGGCCCAGGAGCTGGGGTGCAGAAACACCCACTTCGTCAACGCCACCGGCCTCCATGACGGCTCCCACTACACCTCCGCCTGGGACCTGTACCTCATCACCCGGGAGGCCCTGACCCACGAGAAATTCATGACCATCTGCGACACCGCCCAGATCACCCTTCCCGCCACCAACCTGTCCTCTGAGCGGACGCTGTACACCACCAACTACCTGCTGAGCAACTGGCGGGCCATCGGCTACCGCTATTCCAACGCCCACGGCATCAAAACCGGCTCCACCACCGAGGCGGGCCACTGCCTGGTGTCCTCCGCCGCCAAGGGCAGTCTCAGCTTCATCAGCGTGGTGCTGGGGGCGGAGCGGGTGGTGGACCCCGCCACCAACCGGGCCAACGTCCGCAGCTTCTCCGAAACCACCCGGCTGTTTGACTGGGGCTTTGAGAACTTCGCCTACAAGGTGGTGCTGACCCCCAACGATCTGCTGGCCTCCGTGCCGGTGACGCTGTCCAAGGAGGCCAGCAACGTGGCCCTCCACTGCACTGAGGAGGTGGAGGTGCTGATGCCCAAGATTCTCACCGCGGAGGACCTGAAGCGGAACATCCGCTTCCGCTCCAAGAGCGTGGAGGCCCCGGTGGAGCAGGGCCAGCAGCTGGCGGAGGTGGAGCTGTCCTACGGCGGCACGGTTTACGCCACGGTGCCGCTGGTGGCGGTGGCCGGCGTGGAGGCCTCCCGCTCCCTGGTGATGCAGAAGCAGGTCCGGGAATTCTTCGGCCGCACCGCCGTCCGGGTGGTCTGCGTGCTGATCGTTCTGCTGATTGCGGCCGCGGTGCTGTGGAAGCTGACGGTGGGCCGCCGGCGCTACCGCTACGGCAAGAGCGTTCACCGCCAGCGCAACTACCGGGGACGCCGCCGCTTCTGAGCCATAGCTTTTCCAATCGTACGTAAAAAAGGACGTTCCCTTCCGGGCAATGTCATTAAGTTAAAATTTTTGCCGAACACGAAAAAGCACCCACCCCGTTTGATTTGAGGTGGGTGCTTTTTGATGCGGCAGTGAGTCATGCGTTCTACATGATGCCACATTTTATAATATATCCCGGCAAGTCAAGGACGCATCTGTTCGATAATTAGAATTTATTTAAGTCTTTGTAATTGAAAGACTACTTACAGAATAATACAGCATTACCAGTCCCGCACTTAATAGTGCACCACCAACAATGTCTGTAAACCAATGGACGCCTGAGATCAATCTTCCAATAACCATAAATACGGTAAATGCAAGAAGAATGCCGAGAACGGTTTTTTGTATCGTCTTATTCTTGACTCGGGCATTCAACTGCATCATGGCTGTTGGTATTACACACATGACAAGCATGGTCGTAGAAGATGGGTAAGATGCCTCCATGCGTCCGTCAATCAGCACTGGCCTGTAATTTATTACAACCACTTCGAATAAGAGATAGGCTACCATAACAAGGATATAAAAACCGCCAAGAACAAGAATGCTGTAATCAACCTTAACAATACTTCTTCTTTGAATCAGTTGCACCAGTCCCAGGAGTGCAAAACCCAACACAAAGCACAGAGGAACCAGTCCCAGCCAGTCAGTGACCGTATAGAGCGCCATGTGTACCCCGGTAAGCTTGTGGAAAAAGCCATTCAAAGCAGCAAAACCAACGGACGAGCCATTTGGCCCGATTGTCTGCACATCAAGATGGCTGACTGCAAACGTCCATAGCACAAATGACGCAAGCAGCCCGATTGCGGCGCAAAGATTTTTTTGACTTCTTTTCTTCATTTTTCCTTCATCCTTATACAGTGTATTGGCCTTCGCCTGAATACACTCTAATCGGACGGATGAAAGAATGAAAGAATTGGCGCGTCACATGCGTGATACGAATCGTATCATGCCCATTTTATCAGCATTAGAGCCTTTATAAGCAAAAAAATAAATGTAAACATGGCCGCATAAGGCTGTAAGCTAATCATAAAGAGTAGCGCCCCTATTGCACTCAAACCTAAAGAAACCTTATCCTTACTGCGGAGCCAAAGTGTTGATTTGCAGTTTTGCAGTGCAAGAATCAATATGCCCCATAGAATCATGGCGAAAACAACCATGAAATACGGTATTTTTATATATGTTTCCATTTCTGTCAATGAGAGCAGTGAGACCTCTTGAATCACGCCGTCTACTCTTTGACCGAAGAACGGAAGAAAGAGAAATATAGCCACACTGCAATCAAGTAGTCCAAAAACCAAGTTACGAAAGTGCATTTCTTTTTGCGTGTTTTCTTCTTCCGCAATCGTAAGTATTGCATCGCAGGAAAGCAATTCATCCAAGGATACCGAAAAATACTTTGATATTGCTTTCAAAGAATCGATATTTGGGTACCCTCTACCTGATTCCCATTTTGAAATCGCAGTACGGGAAACATATAGTATTTCTGAAAGTTCTTCCTGCGTAAGCCCTTTTTGCTTTCTCAGTTCCTGCAATTTTTCATTAAATTCCATAATCCGACTATCCTTCGATAAAAGCATCAATAGCTCTATAAATATATCTGGCTGTTTATCTTCTTGAATTACATTATACCATCGTTTTACCCAAATTGAAAGGCACAAAGGGAAAATGGACTTTTCCTACAAATCGCTGTACTTTTACTGCATTTCATCGGCTTGTTGTGTTTTCTAAGATTTTCACCATTTCAGCGCATTTCAGCAAATTTTTTAGGCATAACAAGGACTGGTTGATATTCTCGCAGGTATTGAAAACTATGTCTGTGATATTACTTTTTTGGCAAAATTCAGCCAACTTTTTATGCGTTCTGCTGACAAGTTGAGAGTCCATATCGTTTCTTAACTTAACGACCCTTTTTTGGAAAATCTCTCCATAAAGTACCCAGCCCTCAAAAATCTATCTCGGCATTTTTACAGCATTATCTAAGACTTGTTGATATTTTGCGAGATGCATTTACTATCGCCTGTTGGTGAAAAACAGGCTGATTTCTGTTGTATTTGCACGACTTGTTGAGATTTGCCGTTCATCATTACCTGACACATCGTTTTTATGCCCTGTTAAGATAGGGCGACATTTCTTTTTCTGAAAACCCTTGTTTTGACCGCTGAAAACAGGCATTTTCAAAAATAAACGTGGCGAGGGGGCGGAAGTTGATACCCCCACCCCCTCATTTTTTAAGCGGCTACCCGGTACACAAAGCCGGGAAATCCCTTTACCCGCAGGTCGCGCTGGTCTTGCCGTCCCGGTCGGATGGGAACGGTGTACCGCGCTATGTCCTCCATCAGCTTGTTGCTGTCGGCATTCTGTGTTCGCAAATATTCTTTGCAAAGCGTCACCGCCATTCTGAAATGGATTTTGTAGGCGTAAATGCCCTCTTTCGGCTGACGGATAACGACTTCATGGCAGACACGGCTTGCGAAGTTGAACGCGGTCAAGCTGGCGTATATCTCCTGTTCTGCAAATGCGTCGGATTTGCCGTGGAGATTGACAAGTCCCAGCGTGTACTTCAAATCGCGGAAAGCTGTCTCCAAACCCCAGCGTAAATGATACAATTCTTTGATGTCCTCAAGCGCAAAGGACGCGGGGAGCGAGGTCGCTACCGTTTCAAACTCGCCGTTATCAAGCTGGAAGCGGCAGATGCGGAAACGCATAGGATACGGCGAGGGGAAGTCCCAGCGCCCGCGCCGCGTTTTGGAACCCGCCTTGCTTTTTTGGGGCACTTGCAGATGTATGTAGTGGTTCGCTTTATCGGCGTTCGTTTGCGTGGTTGTGATAGTGAAGCCGATATTGCAATCCAATTCCAGCATAGGCAGCTTTGCCACCTCACGCATGGCAGAACGGCTTTGCTTTACGCGGATAAGAAAGTCTGCATTCTGTTTTGCAAGGATATGCGCTATGAGATTATAGCTTTCAAAACCACGGTCAGCTATAATCAGCGTCTTTTCCTCGAAGTCGTTACGTTGCAGCATGGTGACTAATGCGCCGATTTCGTCTTTCTTTGGCTCTGGTTGAATGACCACATCGGCAAAGGTACGGCTGAGAATGTCATACAGCGGCGTTGCGTGAAGCTGATTCACGCCCTTTGGAATACTGTCGTTGCAGACAAAGGACGGTGCATCTGGATTTCTGGGCAGATTGATTGCTGTGCCATCTACCGCCAACAGGCGATAACCGCGAAAGAAATCGGTATCATCGCATCTGGAATTGAACTTTGTGAAAACGGCGCGGAACAGTTCGGGCGGAATTTGAGCGCGGCGCTGCGTAAGGGCAGACGCGGTGGCTTGAATGCCAGCGATATGCAAAATCTTATCTAAAGAGCCGCCCTCTGCGCTGATTAAAAGACGCATGACAGTATCGGGCGTAAGCACACGCTTGCGGGAAAAATCCTTGCCGCTGATGCTCTGTGTAGCGGCTCTGAGTGCGGCATTGAGTGCCATGCTGAGTAAATCAATTGACATGAGAATAGCCTCCAAGTGATTATTCACCGGATGAAAAAAGAACACCAAACGCACGCCCATCTGCTGGGCGCGTACGCTTGATGTTCCGTATGTTCGCTACTATTGTTTTGGCTATTTGGCTATTCTCTCAATGTTGGCTAATTTGGCTATTTCAAATGACTCTCAAAAAATACTCAAAAACACTTAAATCTAAATAATACTCACAAATTTGGCTTTCTCAAATTCTGCTTGCGAACACCGCTCATCACGGCGTTTAGTTTATTATATGCAGAAAAACCGAATTGTAAAGCGAATAGCGTCAAAATCTGGATTTGTTTACAGATTGTTTATCATTTTGGCCTTATCTAAATAGGCAGTCGCAAAAACAGCACAGCCGTTAAGGAACGGAAGTCAGTTCTCCGTCCCTCAACGGCTGTGCTTTTAGTTTAACTTAATGACATTGCCCTTCCGGGAACGTCCTTTTTCATTGGCCGGAGCGGTATTACAGATACTTCACAATCTCCTCCAGGGGCTTCCGGTCGGCGTGGAGCCGGGAGGGATGGGCGCCCTCCGCCGGATAGCCCAGGGGCAGCAGGGCGATGGGCGTCAGGCCCTTCAGCTCCTCCGGGAACTCCGCGTGCAGCACCTCCGGGTCGAACACGCCCACGTAAGTGGTGCCCAGCCCCAGGTCCGCCGCCTGCAGCATCATCTGGGTGACGGCGATGGCGGCGTCGATCTGGCCGTGGGCCTTATTGTCGCACTCCCGGTGCCAGGAGGCCGCCTCGTCGCAGGCCACCATCAGCAGCACCGGCTCGCCGAAGCGGAAGGGGGTGGCTCTGTGGGCCTTCTCCCGGGCCTCGGGGCTGCGGAGCACCAGCACCCGCTGGGGCTGGAGATTATGGGCGGTGGGGGCGCAGCGGGCCGCCTCCAGAATCAGGTCCAGCTTCTCCTGCTCCACCGGCTTGTCGCTGAACTTCCGCAGGGAGTACCGGGCCTGGGCCAGTTCCTTGAAATCCATACAGGTACACTTCCTTTGTGTGTTTGATAGCCGCATGATAGCACACTCCCGCCCCGGATGCAACGGCTTTTATCCCGTGTAGCCCTCCCGGCGCAGCAGCTCGTCGCACCGCTCCCGGCGGCGGGTATCATAAAACTCCATATACCGCAGCGAGTAGATGTCGCACACGATATACCGGTCCCGCCCCGGCTGGTAGATGGTCACGTAGTCGTTGCCCACCTCGTAGAGAATGCCCTCGAAGGACACGGTGTTCTGGGTCCCCACCAGGAAGGTCCCCACCATGTAGGCCCCCTTGTTCTGCCGCAATGTGGCCTTCAGGGTTCCCATGTAGGCCTCCTGCACGCTGGAAGGAGACGTCACCGCCGCGTCCGGCAGGTTATTCTGCATGTCCAGCCGGGGGTTTGCCGGCGGACGCTGCCCCATGTCCGGGGACATGCTCCGCTCCCGCATGCCGGAGGACGCCCCTCCGGCACTCTCAGAGGCCGCCGGGTCATCGTAGTACAGCACCTCCGGCCCCTCCGGGCCGCTCCGGTCCCCGGCGCTCCAGCCGCCCCGGGGCATGATCTCATTGCTCCAATTCACCATAGGTTCCACACCTCTCCACTCGTTTCATGTCTGATAATACGCATCTGTCGGGGTGTGGCGCATATGTAATACTACGGGCGGCGGTCCGGTTCCCCCTCCCGCTTTTTCACCCGCACCGCGGCCGCAAGGCCCAGCTGCTCCAGCCGCCGCTCATACAAAAGCCGCAGCGCCTGCTGAAAAATGTCCTCCTGCATACGCATCCCTCCCGGGACACTGTATGCGGCCGGAGGTGGGAAAACCCCTCAGGAATCCCGCAGGCCCAGCAGGTAGTCCGAGGAACAGTGGAACAGCCGGGCCATCTCCGCCAGCTTGGACGCAGGGATCTCCGTGTTTCCCTGCAGCCAGTTCCGCAGCGTGCCCCGGGACACCCCCAGCTGTTCCGCCATGGCCTCCCGGGTCAGTCCGCAGCGCACTCTCTCCGCCTCGATGTTGGGAAACACGGCGATACACCTCTCTTTCTCTATTTACCCATTTTGGGTAATGTGTGTTCATATTTTATCCCATTATGGAATATTTATCAAGAGGGTTATGGACAAAACCCACCCAAACCGGGTAAACAGAATTGACAGAAAAAAAGAGATTGGGGTATAATTGGGGCACAAAGGAGGGGATGGCTGTGAGTCTTCCGGAAAAGCTGAAAGAGGTCCGCAGGCAGCACGGCTGCACCCGCAGGCAGCTGGCAGAGGAGCTGGGGCGGAACTACGCCACCATCACCAAATACGAAAACGGCGAGCGGGAGCCGGGCCATACCTATCTGGTGGAAATCGCCCGGAAATTCGGCGTGACCACCGACTATCTGCTGGGGCTGGAGGAATTCTCCGGCGACGGTGCGCCGGTCGTTTCCGCCGCGGCCATGCAGCTGGCCCGGGACTTTGACTCGCTGGACGAGTGGGGCCGGAAAGCCGTGCAGAACGTGGTGGAGCTGGAGCTGCAGCGCAAAGCCCAGGCGGAGGAGGCCTCCCCGGCCCGCAGGGTGCCGCTGCCGCAGCGGAAGGCCGGGAAAGCGCAGCCCCTGGCGGCCCATGACTACACCGGCCAGCCGCTGGAGGTGAAGAACTCCCCTGATCTGGCGTCGGAGGCCAGGGAGAGCCGCTTCCATGACTGAGCGCATGTCCGCCTACGGAAAATACCGGCAGTGCCGCGACGCCAGCTGGCAATGTCTCATTGACTGCGGGGTGAACCGGCTGCCGGTGGCGGTGTCCGGCATCGCCCGGCAGCTGTCGGTGAAGCTGTGCGAATACGGGGAGAACGAGGCGCTGCTGCGCCGGCACCATCTGGAGCCGCTGCTGGAGGCGGCGGGCTTTGCCTACGCCAATCCCGACGGCCGGCTGCTGATCTTTTTTGACGAGCGGGACTCCCGTCAGCAGCTGCGGTTCACCATTGCCCACGAGCTGGGCCACATTCTGCTGGGCCATGTGGGGCCGGAGGTGCCCCGGGGCCGCTTTCTGACGCCCTCGGACCCCAAGCTGGAGCTGGCCGCCGACCGGTTTGCCGAACGGCTGCTGGCCCCCGCCTGCGTTCTCTGGGCCAGGGAGGCCCGGACGGCGGAGGACATCGCCGCCCTGTGCGACATTCCCATGGAGACGGCCCGGAGCCGGGCCCGGCGGATGCAGTCCCTGCGGCAGCGGAACGCCTGGCTCCGCTCGCCCCTGGAGCGGCAGCTCTATGAGCAGTTCCGGCTGGTCCCGTGAAAAGCGGATACAAAGGATGAAAAGGCTGTGGAAAAGTCCGACTTTTCCACAGCCCGTTTGTTTCCCTATGGCAAATTCTGAGGAGGTGGTTGCGGATGCTGCGGGCCGCCCTGTATATCCGGGTCAGCACGGCAGAGCAGAAGATTCACGGCCTGTCCCTGGAGGCCCAGCAGGCGGAGCTGGACCGCTGGGCCGGGCAGGCGGGGGTGCAGGTGGTGGGCCGCTACGCCGACCCCGGTGTCTCCGCCCGGAAGAAGGCCGCCGGCCGCCCCGGGCTGCAGCGGATGCTCCGGGACGTCCGGGCGGGGAAAATCGACCTGATCGTGTTCACCAAGCTGGACCGGTGGTTCCGCAGCGTGGCGGAGTACTACAAGGTGCAGGAGGTGCTGGAGCAGTACCACGTGAACTGGAAAACCACCCTGGAGGACTACGACACCTCCACCGCCGCCGGACGGCTGAAAATCAACATCATGCTCTCCGTGGCCCAGGACGAGGCGGACCGCACCGGCGAGCGGATCCGGATGGTGTTCGACGCCAAGCGGCAGCGGCGGGAGCCTACCACCGGCAGCGTCCCCACCGGCTACCGGCTGGAGGGAAAGCGCATGGTGCGGGACGAAGCCTCGGAGGCGGCGGTGGAGGCCTTTTTCCGGACGTACCTCACCGCCGTCAGTCTCAGCGAGGCCCGGGCCGCCGCCCGGGAGCGGGGCCTTGCCATCGGGGACCCCCTGGCCCGGAAAATGCTGGGCAATCCCGCCTACGCCGGCCGCTTCTGCGGCGTGGAGGGCATGTGTCCCCCCTACGTCACCCGGGAGGAGTTTGACCGCATCCAATCCCTCCGGGGGCGGACGGCCCGCCGGACGAAGGAGGGGCGGGTGTACCTCTTCTCCGGGCTGGCGGTGTGCGGCGTGTGCGGCTGCCGGCTGGGGGGCCGCGCCAACAGCCGGGGCGGCGTGCCCTTTTACAACTGCCCCGGCCACTACGGCCGCAAAAGCTGCCCCAACGGCGTCAACCTGTCGGAGCGGAAGATGGAATCGCAGCTGCTGGCAGCGCTGGAGGAGCCTCTGTCCCGGTACGAGGCGGAGTTCCGCCCCGTCCGGGGCGGCGGGCCGGAGAAGGGGGAGATTGCGGCGGCGCGGCGGCGGCTGGCGCGGCTGAAGGAGCTGTATCTCAGCGGGGCGCTGCCCCTGGATGAGTACCGGGCGGACCGGACGGCGCTGGAGCGGCGGCTGGTCCGGCTCTCCGCCCCGCCGCCGGCAGGCACGGACCCCGCCCGGCTGGAGGCCCTGGCCCGGGAGGGCTGGCAGGCGGCCTACCGGGCCCTGGAGCCGGCGGGCCGGCGGGACTTCTGGCGTTGTTTGCTGCAGGAGGTCCGCCTGTACCCGGACCGGCACGTGGAGTTTGACCTGCGCCGTGACTTACACAGCTGCCACACACCGGTCGGGTTGTAAAAGCAGTGGTCGCCGATGCGCGTCTGCCAGTACCCCACGTTGCTGGGGAACCGGGAGCGGCACTGGGGGCCAAAGGGATTGTAGAACCACAGCGACTCCGCCACATCCGGCAGCCGGTTCCCCGCAATGGCCCAGTCGGCGATATCATAGTGGATCTGCTCGGGCCGCATGTTGTAGATGTTCTGGGGGTTGTAGGCGCCGCCCTCCGTCTCGCTGGCGCAGACGAACTGGTAGGGCTGGAAGATGATGTTGCGGATGCTGCCCTGCCCCACCCGGGCGTACTCGCCGCCCCGGGCGTGGACCCGGTTCATCACCACGCCTGCCACCGCCTTCATGCCGTTTTCCCCCTCGCCTCCCGCCTCGCATTGGATCAGACGCGCCAGCAGCTCCCGGTCAGAAAAGGCCATATCCATCACACTCCTGTCGCTGCTCCATTGTATTGCGCCGGGGCGGCGGGGGTGACAAAAAGACCGCCGGACAGAGTGTCTGTCCGGCGGTCCTCAGTTGTTATGAAGCCTCGCAGCGTTCGCACCCGCAGGCGCGAAAAGAATGGAATCCGTTTTTCCGGCGGCGTGTACGGCGGAAAAAACACTTCTCGGCCCGCAAGTGTGCGAACTGTCCGCATATGGGGTCCCCCGCTGCAACCCAGCGAAGCGGTTGCAGTGGGGAGAGGAGGGGCAACGGAGCGGCATGAGGACGCCCTCCCCCGCAGGGCGCTCCGAATGGAGCGAAGTTTGCCCCGA
>NZ_JAXEBZ010000028.1:0-30459 GCF_034093755.1 Dysosmobacter sp. | reverse complement strand
GATCACCACCATAGCCGCCACAAGCGACAGCTTGAACATCACATGGAAAATCTGACTGGCGGCACCCCTCCCGTCAGATACCTACCCTGTGTAGTCCCTTGTAAACTGTACTTTCTTTCCTTTCAAATATAAAAACACCCGCCTGTTCGAATGAACGGGCGGGTGGTTTTCTTAGTCAGGATAACGAGTCCAAACTACTTCATCATCGAAGTTTTTGATATAGTATCTTGCAGTCCATTTAATTTCTCCAGTCGGGCCACCTTCTGTAATGAGAACATAAACACTGCCACTTGGCGCTGTATCAACCTTATTTACGATGGACCAATGAAACGTTTCTCCGTTATTTTTGTGCTCAATAATGTCGCCAACTTTGACATCTTCGTAACTGCTTCTGGCACGGATTGGTGCATCTACGCCAAAAATGTCATCGCTCAGCATGCATGCCAGTTTTGCACATTCAAGCCCATTAACACCAAACGCCTTGAAATAATATGGAGGATTGTAAGGGTCATAATATCCTTTGTTAGGATACTTTGCTTTCAGTTCCTCCAGAAGCGCAGCGACATTTTCTTCAGTAACAGTTTTGCCGTTGGACAACGTCTGCGTACCAGAGGACGGCGTGCTGGGCTGCTCAGGCTTTTCCGGCTTTTCCGGCACAGAAGGCTCAATTCCGGTGCTCCCGGTCTCAATCTTCTGGGTCAGTCGATACACGACCACACAGCCCTGACCACGGTTCATCAGGTTGTTACCACCGAAGTTGCCATCGCTCTGACCGTTCAAAACGCCCATAGCATAGCAGAGAGACACGCCGCCCCGGTACTCGGCGGGAACATCGTCCCAGTCGCCGATAGCATTTCTGGCTGCGGCCATTTCAGCATTGGAAGGCATCTTGGCATTCTTATCCTTGAGGATGTGGTACATCATCTGGGCCATATCGTACCGATTGATGGGCTTGTTGATGTTGCTGTTGAAGTCTTTACTCAACGTAGTCTCATCCAGGATACCATGCTCATCCAACACGTCAGTGTAGACTTTGTACCAGGGGCTCTTTGTGCCCTCTACGTACTCATCTGCATAGAACGCCCGGGCCAGGAATGCGCAGAAATGGGCGTTGGTGACGCTGTTGCGGGGCTTGAAGGTGCCGTCGGCATAACCGTTGGTAATGCCTTTGTTGACTGCCTCGGTAATCTCCGTGTATGCCCAGAAGGTGCTGGGAACATCGGTGAAATCGCCCGATGCAACAGCCGGAATTTGACAGATGGACAAAATCATCATAAAAGCTAAAATGAGCGAAAATTTGTTTGATATCTTCTTGAGCATGATAACTCCCCCTTTTTTACCCTCCAAATTATACTCGGATATTCATACATATTCAAGACAAAAAACGACAAATATACTTATTATCAAATAATACTCTTGAGAATCATTATGCGCAAGAGGTCTGAGATGATAAGTTACAAACCGCTGTTTGAAACAATGAAACGTAAGGGTGTCACCTCATATGGGCTTGAAAAAGCCGGGTTTTCCCGAGCAACATATTATAGCATCAAGCAGGGGAACAGTATTTCTACTAATACGATAAATCAGCTCTGCCGGATACTGCAATGCCCGGTTTGCGATATCATAGAATATATTGATGAGGAAAATACAAGTCTAAACTGAGCCTGGTGTGGTTTTAGGGGTTATTATTTCAACCCTTCAAAGAGGAAATAGTGTGGTTGCTGTAGTGGCCGCCACACTTTTTTTGCTATTAAAAAGGTAAAAAGTACAGCTTCTGCAAGGGCTAAAAATAGGTTGTATTTATCCTATTTATGGCATATAATAAAGCAGAAGGAGTGAGCTATATGATGGTAAATACCGACAATCTAGTATCCATCACAGAAGCGAACCAAAATTTTTCAAAGGTCGCCAGAATGGTGGATAAGAACGGCTCTGTGGTCATTCTCAAAAACAACGTCCCGAAGTACCTGATTGTAGAATTCAATCAGGCAGAGGCGGTGCAGACAGCCCCGGACGAAGATGTTTTGAAAATATCCGAGAGGCTCATCGCAAAGAACAGAGAAGCCTATGAGGAACTGGCAAAATGAAGATTCTAACCACTCAACAAATTCTTCTTTTGCATAAGCAGTTATGTGAGGAGACGGGAGGGTCTCAAGGCTTACGGGATGAAGGAATGCTTCAATCCGCATTATCTGCACCATTTCAGAGTTTTGGTGGAACAGATGCATATCCATCTCTCCAACAAAAAGCTGCTCGACTGGCTTTTGGGCTGGTAAAGGACCACCCATTCATCGACGGAAACAAGCGTATCGGCGCCCACGTCATGCTGGTATTTCTTGCCTTGAACGGTGTGGAGCTGAACTATGAACAGAAGGAACTATCTGACCTGATTCTTTCTGTTGCCGCTGATGAATGCGGTTATGCAGAAATCCTCCAGTGGTTAATTGACCATGAAATATGAATCAAAGGGACTCCCATGGACATTTCGTCTGTGGAAGTCCCTTTGTCATTCAATTCAAATTTGACAACAAATCTGTTCGAGGGTATACTTCGGGCAGATAAAGAAGTTATATCGAAAACGTAATTATACCGTGTTGTCGTATTCACCATAGCTCCAAAGGAGCAAGGAGCATACGCACCCGGCCCCATGACAGAGACTGCCGACGAGAACGCAAAGCGTATCGCCGACAGTCTCTGCCCGTTCACGGACTGACAGCCTCACCCCTTCAGTGAGGCTGTCAGTCCGGTTCGTTGTGGGTTATTTTCCGGCCAAAGGTTGGAAAATAACCCGGCAACTCGATTTTAGAAAAGGAGGAAAACAGCAAAAAAGCACTTACCCCAGCGTCAAGGCCGGATGACAACGGCATCGGGAAACCGAGAAATTGTTACTTATACTGAACAGGACTTTCTAGTCCGGGGACGGCACATCAGCGTCTGATCTGATGTTGTTGATATAAAAAGGAGGTTTGGAAGATGGCAAATCTACAAAATAGGATGCAGTCCACGCTGCATGAAATGTACCGAAAAGGCAGGGGAATGAAACGTCGGGAGGACCCCGATAACCTCTACATCCACAGTTCCAGCACGCTGACCGTTTATCTCAGAGAAACGAAGAAATTTGCTGTCTGGCTGAAGGAACAGGGTGTCAAGAGCCGCTGCTCTGACGAGGAGGCCGCCCGGCATATCCAGGCTTATCTCGACGCCCTAGCGGAGAGCGGCAAGAGCGAGAATACCATACATACCGCTGCTGCCGCTATCTGCAAGGCTCTCATGGAAACTGGAGTACGGATGGCCGACTTTGACAAGCCCCGGCGGACCAGCGCTCCTCAGAAGGGCCGTAGCATCCCTTCCTCCCTGGCTGGGCGGGCCGATGCAGACGCCACTGGTAAGGAGCATCGGCGGCTGGTGGAGTTCGCCAAGCGGGTCGGCATCCGCCGTGCGGAATACGCCGCCCTTCTGGGGCGGGACCTCATCACCGTGGACGGGGATACTTACGTCGTGGTGGAAAAGGGCAAGGGCGGCAAGCGTCAGCTTCAGCGCATTGCGCCGGAGGACGTTGAATTTGTCAAAGGTTATTTTGACGGACTCCGTGAAAACGACAAGGTCTTTTCCGGCAGCGAACTGCGGAACAAGCTCAACCTGCACGCCCTCCGGCGGCAACACATCCAGGAGATGTACAGTCTTTACATCTCCCGGATGGCAGCGGACCCTACCTATCGCGCACAGCTGCTCGCTGAGGTCCAGGCGGCCTTTGAGCGGGCTGGCGAGGACTGGCGCCGGACTCCAGATATGCGCCGCATTAACTCCCCGTACATCTGCCGGGGCAGCATCCGGCGGAACATGATGCAAAATGGTCGCCCCATCCGCTACGACCGCCTGGCGCTGATGGCGGTCAGCGTGTTTCATCTGGCACACTGGAGAGCCGACGTGACTGTGGCACATTATTTTAGATAAAGATTATAAAGTAAGGAGTATGATACCGAGGTCGCTAAGCTGCTGCTCTGTCTCAGAGCGACGGAATACCCGCAGATAAAGGTCATCCTCGTTTACCCCTTCTAGGGCTATACAAGTCGCTGGAGCGACAAGTAGCAGGCGGAGCATGCCGCTAGGACTCCCATTGTACGACAAGGCCGTCTGCGTGACTCAGAGAGCCAGCAGAGAGGCATATCTTACAAGGGGCGGCATCTCGTAGACGGGTCTGCCTACTGCATCGCCTACTGTACCCGAGACAGCGGAGGAACAGCCTATACGCTGCGGTATGCCCAGCAAGAGGGGCTGAAAATCTTTAATACAGCAAGCACTGACCATGAATAATTCTGCGTTTTACACATTGGAATAAATTTGACAAAAATTCTGTTTGCTGGTAAGCTTTTGATATACAATGAAGTTTATACCAAAACACGAACTCAGACCGATGACTTGAGCCTATTAATCCCTTGTAACAGCTACTTGGGGTTGATAGGTTTTTTTGTCTCTTGCGACGGAGAGCAAGTAGCGGGAGTGCTAACATCGCAGGACATGGCATCCATGCCAATATATCAATTTAGCGCTTGAAGTTTCCTGGCGCTTACGGAGACCATTTACACTCCTTGCAAATTTTTAGCCGCGTATGAGGAGGATACGCAAGGCAAACGTAGGGAGGACATATAAG
This sequence comes from Dysosmobacter sp., assembly GCF_034093755.1. Taxonomy (GTDB): domain Bacteria; phylum Bacillota; class Clostridia; order Oscillospirales; family Oscillospiraceae; genus Oscillibacter. The sequence goes on along the minus strand of NZ_JAXEBZ010000028.1, from coordinate 25,808 downwards.
GCAGCCCTGGCACACATGGGCAATCTCTCAATTGCAAGAAGGGCTGAATACTATGTCTAACCTCAAGAATTCTCCTCAGAATAATTTTACGAAAATTACAAACATCCTGATTTTTGATAATGACCTGAGTTGGCTCGCCATTGCGCTGTACTGCGTCTTGGCTTGTCTGTTGCGGATTCCCGACTTTGTTCCATGCCTTCCCGTCATGAGTCGCTGCTGTGGTGTCTGCGATAGATGCGTTGAGGCAGCGCTCCGCGAATTGCGTAAGCATGGTTACCTTGTGATGTATAAGTCTCCAGGGCCAAACGGGTGGAATTGGTGCTACAGACTATATGCTTTACCACTATCAGAAGATAAACGGCACCTCGAAGTGATAAATGCAAAACCAGGTTCCATATCTTCCGCCTACTTGGAACCAATATCGAGCTATACGGCAATTCCTAATGATGTTATCTTGTGTGGTGACATAAAACCAGGAGCAAAAGTTATATTTTTTTGCATAGCTGCACTAATTACAATTCCGGATTACACCTTTCACACCTGGGATATTGCTAACCGCCGTGAATGTAATGTTCAGACAGTACGGCGTTATATGCGCATCTTATATGATTTTGGTCTTGCAAAAAAGTCCAAGGGAAACTCTGATGCTACAGGGCACATCACCCATGACTATGAAATATCTTTTGAGTCTGCCAAGGTCCAGAGCAGCCTTACTCAAAATATGGTTACCAAAGTCTTATCCATGAACGAAAAAACTGCGGGCGAAAAAACTGCAGACGAAAAAGCCGCGGACGAAATTTTTGCTACATATAATAAAACTAACTCCAATAAACCTCTTCTTAATAAACCGAACATTAATCATTGCAAAATTGATACGGTCCAAGAAGAAATAATACGTACCCAGTGTGAGTGGCGTCCCGACCGCTACGACAACGCTGATGAGCAGAGAGTATACAACCTGGTCATTTCGGGCATAGTCCGGCTCCATTTTGAGAAAAATAGCAAAGCAGCCAAAATCATCAAAGAGCATCTTGCAGCAGACGACTATTACCTGTGTAAAGTAGCAACGCAGGTAGCAGAGGACTGTTACTGGCAGATTTTCTGCTCGGACGCCAAAATCGAAACCCCGGAAGCCTACATTGCCAAGGCCATCCGGGCTGGTATCACTGATGGAGAAGGCAGAAAGGAGGGTCGAGATGGCTACATTGACAAAAAAGCAAATGTCTGAGGAAATCTGGCTGTTGTACTTTAACAGCTACCTCCATGATAAGGGCATTATCTCTGATGGTGAATTTGTCCGCATGAGACTCCGCATCATGGCCTCTCGTCCTACCGGAGGAAAATGACAAAGCTAGGAGGAGGCCAATCGGCCTCCTCCTTTTTTCTTGTTTTTCTTTCTCGGAAATGTTATCATATAGATGATGATATAACGAATTATTAGGGGCGTTTAAGATGGACATACATGCAATCCGGCATCTGCTTAAAACCAAAACGATTTACGACATCCCTATGAGGGTGACTTACTATGCCCGAGTCTCCTCGGAAAAAGATGAACAGTTAAATTCTCTGGGCAATCAAATATCTCACTATGAGGATTTAATTAAAGGCAATCCAAATTGGAACTATGTAGAAGGGTATATTGACGAGGGTCTTTCCGCTGCGACCACGAAAAAGCGTGAAAACTTCCACCGTATGGTGGAGGATGGTAAGGTGGGAATGTTCGATTTCATCATCACAAAGGAAATCTCTCGTTTCGCCCGAAACACCTTGGACTCCATCAGCTATACCCGCGAGCTGCTCAACGCTGGAGTAGGCGTGTTTTTTCAAAATGACAACATCAACACTTTGGATGAGGATTCCGAACTGCGCCTAACCATCATGTCCGGCATCGCACAGGATGAACTTCGTAAGCTGTCCAGTCGTGTCAAATTTGGCCATGCCCAAGCTATCAAGAAAAATGTGGTGCTGGGGAACAGCCGCATTTTTGGCTACGTCAAAGATGGGGGACGGCTGGTAATTGACGAGGACGAGGCCCCTATGGTGCGTGAACTCTTCGAACTCTACGCCACGGGTCAATACAGCATGAAGCAGATAGAAACTCTCTTTTGGGAAAAGGGCTACCGCAATCACAACGGTAAAAAAATCGCACACACAACTATGTCGGGTATGATTTCAAATCCCAAGTACAAGGGCTACTATGTTGGGAACAAGGTCAAAGTTATAGACTTGTTTACCAAAAAGCAAAAATTCCTCCCACCGGAAGAATGGGTCATGTTTAAGGACGAAACAGGCGAGATTGTCCCCGCTATTGTAGACGAAGGACTTTGGGAACGGGCTAACGAGGTACTGAAAAAGCGGAGCGAAGATGTTAAAGGGCGCCAAGGTATTTGCAACCATGCCAACCTTCTGACGGGCAAGCTGTTCTGCACTGATTGCGGTACAGCCTATTACCGTCGCGATTCCGTAGACAAGGAAGGCAACAAAAACAGCAAATGGGTGTGCAGTGGAAAGATTAAGAACGGTGCTGATTCCTGTGCTTCTTTCCCTATCTATGAGGACGAGTTAAAGCCCCTTCTGTTTGAAGTATTCAACGAGACGGAAGCCAACACTAAGGCTCTGATTGAGGAATATATTGAGATGTATAAATCCCTTTCTGACGGAGATGACACTTCAAAGAAGATTACTGCCCTTCGGGAACAGACTGACCTCGCCCGAAAGAAAAAGAGTAAGTTGCTGGGCTTTAACGTCACTGGGCAACTGTCTGATAAAGACTTCCTCGCTATGAATAGGGAATGTGACCAGGAGATTGACGAAGCCGAGCGGCAAATTTACGAGCTGGAACAGCAGCAACTTTCCAAGGAGGAATTCAGAAAGCACATTGACGCCATCCGCCGGGTGCTGCATGATGCTAAGCGGGACGCCGCACAGGGCATCATCAACAAAGAGTTTGTAGATAAGTATATCGACAAGATTTTTGTTACCCCGGAGGAAGACGGAACAATGCGGCTCCAAATCAAGATTTTCACGGGTGAAACCACCGACAAGTATCTTTCTAAACTCAGAGTTCGTACGGGTCACACGTTCAAGAAGATGATTGAGTCCTACGAGAAGAACCTGTAACATCCGCGCAAAAATCCCCGGGCGTCCCAATCGGGACGCCCGGGGATTTTCTCTGTTTGGGGAAACTGCTCAGCCGGAAATCTTCACCTGGGTGACGGCCGCGGCGCCACCGAAGGTAATGCTCACAACGCCGTTTTCATCAGGTGTCACGATATAGAACATATCCGTGTTGTTCAGCTGCCAGGCTGTTCCGCCGGCGACAGTCGCAGTCACATCCGACGTCTTGGATTCCAGGCTCCGCATGCCCAGCTGAATCTTCTTGCCGTCAGCGCCGGTGACTTTGAATTTCAGCACGCCGTTCTCAGGGAAGTACAGCTCGTTCTTGGGGCCGTTGTTCAGCAGGTCGGTGAGGGCCGCCTTCTCCGCGTCCGAAAGACCGGAGTGGGAGATGTCATAGTAGAGGCAGCCCTCCACCATAGCCAGCGACACACCCGAAATATCGGGATCCTTGTAGACGTTCTTGCGGGTCTCGGCAGTGGGCTTGTTGGTGCACAGCGCCACGTCGCGCATTTCCGCAAAGACGGGATCATTCTCCTGCACTCTGGCGTACAGATCGCTGGCCTTGGTGCTATTCAGCATGGTGTCGCGGACACGGAAGCCAGCCAGATAGACATTGCCGCTGATGGTCTTCAGGTTCACGGTGTAGCTGCCGTAGGGCACTTCCAGCACGGTAACGGGGACACCGTAGGAAGTGACCTCCTGCGCAGCCGCAGTGCCGTTGGTATACTTCTGTCCGCCGGCCTCCATGTGGGTATCCACCATAACGGCCTTCACGGGGTTGCCCTTGCTGTCCTTCACCACAGCCATCATGACGCCGGTCTCCGGGGAGGTGTTGGCGTAAATTTCCACGGCGGTGCCGGTGAAGTCGAAGGAAGCGGCAGTCATCGAAGTTTCGCTGTTGTCATTGTAATCATAGACAACGCGCTGACGGCCATAGTTGTTGCTCTCGGCCGCCATCTGATCAGCATCCACGGCATAGTTCACAGCTTCCTGGAACGGGGAGTAATCATAGCTGCCGATACCGGCGAACTTCTCACCGTAGTACACGGTGGTGGCGGGCATGACGCCCACGTTGGTGGTGACGGTAGTAGTTGTACCGTCCTTATTGACGTGGGTGATCTGAATGGACAGCACGTCCGTGTTCTCCAGAACGGAAGTGGGCCGATAGGTGAACTTCTGGCTCGTGGAGTCATAGGACAGGGTGCCGAAGTTGGTATTCTTGACAGGCACAACGTCCTTCACCGTAGAGACATTGGTGACCACGTCAGACAGGCTGAAGGTGATGGGCAGGCCAAAGTCCGCCACGAACAGGGGCGCCAGCACCTCCGTGTTGACGGTGTAGTACAGGTACAGGGTCTTGCCGTCCTCCGAAATCACGGAGCCGGTGTAGCTGTAAAGCTTACTGTTGTACTTACCCACAGCCTCGGGCACCTGCGTCAGGTCCGTCTGGAACTTCTGGGTGACGTTCAGGGTGTTTTTGATACCGCAGCCGGTAACGTCAATACGGGAGGAGTCCCCGGAGAACGCTCCGGGAGTCGGGGTGATGTCGCTGAAATCCGTGTCGGCATCCACGTTGATGCTGTAGGTGTACAGCTGGCTGTTGAAGGTCTCGTCGTAGTAGATGACCTGCAGGTTCTGATCGGTGGGCTTGGCCTTCACGTAAACCCGGATCAGGATGGCCTCGTGGTTCTCATCCCACATCAGGTTCTCATAATAGCCGTCCTTGGAGGGGCTGTGGGCGTCATTGTGGATGGTGTAGGAATCCACGGGTTTGCCCTCGTAAACGGTCATGAAGTTATCGTCCCAGGTGAAGCTGCTGACAAGATAATTTCCCCAAGTGGAACTATTATAAGAATCATACTTTTCCGCGCCGGTCTCCGCTTCAATCTTCCAGATCTGGTAGCCCTCCAGGCCCACCAGGTTCAGGGTGCCCACGCCGCGGCCGCCGGTCCAGTAGCCATAGGCGATGGTGCGGCTATTCAGATCCGCGGCAGCGGTGGAGGCGGGGTTGGTGGTGCCGTCCTCATAGACCACCTGAACGGAAACCGTGCAGGATGCGCTGGGGTCCAGATAGTCGCCGCCAGTAGTGCCGTCGCCCTTCTTGCCCCAGTCCGCGGACGTAACGGTCAGCTCATCGGAGATGGGCAGGATTTCCAGGTAATAGGCCACCAGCTGGTGCTTGCTTTCCACGGCCACCCATTCACCGTTTCCGGTGTAGACCTGCCACGCGCTGTTCCAATAGCGGACCTTGGTGAACTCCACGCCGTTGTAGGTCTCGTCATCGCCGGAATCCTCCGTCTGCTGTTCCTTGCCGCTGGTACTGCTGTTGGAAAGCGTTGTATCCAGCAGGCGGCAGCGCCAGTACTGCAGGGTTCTGGTTTCCTTGGTGGTGTTGGCCGGAACCAGCACTGTCACCGAAGTGCCGTTTTCAGAATAGGCATCCTCCGCGGAAACACTATAGAATTTATTGCTATTTGTATCCGTCGGACGGCCGTTGGTGATCCAGTACTCAATGGACAGCGGGGTCACCTGGGACAGATCAATGGCAGAGACGCTGATATCATACTTGTAGTTGCCGACGATCACAGAGGTGGTGCCTTCGGCCACAGCGGTAATCGTCATGGTGGTACCGCTGATCTGAACCGTGGCGACCTTGGTATCCAAGGTGCTCAGGTCCTGCTTGGCACCTTCCGCAATGGTGGTAACGTAGGGCTCCGCATCATCATCCAGAGTCAGGGCCACCGCCACGGTTGTGGGATTCACAGTGATTTCATAAGTAGTGGTGCCAACCGTCACGATGGTGGTGCCGACATTTTTGGCGGTAATGGTGATGGTGGTCTTGGCAGGCACTGCATCCGTGCCGGACTTGGTGTAGACCGTGATGTTGGGGGTAGTGCTGGTCTTGGTGGTAGACTGGGTGCCGATCTGAGTCACATTGCTGGAAGAACCGGTAGTGGAGTATCCCCAGGTGTAGGAATAGGTATAGGAAAAAGAACTCCAACTCCACGACGAAGAACGCATTGCATACACCGGATAGTAATTGGTTCCATCAGGCGTGTAATAATAGCCGTTAGTAGCCGTCCAGTTGCTATCGTCATCTCTGATCAGAGTATTGCAGGTTACGCTGGCTTCTATGTACTCTGTTGTGGCTTCCTGGCCCTCCTGTCCCTCAACCAGCACGTCAGCAACATCAGGATTCGAATTGGTAGCGGTGGTGTAGTAGCCGTCAATAGTATCCGGATACTCTTCGCCCACGGTCAGGGTCTTGGGTTTATTCGCGGCGGCATACTGGGCCACGCCCATGGTGGAGAAGTGGGGGGCGGTGAAGGAGAACATATCCTGGCCGTCCACATCAATGACTTCGCCCTCGATCTTGGAAATGGAGCCGTCCGCGTTGACGATGAACGCGGTCAGGCGTCTTTCATTCCAGCCCTCGGGAATCGGCAGAAGCACTGTGCCTCCTTTAGTATACGCCACGCCGTTGACCTCGGGGGTGATTTCGTAGGCCTTGCTCTTGGTGACGCCGCCGATGGAAGCGGTATAGTCCGTATCCAGCTCCTTGACCGTCACGGCGGTCAGACCGGGAGCGATGACGGAAACGCCGGTGCTCTCATCGGTGACAGTTCCGCTGATAGGCACAGGAGTATTGATGGTACCATCGGCGTTGAAGCCGCCGGACACCACGGCATCGTCCAGCGCGTCGATGGATCTATCATCCATGCGGGCCGCCATGGCGCGGAGGGGCAGGCGAATCTTCGCCGCAACCTCCGTCTCCGTCTCGGCATTGGGATAGTCGCACCAGACGCAGAACATGGAGCCGGCAGGATTATCAATGGTAGAACCCATGAAGGCGGTGTTGCTGAAATTCGCGGCATAGCTGTAGCCGGAATCAAACTGATCGTCCTTGCCCAGCACGTAGTAGTAATCGCCGTTGGTGTTGATCATCTCATGGCTGGAAGCCAGAGCGCTGGCGGAAGCCACATTATAACCGTCCCAGCCGCTGGACCAGTAGGTGACCTGGATGTTCGTGTTGAACTCCGCGCCGGCGCCGGAGCGAGCGGTGAAATCAATGCCGTCATTCCAGGCCCGGGGCGTCATGCCGGCGGCAATCACCGTCTCAGCCGCGGTGTTCACGAAGTTAGCGAACAGCAGATAAGTGGAATTGTTCATGCAGGTGAAGCCCATGGAGCCGCCGTAGGCGTCATTGGCCACTTCGTCGGCGCCGATGTGGAAGAAGCTGCAGCCCATCTCCTTGAAGTAGGCCACATACTGGGCCAGCAGCGCCTGGGCGAAGGCCTTGGCGTCGTTGTTGCTCAGGTTCAGGGTTCTTGCAGAGGTGGTATAGCCCGTATAGCGGACATCGGTCATGCCCAGTTCTTCCATGGCCGTGAGGATGGCGTCCATGTGGCCGGGCATGTTCAGGTGGGGGACAATCTCAATGCCGGCTTCCTTGGCGGCGGCAATGATGGTGTCCATGTCATGCTGGCTCCAGGCGCTCTCGTCGCCGTTGTAGGCCTTGTTGCCGGCCTTGATGGCGGCTTCCACAGCCTCGGCGGTATAGGTGGTGCCGTTCACCGTCAGACCGGTGTCCAGCACGAAGCGCAGGCCGTCGTTGCCGAAGGCCAGCTGCAGCTGGTTATAGCCGGCGGCCTTCATCTCCTTGATCAGGGCCAGGACCCACTCCACGGAGAAGTACTTGCGGCCGCAGTCCAGGTGCAGAACCTTGTAGAAGGGGTCATTGGCGGTGCTGCGGGGAGAAACCTCCGTGGCAGGGTTGGTCAGATCATAGTTTCCACCCTGCTGGGGCTGGTCAATGATGCCGGGGGTGCTGGGGGTGGTGGGAGTCTCCGCGGGAGTCTCCGCGGGAGTCTCTGCGGGAGTCTCCGCGGGAGTCTCAGCGGGAGTCTCAGCAGGAGTCTCCGCGGGGGTCTCGGCAGGAGTCTCCGCGGGAGTCTCCGCGGGAGTCTCCGCAGGAGTCTCAGCGGGAGTCTCGGCAGGAGTCTCAGCGGGAGTCTCGGCGGGAGTCTCTGCGGGAGTCTCGGCGGGAGTCTCTGCGGGAGTCTCAGCGGGAGTCTCTTCCTCGTCCTTCTTGGTGAGGCTCTCGAACAGCTCGTTGAGCCATTCGCCCAGGCTGGCTCTATCTTCGGCCAAAATCACAGTGCCGGCCTCCGGCTGAGCCGCTTCCTCCTCTTCCGCCGCGAAGACGGAGATGGGCAGTAGGCCCAGCACCATCGTCAGCGTCAGGACCAGCGACATGACTTTGGTCAGGTTCCTCTTTTTCATAACGTTACCTCCTCGGTTTTGTTATTCATCTATGAAACAGCAAATTCTCAAAATTTGCAGCGCAAGGGAATTTACTGGCCTTCCGCCAGCCGGTTCTCCGCCTCCGCCCGCATGGCACGGGTCATCCGGCAGAGATATTTCGGAATTCCGGACGCGCTCCCCGTCTCCGCCATGGCCATGGCCGCGCAGGAGTGGCACAGTTCCGCATTGGGGCATTTGCCGCAGACGCCGGACAGCGCCAGCCCGGCGCTCCGCTCCGTCAGCTCCCGCCAGGCTTCCCCGAAGGGACGGCCTGTCAGGTCCACTTTCGGCTCCGGCATCATGCCGCAGGGGGTCAGGTAGCCGTCCCAGGTGACCCAGAACGTGGCCCGGCCCGCCCGGCAGCGGATTTTGCCGTCCCGCGGGTCGGTACACTGCTCATCCAGTCCCGGCGGGGGAACCGCATTCCGGAGAATTTTCTCCAGATACGCCCGATAGCGCTCCGGACCGTTCTGCAGCTCAAAAATCCGCAGATGGTGCCGGGCCGCCTCTTCCGGCGTGAAACGCTGGTTGACGCCTGTCATGGACGGGAGGCGCCGAACCGGCGGAAATAAGTAGGTGGTGGTTTCCAGAATCAACTTCCGGCTTTGGGCGTAGGCCACCATGTCCTCCAGGTCGCAGACGTTGTCGGGGGTGATGGTGCCGTTGAGCTTCACTGGAATGCCGGCGTCCTGCAGGCCTTCAATGGCCTTCCGGACCCGGGAGAACACGCCCCTGGCCCGGCACTGGCGCTCATAGGTATCGTCACCGGCGCCGTAGAGGGTGATATTCACCCGCCGCGGGGCGAGGCGCTTCAGCCGCTCAATGGCCGCCTCATCAATCAGGGAGCCGTTGGTGTTGATGGACACCAGGAAGCCCATCTGAATCAGCTGCTCGTACAGTGTCCAGAAATCGGGCCACAGCAGCGGCTCGCCGCCGGTCAGCAGCAGGTACAGCAGTCCCTGCTCCCGGGCCTGGCGGGCAAGCTCCAGCCACCGGTCCAGCGTCAGGATGGGGCGGGGACTGGCCGCCACCTCGCCGGCGGTTTTCCGCACGTAGCACATGGGGCAGGTGAAGTTGCACACCGGCGACAGCTCAAAGGTGCCGCCGATGGGGATTCCGGCCCGGCCTGCCTTGGTGTATAAATATTCCGTCAACTGCATGGGGGAAATCCGGCCGCTCATGTTTGCTCCTCCCTCTCCAGCTCAGCCCGGAGAATCTCCACCGCCGCCTGATCCGGAGTGCAGGAAAGCTGATAGACCGGGACGTCCTCCGCCAGTGTCTCCGTCAGCCGGCAGGCCCGCAGAACGCAGTCCCTGTCCCAGCTGGCGGCGGTGGTTCCCGCAAACAGCGCCCGGAACGCCTCCGCTCCCCGCAGCCGCCGCAGGCTGCATTGGGGCGCCTGGCGGAGCATGATCACCGCCCGGACGGCGCAGCTTTCGTTGACGAACCATCTGGAGGAGCCGGCGTAGGGGGAGCCCCACGCCTGCCAGCGGTCTCCGCTTTTGTGGAGGATGGGACGGTCGCCGTTGATCAGCCGCGCTCCGGCGTATTGCCGCCAGAGCTCCGCCTGGGTGCTCTTGCCGATGGTGGACGGTCCGGAAAACAGCAGGCCGCCGAAGGCCGTGTCCACACAGGCCGCGTGAATCAGCATCCGGTCTTCCCGCAGCAGCAGCGTCTCCCAGCCGCTGAAGGAGAAGCAGTTTCCCATGTCGGAGACAAGCTCCCGCTTTTCCGGCAGGTACTCCACCAGCACCTTTCCTGCCGTCCGGTCCTCCCGGACCCGGGCAAAGCGGATGAAATCATCCAGTCCGTCGAAGTACCAGCGGTCAAAGCCTCCTGCTTCGCCGGGGTACACCTCGTAGCTCTCGCCGCGGTACAGAGGTTCTCTGTCCGGCGGGGTCAGGCCCGGCGCCGCCCGGCACTCCACCAGGTATCCCGGCGGAGCATCGTCCGTCAGGAACGGCCGGAAGCGGTCCGTCACCGGCAGGGACACATCGGTTTTCAACGTGATCCCAACCCCCGCCACGCTCAGCGGGTACAGGTGGGAAGGGTGCATCAGGAATTGAACAGTCTGCCCGCTTCGGAGGTACCCACCGTGTAGCAGTAGACCTCAATGGCACTGATATCCAGCGTGGTGCACGCCTTTCCATCGCCGAAAACAGGAGTTCCGCCCAACCCGGTCCAAAAATCGTTATCCAGAGTAGGCGTGCAATCATTCTTGTTCGCATGATTCACGTCGATGCCGCACGCCGCGATATGCTGCGAAAGCTCAAAGCTTTCGTAAAACATCTCGGGTTTTACATACTTTTTCATCTTAGTTCTCCTCTCGTTCTCCACACCGCCTCCACCGGACGCGATGCGGTGATTTCTCACTGGGTTCAGCCGCCGCGGCCGACACGGGCCACGGAAACCTCCCCCAGATAGCATTCATCCGCCTGGAACCGGACACTGCCCCCGGCGGGGATGGTGCCCAGCGAGTGGGAATAGCTGACGCCGCCGAACAGCGTCTCGCCCACGGCCATGTGGTACACGGCCGTACAGCCTTTCAGCGCCTTGCCGCCTCCGTTCAGCAGCGTAATGCCGGTTCCCTCCACCGCCACGCTCAGCCGGTCCGGCAGGGCCAGCTCATCGGAGAAGGAGGCGTCACAGGTCACATCCCGGTAGCTTTCCGCCTCGTCGATGGCGGTGTTGTTCTCATCGAACACCCACACCACGGCGCCGGCCGGCAGGTCCCGGACTGTGAAATGAAGGGTACCGCCGCCGGTCAGGCGGACGGTAAGGGACGCTTTTTCCAGATACCGCTGAGAGCGGTTGGCTACCTCCAGGGCGCCGATGTTCTCCCCCATCTGGTCGCCGCAGTCCGGATTGATGCCGGAATACGGAAACAGGGAGGTCACTTCCAGAGCGCCGTCTGCCAGTGTTCCGGGGGACGCCGGAACCTCCGCCCCACTTCCCGGCGCCGACGGTCCCTCATTGGACCCGGCAGCGCTTTCGCCGGCAGAGCCGGAAGCGGCAGCGGAGGCGGAAACGTCAGGTCTGGAAGAATCGGACGGGGTGCTTCCGGCAGCGGAGGAAGCACCGGAGGGCGCCGCGCCGCGGCCGCACCCGGCCAGCAGCATCAGCGCCGCGGCGGCAAGGGCCGCCAGTAGTCTGCGCCTCACGAGCCGTCTCCTCCCATCAGGAGGCCCACGTCCCGCATCTGCTGCAGGAAGGCCTTTACATCAGCGGCAGCGGTGGAGCGGTCCACCTCGTACTCAGACAGGAGAAGCTGAATCAGCTCCTCCTCCGTGCAGTCGGTCTGGAGCCGGTTCCACAGCAGCAATCCGCTTTCGCTGAGAGTGACCATGCCCTTGACCTTCAGCGCGGTCTGCCCCACCGGAATCAGCAGATGCTCACCGGCGACTTCCCGCAGGATCATTTCATTTGTGGCTTTCAGGCCTCCTCACCCTCCTTTGAAACTGGGACACCGCCGGGAAAAAGAGGCGAATTGCTCCCACTATCCATAATTTTCTACATCATAGCACAGGCCAATAAAAAATTCAAGATTTCTCTCCCGTAAAAGTGACGATTTTTCCTGTTTTCTTTTTGCAAAGACGTTTTCTTCCCCCCGTTTTGTTATTTTAGTTACAAGGTTGCTCAATTTCCGTCTTTTTTGTAACTCTTTCCGTTTTTTACCCATTCACGTCGCAAAAATCCCCCTCTGTCCGAACGGACAGAGGGGGATTTTCTGGAAATTTTTTACTTGTCCAGCACCACAGCGGAGATCACTTCGCCGGGATTGGCAGCGGAGTTGCTGTCAGACCACTCCTTCTCGAAGGCGGCCCAGTCGCGGACGGGCAGCAGCTTCGTCCACACCTCGTAGACCGTGCCGTCAGCGGCGGTCACCCGGTCATACTCGTGGGAGTTGGTGGCCTCCTGCATGGTGGCATAGTACCAGGCGGAGGTATTCAGGTTGTCCGGCCAGGTAATCATGCCGGGCAGCAGGTGATCCTTCTCCGGCGCGCGGCCCAGCACACGGTTGAAGATAGTCATGGCCTGGGCGCGGGTGATGTAGGTGTTGGGGCGGAAGGTGCCGTCCTGGAAGCCGGCGATAATGGCGGCCTCGGCAGCCTTGTTGATGTAATCAGCGGCCCAGTGACCGGCGATATCGCTGAACTTGTCGTCACCGGCGTAGGTCACTTCGAAGAAGCGGACGGCGATGGTGGCGAACTGGGCACGGGTGATGGGCGCGTAGGGACGGAAGGTGCCGTCCTGGAAGCCCTCAATCACGCCGGCGCGGGTCATGGTGGAGATGGCCGCGTTGCACCACATGTCGGGGGTGATGTCGCTGTAGGGGTTGCTCTGGCTCCACAGCTCGTTGCGGGACTCGTCGGTGAGCATGCGGAAGAAGATGGTGGCCACCTCGGCGCGGGTGATCTGGGCCTCGGGGTGCACCAGGCCGTCCTTGCGGCCGATGATGTAGGCGTAGTGATCGGTGGTGTTCAGCTGGGGCTTGTCACCGCCGGGGACCGGCTCCGGCTTAATGACGGTTCCGCCGCCGCCACCGCCGCCGCCGTCGCCCACGCGGTAATCCCGCACGGGCTCGGGGAACAGCAGGTGCTCCGTGTCATTCAGGGGCGTCAGATAGGCCTGCACGTTGGGATAGGTGATGTGGTCGCCCACGCTGGTGTCCTTCTCGCTGAGCACCGCGGTGTAGCTGAGAATCAGCTTCTCGCCGATCTTCAGGTCGGCGCCCAGGGTCAGCTCAAAATACTCTCTGTCGCCCAGACCGCTCCAGACCAGCTTGCTGCCGTCGGAGAAGGTCCAGGTGTTGCCGCTGCGGGTGGAGGTCAGGTTCTGACCGCCGATGTTCAGGGTGAAGCCCGCGGTGTCCACCAGGTCATAGTTGTAGCTGGCGTCGGCGTCGGTGTGGCCCACGGCGGCGTCATACTTGCTGTCGCCCAGCAGGTCGGTGATGGTGCTGCCCTGGCGGATCACGGTGCTGGCGGTGTCGGTCACCAGGTCCATGACGCTGTTGATGCCCGCCTCGGTCAGGTTGGCGGAGGCAACGCAGTTGTCCTGGCCCTTGACGTGCGTAATGAACTGCTTGGCCAGATCGCTGAGGCCGGGCTGCTGATCCTTGTAATAGTCACGGCTGACCACGATGATGTCCACATCGCCGGGGATGTCGTTCACGGCCTCGGCGGCATGATAGACGCCCTTTTCAAAGCTGGTGTACTGGTCGGGGTCTTCCTTGATGGTCCTGACGGCCTCCGCCAGAGCCTCGCCGCCAGTGAGATAGTCCTTCGCCGTCAGCTTCTCCGCGGCCTCCTGCTCCGGCATAGCCAGCAGGGACTGCAGGGTGGCCAGCTGGCCGGCGCTGCCGTTGGCAGCGGTGTAGCCGCCGTCAGCGGCATCGGAGTTCTGCATGGGCTGGCCGTTGACGGTGTTGTTGACGGGGGTGCCGTTCTCGTTCCACCAGTAGCTGCCGCCGTCGGTGACGAGAACCAGATACTTCAGGGCGTTGGCAGGCGCCGTGGCCAGATCCGCCAGGCCCGCCTCAATGCCCGCCTGAATGTTGGTGCCCACCAGGTCGTCCCGGGTGGTCAGCTGGCTGACCACGGTGGCCAGCAGCTGGTTGTCCGACGCCACGGTGGTGGCTGACACCTTGTCCATCTTCAGGGTGGTGATGTCGTTCGCGTTCTGCTTCACCACATCCCGGCCGAAAACCGTGATGCCCATGTAGGCGTTCTTGTTATACAGCGCCTTGCGGGCCTCCTCGGCGATTCTGGCGATGGTGACGCCCTCCGTGCCGGTATAGAGACTGCTGGTGCCGTCCAGCACAAACTCCACAGCCACGGGAGTCTGCTCGGAAACGCTCTCAACCGTCAGGTTGATCTTGGTCTTCCAGCTGCCGTCCAGCGCCGAGGCCTGCTTGTCCAGCCGGACGCCATGGTCGTCAAAGCTCCGGTCGCCGGGCTTGGCGGCGTTTGCGGCCAGGGCGGCAGGCATGGTGCCCAGCAGCATGACGGCGGCCAGAAGCACAGCCATAAATCTGGTTTTTCGCATACTTCGATCCCTCCATTTGCATATCACTGGCGGCGCCCCGAAGGGAAACCGTCAAAGGCGTACGAACATCGTCCCGCCACTTTATAAGTAGCCATATTATAGCACGGAAATTTCCGGCAGGCAACCGAATTCCCCGGGAGAATTTCGTTAAATTTCCCTCATTTCCCGCACTTATCCGGCTTTTTCGTTTCCGGCGAAAATCAGAGCTCCATCGCCGGCCGGCCGGACTCCTCCGGCGTCAGCTCCTCCACCCGGCCGTCCGTTACCCGGTAGACCCGGCGGCACAGATTCAGCACGCTGGGCCGGTGGGTGGTGACAATGCAGGTGCGGCGTGGACGGCTCTCCGCCAGGTTCCGCAGCACCCGCCGCTCCGTGGCCTCGTCCAGGGCGGAGGTGGCCTCGTCCAGCAGCAGGATGGGGGCGTCCCGGAGCACGGCCCGGGCGATGGCCAGCCGCTGGGCCTGTCCCTCGGAGAGGCCCCGGCCCCGCTCGCCCACGGCGGCGTGGATGCCGCCGGGCATGCCGGAGACAAACTCCCAGGCGCAGGCCAGCCGCAGCGCCGCCTCGATTTCGCCGTCGGTGGCGCCCTCCTTCACCAGCCGCAGGTTCTCCGCGATGGTGCCGGAGAGGATGGTGTTGCCCTGGGGCACATAGGAGAAAAGGTGCCGGGTTCCGGCGTTCAGCTCCGTCTCCCCGCCGCCGGCGGTCCGCAGGAAGGCCCTGCCCTCCTCCGGCCGCACCAGCCCCAGCATCAGGCGGATCATGGTGGTCTTTCCCTCTCCGGAGGGGCCCACCAGGGACACTATCTCCCCCGGCCGGGCCAGAAAGTCCGCCTCCGCCATCACCGGCGTCTGGCCGCCGTAGCGGAAGGACACTTGGCGCAGACAGACCTCGAAGCCCCCGGGGGCCTCCTCTTCCGGCCGGCTGTCGGGACAGACCCGGGGCTCCCGCCGCAGCTGGGTCAGCTCCCGGATCCGGTGGGCGGCCACGGAGCTGCTGAGAAACGTGGGCACGGCCCCCGCCAGGGAGTTGAAGGTGGTGGACAGCTTTCCGCTCTGGGAGAGAAACAATGTCATGGTGCCGAAGGCGATGCGCCCGGACCACAGCAGGTACAGGCAGTAGCCGAAGGCGGTGAACTGCACCGCCAGCCCCAGCAGAGAAAGCGCGGCGTCGGTCTGGATGGTGAACAGGTTGTAGCGCAGGCTGGCGTCCCGGTATTCCTCCTGCTTTGTCCGCAGGTCCCGGCCCCGGCGCTCCGCCAGGCCGAAGCTCTTGAAGGTGTCCAGATTGTAGAAGGTCTCCGCCTCGAAGGTCATCAGGCCGCTGGTGATCTCCCGCACCTCCTGATTGTGGCGGCGCATCCGCTTCATCAGATAGCGGGACGCCAGCAGCAGAAAGGGCGCGCTGCCCAGGGCGATGAGGGCCATCACCGCGTCATAGTGCAGAATCACCAGAAATGTGGCGCAGAATGTGTACAGACCCACAATGAGGTTGGGCAGGTAGCTGACGGCGTTGGCGGCCACAGTGCCCACGTCGCCGTTGAGCCGGTTCAGCAGGTCGCCGCTGGAAAACCGGTTCAGCTCCAGATAGTCGGCGTTGAGCACGCTGTCAAACACGGCGGCCTGAATGTCATTGTTGACGCAGAGGTTGATTCTGGCGGAGGCCCGGGAGACCAGGCTCCGCAGCGCCAGACTCACCAGCGCCGCCCCCACCATCAGCGCCGCCATGGCGCCCACCCGGGACACCTGACGGCCGGTGATGACGTCGATGGCGTATTTGCCGGCCACCGCCGACACCAGCCCCAGCGAGGCGCTGGCCACACCCAGCACCGCGTAGCAGGCCACCGCCCGGCGGTAGCGCTTCGTATAGCCCAGGATCCAGCGCCAGTCCTCCAGCACCTCCCCCAGGGTTCCCTCCCGCCACCGCCGCGCCAACGTTCCCAGCGCCGCGGAGCCGAAGAGATTCTCCCGGTCACGCTTTTTCATGGCGGTCTCCTTTCCCCAGGCGGGAGAGCCCGCCGTACAGCCGCAGCACCCAGGGGCGCACCGGCCGCAGCCAGAGCCACGGCCCGGCAAAAAACTTCCACAGGAAGTCCTCCGGCCCCAGCCACCGGTCCTTCCGGCAGACCCGGGTCACCACGCCGAACACCTGCTCCGGGGCAATGGGTCCCTCCACCTTCCACTGGCCGTCGCCCACAAGGTAATAGCTGCCCTGCCGGTCCACCCGGCAGACCCGGTGGAGGATATACGCCCCCGTGGTCCGCCGGAAAAAGGCCATGTCCCCCCGCTTCAGGGGGCCGTCGGGCTTCCGGAACAGCACCTGGTCCCGTCCGTGGGCCAGAAAGGGCGTCATGCTGCCGCCGGTAATGGTCAGCGACACCTCATGGCCCTGGCGGGTCAGGTCCATCAGCACCGGGAGATATTCCTCAATATCCACCGTTCTGGCCACGGTTTTTAAGTCCCCCTTTCCGGCCGGAGGGGAATCAGGTGGTCTCCTGCTCCCGCTTCTTCCGGCTGTATTTGCCGTAATCGCCGCCGTAGCCATAGCCGTAGCCGCTGTGGCTGCCGGCCACGCCGTTGACCACGCACCCCAGCAGCGGCGTTCCGCTCTCCGACAGCAGCTGCAGGCTGTCCATCACGTGGGACAGCTGGGCCGTGCCGGTGCGCAGCACGTAAATGATGCCGTCCGCCAGACGGGCCAGGGAGGCGCCGTCCGCCACCAGGCCGCAGGGCGGCGTATCCAGAATCACATAGTCCGCCTGTCCCCGCAGCTCCTTCACCATGGTGCTCAGCCGGTGGGACACGATCTGGCGGCGGGGATCCTCCGAGGCACGGTCTCCCGCCAGCAGCCGCAGCTCGGTGCCCTCCACCGCCACCAGGGCGCCGGCGGCGTCCTCTCCGGCGCTCAGCACCTCCGGCACGCCCCGGGAGGGGATGTTCAGGCCCAGGGTCTGCTTCACCGAGGGCTTCCGCAGGTCCAGGTCCATCAGAATCACCCGGTAGCCGCTGCGGCTGAGGGTCAGGGCCAGATTCACCGCCGCGGTGGTCTTTCCCTCCCCCGGCAGGGTGCTGGTGACCATCACCACCCGGGCGCGGTGCTTCTCCGCCTCCCGCAGGAACTTCAGCCGCATACCCCGGACGCTCTCCTGAAACGAGCCGGGGAGCTTTCCGTTGAGAATGCTGAGGGTCTGCTTTCCGCCGCTGCGCTTTTTCATGGTCACGTGGGGCAGCGCCGCCAGACACGTCTGGTTCAGCAGCTGCCGCACGTCCTCCGCCTCCCGGACGCTGCGCCGGGTGAAGGCGTAGGCCAGCACCAGCAGCAGGCCCGCCGCCGCGCCCAGCGCGGCGCCCCGGATCACGGCGGACTTGGGGTTGAAGGAGTTGTAGGGCTGCTGGGCCACCGACGGCTCCGTCAGCAGGTTCATCCGGGTGCTGCCGATGACGTAGTCCGCCACCGACGGGTACACCTCAATGACGCCGTTGAGAATATCATAGGCCGCCTGGGGGTCGCTGCTGGTGACCCGGATGGAAAAGAGGTTGGTGTTGTTCACCGCCCTGGCGGTGATGGTGCCGTTGATCCACTCCACCCCCAGCTCCTGGCGCAGCTTGCTCTGCATCACGTCCGACTGGACCAGGTAGGGGAAGGTCTTGCTCAGCTGCTCCGCGGTGGCCTTGTCATAGTAGGCGGTCATTCCCGACAGATCCGTCAGGGCGGAGTCCGTCAACTGGATGGTGAAGGTCACCTCCGAGGCGTACATGGGGGTATAGCTCCGCCAGCTCCGCAGCCCGGAGAGGGCGCCCAGCGCCGCCGCCAGAATCAGCGGCAGCCAGAACAGCCGCCGGAAAGCCCGCAGGAATTCCGACAGCACCCGGAACAGGTCAATTTTCTCCTCTTCCGCCACGTCGATCTTACGCTCTTCCATTGGCACCTCCCTGGTCCGCCGTTTTCTCCTCCCGGCGCTGCTTTCTGTCATGGCCGTAGCCATACCCGTACCCGTAACCGTAGCCATAACCGTAGCTGTGGTGGTCATTGAGCAGCGGCACGCTGCGCACGTCGTTGAACACGCAGCCCAGCAGCTGCGCCCGGCAGCCCTCCAGCATGTCCGCCGCGTCGTTGATCTGGCGGGCGGAGGCGCAGTCCTGCCGCACCACCAGCAGCGACAGGTCCGCCTGGTCCGCCAGGGCCTCCACGTCGGAGAACAGTGCCACCGGCGGGGAGTCGATGATGACGTAATCCATCTCTTTCCTGGCCCGCTCCAGCAGGGAGGCCATGGCCTCCGAGGCGATCATCTCCGCCGCGCCGGGGGAGCTTCTGGTGGAGAACAGGACGTGAATCCCGTCCTTTTCCAGGTACTCCGGGGCGTACTCCGCCCGGCCTCCCAGAATGTCCGCCAGCTCCGTTTCCGGCTTGTGGCTCAGCAGCTTGTACTGGGCGGCCTTGTGCAGGTCCGCGTCCACCAGCAGCACCTTCCGGCCCCGCTGGGCCAGGGACAGGGCCAGGTTGGCCGTCACCGTGGATTTTCCCTCGTTTTCCAGAACGCTGGTGATAAGAATCACCTTGCCGCCGCTGTTGCGGGCGGCGTAATCCAGCTTGGTGGCCAGCTTGCTGACCTCCTCGGCGAAGTAGAAGCTCACCACCGGCATGGTCACAAGAAGCCCCCGGTTGGTCCGCCGCAGCTTGGTCCGCAGGGTCTTGTTCTTCACCTCGTGGTGCAGCGTGCCGAACAGCTGGGCGTCCAGCTTCCGCCGCAGCGCCCCGGTGCTCTGCACCGTGTCCCCTACCAGGGCGATGGCCAGCACCAGCGCCGTCATGGCCCCGGCCCCCGCCAGAAACGCCAGCTTCATCACACGCCCCTGGTTCAGGGGATTGGAGGGAGCGGTGGGCACCCTGGGGCTCACCAGCTCCTGCAGCACCACGTTCTGGAACACGTGCTCCGACACGGTGTCATAATTCTCCAGCAGCAGCTGCAGCGTCCGGAAGGCGTCGTCCGGCGCCCCCGCCGTCACCGTCAGGCGCAGCAGGTTGGTCTCCGGAATCACCGAGGCGGTGAGCCTGCCCGGCAGGCTGGAAACCCCCAGCTGGCTCTGGGCCACGCCGCTGAACATATTGCTCTCAAAAAGCTTGGTAAAGGTCTCGGCGATCTCCGCCGACAGACTCAGGTTGGACATCACCGAGGCGTAGCTGCCGCTTTTCACGCTGACCACCATGGTGGCGGAGGCGGTGTACTGGGGGGTGTACAGCAGTCGGACGCCGCTGAGGGCCAGCAGCACCGCCAGGACGCCTGCCGCCAGAATGGTGGGCAGGTCCCGCACCAGGCGGCGGAACAGGCAGACGGGGTTCAGCTCCGTCCAATGAAACAACTGTCGTTCTTCCATGTCTCCCCCTTACTCACACACCACATACAGCACGGCGGAACCCTCCGTGCCGCCGGGGCAGGTATAGCGCACCGCGTTGACGCCCTTTTTCAGTCCGCCCTCCGGCAGCGCCGCCGTCACGGATTCCGCGTCGCCGCCGCTGACCGACTTCAGATAGTCCATGGGATTCAGGCGGTCGCCCAGTTTCTGATAGATTAGGTACTCCTTCAGCTCAATCCGCGGCTCGCCGGCGGCATAGCTGCGCACCACCACGTCCAGCGTGACGGAGGCGGTGTCCCCCAGGCTGTTGGTCACCTGGAAGGTGACGGGGTAGGTGCCCTCGTCATAGCTGGTGGTGCCAGAGATCACCTTGATGCGGGAGGAGATGTCCCCGTCCACCATGTCGTAAGCCGTCAGCCGGTCCCGCACCCGCACCGCGGCCCCCGCGGAATACCGCAGCTCCCGCTGCAGGGCAAACCGGGGCGGCGTATAGTCGGTGTAGCGCACCTCCCGGGTGCGTGTGACCACATGGCCGTCGCTGTCCGCCACGGCGTAGGTGGCCGCCATCGTGCCGTCGGCGCCCTTGTCCACCCCCTGCAGCAGCAGCCGGTCCGTCAGGTCGCCGTCCTTTTCGTCGAAGGCGGTGACGTCCGCCAGCAGCTCCTCCCGGCCCTCGCCGGTGAGGGACAGCACCAGCGGCGTGTCCGGACACTGAATCACCGGGATGGTCTGGTCGCCGGTCTCCCGCTGATACAGGGTGACCCCCGCCAGCAGCAGCGCCGACAGAACCAGGCCCACGATGGTGATGATGCGCAGTCGTTTCATGTGTTTTCCTCCACTGTGTTATCAGAACTCCGCCAGCACCGGCTTCACCGGCCGGTCCTCCAGAATCCGCCGGGGGTTGTCCCGCAGCAGAAAATCCGCGATCTCCGGCGAATCCAGGTCCGCCGCGTACTCCCAGGCGTCCGTCAGCCGGGTGGTGCGGCGGAAGGGGCTGTGGGCGTCGCTGCCGATGAGGTGGACGCACCCCTCTCCCAGGCACCAGCAGGCCGTCTCCGCCGCCCGGCGGCCGAACATGCCGAACAGGCTCCCCTTGTTCACCTGCAGCACGTAACCCGCCTCCGCCCAGCGCGGCAGGCACTCCCGCTCCGCCTGCACGAAGCGGTACCGCTCCGGATGGGCCACCACCGGCACCACGCCCTCCGCCCGGATGGCCGCCAGCATCTCCTCCGCGTAGTCCAGCGGCTCGTCAAAGCCGAACTCCACCAGCAGGTACCGGCTGTCGTTCAGGGTCAGCAATCGCTTCTGCCGCAGCAGCTCCGGAACCTCCGGGGTGACAAACACCTCCATGCCGCTCGCCAGCTCCACCGGAATGCCCTGACGGCCCAGGGCGGAGCGCAGCCGCTCCAGCCGCCGCCGCACCTCTGCCGGGTCCGAATTCCGGCCGCTGCCGGGCACGTTGCAGTGGGGCGTGGCCGCGATGACGGTGACGCCGCTTTCCGCCGCGGTCTCCGCCATCATGCAGCTCTCCTCCTCCGAGGCGGCGCCGTCGTCCACCCCCGGAAGAATATGGCAATGCAGGTCAATCATGGTGGTTTCCTCAGCCGTTCTGGAATTTGTTGAGATAGGCCGCCTTTTTCAGGCTCTTTTCCTGCTGGTAGGTCTGCTCCACCTGCCTGGCAAGGTCGTCGCTCTGGCCGGTGGCCTTCAGGAGCTGGCGCAGCCGGGCGGTGATCTCCGCCACCTGGGCGTCGCACTCCTTCTCCATGTCCAGCAGCTCCTGCACCCGGTCATACACCACCTTGGTCTTGTGCTCCGGGGTGTGCTCGCCGGCCACGTACTCGTCGATGGCCGCCTGGGCCACCGCCTCCACCTTTCCCTCATAGGTGGCCTGCAGGACGTACATGGCAGCAATCAGCTGCCGGATCTCCTGCTCCTCGCCGGACAGCTGCTCCGCCGGGGCGGAAGAGGCCGCGGCAGTGTCCCCGCCGGCGGAGGATTCCGTCTTCTTCTGCTCCTCCTGCTCCAGCAGCTCCCGGGCCGCCTCCAGGGGCGTCAGGGAGCCGTCAGTGAGCCGGGAGATCTGCTCTTCCGGAATCTCGTACTGCTCCAGCTGATAGCGGTCCATGGCCTCGTTGAGGACGGTCCGGTTCTCCTCGATTTTCTGGTTCAGGGTCTCCTGGTCCATGGTCATGCCGTAGCGCAGGGCGCTGAGGTTGTTCCACTGCCACGCCGCCGCGCCCACGCCTGCCGCCGCCAGGACGGCCGCCGTACACAGGAGAATTTTCGTTCGTTTTTTCATGCTCGGTTCCTTTCGTCACACCTGCTGCACCAGGGCGAAGTCCGCCAGCTGGACCTTCTCCCCCTGCTCCACCGCCTGGATAGCGGCGGCGTTCACCTCGTCCGGGTCCCGGAAGGTGGGCACCAGACGGTGCAGCTCCCGGAAGATCTCCTCCCGGCTGCCCCGCTCCGCCACTTCCCGCAGCCGCCGGAGCCACTGTTCCATGGCCGCCGGGTCCACCGGCGGTTTTTCCTCCACGAAGATTTTCTCGTTCTCCGTGCGCCGCAGGTCCGCGTTGCGGGTCAGCAGCTCCTCATAGAGCTTCTCCCCGGGCCGCAGGCCCACTTCCTCAATTTTGATATCCACGCCGGGGGTGTAGCCGGACAGGCGGATCAGCTTCTCCGCCAGGTCCAGAATATGCACCGGCTCGCCCATGTCCAGCACGTAAACCTCGCCGCTGCGGGCGAAGGAGCCGGCCTCCAGCACCAGCTGCACCGCCTCGGGGATGGTCATGAAGTAGCGGATGATCCGCTTGTCCGTAATGGTGACGGGACCACCGTAGGCGATCTGCTTTTTGAAGAGGGGGATCACCGAGCCGTTGGAGCCCAGCACGTTGCCGAACCGCACCGCGGCGAATTCCGTGGCGCCCTCCCCCCGCAGGCCCTGGAGTACCTGCTCGCACAGGTACTTGGTGGTGCCCATGATGTTGGTGGGGTTCACCGCCTTGTCGGTGGAGATGAGGACGAACTTCTCTGCGCCGTATTTCCGGGCGGCCACGGCGGTGTTGTAGGTGCCCAGCACGTTGTTCTTCACCGCCTCCTCCGGGCAGCGCTCCATCAGGGGCACGTGCTTGTGGGCGGCGGCGTGGAACACCAGCTGCGGCCGGTACAGCTCGAAAATCCGCTCCACCTTTTCCCGGTCCCGGACAGAGGCGATCTCCACCGACAGCGGGAAGTCCTGCCCGTAGAGGTGGAGCAGGTCGTTCTGCAGCTCATAGGTGGTGTTTTCCGCGATGTCCAGAATCACCAGCCGCTTCGGCGCGTACCCGGCGATCTGGCGGCACAGCTCCGAGCCGATGGAGCCGCCGCCGCCGGTGACCAGCACCGTCTTGCCCCGGACCATGCCGTCGATGCGGCGGTTGTTCAGCCGGACCGCGGGGCGGCCCAGCAGGTCCTCGATCTGCACCTCCCGAACCCGGGAGGCCAGGGACCCGCCCTTTTCCAGCTGGTCCATGGGGTCCTTGAACACGTGGAGGTGGCAGCCGGTGGTGGAGCACAGCCGCAGAATTTCCGCCCGCCGCTCCGGCGTCAGCTCGGAGATGGCCAGAATCACGTCCGTCACCGGGGTGTTCTGCAGCAGCTCCCGGATCCGGTCGATGGGCCCCAGAATCCGCACGCCGTGAATCCGCTTTCCCTGCTTGTCCGCCGCGTCATCCAGCAGGCAGTAGGGGATGTACCGGCCGCCGGGGTTGCTGCGCAGCTCGTCCAGCAGTGCCACGCCCGCCGTGCCCGCGCCGATGATGGCGGCATAGCGGCCGCCCTCCCGGTGCTGATTGGAGGTTTTCGTGCGGTACAGCCGGTAGGTGAACCGCACCACCAGCATGGCCAGCAGCGCCAGGGACGTGCCGGTGAGGGCCTGGGTGATCCAGATGCGGTTGGTGTCCATCACCAGGTTGCACACGGCGTACAGGGCAAAGCCCAGGCTCATGCCGGTGAGCAGCACCAGATACTCCCGGCTCTCGGCGTAGCGCCAGAGGCTCTCGTAGGTGCGGAACAGCAGCTGAAACACCAGCACGCAGACCGTCAGCAGGCCGATGTGCAGCACCAGGTTCAGCAGGCGGATGTCCTCCACCAGAAGCGCCGGAAGAAACAGCGCGAAATTGCACAGGAAGATCAGGCCCACATCCATCAGCAGCACAATCTGGCTGCGGTACCGGGACAGATTCACTGCGCTCACCCCTCTCCAACGGGCATGACGCCCCATTCTTATAATCTGGTTTATTATATTCCCACCGGTAGGGAAAGTCAAATGCCGGAACGGTTATTTTTCTTCCTGTTTCGTGGGAATTCTGTTACTTTTTCAGCGGGTTTTTGTAACCTTTCACCGTTTTCGTCTCCGGGCGCGAAAAGCCCCCGGCGCGGTTTGCCGAAACCGCGCCGGGGGCGGGGAGCGAACGCTCCGCCGGACTTACTTTTTCAGGCCCTGCTTGTCCGCTTCCTTCACCACGATGCCGGTGAGGGCGAACAGGGCGATGGCGTTGGGCAGCACCATCAGCTGGTTGAACATATCCGCCAACTCCCACACCAGGTCGCTGGAGGCGATGGTGCCCAGGAAGATGAACACCATGGCGATGAGAGTGTACACCACCACGGACTTCCGGCCGAACAGGTAGATCATGTTGATCTTGCCGAACAGGTTCCAGCTCAGCACGGTGGAGAAGGCGAAGAAGAACAGGCAGATGGCCACAAACGCGGCGCCGGGGCCCGCGCCGAACACGGAGCCGAAAGCGGTCTGGGCCAGGTTGGACTTGCCGATGGTCTCCGTAATGGCGCCGGTATAGCCGCCGGCCAGGGGGCCGCCCTCGGTGTAGAGGGTGCAGATGATCACCAGGGCGTTGAGGGTCAGCACCACGAAGGTGTCGATGAACACGCCGATCATGGCCACCACGCCCTGGTCATGGGGCGTGGCCACGTTGGCCTGGGCGTGGGCGTGGGGGGTGGAGCCCATGCCGGCCTCGTTGGAGAACAGGCCCCGCTTGGCGCCCTGGCTGATGGCGGTCTTGAGGGCGTAGCCCACGCCGCCGCCGATGATGGCCTGGGGCATGAAGGCGTATTTGAAGATCAGGCCGAAGGTGGCGGGCAGATGCTGGATGCGCAGCACCAGCACGATGAGGCCGCCCACCAGGAACAGACCGGCCATGATGGGGACGATCTTTTCGCACACGGAGGCCAGACGCTGCACGCCGCCCAGGAAGATGGCGCCGCAGATGGCCACCAGCACCAGGCCCACAATCCAGGAGGGGATGCCGAAGGCGGTCTGGAAGGTGGAGCCGATGGAGTTGGATTGGACCATGCAGCCGAAGAAGCCCAGAGCCAGAATGGTGGCCACGGCGAAGAAGGCGGCCAGGGATTTGCCGAAGCCGTTGGGGAAGGCGGTGGTGATGTAGTACACGGGGCCGCCCTGAATGTTGCCCTTCTCATCCTTCACCCGGGTGGACTGGGCCAGCACCGCCTCGGCGTAGATGGTGGCCATGCCGAAGAAGGCGATGATCCACATCCAGAAGATCGCGCCGGGGCCGCCGGTGAGGATCGCGCCGGACGCGCCCACGATGTTGCCCGTGCCCACCTGGGCGGCGATGGCCGTGGCCAGCGCCTGGAAAGAGGTCATACCGCTTTTCTGCGCGCCGCCCCGCAGGTTCATCTCGCCGAAGAACTTCCTCATGCCCTCGCCGAAGCACCGTACCTGCACGAACCGGGTCTTGATGGGGTACCACAGTCCCACGCCCATCAGCAGGAAGATGAGGATGTAGTTGGACAGATACTCATTGATCTTTGCCACAATGGGGAACAACACACTTTCTAACATACGCTTTTTCTCCTTGCATAAAAAATAGAGCTGCCGGAAAACGGCAACCCTGGAGAAGTACGATGACAAGCGAAACACTCGTCTGCTCCGTCCTTTTGCCTGAGAGATTCGGCGCT
>NZ_JAXEBZ010000027.1:0-7601 GCF_034093755.1 Dysosmobacter sp. | reverse complement strand
TTTTCTTTGGGCAAGACCCAAAGAAAACGGGGGAAACAGGCGAAGCGCCGCCAGCGGCGGAAACAGCGAGGGCTGTTTCGAGGAAGCGGCACGATTGGCGGCCCCAACGGGGCCGGGAATCGTACTGCCGCGACGGTGGTTCCGGGAAGCCGCAGCCTTCGCTGCATCCCCCGGCACCCGGACGGGCGCAATCCCCCGCCTAAACCGGCGAAAAAAAACGGCTCCCTCCTTTCGGAGAGAGCCGCGTCACGGGCAAAAGATTCAGTTTCCGTCCCCTTCGGCCATGCGGTAGCCCACGCCCACCTCGGTGAAGATGTACTGGGGCTCCGCCGGGTTCTTCTCGATCTTCCGACGGATATTGGCCATGTTCACCCGCAGGATCTGGTTGTCGCTGCCGGCCCGGGGGCCCCACAGCTCCCGGATGATGTAGTCATAGGTCAGCACCTTGCCGGCGTGCTTGCCCAGCAGGGCCACAATGCGGAACTCGCTGAGGGTCAGCTTGGCGTTGACGCCTCCCACCAGCACCTGGTGCTTGTTGTAGTCAATCACCAGGTCCCCCACGCTGTAGGTCCCCCGGCGGGCCAGCTCGTCGTTGCCGGTGGCGGTGCGGGTGTGGCGCATGGCGGTGCGCACCCGGGCCAGCAGCTCGTCGGTGCCGAAGGGCTTGGTGAGATAGTCGTCGGCGCCCATGTCCAGCGCCGCCACCTTGTCCTTTTCGTGGGACCGGGCGGACACCACCACTACCGGCAGGCTGGACCAGCCGCGCAGGCTCTTGAGAATGTCCATGCCGTCCATGTCCGGCAGGCCCAGGTCCAGAATCACCAGATCCGGGCAGTTGGAGGACACCATGGACAGCCCCTCGCTGCCGGTGCGGGCCAGCATGGTCTCGTAGCCGTTGGCGGCCAGAATGGTGGAGATGAAGCGGGCGATGCTCTGTTCATCCTCAATAATCAGAATTTTGTCCCGAATGGTCATGGGATCACTCCTTTCCATATACCGCCAGAGGCGGCTCCGCTGCCGGACAGCCCTCTCCCAGCGGCAGGGTGAAGCGCATCTCCGCGCCGCCCTCCGGCAGGTTTCCGGCACTCATCACGCCGCCGTGGGCGTGGACAATGGCCTTGCAGACCGTCAGGCCCAGGCCCATGTTCCGCTTTTTGTCTCCCGCCGTGGTCTCCTCGGTCCGGCGGACCCGGTCATCAAAGAGGTTGGCCAGCTGCTTTTCCGGAATGCCGCCGCCGTTGTCCCGGACGGTGAACAGGGCGCAGTTTCCCTCCCGGCAGACGGACAGTCGGATGTGGGTGGTGGTCTTTCCGTGGATGGCGGCGTTTTCCAGCAGGTTTGCCAGCACCTGCTCAATGAGGATGGCGTCCATGGGCACCATCAGCAGCTCCTCCGGCGCCTCCACCGACACGGAGATGTGGGAAAAGCGCTTGCGGAACTTCCGGGCCGCCTCGCCCACCACCTCCTCCGCCGCCTCCGGCGTTTTGGTGATACGGGCCGTCTCCTCCTCGCTCATGCGGGTGACGCTCAGCAGGTTCTCCACAATGCGGATCAGCCACTGGGCCTCCTCCCGCACATCCTGCAGCAGCAGCTCCTGGTCCCGGACCGACAGCCGTTCCCGGTTTTCCAGAATGGTGGAGGTGGCCCCCACAATGCTGGTGAGGGGGGTGCGGATGTCGTGGGACACGGAGCGCAGCAGGTTGGCCCGCATTTTCTCCTTTTCATTCTCCGCCCGCAGCTTCTCCTGCTGGCGGACCTGGTTGGTCATGGCGCAGGTCATGGTGGACACCACCGCCATGGTCAGGAAGGTGAGGGGATAGCCGGCAATGACGAAGTTGAAGGCCCGGTAGGGGTAGGTGAACAGGAAGTTCACAAACAGCACCCCCAGCAGCGACGCCAGCAGGCCGAACAGGTACCCGTTGGTGAACCGGGACACCATCAGCACCGCCATCACGTAAATCAGCGTAGCGAACTCGCCGCTGCCGTCCAGAATCCGCATGGCGTAGCAGCAGGCGGTGGCGCAGAGCATAATGGCCACAAAGGTTACCAGGTCCCTCCAGGACACCGGGAACAGCTCTTTCAGACGTTTTTGATCCATGGCACCCTCCCCCGGAAACAGCTCCGCCGCGCTTCCCGGCAGCCGGGACGCTCATAACGGCCTTTGGGCTATTATACCATACTTGGTGTTAAAATCCTGTGAAAAAACAGCAAATTTTCTTCCGGTTTTTTACAGTCTCTGAACAGGGGCGGCCCGTCCCTTGTCACCCATTGAACGGATTTTCGGATATGATGGTAACAGAAGCTACCGGTAAGCGCCAAGAAATGAGGTATCGTGATGGACAAGAATTTGGATAAGATTCTGCTGAAGAGCGAAAAGGTCCTGTGGAGCGGCACCAGCGCCCCCTTCCCGCTGCTGGACAGCCGGCAGAAGAGCGGGCTGAAGATCCTGGCCCAGTGGATTGCCACGGTGGTGATCACCGCGGGGCTTCTGTGGGCGTATCTGATCAACAACCATCCCGCCAGCCCGGTTTTCGTGGGCGGCGTGCTGACAGTGGCGGCGCTGGTGGCCCTGTCGCCTGTGCTGGAGTGGAAAAACGTGCAGGCCCAGCGGTATCTGATCACGGACCGCCGGGTGCTGCTGATCCAGCGGTTCAGCTCCGTGTTCTCCATCCGGCTGGACCATATCGATGACTTCCGCCTGGTGGAGGACGAGTCCCCCTATCCCTGCCTGGTCATCGGCACCGCCCTGTATGAGGACATCGGCAAGCAGCTGCGCTGGCGCAGCTGCCACCCCAAGAGCAACCTCTCCTCCTCGGAGATGGATAACCTCATGGGTCTGGTGCTCTACAACCTGAAAGACGCCGACGAGGCCGCCGCGGTGCTCAACCGCCTGCTGACCTCCGATGCAGCCTGAAGCCTCCCTTTCTCTCCCCACAGGACAGCCCGGTCTTTGAAGACCGGGCTGTCCTGTTTTTTTCCCGCCATCTCCGACGCCGCGGTTGCTTTTTCCCCGGAAGCTGGTATACAATATTACTATTGTGAAACACCGGGCCGCCGGAGCAGGGAGGCAACCGCCATGAAAACACTGCCCCACATCCGCAAGCAGGAGATTCTGAATACGCTGCGCCTCCGGGGCTCCATCGACGTGCAGGAGCTGGCCCGGACCTTCGGCGTCACCTACATGACCATCCACCGGGACCTGCAGGCCCTGGAGAAGGAGGGGCTGATCTCCCGGGTCTACGGCGGCGCCGTGGCCGCGCCGGAGAAGGAGAAGGCCAAATCCGCCCGGAAGGAGGCCGCCCGGCCCGGCTACTCCCCGGCGGGGGAGGAGAAGCGCTTCATCGCCAAGGCCGCCGCGGCCCAGGTGCAGGACGGGGACATCATCGCCCTGGACGGGTCCAACTGCGCACTGCAGATGTGCCCCCTGCTCCACGAGAAGTCCATTACCGTGGTGACCAACGGATTGAACATCGCCCTGCAGTTCGCCGACTCCGACTCGGTGCAGGTGCTGCTCACCGGCGGGCTGCTGCGCCACCGGGATATGTCCCTGGTGAGCATCCGGAACCCGGACCTGCTGGAGCACATCAACATCGGCAAATGCTTTTTCTCCGCCACCGCCCTGTCCGCCCAGAAGGGGGTCATGGAGCAGAGCTACGAGGAGTCCGAGGCCAAGCGGGAGCTGCTGCGGCGATCGGAGCAGCTGTACCTGCTGGCGGACCACACCAGGCTGGGGGGCACCGCCCCTTACGTGGACTGCGCCTGCCAGCAGCTTTACGCCGTGGTGACGGACCGGTACGCCGGTTCCACGGCGGAGATGACCGCCTGCCTGCGGGGGGTTCTGAAGGTGGGCGTCCGGGTGATTTACGGCACACTGTGAAAGGAGTTTTTCCATGGACGAGCTTGCGAAGATTATCCATACCGACAACATCCGCCTGTCCGGCGACGGCCGCAGCGTGGTGATTCTGGACCAGACCCAGCTGCCCAACCGGGTGGTCTACCTGACCCTCAGCCGGGAGGAGGACTGCTACGAGGCGATTCTGAAGCTGCGGGTCCGGGGCGCCCCGGCCATCGGCATTTTTGCCGGCTACGCCATGTACGTGCTGGCCCAGCAGTACGCTCACCTGCCCTATGACGCCTTCGCCGCGGAGTTTCACCGCCAGCGGGAGTACCTGAACGCCTCCCGGCCCACGGCGGTGAACCTGAACTGGGCGCTGGCCCGGATGGAGCAGGTGGTGACGGACGGTGCCGGGCAGCCGGCGGCGGAGATTCTGGACCGGCTGCGGGCGGAGTGCACCGCCATCCATCAGGAGGACATCTCCATGTGCACCAGGATCGCCGAATACGGCCTGACCCTGGTGAAGGACGGCGACGGCATCCTGACCCACTGCAACGCCGGCCCCCTGGCTACCTCCCGCTACGGCACCGCCCTGGGGCCTATCCTGCTGGGCAAGGAGCGGGGCATGGAGTTCCGCGTGTTCGCCGACGAGACCCGGCCGCTGCTCCAGGGCGCCCGGCTCACCTCCTTTGAGCTGCAGAAGGCGGGGGTGGACGTGACCCTCATCTGCGAC
The DNA here is from genome assembly GCF_034093755.1 of Dysosmobacter sp. GTDB lineage: Bacteria > Bacillota > Clostridia > Oscillospirales > Oscillospiraceae > Oscillibacter. The sequence continues at coordinate 3,033 of NZ_JAXEBZ010000027.1, read as the reverse complement.
AACATGGCCAGCATCGTCATGAAAAACGGGTGGGTGCAGGCCTGCTTCGTGGGCTGCGACCGCATCGCCGCCAACGGCGACTTCGCCAACAAGATCGGCACCTCCGGCGTGGCCATTCTGGCCAAACACTACGGCATCCCCTTCTACACCCTGGGGCCCACCTCCACCATCGACATGGCCTGTCCCGACGGGGACCACATCCCCGTGGAGCAGCGGGACCCGGGCGAGATCCGGGAGAAGTTCTACGCCGAGCCCATGGCGCTGCAGGAGGTCAAGTGCTACAACCCCGCCTTCGACGTGACGGACCACACGCTCCTCACCGCCATCGTCACGGAAAAGGGCATCTGCTATCCCCCGTTTACCGAAAGCCTGAAAAAGCTGTTTGAATAAGGAGGTTCCCATCATGACCAAAGAATCCATTTCCGCCAGCATCTCCGTCACCGACCAGGAAATCGCCAAGGTGGTCCTCATGCCCGGCGATCCCCTGCGGGCCAAGTACGTGGCCGACCACTATCTGGAAAACCCCGTCTGCTTCAACACCGTCCGCAACATGCTGGGCTACACCGGCACCTACCGGGGCAAGCAGATTTCCGTCATGGGCCACGGCATGGGCGTGCCCTCCATGGGCATCTACGCCACGGAGCTGTACACCCAGTTCGACGTGGACGCCATCATCCGCATCGGCTCCGCCGGCGGCCTCAGCGACGAGGTGAAGGTCCGGGACGTGGTCATCGCCATGGCCGCCTCCAGCAACTCCGCCTACGGCGACGCCTATGACATGCCCGGCAAGCTGGCCGCCGTGGCCGACTACGGCATGCTCTCCGACGCGGTGGAGTCCGCCAGGGATCTGAACATCCCCGCCGTGGTGGGCAAGGTGTACACCTCCGACTTCTTCTACTATCCCGACCCCACCATCAACGAGAAGCTGCGCAAGCTGGGCCACCTGTGCGTGGAGATGGAGGCAGCCGGCCTCTACTGGACCGCCGCCGGCTGCGGTAAGAAGGCTCTGAGCATCCTCACCATCTCCGACCACCTGTTCTCCGGGGAGCTGCTGTCCTCCGCGGAGCGGGAGCAGTCCTTCAACGACATGATGAAGGTGGCGCTGGAGACGGCCTGGAAGATGATCTGACCTTCAAAAAAGCGGCTGAGCCACTTTTTGAGAGAGCCGCCCCCCGCCGCGGGCGCGTACTCTGCCAGGCTTTTATAAAAAGCAAGAGGAGATGACGTTCGTCATCTCCTCTTGTGTTATCAGAAAACCATCAGATGCGGGCCACGCCGGAATCCAGGGCGGCCTGGGCCACGGCGGCAGCCACGGCGGGACCCACACGGGGGTCGAAGGCCTTGGGGATGATGTAGTCCTCGCTGAGTTCCTCGTCGGAGATGAGGCCGGACAGGGCCTTGGCGGCGGCCACCTTCATCTCCTCGTTGATGTCGCTGGCCCGCACATCGAAGGCGCCCCGGAAGATGCCGGGGAAGGCCAGCACGTTGTTGATCTGGTTGGGATAGTCGCTGCGGCCGGTGGACACCACCCGGGCGCCGGCGGCCTTGGCCTCATCCGGGAAGATTTCGGGGGTGGGGTTGGCACAGGCAAAGATGATGGGGTCCTTCGCCATGGTGCGGATCATGTCCTGGGTGAGGGACTTGGGGGCGGACACGCCGATGAACACGTCGGCGCCCCGGATCACGTCGGCCAGGGTGCCGGCGGTGCGGGCGGGGTTGGTGACCTTTGCCATCTCCTCCTTGATCCAGTTCATGCCCTTCTCCCGGCCCTCGTAGATGGCGCCGCTGCGGTCGCACAGCGTCACGTCCGTGGCACCGGCGGACAGCAGCAGTTTGGTGATGGCGATGGCGGCGGAGCCGGCGCCGTTGACGGCGATCTTCACCTCCGGCAGCTTCTTGCCCACCACCTTCAGGGCATTGGTGAGGCCCGCCAGGGTGATGACGGCGGTGCCGTGCTGGTCGTCGTGGAAGATGGGGATGTCGCACTTTTCCTTCAGCTTCCGCTCGATCTCAAAGCAGCGGGGGGCGGCGATGTCCTCCAGGTTGATGCCGCCGAAGGAGCCGGAGATCAGCGCCACGGTGTTGACGAACTCGTCCACGTCCTTGGTTTTGACGCACAGGGGCACGGCGTCCACGTCGCCGAAGGCCTTGAACAGCACGCACTTGCCCTCCATCACCGGCATGCCGGCCTCGGGGCCGATGTCGCCCAGGCCCAGAACGGCGCTGCCGTCGGTAATGACGGCGCAGAGGTTGTGGCGGCGGGTCAGCTCATAGGACTTCTCCGGGTCCTTCTGAATCTCCAGGCAGGGCTGGGCCACGCCGGGGGTATAGGCCAGGGACAGGTCGTCCTTGGTTTTCACCGGCACCCGGGCCACCATCTCAATCTTGCCCTTCCACTCCTGATGGAGCCGCAGGGATTCCTTCGCGTAATCCATATCGTTCCTCCTACTCCGCACAGCGGCGGAAATTTGATTTCCCGTTTAATGTACTACGTTCCCCTTTTTCCGTCAACACTTTTTGGAATACCGGGCGGTTGGGTGGGGGCCGGTGATCACCGGCGGGATGACGCGCCGGACCCGGTGCGGGGGTGCCGGCCATCGCCGGGAGGCGCGATGAAGATCGCAGGCTTTGCACCCCCCATTCTTTTTCGTCTTGCCGAAAAAGAATGCGCCGTACACGGTGGAAGAAAAAGGCGCTGGGCGTACCCTTTGGATGCGCCAAAGGGTAGACTGGGGGTCTCCTCAGACCCTGCCGACAGAATCCCGGAAATCTTCTGCCGGGTGCGTCTGACACTGGCAGTCCCGGAGAGTCTGCCGCCGCAAGTTGCGGGAGTGCGGCAGTTGTCGGGGTGGAAAACCGAAAGGACTGTCCTTCTCTTCCCGCGCGTTCCGCTTCGCTACGCGCATACCCGGGGGGTTATCGTTTATTGCCCGGGTATGCGCGTAGCGAAGCGGAACGCGCGGGAAGAGAAGGACAGCCCTTTCGGTTTTCCACCACGACGACCGCCGCACTCCCGCAACTTGCGGCGGCAGA
>NZ_JAXEBZ010000026.1:0-41891 GCF_034093755.1 Dysosmobacter sp. | reverse complement strand
ATTTTGCTGTTTATCTTCGCCGCGGAAATTTTGGGCGAGATCCGGGCCTTTTACACCACCTTTGCCTACTGGGACACCATGCTGCACACCATCAACGGCTTCCTGTGCGCCGCCATCGGCTTCTCCCTGGTGGACATGTGCAACCGCAACAAGCGAGTCTCTCTGTCCCTCTCTCCGGTGTACATGGCCATCGTGGCCTTCTGCTTCTCCATGACCATCGGCGTGCTGTGGGAGTTCTTCGAGTTCAGCATGGACATGCTGCTCCACGTGGACATGCAGAAGGACACCATCATCCACTCCATCAACTCCGTGCTGCTGGACCCCACCAACTCCAACAAAACCGTCTCCATCAAGGGCATCACGGACACGGTGGTCAACGGCCAGAGCCTGGGCATCGGCGGGTATCTGGACATCGGCCTCATCGACACCATGAAGGACCTGTTCGTGAACTTCATCGGTGCGCTGGTGTTCTCCGTGGTGGGTTTCTTCTACGCCCGGGGCCAGGGCCAGCAGAAGAGCGCCGCCATGAACTTCGTGCCCAGCCGCAAGGGCGCCGAGCAGGACTATCTGACCCGCGCCCGGGAGAAGCTGGAGGCCCTGAAGGACCGTCTGGACGGGGACGATGACCCGTCATAACCCCAATCGCGTGCAAAAGAACGCCGCCGTCCGGCCGGACGGCGGCGTTTTCAGTTCCTTCGGCAGACTCACTCGCCCATGGGCGCGCCGCACTGGGGGCAGAACTTGCTGTCCGACTGGGCGCCGCAGATGGGGCAGGTCTTCAGGGCGGACTTGGGCTCCTCGGCGGCAGGCTCGTCCTTGCCGGGCTTGCTGGCCTCCAGCTCCGCGATCTTCTCCTTGGAAGCGGCCACCGCCTCCACCAGATCCTTCACCGCCTCGGGGATCTCGCCGCTGTACTCATTCACGAACCACTCGCCAATGGCACGGAAGTTTTTCTCCATCTCCCGCTGCTCACCGGCAATGGCCACGTTGATCTTGGCCAGTTCCGCCGCGTCCTTCGCCTTTTCCCCGGCGACGGAGGCAGTCTCTTTCACCTTTTTGCTCAGTTCGTCAAAAAATGCCATATGCTCGTACTCCTTTCAGCTTCGGGTCCCCGGTTCTCCCCCGGATTCTGGGAACAGTATACCGCAGAACTTTGAAAAGCGCAACCGGTTTGCCCATCGTTTACGCTTTATTCAAAAAAAGTTTCAGGTCTCCCGCTCCGCCCAGGCGGTGGACCGCTCCACCGCCCGTTTCCACCGGCGGTAGTCGGCGGCGCAGGCTTCCCCGTCCCGCAGCGGCGCGAACACGTGCTGGCTGCGGCGCAGGCGCTCCAACTCCTCCGTGCCGCTCCAGACTCCCGCCGCCAGGCCCGCCAGGGCCGCCGCGCCGAAGGCGGTGGTCTCCACCATGGCGGGCCGGTCCACCGGCAGGCGCAGCAGGTCCGCCTGGGTCTGCATCATGATGTCGCTGACGGAGGCGCCGCCGTCCACCCGCAACGTGGTGACGGGGCAGGGGGCGTCGGCCTGCATGGCCAGCACCAGGTCCGTCACCTCAAAGGCGATGGCGTCCAGGGTGGCCCGGGCGATGTGGGCCCGGGTGGTGCCCCGGGTCAGGCCCACAATGGTGCCCCGGGCGTACATGTCCCAGTAGGGGGCGCCCAGACCGGTGAAGGCAGGCACCAGATACACGCCGCCGGAGTCCGGCACGCTCTCCGCCAGCCGGTCACACTCCGGGGCGCTGGAAATCAGCTTCAGCTCATCCCGCAGCCACTGGATGGCGCTGCCGGCGTTGAACACGCTGCCCTCCAGGGCATAGGTCAGCTCCCCGTTCAGGCACCAGCCCACGGAGGTCACCAGCCCGTTTCTGGACCGCACCGGCGCGGCGCCCACGTTCATCAGCGTGAAGCAGCCGGTGCCGTAGGTGTTCTTCGCCTGGCCGGGGCGGAAGCAGGCCTGGCCGAACAGCGCCGCCGCCTGGTCCCCGGCGCTGCCGCAGATGGGGATGCCCGCCAGGGCCTCCAGGCCGGGGATGCCGGGGGCCACGGCGCCGTAGACCTCGCTGTTGGGCCGGGGCTGGGGCAGCAGGCTCATGGGCACCCCCACCGCCCGGCACAGCTCCTCGTCCCACTGGAGGGTGTGGATGTTGAACAGCATGGTGCGGGAGGCGTTGGAGTAGTCCGTCACGTGGACCTTGCCGCCGGTGAGGTTCCAGATGAGCCAGCTGTCCACCGTGCCGGCCCGCAGCTCGCCCCGCTCCGCCCGTTCCCGGACGCCGGGGACGTTGTCCAGCATCCAGCGGATCTTGGTGCCGGAGAAGTAGGCGTCAATCAGCAATCCCGTTTTGTCCGTCACCGTCTCCCCCAGGCCCTCCGCCTTCAGCCGGTCGCACTCCGGCGCCGTGCGGCGGCACTGCCAGACGATGGCGTTGTGCACCGGCTCCCCCGTCCGGGCGTCCCACAGGATGGTGGTCTCCCGCTGGTTGGTGATGCCGATGGCGGCAATGCGCCGGGGGTCGATGTGGGCGGCGTCCACCGCCTCCGCCAGTGCCCGCTTCTCCGTGGCCCAGATTTCCATGGGGTCGTGCTCCACCCAGCCGGGCTGGGGATAGATCTGCCGGAAGGGGTACTGGGCCCGGGCCACGATTTCGCCGGCCCGGTTGAAGAGGATGGCGCGGGAGCTGGTGGTGCCCTGGTCCAGGGCCATCACATAGGTTTCCATAGGACTCCTCCTGTCTGCATGTGGGTTTTGCGTTTTTCGGCAATCCGTGTTATACTTCTTTTATGATAACACACGGAGGAGGGATTTTCCATGCAAAAAACCGAATCCACCCGTCTTTCCCGGGACGGCCGCTCCCCCATCCACACGGTGGAGTGGCGGCCGGAGGGGGATGTCCGGGCCGTGGTGCAGATTTCCCACGGCGTGGCGGAGTACGTCAACCGGTACGAGCCCTTCGCGGCGTACCTGACAGGCCACGGCTTCGCCGTGGTGGGCAATGACCATCTGGGCCACGGGGAGTCGGTGGCTCCCGGCGCCCCCCGGCTGTACTTCGGTCCCAAAGGCAGCTGGAACACGGTGGTGGATGACCTGTACGAGACCCGCTGCCGCATCGGCCGGGACTACCCCGGTGTGCCCTGCTTCCTGCTGGGCCACTCCATGGGGTCCTTCCTGGCCCGCACCTACCTGATCCGCTATCCCGGCACCGTGGACGGTGCCATCGTCATGGGCACCGGCCAGCAGGGTCCCCTCCTGCTTCTGGGCGGACGGCTGGTGGCGGCCCTGGAGGCCCTCCGCATCGGCGCCGACCGCATCAGTCCCCTGGTGCAGAAGCTGGCCTTCGGCGCCTACAACCGCCCCTTCGCCCCCAACCGCACCGGCAGCGACTGGCTGTCGGTGGACGAGGACAACGTGGACCGGTACATCAGCGATCCCCTGTGCGGCGGCAGCGCCTCTGTGGGGCTGTTCCGGGAGATGCTGTGGGGCATCGGCTTCATCACCCGGCCGTCGAACCTGCGGAAAATGGACCCGGCCACCCCCATCCACTTCGTCTCCGGCGCCATGGACCCGGTGGGGGACATGGGAAAGGGCGTCCGGAAGGCCTTTGAATCCTTCCGCGCAGCCGGAATGCGGCAGGTCACCATGCACCTCTACCCGGAGGCCCGCCATGAGATTCTCAATGACTGCTGGCGGGAGACAGTGTACGACGACCTGCGGCTGTGGCTGGAGGAACAGCTGAAAGGAGCCGCCGTCTCATGAACCGTTCCCGGACCCGAGAATACTATCTGTTCTGCTTCCTCCTCCGCGCCGCCATCTTTTTCCTGCTGGTGTGGTACGCCCTGGCGGCGCCGGAGGCCTTTCTTGCAGACCTGTCCCATCCCCGGGGGCTGACGCCCCTGACCCTGGCCTGGCTGGGGCTGATGGCGTCCATGGCGCTGCGGCTGTTTCCCTCCCGGCGGGAGAGTCTGGGGTGCCAGAAAAAATACGCCGCCCGTTTCCGCCCCACCGGCGCCCTCCCCCCGCCGGAGGAAATCCGGGCGGCAAACCGGGGCACGGGGAAGTCCGCCCTGCTGTGGATTGCCGTCAACCTGCCCTTTTTCCTGCTGTATGCCAGGGGCTGGGTGGGCCGCCGGTTTCTGGTGTGTCTGGCGGGACTTTACGGCGTGTGTGACATCTTCTGCATCCTGTTTTACTGCCCCTTCCAGTCCTGGCTGATGCACAACCGCTGCTGCACCACCTGCCGCATTTTCGACTGGGACTACCTGATGCTGTGCACGCCCCTGCTGGCCGTCCCCGGCCCCCTGAGCGTCAGCGCCTGCCTGCTCTCGGCGGCGATTTTCCTGCGGTGGGAGGTCACCTGCCGCCGTCATCCGGAGCGGTTTCTGGAGTGCGGCAATGACGCCCTCCGGTGCCGGAACTGTCAGGAGCAGCTGTGCCGGTACAAGCGGAGCCTGTCCGCCCTCCTCCGGCGGAAATCATGACGGAAAAACGCCGAAGCACAGCTTCGGCGTTTTTTCACCCCCGCAGAGACAGGGCCTCCGGGTCCCCCGTCACCTGCAGCACCCGGCCGGAGGCCACCGCATCGGCGGTGAACAGCAGCAGCATGGCGTAGGTCCACCCCGGCGGAACGGACGAGAGCAGCGGCGCCAGCGCCGCCTGGACGCTTGGAACCGCCGCCGCCAGCAGCAGCCCCCATACGGCGGAAAACGGGACGCACACCCGCCCCACCAGGTTTCCCGGCAGCCCGGAATAGTCCCAGAACCGGACGCGGAGCAGCCGGTCATACAGCAGGTGGACGGCGTACTCCACCGCCGTGGCCGTCAGGCCGCCCCAGAAAAACCGGCCTCCGAAGGTGGCCGTCAGCTCCGGCGGCAGCGCCAGCACCGCCGTCACCGCCAGGCCGTACACCGGGCACAGGGGCAGCAGCAGAAACCCCTTCCGGGTCTGCTGGCGGGCATGGGTGGCGGCGGCGAACCCCTTTTCCAGCAGATACCCCAGAAAACTGTATGTCCAGAACTCCCACAGCGCCAGTGCCATCGCCATCCCCCTTTTCCCACAGTGTCTCCGGCCGGGACGGGAATATGCCGGTTGTGCCGGTAGGGAAAATATGCTACAATGGCAAAAACGCAAAGGAGGGACCATCATGGCTGCCTGGGAGGACTTGAAACGGGATTGCCTCAACTGCCGGGGCTGTGCCCTGTGGGAGACCCGCACCAACGTGGTGTTCGGCGACGGCGCCCGGGACGCGGAAATCCTGCTGATCGGCGAGGGGCCGGGCCAGCGGGAGGACGAGCAGGGCGTGCCCTTTGTAGGCCCCGCGGGACAGCTGCTGGACGACATGCTGGCCATGATCGGCCTGGACCGCACCAAGGTGTACATCACCAACACCGTCAAGTGCCGCCCGCCCCAGAACCGGGACCCGCTGAACGTAGAACAGGAGGCCTGTCTGGGCTGGCTGCGCAGCCAGACGGCGCTGCTGCGGCCCAAAATCATCGTCTGCCTGGGGCGCATCGCCGCCAAGGAGATCATCCGGGAGGACTTCCGCATTACCGCCGAGCACGGCCAGTGGTTCCAGCGAAACGGCGTCCACATGACCGCCATCTACCACCCCTCCGCCCTGCTGCGGGACGTGTCCAAGCGGCCGGAGACCTTCGAGGACCTGAAATCCATCCAGGCCCACGTCCGGGCCATCTGCCAGCGAACGAAAATCTGAAGCCACAGGCGGGACAAGAGTCCCGCCTGTGGCTTTGTCAATTCTGTCAACCCAATTTAGATAACAGAGTTGACAGTCAGCGAATCCCGTGGTAGAATGACTCCAGTTTTTCCGCCTGAAAGGAGTCTTGTTATGTCTGCATCCGCTTCCGCCCAGCGCACCCGCGATCTGGTCTACTGTGCCGTGTCCGCCGCCATCATCGCCGTCTGCGCTTGGATCACCATTCCCGCCACCGTCCCCTTCACCATGCAGATCTTCGGCATTTTCATGGTGCTGGGCCTGCTGGGAGGCCGGCGGGGCACCACCGCCATCCTGGTTTACCTGCTGCTGGGAGCCATCGGCCTGCCGGTGTTCGCCGGATTCTCCGGCGGCCTGGGGGCCCTGCTGGGCACCACCGGCGGCTACCTGCTGAGCTATCTGCTGGTGGGCCTGCTGTACTGGTTCCTCACCGCCCGCCTCGGCACCAGCACCCCTGTGGTGGCGGTCACCATGGTGCTGGGTCTGGCGCTGTGCTACGCCTTCGGCACCGCCTGGTTCATGATCGTCTACGCCCGCACCTCCGGCGCCGTGGGTCTGGTCACCGCCCTGGGCTGGTGCGTGTTCCCCTTCATCATTCCCGATCTGGTGAAAATCGCCATGGCCATCGCCCTGAGCCGGGTGCTGAGACGCCATGTCAGGTGAGTGCGCCCTGCGGCCTCACCACGGGCTGTGCCTGGGGTTCTTCGAGGGAAAGGGGTACAGCGGCGAGTTCAGCCGCAACATGGCGGCGGTGCTCTCGGAGCTGACGCCGGACACCCCCATCCGCCTGACGGAGGGCCATGACACGCTGTGCGCCTGCTGCCCCAACCGGTTCGCCCCCTGCCCCGACGCCGGGGACTATGACCGCCGGGTGCTGGAGCTGTGCGGTCTGGAGCCGGGCCAGACCCTCACCTGGGGCGATTTCCGGGAGGCCGTTGTCAGCCGCATTCTGGCGCCCGGCAAGCTGTCCGCCGTGTGCGGAGACTGCCGCTGGGCGGAGCTCTGCCGGGAAAAGGACCGGAATGCCACATATTAAAATAAACGGAAGGGACTTGCGTCCCTTCCGTTTATTTCTTCTTTTCCGCCTTTTCCTTCAGGCGGGCCTCCACCCGCTTCAGCGCCTGGTAGCAGACGCAGACGGTGGCCAGCAGGAGTCCCACTCCCCCGGCGTAATTCTGCTTTTTTCCGTGATGATCCGCCATGGCACACGCCTCCTTCCCGCTGACCTCAGAACGTCAGCCGCATATCGTACCACACCGCGCCGCCGTGGACGGAGGCGGAGACGCCCTCGCTGGCGTAGCCCAGGGAGGCGTAGTAGTGGACCAGCCGGTCCTTGCAGGTGAGAATGCAGCCCTTCCGGCCCTGGGCCCGGGCGTCATCGGCGGCCCGGTTCAGCAGACGGGCGGCCCGGCCCTGCCGCCGGTACTCCGGCAGGGTGTTGACGCCGAAAATGGCCTGCCACGCCCCCTTCTCGTTGTGGAGGGAGACGTCGGCGAACATCTCGTCCCGGATGGTGGGCTCGTCGGTGACCATGCCGTTGACAAAGGCCACAATGCGGCCGTCCTCCTCCATCACCCAGAAGTGGTTGGGGTACACCGCCAGACGGGCGGCGAACTCCTCCCGGGTAGCGGCCTCCGCCGCCGGGAAACAGGCCGCCTCAATGGCGGTCAGGGCCTCCGCGTCCGCCGGAACGGCATTTCGGATCAGTTCCATGGGTTATCCTTCCTTTCGATACTGCCACAGCAGCATGGCCCGCACCGTGGCGTTGCCCTGGTTCCGCAGGGACCAGGGCTGGTCCGCCGCAAAGCGCATGGCGTCCCGCTCCTGCAGGGTATAGGTCTCCCCGTCCACCGTCAGAAAGCCGGTGCCGGAAATCATGGTGACGGTGCAGAGGCTGCCGGTGACAGCGCTGTCCGGGGTGTAGGTGCCGCTGATGTACACGTCCAGAAAGCAGGTCTCGCTGCGGGTCCCCTCCTCGTAGGGCATAGAGCGGCGCAGCACCACCTTGCCGCCGTCCAGCCGCTGGGGCTTGTTGTCCAGCTCCCGAGAGAGCAGGGTGGGTTCAAAGGCGTCGCAGCGGAGGAACTCCTCCGCCGGGACCTTCAGCGCCGCCGCCAGCTTTCCCAGAATCGCCACGGAGGGGTTGGCCTCCCCCCGCTCAATCTGTCCCAGCATGCTCCGGGACACGCCGGCGGCTTCCGCCGTCCGCTCCAGGCTCAGCTTCTGCTGCTTGCGGATGCGCTTGATGTTGGCGGCCACCGCCCGGTTCAGTTCCATATTCACAGCCGTCCTTTCCGGCAAAAGGCCATTATATTGTGCGATTTCTCCTATATCTTAGGCGCTTTGTCGGATTTTGTCAAGGGCGGAAAAACCGGCAGAGGGTGAAAGCCCCCTCTGCCGGTTTTGCTGTTTCTCAGACGCGCTTCCACACGGCGCCGCCGGGGACGTCGGTGACCTCGATGCCCTGGGCCTTCAGTTCCTCCCGGATGCGGTCCGCCTCGGCGAAGTTCTTCGCCTTCTTGGCCTCGCCCCGGGCCAGCACCAGTGTGTCAATGGCCGGGTCACCCTCGCCGGTGACGGTGTAGCCGCCCACGGCGGTAGCCGCCTTCTGTTCCTTCTCCCGGAGGGCGTCCGCCTTCTCCAGCAGGGACAGGCCCAGCACCTCGTCGAAGCTGGCCAGGATGGCCCGCTTGGTGACGTCGTTGGTTTTGGCCTTCAGCACGTCGTACAGGGCGGTGATGCCCATGGAGGTGTTCAGGTCGTTGCCCAGCTGCTGGATGAACTTCTCCTTGAAGGTCCCGGCCACTTCCTCATCCACCGTGCCGGCGGTGTCGGTGAGGGCGGCGATCTTCTTCAGCAGCTTGTTGTAGGCGCCCTGGGCGTTGTCCAGGTTCTCCCAGCTGAACACCAGCGCCTTGCGGTAGTGGCTCTGGAGGCAGAAGAACCGGTAGGCCAGGGGATCGTAGCCCTTCTCCTCCAGCAGGGACACCGTCAGGAACTCGCCCTTGGACTTGGACATCTTGCCGGTGGCGGTGTTCAGGTGGTGGACATGGAACCACTGGGGGCACCAGGGATGGCCCAGATAGGACTCGGACTGGGCGATTTCGTTGGTGTGGTGGGGGAAGGCGTTGTCCACGCCGCCGCAGTGGAGGTCCAGATACTCGCCGTTGTACTTCATGGAGATGCCGGAGCACTCAATATGCCAGCCGGGATAGCCCACGCCCCAGGGGGAGTCCCACTTCAGGGCTTGGTCCTCGAACTTGGACTTGGTGAACCACAGCACGAAGTCATTGCGGTTGCGCTTGTTGGTGTCCTCTTCCACGCCCTCCCGGACGCCCACCGCCAGGTCCTCCTCGTTGTGGTCATTGAACACATAGTAGTGGTCCAGTCTGGAGGTGTCGAAATACACGTTGCCGCCGGCGAAGTAGGCGTAGCCCTTGTCCATGAGGCCGGAGACGATCTTGATATACTCGTCGATGCAGTTGGTGGCAGGCTCCACCACGTCAGGGCGCTTGATGTTCAGCTTCCGGCAGTCCTCAAAAAAGGCGTCGGTGTAGAATTTGGCGATGTCCATGACGGACTTGTGCTCCCGCTTGGCGCCCTTGAGCATCTTGTCCTCGCCCTCGTCGGCGTCGGAGGTGAGATGGCCCACGTCGGTGATGTTCATGACCCGGTTCACGTCATAGCCGGCGTAGCGCAGATACTTCTCCAGCACGTCCTCCATGATATAGGACCGCAGGTTGCCGATGTGGGCGAAGTGATACACCGTGGGGCCGCAGGTGTACATCTCCACGTGGCCGGGGGTATGGGTTTTGAACTCCTCTTTCTTATGGGTGGCAGAATTGTAAAGATACATGATGCTTCTCCTTCATCCTTGATTTTCGTACAGCTCCAGGGGCAGCCCGTCTGGGTCTTTGAAAAAGGTGAACCGGCAGCCGGTAACCGGGTCCGTCCGGATGGGCTCGCAGGGAATGCCCTTGCCCTCCAGCTCCCGGACGGCGGCGTCCAGGTCCGTCACCCGGAAGGCCAGGTGCCGCAGGCCCAGAGCCTCCGGGTAGTTGGGCCGGGGCGGCGCGGTGGGGATCACAAACAGCTCGATCCGGCTGTTTCCCGCCTGCAGGTCGATTTTCCAGTCGCCCCGCTCCGGGCGGAAGCGCTCCGAAAGCACCGGCAGCCCCAGCTTTTCCACGTAGAATGTCCTGGCCGCCTGATAGTCCGAGGCGATGATGGCGGTGTGGTGAATGCTCAGTTCCATGGTGTGTTCCTTTCGCCGCGGAAGGTCCGCGGATCACTGCTGTTCCTTTTCCCGCAGCCGGCGCTCCAGCTCCTCCACCCGGGCGGTGAGGGCGTTCAGCTTCTCCAGCGTGGGGTTCTTGATGTGGATCTGGTCCACATCGTCGGCGTAATACACGGGGCGGCCGTCCACCCGGACGATCTGGGCGGGAACGCCCACGGCGGTGCTGTTGGGGGGAACCTCCTCCAGCACCACCGCGCCGGCGGCGATGCGGGCGTTCTCTCCCACGGTGAAGGGGCCCAGCACCTTGGCGCCGCTGCCCACCAGCACGTTGTTGCCCAGCGTGGGGTGGCGCTTGCCCTGGTCCTTGCCGGTGCCGCCCAGAGTCACCCCCTGATACAGCAGGCAGTCATCTCCCACCTCGGCGGTCTCGCCGATGACGATGCCCATGCCGTGGTCAATCACCAGCCGGTGGCCGATGGCGGCGCCGGGGTGAATCTCGATGCCGGTCCAGAACCGGCTCCACTGGGACACCGCCCGAGCCAGGAACCGCAGCTTGTGACAGTGGAGCCAGTGGGCGATGCGGTGGTAGATCACCGCGTGGACGCCGGGATACAGCAGGAAGATTTCCAGCTTGCTTCTTGCCGCGGGGTCGCGGCGCTGGTAGGCGGCCAGAAGGCCGCCCAGTCGGGTCATGCGCATGGTTACAAACACTCCCTTGTGTGTGTGGTCGGGAGGATGAAAAAACGCCTCCCGTACCAAGGTACGAGAGGCGACGAATCGCGGTTCCACTCTCTTTTATCGCTCAAGGAGGCCATTGACGCTGGCCGGACGGAGGGCTTCCACATCCCCCGCGCTCCCGGACGCACTTCGCAGCTCCCTCCGTGGACACGCTTGCAGCCGGTGACGCGTCCTCTCTGCCCTTCAGGCGGTCTGTTACTCTTTCCGTTCATTGCGCTATTCGATTTCGGATAGTATCGTAGCAGGATTTTTGCCCGTTGTCAAGCGGAGAAGCGCCGGAGGCAATGAACTTGAAATGTTGGCGGCGCAAACCGCGGCAGTTTGCCAATCCTTGATCCGGGCAGAGAAATATAGTAATATGGAAGTCAGTCAACAAATCGGAATTTGTGGAGGAGAACACATATGAAATACAAAGGAACGCTTATTGTTGTGAAAGATTGCAACCGTGCGCTGAAGTTCTACAGTGATATGTTTGGGTTTCAACTGCTTCAGGACAACGATGGAAATATGGAATTGACAGATAACCTGTATTTACAGGAATCAGGTTACTGGGAACAATTCACGAAAAGAAGCATCATTCCAAACAGTAATCAGTCCGAATTATATTTTGAAGAGCCTGACATAGAACAATTTGCAGAACGTCTTGAGACGCTTTACCCGGAAACCGAATACGTCAATCACCTGATGACACACAGCTGGGGACAAAAGGTGGTCAGATTCTATGACCCTGACGGAAATCTGATTGAAGTCGGAACACCTGTATAATTCAGCTCGACAATTTCCGCTTTATCGGACAGCGGAACGGGATTGGCCGGCCTGGAAACGAATCCCGTTCTGTCATTCTGATGAACGATTTCCCGAAAACCAGAATCAGCGCAGGAAGCCAGCGCCGGTTTCCTCCCGCCGGACGCCGTTTTTTCTTGCCTTGGGGCGGACGGTGCGGTATACTGTAACAGAAACAACGCGGCCGGTACCGCGCGGAACCGGATGGGAGGGAGAGCCGTGGCATATTATCTTCAGGGGCTGACCATGGGGCTGGCCTACGTGGCCCCCGTAGGGCTGCAGAACCTGTTTGTCATCCACTCGGCCCTGTCCTCCTCCCGCAGACGCGCCCTGCTGACCTCCCTCATCGTCATCTTTTTCGACGTGACGCTGGCGCTGGCCTGCTTTTTCGGCGTCGGCGCGGTGATGGTGCGGTATCCGTGGCTGCAGAAGGTGATTCTGCTGGCGGGAAGCCTCATTGTCCTGTTCATCGGCGTGACGCTGCTCCGTTCGCAGCCGGAGGACATCCGCGCCCCGGCAGCGGAAATCTCCCTCTGGAAAACCATCTCCACCGCCTGTGTGGTCACCTGGTGCAATCCCCAGGCCATTCTGGACGGCACCATGATGCTGGGTGCCTTCCACGCGTCGCTGCCGCCGGCCCAGTCCACCGCCTTCATCTCCGGCGTGGCCACCGCCTCCTGCCTCTGGTTCCCCTCCCTCACCTGGATGATCTCCGTATTCCGGGAGCAGTTCAACGCCCGGGTGCTGCGGGCCATCAACCGGGTCTGCGGCGCCGTGATCCTGTTCTACGGCGGGAAGCTGCTGTGGAGCTTCCTCACCCGGCTGTAAGTCCGACATATATGCAAAAGCGCCGTCCCGGCCGGGCCGGCGCTTTTCAGTTCAGGCGGTGGCGATGACGTCCTTGTTCATCAGGAAATACTCCACGCCGGAGTAGAGGGTGGTGAGGACGATGACCCACACGCACAGGGTGTTCAGCAGCGGCGGAATGTTCAGGAACATCAGCACAATGCACACCATGGTGGAGGCGGTTTTCACCTTGCCGGACCATCCGGCGGCAATGACCTTGCCCTTGTCGGCGGCCAGCATCCGCAGCCCGCTGACGGCGAACTCCCGGCACACCACGATCAGCAGCGCCCAGGCGGCCATCTGGCCGTTCTCCACAAACCACAGCATGGCGGCGGTGGTGAGCATCTTGTCCGCCAGGGGGTCGGCGAACTTGCCGAAGTCCGTCACCAGGTGATACTTCCGGGCGATCTTGCCGTCCAGCATGTCGGTGAAGCTGGCAATGATGAAGATGGCCAGCGCCGCGTAATTGGCGCCGGGAAAGCCCCAATACAGTACCACCATAAACACAGGGATCAATAAAATGCGCAAAAGAGTTAATTTATTGGGCAAATTCATGGGATACCATCCTTTCCTGCCTTACTCCTCCACCTGCTTGCCGGTGAGCTCGCCGTCCATGACGCCGGTGAGCCGGACGGTGACAAAGGTACCCGGCTCCACGGCGCCGTCGGCGGTGAAGTAAATGCGGCCGTCGATGTCCGGGGACTCGGCATAGCTGCGGCCCACCAGCATCTGGGCCTGCTGGTCGAAGCCCTCGCACAGCACTTCCCGGGTCTGGCCCAGGATGCTGTCGTTATAGGCGTCAATGATGTCGGACTGCACGTCCACCAGCAGCTCCGCCCGGCGCTGGGCCTCCTCGGTGCTGACGTGGTCCATCAGCGCGGCCCGGGTGCCATCCTCCGGAGAGAAGGGGAACACGCCGGCCCGCTCAATGCGCACCTGCCGCAGGAAATCGCACAGCTCCTCGAAGGCCGCCTCGTCCTCGTAGGGCAGGCCGGTGATGAGGCTGGTGCGCAGCACCAGACCGGGGATGCGCTCCCGCAGCTTCCCCAGCAGCTCCAGCAGCGAAGCCTTGGTGTCCCGCCGGTTCATGGCCTCCAGAATCCGGTCGTTGCAGTGCTGGATGGGGATGTCCAGATAGGGCAGGATTTTCTCCTCCCCGGCGATGACGTCGATCAGCTCGTCGGTGATCTGGTCAGGATAGAGGTAGTGGAGGCGGATCCAGCGGAAATTCAGCCGGCACAGCTCCCGCAGCAGCGCCGGAAGCTGGTGCTCCCCGTTGAGGTCCGTGCCGTAGCGGGTGATGTCCTGGGCGATGA
The DNA here is from genome assembly GCF_034093755.1 of Dysosmobacter sp. Lineage (GTDB taxonomy): Bacteria > Bacillota > Clostridia > Oscillospirales > Oscillospiraceae > Oscillibacter. The sequence continues at coordinate 28,247 of NZ_JAXEBZ010000026.1, read as the reverse complement.
CCAGCAGCTCCTGCACCCCGGCGTCAGACAGCTCCCGGGCCTCCGCCAGCAGCTCGTCCATAGGGCGGCTGCGGTACTTGCCCCGCAGGGAGGGAATGACGCAGTAGGCGCAGTGGTTGTCGCAGCCCTCGGCAATCCGCAGATAGGCGTACCAGGGCGGGGTGGACAGGATCCGCTCACCGCTCTGGTTGGCGGTGTGGATGTTGCCCAGATGGCAGGGCCGCAGGCCCCTGGCCATCACCTCGTCAATGGCCTGGGCGATGGCACCGTAGCTGCCGGTGCCCAGAATGCCGTCCACCTCCGGCAGCTCACCCAGCACGTCCTCCTTGTAGCGCTGGGCCATGCAGCCGGTGACCAGCAGCTTTTTCAGCCGGCCGGCCTTTTTCAGCTCCGCCATCTCCAGGATGTTGTCAATGGCCTCCTCGCAGGCGCTGGCCAGGAAGCCGCAGGTGTTCACCACCGCCACGTCGGCCCCGTCCGGGTCCATGACGATGGTGTGGCCGGCGGCCTGCACCGTGGCCATCATCTGCTCGCAGTTCACCTGGTTTTTGGCGCAGCCCAGGGAGATGAATGATACTTTGTAGCTCAAAATCCGATCCTCCGTCAGTTAGGATAATTCTTCAATTCTGACAATGGCGTTGATTCTGCCATCCTCATAGGGCCAGTCCGGCACATAGGTGACCCGCAGCTGCTGGCCGTCGCCGGTGATGGCGCTGACTTTCGGCGAGAAGACGCCGCCCCGCACGGCATAGCCGGGATAGTCATTCCAGTTATCGCATGTAAATTCCACGCCGTTTACCGTAAAGCGCTCATACCAGATACCGTTTCCGCCCCGCCGGCAGTCATAGCCGCTCACCGCACCCTCCGCGGTTCTGACAGCGCCGCTCTCACAGGCGCTCCGCAGAGAAAGATACTCCGTCACCGGGCTGATCCAGATCCCCCGGAATGCCAGAAGACCCAGCAGAGCCAGCAAACCCGGCCCCAGCAGTTTCCGCCTCTTTTCCTGGCGGCGCCGCACCTCTCCGATTGTTGTCCAAAGGCCCCACAGGCAGAACACCAGAAACGCCAGGGCAATGGACATCCAAACCGGCGCCAGCGACGGGCGGGAAAAATGCAGCTCATAGAGCACCATGTCTCCTCACTCCTCGTACAGCTCCGCCCCCAGGCGGTTCAGGCCCGCCTTCACATCGGGCCACGCGAAGCCCCGGCGCAGCAGGGCGTCGGACAGCCGCTTTTTCTCCCGCTGGTCCAGCTCCCCCCGGAGCTTGCTCCGGAGAAACGCGTCAATGGCCTCCGCCGGGTCCGGCAGCTCCCGCAGAGCGTCCTCCCACAGCTCCCTGGGCACGCCCTTTTCCCGCAGCTTCTCCCGGGCGCGGGCGGGACCGTAACCCAGCTGGCCGCAGTGGCGCACCAGCAGCGCGGCGTATTCCGCGTCATTGAGGGCGCCGATGGCCTCCAGCCACTCCCCGGCGTACCGGGCGTCGCTGTCCGACGCTTCCTTTTCCCGCAGCTTCCGCTCCAGCTCCGCCCGGGACATGGCCCGGCGGCCGATGAGGTCCGCCGCCGTGGTTTTCACGTCGGACACGCCGGCGGCGGCCTTCAGCCGCTCCAGCGTCTCCCCCGTCAGGTCGTCTCCCGGCCGCAGGCCGAAGTCCAGCAGCTCCTGCTCCGTGATTTTCAGCAGGGCGCCGTCCTCCAGAAACACCAGTACCCGGCCCCGTTTCCGCCGGGAGGGCTGGATGCGGTCAATTCTCATCGTTGAAATCGTCGGCGCTCACGTCCACCGCCCGACCGGCGGCCCTGGCAGCCACCTTGGACTGGCTGCTCATCAGCTTGTCGAAATTCTTCCGGATCTCACCGTCCAGGCGCTCCGCCTCCTCGGGATGGTCCTTCAGATACTGCTTGGCGGCATCCCGGCCCTGGCCGATGCGGACCTCGCCCATGGAGAACCAGGAGCCGGACTTCTGCACCAGGTTCAGCTTCACGCCCAGGTCCACCAGCTCGCCCACGTGGGAGATGCCCTCGCCGTACATGATGTCAAACTCCGCCTCCCGGAAGGGGGGCGCCACCTTGTTCTTCACCACCTTGGCCTTGGTGCGGTTGCCGATGATCTCGGAGCCGTTTTTCAGAGCCTCCACCCGCCGCACGTCAATGCGGACGGAGGAGTAGAACTTCAGGGCGCGGCCGCCGGTGGTGACCTCCGGGTTGCCGTACATGACGCCCACCTTTTCCCGCAGCTGGTTGATGAAGATGACGATGGTGTTGGTCTTGCCCACGGCGCCGGTGAGCTTCCGCAGGGCCTGGCTCATCAGCCGGGCCTGGAGGCCCACATAGCTGTCGCCCATCTCGCCCTCAATCTCCGCCCGGGGCACCAGGGCCGCCACGGAGTCCACCACGATGACGTCGATGGCGCCGGAGCGCACCAGCGCCTCCGTGATTTCCAGCGCCTGCTCGCCGGTGTCCGGCTGGGAGATCAGCATCTCCTCCACCTTCACGCCCAGAGCCCGGGCGTAGGTGGGGTCCAGGGCGTGCTCCGCGTCCACGAAGGCCACTTCGCCGCCCCGCTTCTGGGCCTCCGCCACCACGTGGAGGGCCAGGGTGGTCTTACCGGAGGACTCCGGCCCGTAGATCTCCACAATGCGGCCCTTGGGCAGGCCGCCGATGCCCAGCGCCAGGTCCAGGTTCAAAGAACCGGTGGGGATGAAATCCACGTTCAGGTTCGTCTGGTCGCCGAAGCGCATGATGGAGCCCTTGCCGTACATTTTCTCAATCTGGGCCATGGCGGTATCGATGGCCTTCTTCTTGTCCTCCGCCGGAGCGGCCGTGGGCAGCGGTGCCTTTTCTTTTGCCATAGTTCTCTTCCTCCTTGTATGTCCTCCCGGCCTCCGCCGGGTGCTGTTGCTCTATATAGAAAGATATCACTTCACACTGCGCAGATTTCTGCGCAGTACGGGTTCCGTCATACCTCCGTGCAGAGGGTGCCGTAGACCACCCGGGGGATGCCGTTCAGGTCCTTCACCACCTGGATGTCGCCGAAGCCCACCGCCCGCATCACCCGCAGCACGGTGTCCGCCTGGCCGATGCCCACCTCGAAGTACACCCGTCCGCCGGGCACCAGGGCGTCCCGCCACAGCTGGGTGATGGCGCAGTAGAACTGCAGACCGTCCTCGCCGCCGTCCAGGGCCATGTGGGGCTCGTAATCCCGGACGGAGGCGTCCAGGCCGGAAATGTCCCCGGTGGGGATGTAGGGCGGGTTGGAGACGATGCAATGAAACTCCCCCAGGTTGGCGGGGGGCTTCTCCATGGCGTCCACCTGCATGGGCACCACCCGGCCGGTCAGGCCGCTGCGGCGGATGTTCTGGCGGCAGACCTTCAGCGCCCCGTCGGACAGCTCACCCAGCACCACCCGGGCCTTGGGCACGTTGGCCGCCACCGCCAGGCCGACGCAGCCGCTGCCGGCGCACAGGTCCAGCACCCGGCACTCTCCCAGAGTATTGCAGTAGGCGATGGCCTCCGCGGCCAGCACCTCCGTGTCCGGCCGGGGGATCAGCACGTCCCGGGAGATGTCCAGCGGCAGTCCGTAGAACTCCCACTCGCCGATGAGGTAGGCCACCGGCTCGCCGTCCAGATGGCGCTGCACCAGCGCCCACGTCCGCTGCTCCAGCTCCGGCGAGGCGTACAGCCCGCCGTCCCGGTAAAACTCCTCCCGGCTCTTGCCGGTGGCGAAGCAAACCAACTCCCGGGCCTCCAGCGTGGGGTCTCCCACGTCGGCGCCCCGCAGCTTCCGGCGGACATCCAAATACAAATTGTTATATGTCGTAGCCATAACGTCGTCGCAAAGTCCGCCGGACTCCGTTTCCGCTGCCCGCGAAAACTCCGTCCGCTCCCTTGCTCCTCCTCTTCCTCCGTGACCGCTGCGCTGGGTCACGTCGGATTATTTTACCACGCGTCTTTGCCCTGCTGGCTGGGCAGCACCAGCTCCAGGGACCGGATGGCCACCTCAATCATGGAGTCGTCCGGCTCAAAGGTGGTGAAATTCTGCATCCACAGTCCGGGGGCGGTCAGCACCGCCGCCAGGCCCCCCTCCTGGGAGTGGCGGCCCACCCAGCGGTTGAACTCATAGGTGACGCCCACCACCAGCGGCAGCAGCAGCAGATGCACCGCCGTCCGCAGCCACACGTTGGTGACGGGCCAGATGCCGAACACCACGCCGGAGGCCAGGATGGACACGAAAATCACCACAAACAGAAAGCTGGTGCCGCAGCGGGGATGGTGCCGGGGCTGCACCCGCACGTTCTCCACCGTCAGGGGCAGGCCCGCCTCGTAGCAGAAAATGGTCTTGTGCTCCGCGCCGTGGTACTGGAACACCCGGCGCATATCCTTCATCCGGGAGCAGGCCCACAGGTACAGCAGGAAGATGGCGATCTTCATCAATCCTTCCAGCACATTCCGCCCCCACAGGGGGAAGCCGGGGAAAAAGTACAGCAGTCCGCCGGTGAGGAAGGTGGGCAGCACCATAAAGAGAAACAGGGACAGGCCCACGCCCATCACCACCGCCAGACCCAGGATCAGGCTCTCCAGCTTCTTGCTGGAAAGATGGGCCTCCAGCCACTGCTCCAGCCGGGACGGCTCCCCTTCGTCTTCCTCCGGATAGAAGTCCGCCGAGTACATCAGCGCCCGGACGCCGTTGACCATGGCGCCCAGGAAGTTCACAAGGCCCCGGATCAGCGGCCAGCCCAGAATGGGGTAGCGGTCCTTGATGAATTTCAGCTCCTCCACCTTTTCCACCAGCCGGCCGTCCTGGTCCCGGACCACCACCGCCTGCTTTTCCGGACCCCGCATCATGATTCCCTCAATGAGGGCCTGTCCGCCGATGCTGGTGCGGAAGCAGGCTTTCTGATTTTCTGCCATAGTATCCCTTTCCCGTATTGTACCGTATTTCCCTTAAAAATGCAACATTTGTTCGATTTTTCTCACTCGTTTTTCATGGGCAGCCGGATGGTGACGATGCACCCGCCGCCCTCGGCATTGCCGATGTCGAAGGTTCCGTTGTGGAGGTGGACGATCTCGTCGCACACCGCCAGGCCGATGCCGCTGCCCCGGGCCTTGGAGGAGCCCTTGTAGAACTTCTGCTTCACGTAGGGCAGCTCCGCCTCCGGAATGCCGGGGCCGTAGTCCCGGACCCGGATCACCGCCATGTCGCCCTCCCGCTGGATGGAGGCGGCGATGCGCTTGCCGGCGCCGCCGTGCTTGGCGGCGTTGTCCAGCACGTTGCAGAACACCTGCTTCAGCCGCTCCGGGTCGCCGGGAATCGGGTCCATCAGCTCGTCGGAGGGCTCGTATTCCAGCTTGATGTCCTCCTGGCGGAACAGCTTCTGATAGGTGAAAATGGCATCCTCAAACTCCGCCTGCAGATCCACTTCCTCCATCCGGAGGGTGAAGCGGCCGTCCTCCATTTTGGAGAATTCCAGCAGCTCCTCCACCATGGTGGTCAGGCGGCGGGCCTCCTTCAGAATGATGCGGATGCCCCGGCGCATCTCCTCCGGATTCTCCGCGGTGTCCTCCAGAATGGTCTCGCCCCAGCCGTTGATGGCCGTCAGGGGGGTCCGCAGCTCATGGGACACGGAGGAGATGAACTCCGTTTTCATTTTCTCGTTCTGTCCGATGGTGAGGGACATGGTGTTGATGTTGTCCACCAGCTCCCCCAGTTCCCCGGTGTACTTGTTCTCCACCTGCACGCCGTAGCTGCCGGCGGAGATGCGCTTTACCGCGTCGGACACCACCGCCACCGGCTCCACCACGTTGTTGATGAACAGCAGGTTGGAGATGATGACCATGGCCATGCACAGCACCGCCACCAGCAGGATGATGGCCACGGAGAAGAGAATCTGGGCGTTGACCTTGCTGAGAGAGGTGACGTACCGCATGGCGCCCACAATGCGCCCGTTGAAAAACAGGGGCGACGTCACCGACAGGATCTCCTCCCCCGTCTGGGGGTCCACTCCCCGGAAGGACTCCATGGCGCCCTGGGTCAGGGCCGTGGAGATGTCATCGGTTCCCGGGGAGGAGCCGGCCGTCAGATTGGAGGAGGACACCTGCACCCGGCCGCTGGCGCTGATGAACTGCAGCTCGATGTAATCCTTGTCCTCGAAATTGTCCGCGTAGCTGACGGCCTTCTGGTAGTACTCCGTGTAGCTGTTCATGAAGTAGCTGTTGAAGGAGTCGGAGGCCGCCTGGGCCCGGTTTTCCAGTCCGGTGCGCATGCCCTGATAGTAATAGGAGGCAATGCCCACGGAGGCCACCGCCACAATGAAAATCACCAGCAGGAACACCGGCATCACCGTGTTGATGATCCACCGCTCCCGCAGGCCCCGGATGTGGCGGCTGCGCTTTCTTCTGTTTTCCCCCTGGATGGGAGCGCTCACCGGCATTCCCTCCTCTCCCTGATGTCAGTGTTTTCGCCGGGCCAGCAGAAACCGCCGCCGGTATTTGATGGCGGCGTATCGCTGCACCCGCCTGACCAGCACGCCGTCCCGGAGGCCGCCGGCCACCCCCACCACGGGGATGTTCTGCAGCACCTTTCCATACAGCACCGCCTCCGACAATCGCCGGGCGGTGCGGCGCACCTGCTCTCCCAGCGGCGGTTCCTCCGGCCGCCACGCGCCATCCCGCATAAACTCGTTGAGGCGGCGGTCGCCGTCCTCCAGCTCCGGCCCGCCGGAGAGGGCCGTCTCCATGATCAGCAGCACGAACCGCCGCTCCTCCGGCGTCTCATGGCCGAAGCCGAAGCTCTCCGCCGTCTCATACACGCTTTTCAGGAGCATGGCGGTAAACAGCGGCACATCCGGCAGCGCCACTCCAAACAGGCCCATGCCCGCGCCGGCGGCGCCGGCAGCCAGGGTGTTGCCCAGGCCGGAACGGTCCGCAGCCCGGGAAAAGGCCCGGAGATTCCGCCGGTTTTCCCGGAGCTCCGCCTTGTACTGGCGGATTTTGGCGTCCATCCGGCGGTTTTCCCGCCGTCCCACCCGGCCGATGACGCCGGTGCCCTTTTGAAACACCACTTCAAACGCCTTGACAAAGGCGGCGTGGAGGGTCCCGGACAGCGCCTCCGGCGCCAGCTCATCCAGCTTCCGGTCCAGGGGAGAAATCCGCGCCTCCCTGTGGTCCCGCAGGAATTTCTGTTCCCGCCGCCAGTTTTCCCGGTATTCCTTTTCCCAGGCCGTAGACTGTTTCCGTCCCCTCATGGGCGGTCCCTCCCGTCAGCGGTGATATGCGCTCAGAAGCCCCATTTATAGCCGTAGCCCCACACAGTCGTGATATAGGTGGGGTTCTGGACATTGATTTCCCATGAAGCGCCGCTTCATGGGAGCCCTTTTCATTTCACCTGCACGGCGGAAATGAATTCCGCCGCGCCAAGGTTTTGCTCCGCAAAACGCTTGTACGCGCCCTTCGGCACGGCGGGGACAATGTCTCCCGGAATTCTCAGAAGCCCCATTTATAGCCGTAGCCCCACACAGTCGTGATATAGGTGGGGTTCTGGACATTGTCCTCGATCTTCAGCCGCAGGCGTCGGACGTTCACGTCCACGATCTTCAGCTCGCCGAAGTAGTCCCGGCCCCAGACCATGTCCAGAATCTCCTCCCGGGACAGGGCCTTGCCGGGGTTCTCCATAAACACCTTCATAATGGAGTACTCCACCTGGGTCAGCTTGATGCGCTGGCCGTTTTTCTCCAGCGTCCGGTTGCGGGTGTTCAGCAGGAAGGGGTCCTGCCGGATCTCGCCGGTCTGGGCGGTCTCCTCTCCGCCGGCCCGGCGGAACAGGGCGTCCACCCGGGCGGTCAGCTCCGCCGGCGAGAAGGGCTTGGTGACATAGTCGTCGGCGCCGGTCATCAGGCCCGTCACCTTGTCCATCTCCTGGGAGCGGGCGGTGAGCATGATGATGCCGATTTTCGTATTGACGGCCCGGATGCGGCGGCAGACCTCAAAGCCGTCGATGCCGGGGAGCATGATGTCCAGCAGGGCCACCTTGGTGTCCCGATGCTCCTTCAGCCGCTCCAGCGCCTCCTCGCCGGTCTCCGCCTCAATGACGTCATACCCGGCCCGGCGCAGATTGATCACAATAAAACTGCGAATACTGGATTCATCCTCCAGAACCAGAACCTTCTTCATGATGCTTCCTTTCTGCGGGGCCCGCCGGGGCCCGCGTGATATTCCGTCAGCGGGGGATCAGTTGTCCCCCGCCCTCCACTCGGTGGTGATGAGGTTGAACCGGCTGCGCAGTTCGTCCTCCGTGATGCCGCCGCTCCACTGGCGGTTGGCGTCCAGCAGCTCCGCGGCGTAGATGGTCTCCGTCTGCCGGCTGAGAATGACGCGGTCGCCCCGGGTGGCGCGGATCTCCCGGCTGTCGCCGGTGATGGCGCAGATGCGCAGGAAATCCCTGTCATCCTCCTCGGTGACGCCCCGGATGGAAAAGGTCACGGCGCTTTCGCCCACGCCGTTCTGGCTGCGGGTGGCCACAATGCGGTTCACCCAGCCCTCCGGCACCTCCAGGTACCAGCCGTCATCGTTGTTGTGGTAGGTAAAGCACACCGTGGTGCCGGAGCCGTCCCGGCTGTACTGCCGCCAGTTGATGAGATAATCCGCCCCGCCGCCGTGAGAGGGCAGCGTGGAGGGCGCCGGAACCTCCGTCACGCCGTCGCCGTTGATGTCCGCCGGAAACAGCATCTGGTGGCGGAACAGTGCCGTGGACACGCCGGTGGTGTCGGACAGCACCGCGTTGGTCAGCTCCCCCTCCTTGGTCACCAGAATGTCGGTGATGGCCACGCTGGAGTCGCTGACGCCGGTGACAAACAGCGCCGGAACACTGTCCTGCAGCGCCCCGTAAACCACCCGGCCGGAGTTCAGCTCCGCCATGTTCATGGACAGCCGGGCGCTGGAGGTGCGGGTCAGGGCTGCGGGGCCGGCGGTCCGGTCCCAGGTGTAAAAGTCCGCCACGCCGTCGCCCTCCTCGTCGGGCTGGAGCACCACCAGCTCCGTGCCCTCCCGGTCCGGGTCCAGCTCGGCGGCGGCATACTTCACATAGTTGGTCCGCAGCAGTTCCTCGGCCCGGTTTCCCCGCAGGGCGTAGACCGTCAGGGCCTGCAGGTTGGTGCCCACCTTCCAGCCCACCAGCAGCTCCATGCGGCCGTCGCCGTCCAGGTCCCGGTAGGACACGCTGTAAAAGGAGGTGCCGCTGCCCTCAATGACCATGGACTGCTCGTAGCCCTCGCCGACGGGGGTGAAAATGTAGATTTTCAGCGGCTTTTCCTCGGAGCCGCTGCGCAGGAACGCCAGCGCCTCCTCCCGGCCGTCGCCGTCCAGGTCCACCAGCTGCACCGACTGGGTGTTGGCGCCGGACACCGGCGCGGCGTACTCCGCCCCCTGGTCCAGCAGGGCCTTGATGCAGTTGTTCAGCTCCGTGTACTCCACCGGCAGGCTGGGCAGGCTGTACAGCTCCTCCGGCGCCGCCAGGCGGAACTTGATGGGAGCGCAGCCGGCAAACAGACAGCACGCCGCCGCCAGGCAGCACACCGCCCACAGCTTTTTCCAGCTTCCCATGGCCCTTCCCCCTTTCCGGCAGATGAATAGAATCCAACGAATACATCATAGCACCTTTTTTCCCGTTTGGGTAGCCACTTCTTTCGCATTTTACAGAATGGTCATCTTTTCCCTTCCCCTTCCGCCCGGGAAAATCAGGCTTGAATTTCCCCGGCGGGTATGGTATAGTAATAAGGCTTAAGCCGGTGTGATGGAATGGTAGACGTAGCGGATTCAAAATCCGCCGCTGGCGACAGCGTGTGGGTTCGAGTCCCACCACCGGCACCAGCTCGTCGCAAGCGCCATATCGCTTGCGACGAGTTTTTTATGCGCCGCATCAAAAAGTCATCCCGCGCTCATTCTGCTGCTCCTCGCTTCCGAACCGGATTCGCTCCGCTGGATTCCGGTTCGGGTGAGGAACAAAAACATCCGGAATGAAGCCACTTAACACGTCGGAGCAAAGTCCGCTTTGCTCCGACGTTCTTTTATTCCCGTGAAACTAACACAATCAGAAGCGGCGGGGGGGACACCCCGGCGCTTCTCTTCCTATGGAAATACTATGGAAATGTCTCCCATCAGCCCTTCTTGTATCCGCACTTCGGGCAGACGCCGTTCTCATTCAATGCGATGCCGCACAGCGGGCAGCGGTCGATCTGATTCTTCGTCTCAAATTCCGCGGAGGCCGCGTTGACGCCGCTGGTGAAGGTGAGCTTGGCAATGTTCAGCTTGTCCTTCAGCAGATCGTAGACAATCTTGATCATGCCTTCCACGGTCATGGTCTCCTTGGTGACCACCAGACGGCACTCGGGATAGGCAGTGGCCAGCTCCGTTTTGAAGGCGGGGCCCTTCATCTTGTTGGTGGGCGCGCCGTTCCGGATGCCCTGCTTCTCATACACATCGAGAATCGCGGGCAGGAGGGGATCATCCTCCCGCAGGATCAGCGCGTGGTCGAAGTTCTTCAGAACCTCCCAGGCGGTCTTCTGAATCTCGTTGCAGGGAAAGACCATGTTCACGCCGGGCTCAACCGTGTCCTCCACCTCAATGGTCAGCACGCCCGTGTGGCCGTGCAGATACTGGGCCTCACCCTTGAATCCGTAAAATCTGTGGGCATACTGAAGATCCAATGTCGTAATGCTTCTCATGGTTTCTGCTCCTTCTCATTCATATTTACAGGCCGCTTCCGCGCCCGCATGTACCGCTTTTCCAGGTCAGCGCTTTTCGTTTTCCGCCCTGCACGCCGGGCAGAGATAGTACACCTTCAGGTCATAGAACAGGAAGTCCTCCCCCAGCTGACTGCGCAGAGGGGCGGTCAGATCGTCAAAGGAGATGTCCATGATCTTCCCGCAGCGCCTGCAGACCAGGTGATCGTGCTTCTGCATCCAGTCATACCGGTCCGGCATGCCCTCAACAGAGACTTTCCGGACCAGTCCGGCTTCCCACAGCTTGTTCAGATTGTTGTAAACCGTGGCCGGCGCCACCCTGGGGTAGCGCTCCCTCAGCCGCTCATACACCTGGTTCACCGTCAGGTGCTCATGACTCGTGACAACGATGTCGTAAATTGCTTTCTCGTACTTTGTCATGTGGCATCTATCCGTTCAAAATTAGAATAATTCTAAGATTATTATATCAATTCCAATTCAATTGTCAAGCGTCAGTTTTCCCGCGGCGCCCTGACCGCCCCGCGGAAAAGGCGCAGCCGTCCAGTATGATATTTCCATTTTTCAGTTTGCTTTCCCGGATACTTTATGTTATAATTGGACGATAAAATGCGGTATTTTTGCTATTTTGTTAAATTTTTATCATTTTTCGCAGATTCTCAGAAGGAGGGATCTTGCCGTGGATTTGCATTACGCCATTTATCACAACTGCTGGACCACCGATGTCAGGCCACATTTTCACGAATACTATGAAATCATGATCCCTTTGAACAACAATGCCACCTTTTATGTCCACGAGCGAAGCTATCCCGCCCGGTACGGTCAGGCCTGCTTTTTCAGTTCTCAGGACATTCACCGCTTCACCTGCAACCAGGACAACACCTACGAGTGCCACACCATTTACCTGCCCCGGGACACGCTGAAGGACATCTCCACAAAGCGCACCAACTTCATCGACGCCATTGAGAACGCTCCCCTGGTGACCCAGCTTTCTCCGCCGGACCTCACCGCCGTGCTGAATTACCTGCGCGTTCTGGAGCAGGAGCCCTCCTCCGAAATGGGAAACGATTTTTCCCGGGACATCATTTTCCAGCAGTTCATGCTCTCCATGCTCAGCGTGGCGCAGCACAGCAATATCGCCCCCCACGTCTCCGACGATCAGCCCTCCGTGGTGGACAACATCCTGTCCTACATCGCCCAGAACTATCAGAACAACATCTCCCTGGAGACCATCTCCCGGCAGTTTTACCTGAGCAAATCCAGACTGAGCCAGATTTTCAAAAACGCCACCGGCATTTCCATCGGCAACTACATCATTGCCTACCGGATTCAGAAGGCCTGCTGCATGCTGAAAAAGGGGCTCAGCGAACGGGAGATTTACTCCAAGGTGGGCTTCAACGAGTACACCCACTTTATCCGCACATTCCGCAAAAAAACCGGAATGTCCCCCAGCGAATACGCAAAATACTCCTCTGAGCATTACGTCTATATCTGATCCTTCAGGTGAGGGGACCGCGGGGCGCTTCCGCCGCCGCGGTCCCTTTTTTGCGTGGAAAGAACCCGGAAGCCGCCTGCAGGCGGCTTCCGGGGTCTTCGGTCTTCTGCTTCGCGGGGGTTCTTACTGCAGAACCACCAGCGCCATCAGCTCCACGGTTTCCGTCCCCCGGTTTTCCAGGCTGTGGGACTCCCCCGAGGCGGTGGCGCTGACGTCGCCGGGGTAGAGAATCACTTCCTGGCCGTTGTCCACCAGGACGGCCTCCCCCTGGAGGATGTAATAGAACTCCACCTCGTTTTCATGGAGGTGATACCCGATTTTGCAGCCGGGTTCCAGGGTAATCCGGGCAAACAGCCGGGCGGTGTTGTACATCTGCTCCCGGGTGGCCAGATCCGTAATTTTGGTAATTCCGCTGCCATGATGCAGGCAGCCCTCACGCACAGGGCAGTCCTGCGCCCGTGTATACATATCGCTGCACTTCCTTTCTGCTGCGGCAAATATCAGATATAGTATCCCGCGCGGAAGCCGTGGGCATGGGAAATCAGGCCTCTGCCGTTCTTTCCGGCCTCACCGGACATGACGGCCTGCTCCGCGTCACCGGCCACAACCACCTTCTCCACAACGCCGGCCAGCTCACTCTCCAGCGGATTGTAAGCGCGGGAGCCGATGGCCAGAATCGTATTGTTCAGGCCGGTAACCGCCTGCTCAACGCCGTTTTTCTCATAAATCACGCTGTCCGCGGTGATTCTCTTCACGGTCGCGTCAGGAATCAGCTCCACATTGTGCACCGCGAAGTCCCTGGTCATGTAGTAGTTGGGACCGGGCTCGCCCTCCGTCGGAATCTTATCCCGCATTTCCAGAACAACCACTTCCCTGCTCTGGTGGGACAGGAAGGCCGCCGTTTCGGCGCCCACCAGGCCGCCGCCGATCACCGCCACTCTGCGGCCGGGGTTAGCGGTGAAGTTCAGCACGTCGTTCGCGAGCATGACTTCCGGCAGATCGACACCCTCAATGCGGGGGATGATGGGAACCGCGCCGGTGGCCAGAATGACTGCGTCGTACCGGCCCTCCACAGCGGTCTCTTTGGTAAACTCCGCGCCGCAGTGGACGGGAACACCCAGGCGATTCAGCTCATTTTCCTGCCACACAATCAGGGTTGTGTATTCCTGCTTGGTGGGGGGGACCGCCGCAAGGCTGAACTGGCCGCCCAGACGGTCGCTCTTTTCAAAAAGCTCCACATCGTGTCCGCGGCGTCTGGCGGCAATGGCCGCCGCGCAGCCGGCGATGCCCCCGCCAACCACGGCAACCTTCTTTTTCTTCTCCGCGGGCTGGAAGGTATACTCGCCCTCATGGCCCAGAATCGGGTTCACCAGGCACTCAATGGGCGTGCTTCCCCGCTTGATGTTGCCGGTGCAGCCCTGAGAGCAGCCAACGCAGGTCACAATTTCATCAATCCGGCCCTCTCTCACCTTATTGGGGAATTCCGGATCCGTCAGGGACGCGCGCCCCATGCCGATCACATCGGCTTTGCCGCTGCGCAGAACCGCTTCCGCAATGTAGGGGTCGTTGATCCGCCCGTTGCCGAAAACAGGAATGGAGACAACCTTCTTGATCTCCTCCGTGTAATCCAGATTGTATCCGTGGGCAACGGCCGCGGGCACATTGGGCGTGAAGCCGGCAGTGGAATGGGAGCCGACAGAGGCGTTGATCGCATTGATTCCCGCCTCCTCCAGCATAATGGCAAGTGCCCTGGTGTCGCCGATTTCAAGACGGGCGGCGCCCATCATCTCAGTGGTGGTGAGACGATAAATCAGGGGGAAATCCTCTCCCACTTCCCTGCGGACGGCGGCGATCACCTCCAGGGCAAAGCGGGCCCGGTTGCGCAGGCTGCCGCCGTACTGGTCGGTGCGCTTGTTGGAGAAGGGGGAGAAGAACTGCTGGATCATGTAGCCGTGGGCGCCGTGAATCTCAATGGCGTCATACCCGGCCTCCTTGGCCCGGCGCGCAGTCCGGGCAAAATCGTTGACAAGCTCCTGAATCTCCCCCACCGTTAGCTCTCTGGGTACATCCGCCGGGTTGTTGGCCCGGACAGGGCAGGGAACCGCGGAGGGCGCCACGTTCTGCACGCCGGTAACGGCAAAGCCTGTCTGGCGGCCGCCGTGAGCCAGCTGGATGCAGATTTTCGAGCCGTTGGCGTGGACCGCCTCCGTCACCTTCCGGTGGCCCGGGATGAATTTGTCATCCCACAGCTCGCAGCAGCGGTAGAAGGCGCGTCCCGTTTTGGAAACGGAGGTCAGCTCCGTGGACAACATTCCCCAGCCGCCTCTGGCCCTGGCGGTTACATAGTCAATATAGCGCTGTGTGACAACGCCGTTGTCATCACAGTAGCAGGACTCCATCGCGGTGGTGACCAGGCGGTTTTTCAGGGTCATGCTGCCGATGGTAATGGGAGAAAACAGAGAATCAAACATGCTTCACACCTCTTGCATTTTTCACGCTGTGCAATCATTCAGACGCATTTTTCGGGAATGGCAGTGAGGCATAAAACTGCCCCACTGCCATCCGTTTACAAAGGAATATTCCGGGAATGCTCTCCGGCCGCTGTCAGATCACGCCGAAGGCCTTGCAGATATCCTCGCCGTACTTGTCAACAAAGGACATCTTCACGTCATAGACGGCGTCCTTGAACGCCTGCAGCTGCTCGTCGGTCAGTTCCGTGATTTCGCAGCCCTTCTCGATAAAGATCTGCTTGTACTCCTGGTCCTGCTCGGAGATGGCGTCACGGGCCCACTGGATGGCTTCCTTCCAGGTCTCCTCCAGCAGCTGACGGGTGGCGTCGTCATAGCTCTCCCAGGTGGCCTGGTTGGCGATGACGAACCAGGCGTCATACTGCCACGCGCACTCGGTCACGTACTTCTGCACCTCATACAGGTTGGCGGCGCCGGCAGTCTGATAGCCGTTCTCCTGTCCGTCGGCGGTGCCCATCTGCAGGGCGGTGTACAGCTCGGAGAAGTTGATGGTGACGGGGTCGGCGCCCAG
Organism: Dysosmobacter sp.; assembly: GCF_034093755.1. GTDB lineage: Bacteria > Bacillota > Clostridia > Oscillospirales > Oscillospiraceae > Oscillibacter. Next base: position 12,980 of record NZ_JAXEBZ010000026.1, on the reverse strand, counting down.
CGCCTTGAACACGGCCATGCCCACCTCGCCGGAGGGGATCCGCATCTTCAGGCCCTTCACATCCTCAGGAGTGACGATGGGGCGGGTGTTGTTGGTCCAGTGGCGCAGGCCGTTGTGCAGAGCACCCATGAAGGTCAGGCCCTTGCTGTTGAGGATCTCGTTGTAGGCCGCGCCGCCGGCGCCGTCGAAAGCGGCCTCAGCCTCTTCATAAGTAGAGAACAGGAAGGGCAGCTGGTGGGTCTGGAAGGCGCTGCTCAGGGAGCTCAGGTTCGCGCCGGAAGCGATGGCGAACTCGAAGGAGCCGCCGGCAGCCAGCATCTCAACCACCTTGGACTGGTCGCCGTTGGCCAGCTGGGCCTGGGGATAGACCTTGGCCGTGATCTGGCCGCCGGAAGCCTGGCTCACGTTTTCGGCAAACCGGTTGGCAGCCTGGGTGTCGATGCCGGTGTCAGCGCCGGAGGTGGAGATGTTGATGGTAATCTTGGGATACGCGGGGCCGCTGCTGGCGCTTGAGGCAGCGGGGGCGGAGCCGGAGCTTTTTGCGGGTTCATTGCTGCTTCCGCAGGCAGCAAGCGACAGTGTCATTGCGACAGCCATCAGAACGGACAAAAACTTTTTCATACGAATCTCCTTATTTTTTTATTTACACAGTGCCGCTTTCGCCGCGGCACTTATGCATGAAGTTGGACCGGGCTCAGGTTGCCAGCAGGTTGGGCAGGAATGTGGCCAGGATCGGGCAGTAGGTCACCAGCAGGCAGACCGCGAAGGACGCCAGCACGAAGGGAATCACCGCGTAGGAGATCTCCTTCAGCGACACCTTTCCGATGCCGCAGGCCACGTACAGGTTCAGGCCCACAGGCGGAGTCACCTGGCCGATGGCCACGTTGATGACCATGACCGTGCCGAAGTGAATGGGATCGATTCCCAGCTTCATTGCGGCGGGGAACAGAATGGAAGTGAAGATCAGGAACACGGAGCTGCCGTCCAGCAGGCAGCCGGCAATCAGAAGGATGACGTTGACCACCATCAGGAAGATGTACTTGTTTCCGCCGGCCATGGCAATCAGGCCGTTGCTGGCCGCCACGGCCAGTCCCAGCACGTTCAGCGCCCAGGAGAACACCGCCGCGCAGGCGCAGATGAACATGATCTGACCGGTGGAACGGATGGAGTCAATGCAGATGTGGTACAGTACCTTCATATTCACGGTCCGGTAAATCACCACGCCCACGAACAGGCCGTACACCGCGGAAACGGCGGCTGCCTCGGTGGGGGTGAATACGCCGGTATAAATGCCGCCCAGAATGATGACGGGCATCATCAGCGCCCAGATGGCGTCCTTGAAGGAGTCCCAGATTTCCTTGCCGGAGGCCTTGGGCAGCTGCGTCAGCTCCTGCTTCCGGGCGGAAAACTTCATGGCGTAGAACAGGGAGATGCCCACCAGAACGCCGGGCACCATGCCGGACATGAACAGGGAGCCGATGGAGGTTCCGGTGATGGAACCGTAGAGCACGAAGGTGATGGAAGGCGGGATGATGGAACCGATGGCGCCGCCGGTGGCCATCAGGGCGGAGGCCTGGTCCTTGCGGTAGCCGCTGGTAATCATGGCGGGGATAACAATGGCGCCCAGCGCGGCCACAGTGGCCGGTCCGGAGCCGGAAATGGCGGCAAAGAAGCAGGACACAATCACGCACACCATGGCCAGGCCGCCCTTTTTGTGGCCCACCAGAGACTTGAAGAAGTCAATGAGCCGGGTGGAAATCTGTGCCTTCTCCATGATGTTGCCGGCGATGATGAAGAACGGGATGGCCAGCAGCAGATACTTGTTGCAGGCCGCGTAGTAGTTGGTGGCATTCATGCTCAGGGACATGCCCTCGTGGAGCAGCGTGGCCACGGCGGACAGCATCAGGCACAGTCCGATGGGCACATTCAGCACAAGCAGCAGGAAAAAGCCGCCGATCAGAATTAATGTCGGCACTTACAGCACCTCCTTGTCCAGCGCTTTACAGACAGCCGCCTGCACAAAGCGAATCAGCATGAATACACCGCCCACAGGAATGGCCATGCTGTAAATCCAGGCGGGCCACTGCAGCGTTGCCGTAATGCTCCCCAGCCGGATCTGGGTCTGAATCATCTCCCAGCCCAGCTTGATCAGCATTACCGCGACGCCCGCGCCCAGCAGATTGGCCAGCACAGCCAGAATGCTCTGCAGCCTGCGGGGCAGTCTGTCCGTCAGAATGGACAAGCCCAGGTGGGACTGGTATTTGATGGCAATGGAGGTTCCCATCATGCTCAGCAGCACAAACAATCCGCAGACAATCTCCTCCGTGAAGGAGATGGAGGAATGGAGCACATATCTGCCCACCACGTTGGCGAAAGCCAGCGTCAGCATGACAATCGTGCACGTGCAGCACAGGGCCGCCTCGATACCGCCCATAATTTTAAAGAATTGTTTCATCTTTTTCTCCTAAAACAGCCGATACACCAACAGACCGGAAACCGCCGCCCTTGGGATCACGGACTCGCCGTTTGACTTCCGGTGTGTTATTTGTCCTTGTAAAAATCCACGGTGAGATTGCCTGCGTATCCCTTTTCCGCGAAGCACACGCCGCGCTTCACCTGCTCCATGATCCGGACAGGGACGTCTGCGATCTCCGTGTCATAGCGGGGCAGCTGGGGCAGGCTTCCGATCTGCGCCATGTCCTCCGGCGTCAGCGCAAAGTCCATGATGTCGGCGTTCTGCGCCATGCGGGCGGGCGTCACCGTCTTGGGCACGGTGATCACGCCGTTCTGATAGGCCCAGCGCAGCGCCACCTGGGCGGTGGATTTGCCGTGCTTTTCCGCAATGGCCATGATGATTTCATTGTTCAGCACGCCGCCCTGGGCGCCGCTGCCCAGAGACTGCCAGCCGCCCACGGCAATTCCCTTGTACTCGCACAGCGCCCGGATCTCGTACTGGCTCACCAGGGGATTGCACTCGATCTGGATGAACGCGGGGATGATCTCCGTGTTGTCCATCAGGGTCATCAGCTGCTTGACCCGCATATTGGAGACGCCGATGGCTCTGACGCGGCCGGCCTTGTAGAGCTGCTCCATCTTCTTCCAGCCCTCCACGTAATTGACGGGCCAGTGCAGCAGACACATATCCACGTAATCCAGGCCCAGGCGCTTCAGGCTGCCTTCCAGCGCCTCCTCCACCCGGTCCTGATAGATCATGGTCGGCCACACCTTGGTGGTGACAAACAGCTCCTCTCTGGGAATGCCGCTGTCCCTGATGCCCTGACCGACGCCCTCTTCCACGTTGTAGAAGGCGGCCGTGTCAATGAGCCGGTAGCCGGCCTCAATTGCCTGACGCACCGCCACCGCGGCGCTCTCATTGGTCATCTGCCAGGTGCCGAAGCCCATCATGGGCATCTCCACACCGTTGTTCAGTACTTTTCTTTCCTCCAGGATGGATGCCATAGTTTCCCTCCTTATTTACCGTATGTGCTTCCTTTGAACCGCGGGGAATCAGCCCATGTACGCACCGCCGTTGACGTTGACGGTGACGCCGGTGATGTAACCGGCCTCCTCGCTGGCCAGAAACACCATGGCGGCTGCCACATCATCCGGCACGGCAATGCGCCCGGCGGGAATACCGGCAGCCATCGGCGTAAAATCGGTGTCCAGCAATCCGGTGTTGCAGGGGCCGGGGGCCACGCAGTTGACCGTGATGCCGTCCCGGACAAACTCCTTGCCCAGCGCCCGGGTCAGACCGATGACGCCGGACTTGGCGGCAATATAGTGGGGACCGCCGAACACGCCGCCGCCGTTTTTGGCGGACACGGACGCCAGGTTGACAATGCGGCCATAGCCGTTTTTCTGCATGTAGGGAATGGCGGTTTTCATGGTCAGGAACGTACCGGTGAGGTTGATGGCGATCATACGGTCCCAAGCCTTCGTGGTCATCTCCAGAGTGCGGATGGACTGGCTGATGCCGGCCACGTTCATAATGACGTCGATGCGGCCGTATTTCTCGTACACGGTCTTCATCAGATTTTCCTGGCTGGCCTCGTCGGTGACGTCCACCGGCAGGGCAATGGCCTGATAGCCGTCCTGGCGCAGGATTTCCGCCACAGCCCTGGCGCCCTCCTCATTGATGTCGGCCGCCACCAGAACAGCGCCCTGCTCGCCCAGCATTTTGGCCGTGGCATAGGCAAAGCCCTTGGTGTTGGAGCAGCCCACAATAATGGCCACACGATCTTGATAGCTGAATTTCATGGCTGTTTCCTCTCTTTTTTCAGTGTCCGCTTCGTTTCACTCCAGGTACTCGATGAGTTCAATCTGCTCTCCGTCGGGTCCCCGCAAAAACGTGTTTTTGATGCCTCCGGGGCTGTAAATCTCATGCTTGCGCAGCACGGGAGGGATAAACGTGTCCACGCCCCTGGATCTCAGATAGTCGATCATCTGCTCCACGTCGTCCACCTGCAGGCAGATGTGATTGAAAAAGCCGTCGTCCGAAAGAGGCATCTGTTCCGGAAAGCTGGGCTCCTTGAATTCAATGACAAAATCGCCCGCCACCTCCATCAGCGTCAGCTTCCAGAAATGGCCCGGCTTATTGGCGATGTACGTGACGGTCTGATCGATGATTTTTCCTCCAAACAGGTTGTAAAACGCAATGGCGCGGTCCGTGTCTCTGGTATGGAGGGCTACATGATGTAATCGCACAGCAACGCTCGCTTTCTGAATCAGGCGGAGGGCGGAGAGCCGCTCCGCCTGATCAAAATTTTATTTTCGTTTCAGCGATTCTCCGGGAACTTACACATAGATCTTGTCCTTCTCATAGATCAGGACATCGTCGATGTAAACCTGAATGTCAGAGAAAGACACATCCACGTGGCAGGGAGCCTTGACCTTGCCGCCGATGGCGTAGTTGCTGCCGATGCCCACGTGGCCGGTGCCCCACTTGCCCAGATCCTCCAGGTTGTTGGCATACATACGGGACACGGGGTTCAGGCCCAGGCCGAACTCGGCCACGTTGTAGGCGGTGGGATCGTTGTAGCTCTCCAGCAGCTTCATCAGCTCCTCGCCGCCTGCGCCCTCGGCGCCGACAATGAGGCCGTTCTCCACAAACAGGGTGGTGGGCTCGTCCCGCATCACGCCGATATTCATAATGCGGACGTTCACCACGATCTTGCCGTGGGCGGTGCCCTCAATGGGGGCGATGTTGATCTCGCTGTTGGGCCACGCGGCGAAGGTGCCGGGCTCCCGGAACAGGCCGGTCTCATACTGCATGGGCCGTCCCTCGATGATGCCCTCCAGGTCGGTGCCCTCCTTGGTGACGAAGCGCCACTTCTTGCCCTTGCTGATGTAAGCGCCCAGCTTGTGGCCCCGCTCGTCGCACTCCAGATAGTTGCCCAGCATGGCGCCGGTGCACATCAGGTCCTCCGTCACCTCGCACATGGTGGTGCCGCGGGCGCCGTTGGCCAGGGCGCGGACCCGGGCGTCGGTGTGGGTCTGGGAGTAGGTGGCGGGCAGGAAGAACACGTCGGAAGCCGCCACGGCGTCCTCCGCCGGCTTGGTCAGCTGACGGCCGTGGGCGCCGGTGGGGGTAATCATGACGATGGTGGGCTTGGCGCCCAGGGCCAGGGCAGCGCCCGCGATGCACTCAGCGATGCGCAGCTTGTTGAAGTCAGAAGAAATCACAACGTTTTCACCGGGCTGAATGTTCGCGCACTCGGTGCACAGCTTGTAGGCGCCGCGCATCATCTCAACCCGGAGGGACTCGCCGGGCATATAATGCATGTACTGAATCGGCCATACGCCACTGTCTCTGCTCATAAACTTTTCCTCCTGAAAAATAAGATTTATTGCCGCGCCGCGGAAATCCGCCGCGAGGTTTACAAGATTAGCGAATCCGTCAGGCCAGCCGGTTCAGCACCCCGATCACAACCGGCAGCGTCCCCAAGCAGCACACCGTGGTGACGCAGGTGTTCACCGTGGCGTATTCACAGTCGGACCCGTTGGCCCGGGACATGATGGCCATGGAGATCAGGCTGGGCAGCGCCACCGTCAGCGCCAGGGTCTTGCTCTCCATTACGGCGAATCCCAGCGCGTCCGCGGCCAGGAACACCACAATGGGCATCACCAGCATCCGCACCACAACCGTCATGGCCGCTCCCGGCAGACCGGCGTTCCTGCCGAGCCGCAGGCCCGCCACGATGCCGCCCACAAACACAATGGACACCGGCTGGCTGGAATTGGCCACGTTCACGATGGCGGCGGTGATGATGCTGTCCTCCGGCAGACGGAGATTCAGGAAAATCATGGCCACCGCCGCCAACAGGGCGATCACCATGGGACTGAGCATCCTGCGCAGCATGGCCAGGTTCATCCTCACGCCGCTCTCCGCCGGAAAGGACAGGGGATACGCCACCAGGTACAGATAGATCTGGTCCACCAGGAAAATGATGGCCACATAAATCGTGGCCGCATCCCCCAGGGCCGCGGCAATCATGGGAAACCCGATGATGGCCATGTTCCCGATGCCGGTCTGCACCATATGGACCCGCAGGCGGTCGCCGGAATAGCGGCACAGCTTTCCGCAGGCCCAGCCTGCCAGCAGCATCACGCCGTACATGAAAAAGGCGAACACGAATACCCGCACGGAGGACAGCACCGTCTCACGGCTGGAAACCATGGGCAACTTGTAAATCAGTACGCAGGGCATCGCGATTTTCATGGCGTAGGCGGCCAGCGCATCCAGGGAGGATTCCCGCAGCAGTCGGAGCCTGATCCCCAGAAACCCCATCAGCATCATGATGCCGATCTGAATCAACTGCTGCCGTACTTCCACCGCTCTGCCTCCATCCGCTCTCCGATCCCCCGGAAAGCGGCGCCTCAGCGCCCCTTCCGTTTTTGTGCTTTTGCACAATTTGCTGCATGAATCGCCATCTCATTTGTTCACCATGCTGTCTACAATTGCAATTTAACGAAGAATTGAGCGGATGTAAATACTTTCCGCCAGCTGTGATCGAATATGTCAACTTCTCAATTCGATTTTCGCCGGCGCCGCTTTTTCGGAGGGAAACCGGCGGCCGATTTCCCGGTGGAAAAGGGTCTGTCGGGCGGCTGCGTCACATTCCCCGGAGCATCGACGACATTCTGGAAATTCATCCCTTTTTTGACACACTTTCCCTTGTCTGCGGCAGGAAGCTATGGTATAATTTCCATTAGCTATCGGCTGCGGCCACTGACCGGAAAAACACGGGGTGAAACCGCTGCCGGACATGACACAGAGTGAATTTTAATCAGGGGTGATTTTATGGCCTATAAATGCAGAATCTGCGGTTTCAACGATGTGGAAAACCCCGGTGACGTTTGTGAGCTGTGCGCAATCGGAGAAGACCCGTACGCCGCGGCGGTAAACCCGGGCTACGGCGGCGGTGCGGAGACCGCCGGCACCGGCGCCTCCTCCAACCGGAAGATCCTGCTGGGTGATCCGGAGCCGGCGGCATCCCCCGTCTCCTCCGGGAAACGGCGCCGGGTCCTGCTCAACAGCAGCGCGCCGACGGCAGTGGATCCCTACGGAAACCAGCTTCAGCCTCAGGACGAGCCCTCCGATGTGCAGGTGTACCGTCCCGGGCAGGCCCCCCTGCCCCAGACGCAGGCCGCTCCGGCGCAGCCGGCGGCCTCCGGGAAGGCCGGTCAGGCGGTCAAGGGTCCCATCACCAGCGGCATTACGAAAAACATCTCCTCCGACGTGCAGAAATACTCGTTTCTCCGCCGGTGGTTCCGGGCGCTGTTCTCCGGCGTTCCCTTTACCCTGGACGGCGACATCACCATGTTCCAGGTGTTTCCGGATTATTCGGGAACCGCGCTGAACGCCCAGGGCAACGTCTGCGACCAGGTGATCGTATACGGAAAGCTGAAAAACGGCTCCATTGCGGAGAACAACGACATTGAAGTCTACGGCCGCAGGGACGCCAACAACAACATCGTGGCCACCACCATCAAAAACAAGGCCAGCGGCACCACGGTCACCCCCGAACGCACTCTGGGCGTGGCAGCGGTCTGGGTCATCACCGTGCTGCTGTTCGTTCTGGTCTGGGCCGTTGTGGGCAGTCTGGGCCCCCTGGGAGTGATGTGGGCCGTCATTCTGCTTCTCTGCCTGACAAATCTCCCCGCCGTTCTGAAGGTGCTGAGTGTTCTGTTCGGCGCCATATTCACCCTGTTCCGGAAGCTGTAAAGGGGCGGACTGCCCGGGAGGACACGAGAGATGACTGTCTACACATCAGCCGAAAAGAACTACGCTGTCTGCCGCAAAGAACTGGACCTGATCCCCAATGGAAATTTCCTGTCAAACGGATACGAAGAGTGCCGCAACATGTCCTTCTGCCGCATCGCCGGCTGCACCCGCTTCTGGGAGCATGAGCCGGACCTGGACGCCAGCCAGCTGACCGGAGACATCCTCAACAGCTGCGTGCGCCACGGCGTTCCCTTCGCGTATGTCATCAGCGGCAGCAAAGACGGCATTCAGATTTACATCGGCACCCTGAAGGTGCTGCTGGACAGTCTGAAATCCTCCTACGAGGCATCGTATCCCGGCGTGGACATGGAGTATGTCCCGGACAATCCCCTGCGCACCTGCGCGGCCGCCTACGGCGGCATCTTCACCGGCATTCCCACCGATAAGATCAGCGCCGAGAAAAAGGGATTTCAGATTGAAAACATCTGCCGTGGGATGGCCGGCCGGGATTTCACCTACGTCATCCTGGCCTCCGGAATCAGCAGCATTGCGGTCACCTTCGGACACGAGAGGCTCCTGGAGGAAATGGAGACCGTCTACGGCCTGATCAACCGCACGGTTTCCGGCGGCGCCCAGGGCAACCTGCAGGCCCAGCACCAGGATTTTTACAGCAAGGATTACTTTGAGAACCTGGAGATTCTGGAAAAGAGCCTGAAGCAGGGCGCGGCCAGAGGCATGTGGCGTGTCAGCGGCTACTACGCCGCCGGCAACCAGCTGGACGCCAGGAAGCTGGGCAACATTATCAAGGCCAGCTTCTCCGGCGCGGATTCCCGGCCGGAGCCCTTCCGGGTCATTGAATACAACCGGATCCGGGAGGTCATCGTCAACACCTATATGATGGCGGACCTGTCCGACCGGCTGGACCTGCATCCGCTGGGGCGCTGGAGACGCGAGGGCGTCAGCCAGGAGATCTCCCTCTACATCTATAAATTCCAGACGCTGCTGAGCAGCGACCAGCTGGCAGCGCTGTGCCAGCTGCCCACCAAGGAGTTTCCCGGCTTCTACATCGATGACTACGTGGAGTTTGACGTTTCCAACCGCACCAGAGGAACCCTCCGCGAGCCGCTGGTCATCGGGGACATCTGCACCGCCGGAAGAAAGCAGTCCCAGGACGCCAACAACCAGTACCTTATGGAAAAGGACGACCTCACCCGTCACGCTCTGATCATCGGCATCACCGGCGGCGGCAAAACCAACACCTCCAAGTCCCTTCTGAACACGCTGTGGAACACGCCGGACCCGAAGGACCGGGTTCCGTTCCTGGTGATTGAATCCGCCAAGCGGGAGTACTGGGAGCTGCGGAACCTGAAGGGCTTTGAGGATATTCTGGTGTTCACCCTCGGCGCCGAGGACCCCCGCACGGCGGTCCGCTACCGGATCAACCCCTTCGAGACCAACCCCGGCATTTCCCTGCAGACCCACATTGACTATCTCCTGTCCACCTTCAAGGCGGCGTTCGACCTGTTCCCGCCGCTGCCCCACATCCTTGAAAAGTGCGTCTATGAAATCTACACCGACCGCGGCTGGGATATTGTGGAAAACCGGAACCGGTACGGCCTGACGGAGTACCCCACCCTGTCCGACCTGTACAACAAGGTGGACGTGATCGTGGACAGCATGGGATACCACCAGGAAGTGGAATCCAACATGAAAGCCGCCCTCCAGGCCCGGATCTATTCCCTGATGATCGGCGGAAAGGGCGCCATGCTGAACACGCCGCGTTCCGTACCCATCGGCGAGCTGCTGTCGCGCCCTGTTGTCATGGAGCTGGAGGACCTGGGCGACGATGAAACGAAATCCTTCGTCATCGGCATCCTTCTGGTGCAGCTGTACGAATACCGGAAATCCCTGATGACCAAAGGCGCCAAAAAGCTGTCCCACGTGCTGATGGTGGAGGAGGCGCACCGGCTGCTGAAAAACGTGCCGGAGGGCGGCGAGGGCGGAAACACGCGGGCCAAGTCCGTAGAGTTTTTCTGCAATCTGCTGGCGGAAATCCGCACCTTCGGCCAGGGAATCATGATCGCCGACCAGATCCCCACCAAAATCGCCCCGGACTCCATCAAGAACACCAATCTGAAAATCGTCCACCGCACCGTGGCCCTGGAGGACCGGGAGACCATGGGCCGCGCCATGAACATGAATGACGATCAGATCGGGTATCTCAGTTCCCTGCGGCGGGGATACGCCGCGGTCTACTCCGAGGGGGACAGCAAGCCCAAGTGCGTCAAATTCCCCCTGGTGACCTCCTATTACGAAAAAAGCCGCGGAGAAGTCATCCTTGAAGCCCGCCAGAAGGTCCAGCGGATTGCCGACGGATACGACCAGGTTGTCAGCAACCACGCGGGCTGTGCTTACTGCGAAAACCGGTGCCGGCACTATGCGGCTGTCAAGGCCTTTGTGGATACCGGTCTCGCCGTGGACCAGGTGCTGGCAAAGTGGGCGGCCCACCAGTACCGTCCGGCGGAGCTGATGGCGTTTCTGAACGCCGGGCCGGTCCGGGCCCTCCACCAGGGAAATGACTGCGCGCGCCGGTGCATCCTCGGCTGCATTCTGGAGCGGCAGCCCCAACTGAACGCAGGTCAGCGGCAAAAGTACATTGCCGATTATCTGAAAGAACTACACAAAAGCGAGGGAGAGAAACATGTCTGAGAGAGTGATTCAGCAGGCCGATCTGAAAACCATTGAAAACAATCTGGGAGCGATCCACAAGGATCTGCAGTCCATTGACACCGGCGTGGGCACCGTGAACAGCAATGTTCAGGTGGTTTATGACGAAGTGGGCGCCCTTGCAAAGGAGTTCCACGAGTTTGTCGACATGCAGCAGCGTGAGAATCGTCTGGTGCAGGCCGAGACCCGTCTGGTGAAGATCCGCCAGGAGATTGAAAAGAAGTACGGCCACTATGACATCGTGCGCCGGACCACCACGGGTATCCTGCAGGCGGATGACCTGGGCATCGTCAAGAAGGAAACCATCAGCAACGCCACGGAGGAGCTGATGATCTCCACCCCCAACTACTGGCTGGCCCCCTGCCTGGTGGCCCTGGCCGCATGGATCAACGATCAGCCCGAACTGGCGGAAACCGCGCTCCGGGAAGGCATCAAGCGCAGCGACGAGAAGACCTCCCTGTTCTTCGCCCTGATCTGCCGCCGCGCGGACAGAAAGGCCGCCTGCCTGAAATGGACCCAGCGCTACCTGGCCAATCAGGACGAGGAGAATCTGGACCACAAGGCCGTCATCATTCTGGACGCCTACGCCAGCGGTCTGCTGGGCGCCGACTCCGAGGGCGTCATCTCCCGCCAGATGACGGAGTGGCTGGAGCACCTGGCCGACAAGCCCGGTTTTGTGGAGCAGCAGACCACCCAGTGGTCCGAGGCCATCAACCTGAAGCGCAAGCCCATCGACACGGCCTCCTACGTCTATCTGAAAAAGTACAGCCGCACCTGGCCGGTGCTGGAGGACATTCTGGAGGGCGCCAACCTGCACGCGGAGATCCTGTCCTATTTCACCAATATCTTTGCCCAGGAAGCCAGCACCGCCACGCTGAAAGAGCAGCTGGATGACATTCTGACCAGCCTGGTCACCGACTTTGACGAGGAAGAGCTGGAGCTGCGGAAGCAGGAGAAATTCGAGCAGTTCGTTGTGGATTTCGGCGGCGACGAGAAGCGGGCGCGCCAGAACATGGCCATTGAGAAATCCGCCTTTGAAACCCACAAGGATTTCACCCAGCTGCTGACGGACGCGGCCATGAAGCCCGAAAGCGCTCACGCCAGCGTCTCCACCCAGAAATTCGCCATCGCCCTGTCCAAGGATTGGGTGACCAACGCCTATAACGACATCACCGCCCAGAACCGGATGAAGATTCCCAACGAAATCGAAATCAATGTGGATCTCCTGAACGCCAAAACCACGGACGGTCAGAACGAGGACGCGCTGCTGCAGCAGTACAGCGGCCTCATTGAGGCGGAGAAGCAGAAGGCCCTGGCCCAGTGTGTGCTCAGCGGGTTCGACAAGTTCTGCCTCTACGGCGGCGGCGGCATCGCCTGCCTCGGCCTGGGTATGCTGGTCACCGGAAGCCTGTTTATGGGCCTCATCGCTGCCATCGCCGGTGCCGGCATGGTCATCAACCACTTCTCCAAGAAAAAGAAGATCGAGGTCAATCGCCAGAACATTGAGAAGAAATTCGCAGAGCGGCTGAAGAGCGGTCTGGAGATCATCCGCGCGACGCTGGCCGAAGTGGTGGACTTCCGGGCGGAATTCGCCGCCAAGGACGGCGAAAGCCAGAAAGTCGTGGATTTCCTGGATCAGATTTCGCCGGACCAGTACGTGCGGAAGCTGGCTGATTCCAACCGGCGCATTAAAGTGTAAGGAGAATGGATGATGGACGCGAAAATGAGAGCTAATTTTATCAACGCCGTCGCAGCCGGCGAGAAGATTCCCTGCCCCAAGTGCAGCACGTTAAATGACGCTGACTCCCGTTTCTGCATGACCTGCGGCTCCCCGCTGGCAAAGCCCGCCGCGGCCGAGCCTGCTCCTGCCGCACCCGCGGCGGAGACGGTGCCCTTTGCTCCCGCCGCCCCCAAGGCGGAAGCGGTGCCCTTCGCTCCCGCCGCCCCCAAGGCGGAGGCCGTGCCCTTCGCTCCCGCCGCCCCCAAGGCGGAGGCGGCGCCCTTCGCTCCCGCCGCCCCCAAGGCGGAG
>NZ_JAXEBZ010000025.1:0-7832 GCF_034093755.1 Dysosmobacter sp. | reverse complement strand
ATCTCCGTCTGGTGCTTTCATTTCGTTACGTTGTTTAATTTACAAGGTACACGCCGTTCTCGGCGGAACGTTACTGATTTTAGCACATCGGCCCGCCCTTGTCAAGAACTTTTTTCAGGTTCTTCACCGGACTTTCGACCGATTCGCCGCCGTTCAGCAACTTTTTGATGTTATCACAAGAAGCTCGTCTTGTCAACAGGTTTCATCGGCTTTTTTGTCTCAACCCGTTGGTTTTCCGTGTCTCTCGCGACGACTTCGTTAGGATACCAAACCTTCTCTCAAAAGTCAACACCCATTTTCCCGGTTTGTGCACTATTTCGACAGCCTTTTTATTTTTTCCATTAACTGGCGATTTTGGCCCCTTATCAGTAATATTACAGATATCAGGCATTAGCTATACTTATTATAATCTTCCATTTTACAGGGGCTTTTCGTCAATTTTACCGACTGCGTCTTCCCGCGGCCCGTTCTTCCACTCCTTTACCGCCTCCAGAAGGACTTCCGGTTGGTTTTCCAGGGTCCCGTCCACCACGGCGTCCAGCAGCCGCTCCAGCCCGCGGCCCACCGCAGGTCCCCGCAGGCCAAGCGCCAGCAGGTCGCGGCCGTTTACCGCCAGCTGCTTCAGGGAAAAGCAGGCTTCCTGCCGCAGCAGGTCCTCCAGCAGGGCTTCCGCCGCGTCCAGTTCCTGCAGCCGGTGCCGCCAGGCGGGAGCCTGGGCCAGATTGTCCGCCCGCTTCACCGCCAGCAGCCGCCGCAGGTCCCTCTCCCCGAACTTCCGCAGCGCCCGGCGCAGCGTTTTTTCCTCCGGCGGGAGCAGCCGGTCGTGATGGTCCACCAGCGTCACAATGGTCTGCTTCCGGTCATGGTCGAACCGCAGGCGGTCCAGAATGGTCTCCGCCATCCGGCGGCTGACGGTGTGGTGGCCGTAAAAGTGGCCCACTCCCGCCTCATCCACCGTAAAACAGGCAGGCTTTCCCAGATCGTGGAGCAGCATGGTCATCCGCAGCACCACGACCGGCGGCGCGGCCTCCACGCTGTGGAGGGTATGCTCCCAGACGTCATAGCAGTGGTGGGGATTCCGCTGGTCAAAGCCCACGGCGGGCAGCACCTCCGGCAGGAACACGCCCACCACCTCCGGAAACTGCCGCAGCACCCGGGCCGCCCCGGGGCCCACCAGCAGCTTTTCCAGCTCCACCCGGATCCGCTCCGCTGCCACCTCTTTTAATAAAGTGGCATTCCGGCGGATGCTGTCGGCCGTGGCCGGATGGACGGCAAAGTCCAGCACCGCCGCGAACCGCAGCCCCCGCAGCATCCGCAGCGCGTCCTCGTCGAACCGCCGGTCCGGGTCCCCCACGCACCGCAGCATCTTCCCTTCTAGGTCTTCCCGGCCCCCGAAGGGGTCCCGGACCTCTCCCGTCTCCGACAGGGCCATGGCGTTGACGGTGAAGTCCCGGCGGCGCAGGTCCTCCTCCAGGGAGCGGGTGAAGGTCACCTGCTCCGGGTGGCGGTGGTCGGCATAGACCCCGTCACAGCGGTAGGTGGTGATCTCCACCGGCCGCTGCTCCGTCCGGACGGTGACGGTGCCGTGGCGCAGCCCGGTGGGGACTGCCCGGTCCCCGAACAGCGCCATGGTCTCCTCCGGCAGGGCGGAGGTGGTGACGTCCCAGTCCCCCGGCCTCCGGCCCAGCAGCAGGTCCCGGACGCAGCCGCCCACGCAGTACGCCTCCCGGCCCGCGCTTCTCAGTTTTGTCAGGACTTCCATCACGTCCTCCGGAATCTGGTACAAAACCTCGCCTCCCCGTTGCATTTCCGCTGAGGGTATACTATAATAATTGCCGCATTTGTGATATTCTGTCACCAAAGCGGCTATGATTCTCTGAAAGGCACTTTGCCCTATTCCTGATTATACAATAGAAAACCATGTGTTTGCAATCGGCGGCTTTGCCGCCAGAAGGAGCAGATCTGATATGATGAACAATCCCAATCCCATCAGCGAATATATCCGTCCCGGCAAGCGCGCCCACCTTGTGGGCATCGGCGGCGTGTCCATGTGCCCCCTGGCGGAGGTGCTCCACGGCATGGGCCTGGAGGTACAGGGGTCCGACATGACCGAGAGCGAGTCCGTCCTCCGGCTGCGGCAGCTGGGCATTCCCGTGACGGTGGGCCACAACGCCGACAATCTGGGGGACTGCGACTTCGTGGTCCGCACCGCCGCCGTCCATGACAGCAATCCGGAGATCGCCGGCGCCGTGGCCCGGGGCATCCCTGTCTACGAGCGGGCCCAGGCCTGGGGCGCCATCATGCGCGGCTACCCCAATGCCCTGTGCGTCTCCGGCACCCACGGAAAAACCACCACCACCTCCATGTGCACCCACATTTTCATGGCTGCCCGGCAGGACCCCACCGTCATGATCGGCGGCACCCTGCCCCTGATCCACTCCGGCTACCGGGTGGGCAAGGGCGACACCATCATTCTGGAATCCTGCGAGTACTGCAACAGCTTCCTCAGCTTCTTCCCCACCGTAGCGGTGATTCTGAACGTGGAGGCCGACCACCTGGACTTTTTCAAGGACCTGGCGGACATCGAGCACTCCTTCCACCGGTTCGCGGAGCTGGTTCCCCCCGCCGGCCACGTCATCGCCAACGCCGATGACCAGGGCGCCATGGAGTCCCTGGAGGGGCTGGCCCACCCGGTGTTCACCTTCGGTCTGGATCACCCCGCCGACTGCACCGCCGCCCACATCGCCGAGGCGGAGGGCTGCCCTGTGTTTGACGTGATGGTCCGGGGCGAGCGCTACGCCCACGTGACGCTGCGCGTCCATGGCCGCCACAACATTCTCAACGCCCTGGCCGCCGCCTCCGCCGCTTACCTGCTGGGCCTGCCCGGCAGCGCCGTGGAGGAGGGCCTGGCCGGCTTCACCGGCGCCGCCCGCCGCTTTGAGCGGAAGGGCACCTATCACGGCGCCGACATCTACGACGACTACGCCCACCACCCCGACGAGCTTCACGCCCTGCTGGAATCCGTGAAGGGTCTGGGCTACCGGCGGCTCATCGTGGCCTTCCAGCCCCACACCTACTCCCGGACCATCAGCTTCTTTGACCGGTTTGTGGAGGAGCTGAAAACCCCCGACGTGGCGGTGCTGGCGGAGATCTACGCCGCCCGGGAGAGCAACACCACCGGCATCTCCTCCGCCGACCTGTGCCGCAACATCCCCGGCTCCGTCTACTGCTCCACCCTGGACAAGGTGACGGAGGAGCTGGCCCGGCTGGCCCGGCCCGGCGACCTGATTCTCACCGTAGGCGCCGGCGACATCTACCGGGCCGGTGAAAAACTGCTGGAAAGGGCGTGAGGGGTATGGAAATCTCTCCCATCTGTCACAACACCCGTCCCGACGGGGAGCTGCTGCCCCAGGAGGCGGCGGCCTTCGGCCTGCTGGAGGAGCTGGGCATCGGTTATGACCGGGTCTCCAGCGAGCCGGCGGACACCATGGAAAAATGCGCTGCCGTGGGGGCGGCGCTGGGCCTGCCGGTATGTAAGAACCTGTTTCTGTGCAACCGGCAGAAAACGAAATTCTATCTGCTGGCCATGGCGCCGGACAAGCCCTTCCACACCAAGGACCTGAGCAAACAGATCAACTCCGCCCGGCTGTCCTTCGCGCCGGAGGAGCAGCTGTGGGAGCTGCTGCACTGCACCCCCGGCTCCGCCACCATTCTAGGGCTGATGAATGACACGGAGCACCAGGTGCAGCTGCTGATGGACCGGGAGATTTATGAGCAGGCCTGTTTCACCTGCCATCCCTGCATCTGCACCAGCACCCTGAAGCTGAAAACCGCCGACCTGCTGGAGAAGTTCCTGCCCCGCACCGGACACAGCGTCACGGTGGTGGAGCTTTGAGCCGGAGTGCCGGACGGCCATGAAAACAAACGTTTCAAGCCGGCAGGCCAACAGGAGCGAGGCGCTGCTGAACGGCCCGGTGGCGCCCACGCTGCTGTCCTTCGCCCTGCCGGTCATTCTGGGCAATATCTTCCAGCAGCTGTACAACATTGTGGACGCCATTGTGGTGGGAAAATTCCTGGGGGACGTGCCCCTGGGGGGCATCAGCATCGCCTCCCCCATGATGGACATTCTCTACGCGCTGCTGCTGGGCGGAAGCATCGGCGTCAGCGTTCTGGTGGGCCAGCTCTGCGGCGCCGGACAGTGGGACCGGCTCAGACGGGTCCACGCCACCGCCCTCACTGGCGGCGTGGGCATCACGCTGCTGCTGGCGCTGGCGGGTCTGCTGTCCGCCAGGCCGGTGCTGCTGGCCCAGGGTTCCTCTCCGGAGACGGTGGACCAGGCCATGCACTATCTGTACATCATCCTCGGCGGGCTGGTGTTCTGCTTCCTCTACAATTATTTCGCCGCGGTGCTGCGCTCCTGGGGCGACTCCCGGACGCCCTTTGTGGTGCTGCTGGTCTCCTCCACCCTCCACGCGGGGCTGGACGTGCTGCTGTGCGGCGTGTTCCGTTTCGGCATCCGGGGCGTCGCCTGCTCCACGGTGTTCTGCCAGGTGTTCTCCACCGTCTGGCTGGTGCTGTACACGGAAAAGCGGTGTCCCGCCCTGCGCCTGACGCGGCAGGACCTGCGCCCGGACCCCACTCTGGGAAAGATGATTCTGGGGTATGCCTGGGCGGCGGCGCTGCAGCAGGCGGTGGTGATGATCGGCCGGTTTCTCGTGCAGGGCATGCTCACCCCTCTGGGGGACGCGTCCCTCACCGGCTATAACATGGGCATGCGGGTGGAGCAGTTCCTCTTCTGCTTCTCCCAGGGCATCAGCGCCGCCATGGTGGTGGGCCTGTCCCAGAACCTGGGCCGGGGCAACCTTCAGCGGGTGCGCCGGTTTTTCCTCACCGGCCTTTGCGTCGAGGCCGCCCTGGTGGCCGTCATGAGCACGCCGGTTCACTTCCTGGCCCCCCGGCTGATTCACCTGTTTTCCGACAGCCCCTCCATCATCGCCGCCGGCGTGCAGTACACCGGCACCATGGCCTACCTGTATCTGTTCGCCTACCTGGGCGAGGCGATTCAGGGCTTCTTCCGGGGAATCGGCCGGCTGCGGCTCACCATGCTGGCATCCATTCTCCAGGTGGTGCTGCGGGTCATTCTGTCCTATTTCCTGGTGCCTCTGTTTGGAATCCGGGGAATCTGCGCCTCCGTAGCCACCGGATGGATCCTGCTGGTTTTCATTGAGGGAAGCTACAGCCTCCGCGCGGCCAACTCCATGAGCCGCGCCGCCGGGCCGGACAGGCAGGATTGACGCCGGCTTCCCCCGGTTCCCGCCGGAAACGACAAAAAGGCCCGCCTTCCCAAGGGAAAGCGGGCCTTCAGCTTGCAAAGAACCTCCGTTTGGGGATAAAAGAGGTTGTTTTGCAGGGGGAGTACGAGGGGGAAAGCGGTGAAGCGCCGCCAGTGGCGGAGAAAGCGAACCGCTTTCGAGGATGCGGCACGATCAGCGGCCCCGGCGGGGCCGGGGATCGTATTGCCGCAACGGTGCCCGGGAGTCCTCTCGTGTGGAATCGAATGCCTGCAAAAAGCTTGCGCAGCAAGCGTTTGCGCCGCATAGCGGCAGCTTTTTGGCCTGCACGGCAGGCAAAAAGCGAGGCATTGTTCAGGCTGTCGAAAAGTTCTCTGGACTTTTTCGACAGCCTGAAGCCCCGCCTTCCCAGGGGAAGGCGGGGCCTTTTTTCACTGCTTCCGGTCGCCGATGAACAGGATGAAGCCCACGGCGCACACCGCCATCAGGTAGGGGTAGAACAGGTAGGGCAGGAAGTCCACAGCGGACATGCCCGCCGCCGCCAGTCCCGCGCCGGACACGGCGTACAGCAGCTGGGCGCCGTAGGGCAGGATACCCTGCACCACCGAGGCGAAAATGTCCAGCAGCGACGCGGTGCGCCGGGGGTCCACGCCGTACTCGGTGCTGATGTCCCTGGCGATGGAGCCGGTGAGGATGATGGCCACCGTGTTGTTGGCCGTGGCCACGTCCACCGCCGCCACCAGGGCTGCAATTCCCAGCTGGGCGCCCTTCCGGCTCCGGATGTGTTTCCGGGCGAAGGACAGAATGGCGTCGATGCCGCCGTACTCCCGGATGAGAGCGCTGATGCAGGCCACCACAATGGAGATCACCGTAATGTCATACATGCCGGTGATGCCGTCCCCCAGGCCCGCCAGCAGCTCCGTCGGAGACACGCCGGTGGCGACACCCACCAGCGCCGACAGCACCGTGCCCACGATGAGGACGCCGAACACGTTGAACCCCAGCAGCGCCCCCACCAGCACCACCACGTAAGGAACCACCCGGACGGCCCGGAAGGACTCCATGGCGATGGCCGCGTCCATCCGGGGCGTGATGACCAGAAACAGCAGGAAGGTCACAACGGCCGCCGGCAGGACGATGAGGAAGTTCATGCGGAACTTGTCCTTCATCTCGCAGCCCTGTGTCCGCACCGCCGCGATGGTGGTGTCGGAGATCATGGACAGGTTGTCGCCGAACATGGCGCCGCAGATCACCGCCGCCGCGCACATGGGCAGGGAGAAGCCGGTGGAGCGGCTGATGCCCGCCGCGATGGGCGCCAGGGCAGCAATGGTGCCCACGGAGGTGCCCATGGACACGGAGATGAAGCAGGCGATGAGGAACATGCCGCACACCGCCAGCCGGGCCGGCACCAGCGACAGCAGCAGATACACCGTGGAATCCGCGCCGCCGGCGGCCTTCACCGTGCCGGAAAACATGCCCGCCACCAGGAAAATCAGGCACATGGTAACGATGTTGTCATCCGCCAGTCCCCGGGCGGCCACGTGCATCTTCTCATTGAAATTCAGTCCGGGGTTCTGTACAAAAGCCACCATCAGCGCGATGAGAAATACAAAGATGGTGGGCATGGCGTAAAAGCTGCCCAGTGCCACGCCGCTGCCGATGTACAGCACCAGAAATACCCCGATGGGCAGCAGCGCCCGCCAGTTTCCCTTGTTTGTCATGTCTCTCTTCTCCTTTTATTCCCTCTTGTTCTGTTACCGCTGTTCCGCCGCCTGCAGCAGCGCCGCCAGGGAGCAGCGTTCCGCCCTCTCCGGAATCTCCTCCATGGCGGACACCCCGGCCGCGTAGCCGGGAAATGTCTCCACATAACTGAACCGCTCCCCCGGTTCCATGGCCGTCTCCGCCTGCAGCTGCGCCGTGATGCCTGCTCCGGTGCGCTTGCCCCGGGCCTCCCGCCGCACCCAGCTGCGGAAAAAGTACTCCCCCTCCAGGCCGAACCGGCGGGCCAGCCGGGGCGGCGCGGGCCGCACCAGCTCCAGGTCCGCTCCCACCGGCCGGTCCGACAGCGCCGCCAGCACGGCACCACGGGTGTGGCTCAGGCTGAAGCAAAGCCCCGGCGCATCCGGGAAGTACGGTTTTCCCGACGGCTCCCGGGCCGCTGCCGGAAGGTTCCCCTCCAGCGCCAGACCCAGCAGCGCCCAGGCGTACAGCGACTCCGGCTGCCGGGGCGAAACCCCCGGCGCCAGCAGCCGCCGCAGCAGCCGCTCCTCCTCCGGGGTGGGCGGAGCGGAAAACGCCAGCGTCAAAAGCCTCATCTGTTCTCCTCCCGCCAACAAATTTCCACAAAAATGCATTCTCATTGTACCCGATCCGTATTTTTCTGTAAATAGGCAAAAAATTTTTACGCAAATTGCAATAACAAGTTGGACACCCCGTGGTAAAAACCTTGCTCACGGATGGAGCCGCAGGATCTATCCGTGAGCGAGGTTGCCGCAGCCGTCAGGCTGCGTAGACAGCGTCCAGAAAATCCTCAAAGAGTTC
>NZ_JAXEBZ010000024.1:0-34044 GCF_034093755.1 Dysosmobacter sp. | reverse complement strand
CCGCATTCTACGCGAGGAGGACATGCCTTTCCTGCCCGATGGCACCCCGCTGGATATCGTACTCAACCCCCTGGGCGTACCTTCCCGTATGAACATCGGTCAGGTGCTGGAGGTCCACCTGGGCTACGCCGCCCAGAAGCTGGGCTGGAAGGTGGCCACCCCCATCTTCGACGGCGCCTCCTACGAAGAGGATATTCAGGGCGCGCTGCGTCTGGCGGGCCTGGACCCCGAGGGCAAGAGCGTGCTGTACGACGGCCGCACCGGCGAACCCTTTGACAACAAGGTCACCGTTGGCTATGTGTACTTCCTGAAGCTGCATCACCTGGTGGATGATAAGATCCACGCCCGTTCCACCGGCCCCTACTCCCTGGTTACCCAGCAGCCTCTGGGCGGCAAGGCCCAGTTCGGCGGCCAGCGCTTCGGCGAGATGGAAGTCTGGGCCCTGGAGGCTTACGGCGCCGCTTACACCCTGCAGGAGATCCTGACCGTCAAGTCCGACGATGTGACGGGCCGTGTCCGCACCTACGAGTCCATCGTCAAGGGCCACAACGTGCCGCAGCCCGGCGTGCCCGAGTCCTTCAAGGTGCTGGTGAAGGAGCTGCAGTCCCTGTGCCTGGACATCCAGGTGCTGGACGCCGAGGGCAACACCATCGAGTTGAAAGAGGACGAGGACGCCATGGATACCTTCAACCTGGCCCGGATGGATGCCGACGACGACCGTCACCGCAGCTTCGCGGATGACGCCGACTTTGCCGAGTCCGGCTTCGACATCGAGGACGCCCCGGAGGACGCCGGCGCTGACCTGGGTCTGGACGACGCGGATTTTGACGACGAGTGATTCGGAATTGAGCCGCTCGAAGAAACTGCGATTCTGAATCATGTAAGGAGGAAACAGCCAAATGACTGATAATACTACCGGCAACAACATTGCTTTTGATGCGATCAAAATCGGCATGGCGTCTCCGGAACAGATCCGCGAGTGGTCTTACGGCGAGGTCAGGAAGCCGGAGACCATCAACTACCGGACGCTGAAGCCTGAGCGGGACGGTCTGTTCTGCGAGCGCATCTTCGGACCCACCAAGGACTGGGAGTGCCACTGCGGCAAGTACAAGAAGATCCGCTACAAGGGCAAGATCTGCGACCGCTGCGGCGTGGAGGTTACCCGTGCCAAGGTGCGCCGCGAGCGCATGGGCCACATTGAGCTGGCCACCCCCGTTTCCCACATCTGGTATTTCAAGGGCATCCCCTCCCGCATGGGCCTGCTGCTGGACATCAGCCCCCGGGTGCTGGAGAAGGTGCTGTACTTTGCCAACTATATCGTCATCGATCCCGGCGAGACCCCCCTGGTGAAAAACCAGATCCTCTCCGAGAAGGAGTACCGGGACTACCGGGAGAAGTATGATGAGGACTTCAAGGCCGGCATGGGTGCCGAGGCCGTGAAGAAGCTGCTGACCGTTGTGGGCCTCAACCCCGAGGACAGCACCCGCAAGCTCCAGCTGCTGGAGCAGCGGGAGGAACTGGCCGGCCAGCGCAAGGAGCTGAACGACAAGCGCGCCGCCATCTATGAGCGGGGCGGCACCTGGCCCGAGGGCGAGCAGGCGAAGCTGGACGCCCTGGAGGAGAAGGTGAGCGCCCTGGAGGCGGAGCTGGAGACCTTCCACGGCCTGGATACCCTGTCCGCCCAGCTCCACGCCGAGCTGAAGGAGGCCTCCGGCCAGAAGAAGGCCCGCATCGTCAAGCGCCTGGAGGTGGTGGACGCCTTCCGCATCTCCCACAACAACCCTGAGTGGATGGTCATTGACGTGCTGCCCGTCATCCCCCCCGAGCTGCGGCCCATGGTCCAGCTGGACGGCGGCCGGTTCGCCACCTCTGACCTGAACGACCTGTACCGCCGGGTCATCAACCGCAACAACCGCCTCAAGCGCCTGATTCAGCTCCACGCCCCGGACATCATCGTCCGCAACGAGAAGCGGATGCTCCAGGAGGCGGTGGACGCCCTCATCGATAACGGCCGCCGCGGCCGTGCCGTCACCGGCGCCAACAACCGCGCCCTGAAGTCCCTGTCCGACCTGCTGAAGGGCAAGCAGGGCCGTTTCCGCCAGAACCTGCTGGGCAAGCGCGTGGACTACTCCGGCCGTTCCGTTATCGTGGTCGGCCCCGAGCTGAAGATCTATCAGTGCGGCGTGCCCAAGGAGATGGCCGTGGAGCTGTTCCGTCCCTTCATCATGAAGAAGCTGGTGGAGGACGGCACCGCCAACAACATCAAGTCTGCCAAGAAGATGGTGGATAAGCAGGAGACTGCCGTGTGGGACGCCCTGGATGTGATCATCAAGGACCATCCCGTCATGCTGAACCGCGCTCCCACCCTGCACCGTCTGGGCATTCAGGCCTTCGAGCCGGTGCTGGTGGACGGCCGCGCCCTGAAGCTGCACCCCCTGAACTGCACCGCCTTCAACGCCGACTTCGACGGCGACCAGATGGCCATTCACGTGCCCCTGTCCGCCGAGGCCCAGGCTGAGGCCCGCATCCTGATGCTCTCCGCCAACAACCTGCTGCGTCCCCAGGACGGCGGCCCCGTCACCGTGCCCACCCAGGACATGGTGCTGGGCTCCTACTACCTGACCATGGACCGCATGGGCAAGGCGGAGAAGGGCGCCGAGACCATCTGGTGCGACGATCCCGGCGAGACCGGCCTGTCCGGCCAGTCCCTGGTGGATGCCGACGAGTTCGTGGCCGCCAACGCCGCCGCCAAGGCGGAGGGGAAGAAGCAGGCCACCTACAAGCCCACCCACTACTATGAGAGCGAGAACGAGGCCATGATGGCCTACGCCGACGGCATCATCGGCCCCCACTGCCCCATCGGCGTCCGTCAGACCCGGGTAGGGGAGGACGGCCGGCGCGTGCCTTACGCCCAGGGCGAGCCTACCCGCATCGTGGAGACCACCCCCGGCCGCATCATCTTCAACAACAACATCCTGCAGGACCTGGGCTTCGTGGACCGCAGCGATCCCGCCCACGCCTTTGACTACGAGATCACCTTCACCTGCGGCAAGAAGCAGCTGGGCCAGATCGTCGACAAGACCATCCGCAAGCACGGCTTCACCGAGGCCGCCGAGGTGCTGGACGCCATCAAGGCCACCGGCTACAAGTACTCCACCAAGGCCGCCATCACCGTGTCCATCGCGGATATGACCGTGCCTCCCAAGAAGTACGAGCTGGTCCACAAGACCGAGGACCGGGTCCTGGCCATCGAGAACCAGTACAAGATGGGCTTCATGACCAACCAGGAGCGGTACCGTCAGGTGGTTCAGGAGTGGGAAAAGACCACCAACGACGTGTCCGACGCCCTGCAGAAGAACCTGGACCGCTACAACCCCATCTATATGATGGCGGACTCCGGCGCCCGTGGTTCCATGAAGCAGATCCGTCAGCTGGCCGGTATGCGCGGCCTGATCGCCAACACCGCCGGCCGCACCATCGAAATCCCCATCAAGGCCAACTACCGCGAAGGCCTGACCGCCCTGGAGTACTTCATCTCCAGCCGAGGCGCCCGTAAGGGCCTGGCCGATACCGCTCTGCGTACCGCCGACTCCGGTTACCTGACCCGCCGAATGGTGGACGTCTCCCAGGACGTCATCATCCGGGAGCAGGACTGCGGCGTGACCCACGGCATCACCGTCCGGGAGATCAGCGAGAACGGCCAGGTCATTGAGAAGTTCTCCGACCGCATCTTCGGCCGCTATCCCGTCAATGACGTGCTGGATCCCGTCACCGGCGAGGTGCTGGTGCCCAACACCCAGATGATCGGCGAGGCCGAGGTGAAGAAGATCGAAGGCGCCGGCATCACCGAGCTGGAGATCCGCACCGTTCTGACCTGCAAGGCCCACAGCGGCGTCTGCGCCAAGTGCTACGGCATGAACCTGGCCACCCGCCAGCCCGTTGGCCCCGGCGAGGCAGTCGGCATCATCGCCGCCCAGTCCATCGGCGAGCCCGGCACCCAGCTGACCATGCGTACCTTCCACACCGGCGGTCTGGCCGGCGGCGACATCACCCAGGGTCTTCCCCGAGTGGAGGAGCTGTTCGAGGCCCGCAAGCCCAAGAGAATGGCCCAGCTGGCGGAGATCGGCGGCAAGGTGAAGTTCGAGGAGACCGGCAAGAGCCTCATGAACATCGTCATCACCGCCGACGACGGCGATACCCGCACCTACGCCGTGCCCCACACCGGTCTGCTGGTGAAGGACGGCGAGACGGTGGAGAAGGGCGTGGCCCTGACCTACGGCGCCCTGAACCCCCACGAGGTGCTGCGCATCCGCGGCAATGACGCCGTGTACAACTACCTGATTCAGGAAGTCCTGCGTGTGTACCGTCAGCAGGGCGTGGATATCAACGATAAGCACATCGAGGTCATTGTGCGTCAGATGATGCGCAAGGTCCGTCTGGAGGACGCCGGCGACACCAAACTGCTGGACGGCTCCATGGTGGATGTTCTGGAGCTGGACGACGCCAACGAGGAGATCGAGCGCCGCAACGCCGCCGGCGAGCGCCGCGAGGACGGCGAGCCGCTGCGCAAGGCTGTGGGCACCCAGCTGCTGATGGGCATCACCAAGGCCTCCCTGGCCACCGACTCCTTCCTGTCCGCCGCCTCCTTCCAGGAGACCACCAAGGTCCTGACCGAGGCTGCCATCAAGGGCAAGGTGGACCACCTGGAGGGCCTGAAGGAGAACGTGATCATCGGCAAGCTGATTCCCGCAGGCACCGGCCTCACCGCCTACAAGGAGTTCGCGGAGGAGCTGGTTCCCGCGGCTGTCACCGAGACCGCCGGAGAGAGCGACGCCGTGCTGTTTGACGAATAATCCCCGGCATCTGAGCGCAACAAAGAGGCTGCCTGTCAAGGGCAGCCTCTTTTCATCCCCTGTCCCCCAGAGGACGGGCGGGAAAACAGACGGCAAAAGGGCCGCCGCCGGAGGGCGGAAACGGCAGGGGAGCGGCCCTGAAAAATTTTGCGAAAATTACTAAAAATTTGAAAAAAGATTGGGCAAAAGTGCTTGACGGACCGAAAAGACCATGCTATAATCAACAACTGCGTGGGTGGATTCCCGCGAATTTTGCTATGCGTTTCAGGAGGGACCTCAGTGCTGACGGAGCTTGCTTCTTCCAACCGGGTCGTAGGCGTGAAGCAGTCCCGCAAGGCCATCCGGGAGGGGCGCGCCGCGAGGGTGTTTCTGGCGGTGGATGCCGATCCCGCCATCACGGAGCCCATCAGCCAGGCGTGCGCCGCCCAGGGTATCCCCGTGTGGGAGGAGGCTACCATGGCCCAGATCGGCCAGGCCTGCCGCATCACGGTGGGCGCCGCGGTGGCCGCGGTCCTGAAAAGTCAGTGATTTCCGGTTTTTTCAGAATATCCGCAAGGAATTCTGCAAAAAATAAAGGAAGATCGGGCCTTTTGCCCGGCTTCCGAACATTCTGAAAGAAAGGAGAACCATATGCCTACTTTTAATCAGCTGGTCCGCAAGGGCAGACAGCAGGCAACCTACAAGTCCAACTCTCCCGCGATGCAGTTTGGTCTGAACACCCTGAAGAACAAGGAGACCGACCTGCCTTCTCCCCAGAAGAGAGGCGTCTGCACCGCCGTCAGAACTGCGACTCCCAAGAAGCCCAACTCCGCTCTGCGTAAGATCGCCCGTGTGCGTCTGACCAACGGCTACGAAGTCACCGCCTATATTCCCGGCGTGGGCCACTCCCTGCAGGAGCACTCCGTCGTGATGATCCGCGGCGGCCGTGTCAAGGACCTCCCCGGCGTTCGTTACCACATCATCCGCGGCACTCTGGATGCCCAGGGCGTGTCCGGCCGTATGCAGTCCCGCTCCAAGTACGGTGCCAAGCGGCCCAAGTCCAAGTAAGGACAACAAATTGAAAGCTTTGCCGAATAGGTTTTTATATAGATTCACGGACTTCGTGAACGGACCTCTTTGGCAGGCATTCTACGGAAGGCTGCAATATGCCTTTTGAGTACCTATGAGATCATAAAATATTATGAAGGAGGGAAGCATAGTGCCCAGAAGAGGTAATGTTCCCAAGAGAGAAGTTCTGCCCGATCCCGTATACGGCTCTGTGCTGGTGACCAAGCTGGTCAACAGCGTGATGCTGGACGGCAAGAAGGGCGTGGCACAGAAGGTGGTCTACGCGGCGTTCGACCAGATCAAGGAGAAGACCGAGAAGGATCCCCTGGAAGTGTTCACCCAGGCTATGGAAAATGTGATGCCCAGCCTGGAAGTCAAGGCCCGCCGTGTGGGCGGCGCCAACTATCAGGTCCCCATGGAAGTGCGTCCTGCCCGCCGTCAGACCCTGGGTCTGCGCTGGCTGACCGCTTACTCCCGCGCCCGCAGCGAGCGGACCATGGCCGAGCGCCTGGCCAATGAGATCATGGACGCCGCCAACAACACCGGCGCTGCCGTGAAGAAGCGCGAGGAAGTTCACAAGGCTGCCGAGGCCAACAAGGCGTTCGCGCATTTCCGCTGGTAAGTTAGGAGAAACAGTATGCCGAGAAAAACATCTCTTGAAAATACCAGAAATATCGGCATTATGGCTCACATCGATGCAGGCAAGACGACGACCACCGAGCGTATCCTGTTCTACACCGGCGTGAACTATAAGATCGGTGAGACCCATGATGGTACCGCTACCATGGACTGGATGGCGCAGGAGCAGGAGCGTGGTATTACCATCACCTCCGCCGCCACCACCTGTTTCTGGTCCGGTTCCAGCAACCAGTATCCCAAAACCCGTCTGAACATCATCGACACCCCGGGCCACGTGGACTTCACCATCGAGGTGGAGCGCTCCCTGCGTGTGCTGGACGGTTCCGTGACCGTGCTGTGCGCCAAGGGCGGCGTGGAGCCCCAGTCCGAGACCGTGTGGCGTCAGGCGGACGAGTACAAGGTCCCCCGCATGATCTACGTCAACAAGATGGACATCATGGGCGCTGACTTCTTCAACGTTCTGCGCATGATCGACGAGCGTCTGAAGTGCAACGCTGTGGCCATCCAGCTGCCCATCGGCGCCGAGGAGACCTTCCGCGGCATCATCGACCTGATCGAGATGAAGGCCGACATCTACTACGATGACCTGGGCAAGGACATGCGTGTGGAGGAGATCCCCGAGGACATGGTGGATCTGGCCAACGAGTATCGTGAGAAGCTGATGGATGCCGTTTCCATGTTCGACGAGGAGATCATGGAGATGTACCTGAACGGTGACGAGATCCCCACTCAGAAGATCCGCACCGCTCTGCGTCAGGCCACCATCGCCAACGAGGCCGTGCCCGTTGTCTGCGGTACTTCCTACAAGAACAAGGGTGTCCAGAAGCTGCTGGACGCCATCGTGGATTATATGCCCTCCCCGGTGGACATCCCCGCCGTCAAGGGTATCAATCCCAAGACCGAGGAAGAGGACGAGCGTCCCGTGGACGACAACGCTCCCTTCTCCGCTCTGGCTTTCAAGATCATGACCGACCCCTATGTGGGCCGTCTGTCCTTCTTCCGCGTGTATTCCGGTCACCTGACCACCGGTTCCACCGTGCTGAACAGCACCAAGAACCAGAAGGAGCGCATTGGCCGTATCCTGCAGATGCACGCCAACCACCGCGAGGACCTGGAGGAGGTCTATTCCGGCGACATCGGCGCTGCCGTGGGCCTGAAGAACACCACCACCGGCGATACCCTGTGCGATGAGAAGGCCCCCATCATTCTGGAGTCCATGGAGTTCCCCGAGCCCGTGATCCGCGTTGCCATCGAGCCCAAGACCAAGGCCGGTCAGGAGAAGATGGGCATCGCCCTGATGAAGCTGGCCGAGGAGGACCCCACCTTCAAGACCTGGACCGACGAGGAAACCGGCCAGACCATCATCGCCGGCATGGGCGAGCTGCACCTGGAGATCATCGTCGACCGTCTGCTGCGTGAGTTCAAGGTGGAGGCCAACGTGGGCGCTCCCCAGGTGGCTTACAAGGAGACCATCAAGAAGGCTGTGGACCAGGACACCAAGTATGCCCGCCAGTCCGGCGGCAAGGGCCAGTATGGCCATGTCAAGATCCATGTGGAGCCCAACGAGTCCGGCAAGGGCTACGAGTTTGTCAACGCCGTTGTGGGCGGCGCCATCCCCAAGGAGTATATCCCTGCGGTGGACGCCGGTATCCAGGGCGCCATGAACTCCGGCGTTGTGGCCGGCTTCCCTGTGGTGGACGTGAAGGTCACCCTGTTCGATGGCTCCTACCACGAGGTGGACTCCTCCGAAATGGCGTTCAAGATCGCCGGCTCCATGGCCTTCAAGGAGGCCATGCGCAAGGCTGATCCCACCCTGCAGGAGCCCATCATGAAGGTCTGCGTCACCGTCCCCGACGAGTACGTGGGCACTGTCATCGGCGACCTGAACAGCCGCCGCGGCCAGATCCAGGGTCAGGAGAACCGTCCCGGTGCCACCCAGATCGACGCCTTCGTGCCTCTGGCCAACATGTTTGGCTACGCCACTGACCTGCGTTCCAACACCCAGGGCCGCGGCCAGTACACCATGGAGCCCAGCCACTATGTGGAGATTCCCAAGAACATCCGCGACAAGATCGTGGAGAGCCACGCCAAGAATCAGGGCTAATTCGGGTATTGATTTTCCGTTGCATTTACGGTAAAATGTGCATGACTGTGTAAGGGACTGCACGAAATCGGATTTTAAATTTTGACAGGAGGATTTTCAAATGGCTAAGCAGAAATTTGAAAGAACCAAGCCCCATGTTAACATCGGCACCATCGGTCACGTCGACCATGGCAAGACCACTCTGACCGCCGCTATCACCAAGTGGCTGTCCTACCAGGGCCAGGCTCAGTTCGAGGCCTATGACGCCATCGACAAGGCCCCCGAGGAAAAGGAGCGCGGCATCACCATCAACACCGCTCACGTGGAGTATGAGACTGCCAACCGTCACTATGCTCACGTTGACTGCCCGGGCCACGCCGACTATATCAAGAACATGATCACCGGTGCTGCCCAGATGGACGGCGCTATCCTGGTCATCGCCGCCACCGACGGCCCCATGGCTCAGACCCGCGAGCACATCCTGCTGGCCCGTCAGGTCGGCGTGCCCGCCATCGTTGTGTTCCTGAACAAGTGCGATCAGGTGGACGACGAGGAGCTGCTGGAGCTGGTGGAGATGGAAGTCCGCGAGCTGCTGAGCACCTACGAGTTCCCCGGCGACGACATCCCCGTCATCAAGGGCTCCGCTCTGAACGCTCTGATCTCCGAGTCCAGCGATCCCAACGCTCCTGAGTATGCCTGCATCAAGGAGCTGATGGACGCTGTTGACTCCTATATTCCCACTCCTCCCCGCGACGACTCCCTGCCCTTCCTGATGCCCGTCGAGGACGTGTTCACCATCTCCGGCCGTGGTACCGTTGCTACCGGCCGTGTGGAGCGTGGTATGCTGAAGCTGTCCGAGGAAGTCGAGATCGTTGGTCTGACCGACGAAAAGAAGAAGACCGTTGTTACCGGTATCGAGATGTTCCACAAGCTGCTGGACTTCGCTGAGGCCGGCGATAACATCGGCGCTCTGCTGCGTGGTGTTGACCGTCAGGGCATCGAGCGCGGCCAGGTTCTGGCTAAGCCCGGCTCCATTCATCCCCACACCAAGTTCGTTGGCCAGGTCTACGTCCTGTCCAAGGACGAGGGCGGCCGTCACACCCCCTTCTTCAACAACTATCGTCCTCAGTTCTATTTCCGTACTACCGACGTGACCGGCGTCATCACTCTGCCCGAGGGCACTGAGATGTGCATGCCCGGCGATAACGTCGATATGCACGTGGAGCTGATCACCCCCATCGCTATCGAGAAGGGCCTGCGTTTCGCTATCCGTGAGGGTGGCCGTACCGTTGGTTCCGGCGTCGTTATCGACATCGAGGAGTAATCCATACTTCATCAAACAAGGACCGGTCGAAAGACCGGTCCTTGTTTTGCGCTTTGGATGGTGCTGCCGCGCCGCCTTCCATCAGCCGGCACGGTCCGTTTCCGGGAAGGCAAGCCCCGCCTGAAAGCCGCCGGCGCCGGAGGCGATCACATCCCCGGCCGCCGGAAGCCCCTCGCAGACGTAGAGGTTCACCTGCACGCCGGTGGGCCTGCCCGGATAGTTGGTGATCCGGTAGGTGTAGCGGGTCAGCTGCTTGCCGCAGCAGCTGTTCAGGTCAAAGCCCTGGGTCAGCTGCAGCTGGTTGTAGGCCAGGTATTCCTCCGGCAGCGGGTCTGCCAGCAGCAGCTGGAAGGTCTCCAGCGGCTCGGCCTCCACCTCCCAGCCGTAGGATGCCAGGTATTCCAGACGCTGCTGGTTGTCGGACAGGCGGGGAAGCGCGTCGCCGCTGTCCCGCAGACCGCTGAACAGATGGAAGATCAGGGCGGCGGCAGCCGCCAGAAACAGCACCAGCACACCGGCCAGAAACAGCCTTTTCCGGGACAGCTTCGCAGTCAAGACAAACATGGCCCATCGTTCCTTTCCTGAGGGATGATGAATCAGACTCTCAGTATCTTTCTATTTTCTTTCCGCCGAAATTATGATATGGTATTGGCAGCACAGAAGAGGAGGAGACGATGGAACGTCTTGACAAGATTCTGGCCTCCACAGGCAAGTGGTCCCGGCGGGAGGTAAAGCAGCTGGTCCGGCAGGGGCGGGTTCTGGCGGACGGCCGGCCCGCGGCGTCACCGGAGGAGAAATACGATCCGGAGGCGGTGGAATTCACTGTGGACGGGGAGCCAGTGGGCTACCGGCGGGTGACGTGGCTGATGATGAACAAGCCCGGAGGCGTCCTGTCCGCCACGGAGGACGGCCGGGGCACCACGGTGCTGGACCTGCTGCCGCCGGAGCTGCGTCGCATCGGGCTGTTTCCGGTGGGGCGGCTGGACAAGGACACAGAGGGGCTGCTTCTGCTGACCGATGACGGCGAGACGGCCCACCGCCTGCTGTCGCCGAAATACCACGTGGATAAGATCTACTACACCCGGGTGGCCGGCTGCCTGACGGAGGAGGACTGCCATGCCTTCCGCCAGGGGATGGTGCTGGGCGACGGACTGCACTGCCTGCCGGCGGAGCTGGAGATTCTCTCCGCCGGGGACAGCAGCGAGGCCCTGGTTACCCTGCGGGAGGGGAAGTTCCACCAGGTGAAGCGGATGCTGGCGGCCCGGGGAAAACCGGTGCAGTATCTGAAGCGGGTGCAGATGGGCAATTTGACATTAGATTCCGGCCTGCAGCCGGGAGAATTTCGGTTTCTGACGGAGCAGGAGTGGAAAGGCCTGGAAATGCGGTGAGCTTTTCCGGCTGCACTTCAAATGTTAGACAAAAAGAACCCATTTTTTTTGGTGAAAAAAGAAAAAATATCTTGCAATATCACAAAAATCCCGATATAATATGGACATTGACAAAATGCACAATGATTTTTGAACTTCTGGGTCAGGAGGCCGACTATGTCTGGGAGAATTTTTCAAAATGTAGTCCTGCAGCTCAAGGAGAACACGGATCGCACGGTTGGCGTGATTGACGGAGAGGGCGTTGTGATTGCCTGCAGTGAACTGTCCATGATCGGGCAGCACTGGGCGGAGCATGTGCCTGCTATCAACAATGCCGCCGGCGCCATGGTGACTTCCGAGGGAAAGACCTTT
Source organism: Dysosmobacter sp. (assembly GCF_034093755.1). GTDB lineage: Bacteria > Bacillota > Clostridia > Oscillospirales > Oscillospiraceae > Oscillibacter. Next base: position 22,359 of record NZ_JAXEBZ010000024.1, on the reverse strand, counting down.
AAAGCCCTGAATGGCTGGGGCAATCAGTTTGACTATGCGGCGTTTGCCTTCGGCGACAATGAGATCAGCAGAACGGTCTGTTCTCTGGCCTCCGTGGCGCTGAACGCGGCAAAGACCTATTACGAGGAAAAGCATGACCGGGGCTCCTTTATCAAGGACATCATCTCCGACAACATCATGCTGGGCGACATCTACATGCGGGCCAAGGAGCTGCGGGTGGCCGCGGACGTGGCCCGGGGCGTGTTTGTGGTCCGCTCCCTGAAGAGCGGGGAGTCCGTTCCCACCGACACCATCCAGACCCTGTTCCCTGACCGGCAGAATGACTTTGTCCTCAGTGTGGGTGAGGGCGACGTGGTGCTGATCCGCCAACTGTCCGAGGGCGCGGGCCTGAAGGAGCTGAACCGCATTGCCGCCTCCATTGAGGAATCCCTGCGCAGCGGCGCGGAGAGCACCGTGGTGGTGGGCATCGGCACGGTGGCCATGCACCTGCGGGATCTGGCCAAGTCCTACAAGGAGGCCCAGATTGCCATCGAAGTGGGCAAGGTCTTTGACACCGAGAAGTATATCATCAACTACGAGAATCTGGGCATCGGCAGGCTGATCTACCAGCTGCCCACCACCCTCTGCGAGATGTTCCTACAGGAGGTGTTCAAGAAGAACCCCATCGACGCCCTGGACAAGGAGACCCTGTTCACCATCCACAAGTTCTTTGAGAACAACCTGAATGTGTCCGAGACTGCCCGAAAGCTGTTTGTCCACCGCAACACCCTGGTCTACCGCCTGGAGAAGATCAAGAAGCTCACCGGCCTGGACCTGCGGGAGTTCGACGACGCCATCACCTTCAAGGTGGCCCTGATGGTTAAGAAGTATCTGACCTCCCGGGGTATCGATTCCTGATTTCCGGATAAAAGAAGGCCCGTCCGGGCCTTCTTTTTTTGCTGTCCGGCGGGGGAGGGAACCGTCATTTCGTAAACAATTGTGAACTGCCGCAAACTCGTGTTGCATTGGCGAAAAAAATCAGATATAATAAAAAAGAATCTGGAATTATGTAGACCTGTCGGGAAAACGCGGCGCTGAGAAACCACGCTTTTTTGACTGTACTTGCAAAGAATGGGGTGTCCGAATGATTCGGTTGATAGACGTGGAAATGGAGTATGAGAATGGCACAGAGGCCATCCGCAACATTTCCCTGGAGATACAGGACGGCGAATTTGTGTTTCTGGTGGGCCCCTCCGGCTCCGGAAAATCCACACTCATCAAGCTGCTGACCGGCGAGGTGATCCCCTCGGCGGGGCGGATCATGGTCAACGGATTCGCTGTCAGCTGCATCTCCGGCAGGCACCTGCCGCTGATGCGCCGGACTCTGGGGGTCATTTTCCAGGATTTCCGGCTGATCCCCAAGAAAACGGTGTATGACAATCTGGAATTTGTCATGCGGGCCGTGGGGGCCAAACCCCGGGAGATCCGGGAGCGGATTCCCTACGTGCTGCGTCTGGTGGATCTGACGGACAAGGCGGACCACTATCCCGACGAGCTGTCCGGCGGCGAGCAGCAGCGGGTGGCCATCGCCCGGGCGCTGGTAAACAACCCCAGCACCATCATCGCCGACGAGCCCACCGGCAACTTGGACCCGGACCGGTCCCTGGAGCTGATGAGCCTGCTGGTGCGGATCAACGAGCTGGGTACCACCGTGGTGGTGGTGACCCATGAGAAGGACCTGGTGAACCGCTTCTCCAAGCGGGTGGTGACGCTGGACCACGGCGAGATCATCAGCGACCAGGTCGGCGGCTATGTGGGAGGGAATATCCATGGGTAATCACAATTTCGGCTATTTCCTCCATGAGGGCGTCTCCAACATGTTCAGCCACGGCTTCCGGTCCTTCGCGGCTATCGGCGTCACCGCGGCCTGCCTGCTGATTATGGGCACCTTTTCCCTGGTGGCGGTGAACGCGGACGTGAACCTGAAGAACATGGAGAGCGAAAACGAGATTCTGGCCTACGTGGATGACAGCTACACCTCCCCGCAGGCCAAGGCCCTGCAGTCGAAGCTGGAGGCCATTCCCAACGTCACCTCCGTTACCTACATCAGCAAGGAGGAGGCCACCGTGGCCTTCCAGGAGCAGTACCCCGACGAGGAGATGTTCCAGAACCTGGACCCGGAGATTTTCCGGGACCGCTACGCCATCCACATCGCGGACCTCCACCGGCTGTCCGAAACCGGAAAGCAGGTGAAGGCCGTGGAGGGCATCGATGACGTCAACGTCTACGAGGAGATTGCCGGCGGCTTCATCACCATCCGGAACATCGCCACGGTGGTGTGTCTGGCGCTGGTGGCCATGCTGTTTCTGGTGTCGGTGTTCATCGTGTCCAACACCATCAAGCTCACCACCTTTGACCGCCGGGAGGAAATCGCCATCATGCGGATGGTGGGCGCCACCAACGGCTTCATCCGCTGGCCTTTTGTGTATGAGGGCTTTCTCATGGGCATTCTCGGCGCGGTGATCGCCTTTTTGCTGCAGTGGAGCCTGTATGAGGCCATCTGCCGGGGCGTCACCACCAATGACACGCTGCAGCTGATCAAGCTGGTGTCCTTTGAGAGCATCTGGAAGCCGGTGGCAGGCGCCTTTGCCGGCGCCGGTATCCTCATCGGCGTGGGCGGCAGCCTGTCTGCCATCCGCAAGTTCCTGCTGGCGTAAGGAGGAGACCCATGAAACGCGTACAACATCTGCGGAACCGGCTGTTCCGGGGCTGCGCCATGGCGCTGCTGGCGGCGGTGCTGCTGCTGACGGGACCGGCGGCTCCGGCGGCCCGGGCAGTCAGCCAGGCGGATATCGACGCCCTGAAGGGGGACGTGACCACCCTGTCCAAGCAGCGGGAGGAGCTGCAGTCCAAGCTGAACGCCCTGAAGGACGACAAGTCCGCCGCGCTGGAGAAGAAGAACCTGCTGGACCAGCAATCCGCCAACCTGCAGTCCCAGATCAGCACCATCCAGTCCCAGATTTCCACCTATGCCGCCCTCATCACCCAGACGGAGGAGGAGCTGGCGGAGGCGGAGCAGCGGGAGGCGGAGCAGTATGAGCTGTTCTGCAAACGGGTCCGGGCCATGGAGGAACGGGGCACCGTCAGTTACTGGTCCGTGCTGTTCAAGGCAAACAGCTTTACAGACCTGCTGAGCCGGCTGGACTTCATTCAGGAGATCATGCAGTCGGACCAGAGCGTCATTGACGACCTGAAAACGCTGCAGACGGAGATTCAGGCCAAGCAGACCCAGCTGGAGGGCCAGAAGTCCGACGCCGAGGCGGCGAAGGCGACGCTGCAGAGCAGAAAGTCGGAGCTGGACCAGCAGCGGTCCCAGGCGGACGCCCTGGTGAAGGAAATTCAGAGCAACGAAAGCGAGTACAAGAGCACCCTGGCGGAGATCGACGCCGAGGAGGAGGCCATCCAGGCCAAGATCGTGAAACTGTCCAGGGAGCTGGCGGCCCAGCAGGCCGCCCAGAACGGCGGCACCACCCAGGCGGCCCTGGGCGGATACATCTGGCCGGTGACCAGCCGCCGGATCACCTCGTCCTTCGGCGGCCGGAACACGGGAATCAAGGGCGCCTCCACCAACCACAAGGGCGTGGACATCGGCGGCGTGGGCTATACCTCCGAGGTGCATGCGGCCAAGGCCGGCACGGTCATCGTCTCCCAGCGTTCCAGCTCCTACGGCGAGTACGTGGTTGTCTCCCACGGCAGCGGCAACACCACGCTGTATGCCCACATGAGCAGCCGCAAGGTGTCGGTGGGAACTTATGTCAACCAGGGTGACGTCATCGGCATCACCGGCTCCACCGGTATTTCCAGCGGACCCCACCTCCACTTTGAGATCACGGAGAACGGCAGCCGCATCGACCCGCTGAAATATCTCACCGGCTACGTGAAAGCCTGGTAAATCCGGACAGAATTCCACATAATCTCCCCTCCCGTTCCATACCATGGAGCGGGAGGGGATTGTTTGATGTTTGCCCTGATTCAATGGACAAAGGAGAAAAAGCCCCGGATGGGGGAGACGGAGGTGCTGCGGGTGCGCTTCTGCGCGGCACCGCTGAAGCAGGGCGGGCCGGCGTTTCTGCAGCGGCGCCGCTGCCGCCGGACGGCCCGTCAGCTGGCGCGGCTGGGGATTACCCGGGCGGTGTTTCCGGCGGATTTTGCCTGGGTGGGGGAGTTTGCGGCGGAGGGCGTCCTGCCGGCAAACCCGCTGCCGCTGTACCGGGCCCAGGCGGCGGAGCTGGTGCAGGCGGCCATGGCGGGGCGGGGGGAGGATCCGCGGGGCGTCCCGGTGGCGGTGTGCGCCGACCGGCTGACGGCGGAGGTGCGCCGGGCGGTGACGGCCCTGTGCATCCGCAACCGGTATGTGGTGCTCAGCGCGCCGGACCGGGAGGGGGCTTTCTGCCGCCAGCTGCGCCGGGAGTACGGCGCGCCGGTTGTCCAGGCGGAGGGGCCGGCGCAGCTGGACCGGGCCGGGGTGGTGGTGCTGTTTGCCGCCCGGGCGGGGCTGTTCCGGAACCAGACGGTGCTGGAGCTGTATGACGGCGGGACGCTGCCGCCCTGGCTGATTCTGCCCCAGGAGGACGGCGTTCTTCCGGAGGGCTGCGACCGCCGCCAGCTGATGGGGGCGCTGTGGGCCTCCGGGGCCCTGCGGGCGGGGCAGCTGCGGGTGGTGCCGGAGAAAGCGGAGGAGCGGGGCTGAAATCCTGCCAATCGTATGCTTGACTTTCCGGAAGGGAGACTCTATAATACGAACCACAGTATAAAATAGTATAGGTATGTGCAGCCGCCGGAAACGGCTGCCATGCCGTGAAAGCAGGAAAGGAACGGTCCGCAATGGAAAAAGAATTCAGAATGAGCCAATCTCGTTTCGACGAGCTGAACGAGGAACTGAACTATTTGAAAACCACCCGCAGCGACGAGGTGGCGGAGCAGATCAAGGTGGCCCGGGGCTTCGGCGACCTGTCCGAGAACAGCGAGTACGATGAGGCGAAGAACGAGCAGGGCAAGCTGTATTCCCGCATTGCCGAACTGGAGGACGTCCTGCAGCACGCCGTCATTGTGGATGAGGCCAACGCCCCCAGCAACGTGGTGACCATCGGCTGCCGCGTCACCGTGACGGACACCAGCGGCAACGAGCTGCCCGCCTTCAAGATTGTGGGCTCTCAGGAGGCCGATCCCATGAACGGCATCATCTCCGAGGAATCCCCCTTCGGCAAGGCCCTCATCGGCGCCAAGGAGGGACAGCAGGTGACGGTGGAGGCCCCCAGAGGCGCCATGAACTATATCGTGGCCAAGATCGAACGGTAAGGAGCGGCAACAATGGCTGAACAGAAGAACAACAACCAGCAGGAGCAGGACCTGTCCCAGCAGACCAAGGTCCGCCGGGAGAAGCTGGCCGCGCTGCAGGCTGCCGGGGAAGACCCCTTTGTGGAGACCCGCTTTGACTGGGACACCACCTCCCAGCAGATCAAGGACAATTTCGACGCCATGGAGGGCCAGGCCGTCAAGGTGGCTGGCCGCCTGATGAGCAAGCGGGGCATGGGCAAGGTCAGCTTCTGCGACCTGCAGGACCGGGACGGCCGCATCCAGCTCTACGCCCGCCAGGACGAGATGGACGAGGCGGTCTACAAGAAGTTCAAGAAATTCGACATCGGCGACATCGTGGGCGTGGACGGCGAGGTGTTCCGCACCCAGCGGGGCGAGATGAGCGTCCGGGCCAAGAACATCACGCTGCTGAGCAAGTCCCTGCTGCCTCTGCCGGAGAAGTTCCACGGCCTGCAGGACAAGGAGCTGCGGTTCCGCCAGCGGTATGTGGACCTGATGGTGAACCCGGACGTGAAGCGGAACTTCGTCATCCGCTCCCGGTTCATCAAGTTCATGCGGAACTACCTGGACAACATGGGCTATATCGAGGTGGAGACCCCGGTGCTGAACACCATCGCCGGCGGCGCCGCCGCCCGGCCCTTCATCACCCACCACAACACCCTGGACATCGACATGTATATGCGCATCGCCACGGAGCTGCCCCTGAAGCGGCTCATCGTGGGCGGCATGGACCGGGTGTATGAGATCGGCCGCATCTTCCGCAACGAGGGCATGGACCCCAAGCACAACCCCGAGTTTACCACTGTGGAGCTGTATCAGGCCTACACCGATTTCCACGGCATGATGGACATCGCCGAGGGCATCCTCTCCGGCGCCGCCATGGAGATTCTGGGCACCTACCAGGTGGAGTGGCAGGGCGAGCAGATCGACCTGACCCCCGGCTGGCGCCGGCTGACCATGGTGGACGCGGTGAAGGAGTACGTGGGCATTGACTTCGGCGCCATCACCGATGACGCGGAGGCCGTGGCCGCCGCCAGGGCCGTGGGCGTGGAGCTGGCGGACGCCGCCGAAAAGACCTGGGGCAACGCTCTGTATGCCTGCTTCGACCAGCGGGTGGAGGAGAAGCTGATCCAGCCCACCTTCATCACCATGTACCCTGTGGAGGTCTCTCCGCTGACCAAGCGCAGCCCTGCCGATCCCCGTCTGACGGAGCGGTTTGAGCTGTTCATCTGCCACAGCGAGCTGGCCAACGCCTATTCCGAGCTGAACGATCCCATCGACCAGCGCCAGCGCTTTGAAAAGCAGGTGGAGCAGCGGGAGCGGGGCGACGACGAGACGGAGATGCTGGACGAGGATTTCCTCAACGCCCTGGAGTACGGCATGCCTCCCACGGGCGGCATGGGCATGGGCATCGACCGCTGCGTCATGCTGCTGACCGGGGCCGACACCATCCGGGAAGTCATTCTGTTCCCGACCATGAAGCCCCTGGACTGAGAATTGAACCGCCGGTTTTTCCGCAAGCGGCTTTGCGCTTCGGCGCAGAGCCGCTGAACCGCCTGTTGACGGTTTGAAAGACAAATCAGCCGTGCTGTGTGCGCGGCCGGCGTATTGACAAGTTTGAGAGAGAAAAGGAAGGTTTCAATGGAGCGCATTACCAGCCGCCAAAATTCCCTTTGCACCCATCTGCGCAGGCTGGCCGCTTCCGCATCCTACCGCCGCAAGTGCGGCGAGTTCCTGTGCGACAGTCCCAAGCTGGTGAAAGAGGCGCTGCTGTGGCGGTCCGATCTGCTGCGGGCGGTGGTGTTCACCGAGGGGACGGACCTGCCGGAGGTGCCGGAGGGCATCCGCACCGTGCAGGTGCCGGAGACCGTCATGGAGGCGGTCTCTCCCGCCAAGACACCCCAGGGTATCCTGGCGGTGTGCGCCATTCCGGAGGAAGGGCTTCCGGAGCGGCTGGACGGCAAGCACTATGTGGTGCTGGACGGGGTTCAGGACCCCGGCAACGTGGGAACAATCTTGCGGACGGCCGACGCCTTCTGGGCGGACGGGCTGTTTTTGATCAATGCCTGTGCGGACGTGTTCAGTCCGAAAACGGTGCGGGCTTCCATGGGCGCGGTGTTCCGCTGCCCGGTGTGGACCTGCGCGCCCCAGCAGCTGAAGGACCTGCTGGAGGCCAGCGACATCCCCCTGTACGGCGCCGCCCTGCGGGAGGACACCCGGGATGCCCGGGACGTGGATTACAGCCGCGCCGCGCTGGCCATCGGCAGCGAGGGACAGGGACTGTCCCGGGAGCTGCTGGATCTGTGTACCCTGACGCTGAAGCTGCCCATGAGCGTTCACTGCGAGTCGCTGAACGCGGCGGCGGCGGCCGCGGCCCTGCTGTGGGAGATGGGCCGGGTGACACGCTGAGACAAGGAAAGAAAGGCGGGGAGTGCCGTGCTGAAATACTGGCTGTGGCTGTCAGAGCTGCCGGGATTGCACCGGCAGACCCGCCTTGCCCTTCTGGAGCGTTTCGGCTCCCCGGAGGATATTTACTATGCCGACCCGGAAGAGGTGCTGCTGACTGACGGCATCACCAGGGAGCAGGCGGCCTGCCTGGAAAACCGGGAGCTGCGCCGGGCGGAGGAGATTCTGGAGGACACTGACCGCCTGGGACTGCGGATCCTGACACTGCAGGACGCGGACTATCCCGTCCGGCTGCGGAACATCTATGACCCGCCCTGCCTGCTGTACGTCCGGGGGCGGCTGCCCCTGATGGACGAGGAGGCGGCGGTGGCCGTGGTGGGCACCCGGGACGCCACGCCCTACGGCGTGGCCTGCGCCGAAAAGCTGGGCGGCCAGCTGGCTGCCGGCGGCGCCGTGGTGGTGACGGGCCTGGCCCGGGGCATCGACTCCGAGGCCGCCAGGGGCGCGCTGCGCTCCGGCGGCACGGTGGTGGGTGTGCTGGGCTGCGGCGTGGACGTGGTCTACCCCCAGGAGAACCGCTGGCTCTATGATGACGTGGCCGCCTGCGGCGCCCTGGTCTCCGAGTATCCGCCGGGGACCCGGCCGGACAAGCGCCACTTTCCGGTGCGCAACCGCATTCTGTCGGGACTGTCGGCGGCGGTGGTGGTTGTGGAGGCGCCGGAGCGAAGCGGCGCCCTCATCACGGCGGAGACGGCGCTGGAGCAGGGGCGGGACGTGTTCGCCGTTCCCGGCCCCATCGACGCCCCCAACAGCCGGGGCTGCAACCGGCTCATCCGGGACGGCGCGGGCCTGGTCAGCGACGGCTGGGACGTGCTGCGGGAATACGCGGCCCGGTATCCGGACAAGCTGCGCCCGGAGGGCGCCCGGCGGGAGGTGCCGAAGGTCCCGGGATACCGGAGCCGGGAGGAGAGCCCGGAGCCGGCGAAGAAGCTGCCGGACCTGCTGAGCCTGTCGAAGGAGGGCAGCGGCCTCACCGACGATCAGATTTCCCTTCTGCGGACGCTGACGGATGACCCCATGCTGGTGGATGACCTGATTGAGGCCACCCAGATTCCGGCCCGCCGGGTGCTGTCCGCCCTGACCATGCTTGAAATTGAGAATTATGTGCTGCAGTTCCCGGGCAAGCGCTATGCCCGGAACGTGGTGCTTTCGGAATAACGAAAACCGGTCCCCGGAGAGGGGCCTTTGGAGGTAACTATGGCAAAACACAGCCTGGTGATCGTGGAGTCTCCCGCGAAAGCCAAAACCATCGGGAAATATCTGGGGAAGGACTTCGAGGTGAAAGCCTGCATGGGCCACCTGCGGGACCTGCCCAAGAGCGTTCTCGGTGTGGACCTGGAGCATGATTTTGAGCCGGTCTACAAGCCCATCAAGGGCAAGGAGGAGATCATCAGTGATCTGAAGAAATCCGCCAAATCCGCCGACACCGTGTACCTGGCCACCGACCCGGACCGGGAGGGCGAAGCCATCTCCTGGCACCTGCGGTATCTGCTGGACCTGGCGCCGGAGAAGAGCCGGCGGGTCACCTTCAACGAAATCACCAAGAAGGTGGTGCAGGAGAGCATTCAGGAGCCCCGGGACATTGACCAGAACCTGGTGGACGCCCAACAGGCCCGCCGCATCCTGGACCGGATCGTGGGCTATGAGCTGTCCCCGCTGCTGTGGAAGAAAATCCGCCGGGGCCTGTCCGCCGGCCGTGTCCAGTCGGTGGCCACCAGGATGGTGGATGACCGGGAGCGGGAGATTGAGAACTTCCAGCCGGAGGAGTACTGGACGCTGGACGCCATGCTCCAGGGCACGGACCTGAAAAAGACCCCCTTCGCCGCCCACTACCACGGAAAGAACGGCAAAAAAGCGGAGCTGAAGTCCGGCGATGACGTGGAGACGGTGATCCATGAGACGGAGAATGCCCCCTTCCTGGTCAAAACCGTGAAGCGCACCGACAAGCAGCGCTCCCCGTCCCCGCCCTTTACCACCTCCACCATGCAGCAGGAGGCCTCCCGGAAGCTGTCCATGACCCCCCGGCGCACCATGGCCATCGCCCAGCAGCTCTACGAGGGCGTGGACATTGAGGGCGAGGGCACCGTGGGTCTCATCACCTATATGCGTACCGACTCCCTGAGGATCAGCGAGGAGGCCATTGCCGCCACCCGCGCCTTCATCACCGGCCGCTACGGCGAGGCCTACGCCCCCAAACAACCCAACCGCTACAAGGCCAAGGCCACTGCCCAGGACGCCCACGAGGCCATCCGTCCCAGCAACGTGAACCTGACGCCGGAGATGGTGAAAAAGTCCCTCACCGGCGAGCAGTACCGGCTGTACCGGCTGATCTGGAGCCGCTTCCTGGCCTGCCAGATGTCCAACGCCGTGTACGACAGCGTCTCCGTGGAGATTGAAGCCGCGGGCCATGCCTTCCGGGCCAGCTCCTCCAGCCTGAAATTCGCCGGCTATACCGCCGTGTACGAAGAGGGCCGGGACGAGGAGAAGGAGGAGAAGGAGTCTCCGCTGCCTGCGCTGCAGGAGGGGGAGACGCTGAACCTGGAGTCCTTCCGCCCGGAGCAGCACTTCACCCAGCCCCCCGCCCACTACACCGACGCCACCCTCATCCGGGCCATGGAGGAGCAGGGCATCGGCCGGCCCTCCACCTACGCTCCCACCGTGTCCACCATCATTGACCGGGAGTACGTCATCAAGGAGGGCAAATACCTGCGCATCACCAATCTGGGCCGGGTGGTGACGGAGCTGATGCGGGACAAATTCCCCGACATCGCCGACACCCGCTTCACCGCCAACATGGAGCAGCGTCTGGACTCCGTGGAGGAGGGGAAGACCCCCTGGAAGCAGGTGCTGCGGGACTTCTACGGCGACTTTGACAAAAGCCTCAAACAGGCGGAAAAGGACCTGGAGGGCACCCGCATCAAGGTGCCTGACGAGCTTTCCGACGAGGTCTGCGACCTGTGCGGCCGGCAGATGGTGGTGAAATCCGGCCGGTTCGGCCGGTTCCTGGCCTGCCCCGGCTACCCGGAATGCAAGTTCACCAAGCCTCTGGTGGTGGAGATGCCGGGCCGCTGCCCCAAGTGCGGCGGGCGCATCCTGAAAAAGACCTCCAAGAACGGCTACACCTACTACGGCTGCGAGCACAACTCCGACAAGACCGAGGCCACCCGCTGTGACTTCATGACCTGGGACGTGCCGGTGAAGGACGACTGTCCCGTCTGCGGCCAGACCATGTTCAAAAAGTCCGGCCGGGGCTTCAAGAAGCCCTTCTGCGTCAATCCCGCCTGCTCCAACTTCCTGCCGGAGGAAAAGCGGGGCTATCCGAAGAAAAAGACCGCGGAGGAACCGGCGGAGCCGGCGGAACAGACGGCGGAAAAGCCCGCCGCGAAGAAAACCGCCGCCAAAAAGCCCGCAGAGAAGAAGCCCACGGAGAAGAAGCCCGCCGCCAGAAAGGCTGCGGCCAAAAAGCCGGCGGCGAAGAAAACGGCGGCGAAGAAGACTACCACGAAAAAGACCAAGGCGGAGGAGCCTGTTCAGTGACGGCCCCCTTCGCCGGGAGAAAGAGAGCGTTCCATGAATGTGACTGTGATCGGCGCGGGACTGGCCGGCAGCGAGTGCGCGTGGCAGCTGGCCCAGCGGGGCATTGACGTGACGCTGCGGGAGATGAAGCCTCAGAAGCGCACCCCCGCCCATGTGACCAACGATTTCGCGGAGCTGTGCTGCTCCAACTCTCTGCGCTCCGACCAGCTGGAAAACGCGGTGGGGCTGCTGAAAGAGGAGCTGCGCCGCCTGGATTCCCTCATCATGGCCTGCGCCGACGCCACCCGGGTGGAGGCCGGCGGCGCCCTGGCGGTGGACCGTCACGGCTTTGCCCGCATGGTGACGGAGAAAATCCGCAGCCACCCCCGCATCACCGTGGAGGAGGGGGAGGTCACCCATCTGCCGGAGGAGGGCACCGTGGTGGTGGCCTCCGGCCCCCTGACCTCCGACGCGCTGGCGGAGGAGCTGCAGCGCCTGCTGGGGGAGAACACGGACCTCCACTTTTTCGATGCCGCCGCGCCGCTGGTGTCCGCCGACAGCGTGGACATGGACAAGGCGTGGTTCGGCTCCCGGTACGACAAGGGGACGGCGGATTATGTCAACTGCCCCATGACGGAGGAGGAGTACAACGCCTTCTGGCAGGAGCTGACCACCGCCCAGGAGGCGGAGGTCCACGGCTTTGAGGACAAAATGGTGTTTGAGGGCTGCATGCCGGTGGAGGTCATGGCCCGCCGGGGCCATGACACCCTGTGCTACGGTCCCCTGAAGCCCCGGGGCCTGAAAGACCCCCGGACGGGGAAGGAGCCTTACGCCGTGGTGCAGCTGCGGCGGGACAACGCCGACGGCACGGTGTACAACCTGGTGGGCTTCCAGACCCACCTGCGCTTCCCGGAGCAGAAGCGGGTGTTCTCCATGATCCCCGCCCTCCACAGCGCGGAGTTTCTGCGCTACGGCGTGATGCACCGCAACACCTTCCTGGACTCCCCCCGGCTGCTGAACCGGTATTACCAGCTGATCAAGAAGCCCCGCATCTCCTTTGCCGGCCAGATGACCGGCGTGGAGGGGTATGTGGAGTCCTCCGCCTCCGGTTTCCTGGTGGGAGTGGAGACGGCCCGGCGGCTGCTGGGCCAGCCTCCGGTGGACTTCCCGCAGGAGACGGCCATCGGCGCCCTGGGCCTGTACGTCAGCAACCGGTCCGTCACAGCCTTCCAGCCTATGAACGTGAACTTCGGCATCATTCCGCCTCTGGACCACCGGGTCAAGGGCAAGCGGAACAAGAATGCCGAGTTGTCCGCCCGGTCCCTGGCCATCATCGACCGGCTGAAAGAGGAGGTACTGCCGTGAAGATCATCGTAGACGCCATGGGCGGCGACAACGCCCCCCAGGCCATTGTGGAGGGCGCGCTGAACGCGGCCCGGGAGCTGAATGTGGAGGTTACCCTGGTGGGCCGCACGGAGGCGGTGCTGAAGGCCATGGAGGCGGCGGGGGTGAAGGACCTGCCTGCCAACGTGGAGATTCAGAACGCCACGGAGGTGGTGGAGATCGCCGACGATCCCGCCATGGCCTTCAAGCGGAAGAAGGACTCCTCCCTGACGGTGGGCCTCACCATGCTGAAAGAGGGAAAGGGCGACGCCTTTGTCTCCGCCGGCTCCACCGGCGCGCTGCTGTCCGCCGCCACGCTGGTGACCAAGCGCATCCGGGGTATCCGCCGGGCCGCCATGGCTCCCCGGGTTCCCTGCCTGGGCGGCAGCTTCGTGCTGTGCGACTGCGGCGCCAACGCCGAGTGCACGCCGGAGTACCTGCTGCAGTTCGCCTATCTGGGCAGCTTTTACGCCCAGCGGGTCATGGGCATCGAACGGCCCCGGGTGGCCCTACTGAACATCGGCGCCGAGGAGGAGAAGGGCGACACCCTGCGCCACGAGACCTATCAGGTGCTGAAAGCCGCCGGCGACGCGGGCCGCATTCATTTCACCGGCAACATCGAGGCCAATGACGCCATGATGGGCGGGGCCGACGTGGTGGTGGCCGACGGCTACAGCGGCAACATTCTGCTGAAAGCGGCGGAGGGCTGCGCGAAGTTCCTGACCAGGGAGCTGAAGCAGGTGTTCCTCTCCAGCGCCAAGAGTAAAGTGGCGGCGCTGCTGGTGAAAAATGACCTGGACGCCTTCAAAAAGACCATGGACCCCAGCGAAGTGGGCGGCACGCCCTTCCTGGGCATCAGCAAGCCGGTGATTAAGGCCCACGGCTCCTCCGACGCCCGGGCCATCTACAACGCGGTCCGGCAGGCCCGGGATTTCGCGGCCAGCGGCTTTATCGCCGCCATCGAGGAGAACATTGAAAACATGAAAGTGACGGCTCCCGCGGAAAATCCGTGATTGCCTATTGACAGCCGGTTGGGGATTGCCGTATGATACCCTCAGTTGGGAAATTGATCCGTGAGGGGTGAATAAAACAAGTATGTCTATGGAAGAAATTTTTCAGGCGATGCAGCAGCTGGTTGCCGAGCAGTATGCCAAGGAACCGGAGGAAGTGACCATGGATACCTCTTTCGAGGAGGATCTGGGAGCGGATTCCGTGGATCTGGTGGAGCTGGTGATGGCCATCGAGGAAGAGTTCGACGTGGGTGAGATTCAGGAGGACGAGCTGCCCACGCTGAAAACGGTGGGCGACGCGGTCCGCTTTATCGCCGGAAAAGTCAACGGATGACAAGAGAATGCCCCGCCGTCGGCGGGGCTTCTTGATAGGAAGGGACGTTTCATGGAAGGTTTGGAGAAAAAACTGAATTACACGTTCCGGGACCGTGCCCTGCTCAGCGAGGCGCTGAACCACAGCTCCTACGCCAACGAGCACCGGGGCGCCGGCGCGGCCAGCAACGAGCGGCTGGAATTCCTGGGGGACTCCGTGCTGGGCTTTGTGACGGCGGAGTTTCTGTTCCTGCAGCATCCGGACCTGCCGGAGGGGGACCTGACCCGCATCCGGGCGGCGCTGGTGTGCGAACAGAGCCTTTACGAGGTGGCTCAGAAGCTGGAGCTGGGAAAGTATCTGAAGCTGGGCAAGGGCGAGGAAACCGGCGGCGGCCGGAGCCGCCCCTCCATTCTGGCGGACGCCACGGAGGCGGTGTTCGCGGCGGTCTATCTGGACGGCGGCATTCAGCAGGCTTCGGCGCTGATTCACCGGGTGCTGCTGGACGCGGAGCGGGAAGAGGCCGTGGAGGAGCGCCGGAAGGACTACAAGACTGCCCTGCAGGAGCTGGTGCAGCGCCGGGCCAACCAGGAGCTGACCTACCGCATGGCAGGCGAGCAGGGGCCGGACCACAACAAGACCTTCGCCGCGGAGGTTCTGCTGAACGGGCAGCTGGTGGGCAGCGGCACCGGACACAGCAAAAAGGAAGCCGAACAGGCTGCCGCCGCCTCCGCGCTGGCGAAGCTGGCGGAATGACCGGATCAAAACAGCAGGCATGGCCTGCTGTTTTCCGTTTCCCGGGAGCCGCGGAGGCGGGGGGCCTGACCGGCGCCAAATACTACTGGAATTTACAGCGGGAGTATGGTATAATTTTTCTGATCGATTGGTGAATCTGTGAACTTGGAGGAGTGAGATCATGTCATTGCTGTCATCCATCCTGTTGGGCCTCATTCAGGGTCTGGCGGAGTTTTTGCCTATTTCCAGCTCCGGCCACCTGGCCATCGCGGAGCACCTGCTGGGCATGTCCGGCGCCAGCGACATTCCGGAGTTTTTCGACGTGCTGCTGCACCTGGGCACGCTGCTGGCGGTGTTTGCCGCCTACTGGCCGGAGGTGCGGGACATGATCCGGGAGTTCTTCCTGGGGGTCTCCGACCTGCTTCACCGCACCACCCCCACGCCGGTGCCGCCGGCCCGGCGGCTGATTCTGCTGATTGTGGTGGGTACGCTGCCGCTGTTTGCCGTCCTTCCGGTGAAGGACTACATCGAGGGCCTGGGAGACAACATGCTGTTTGTGGCGGTGGCGCTGCTGTTCACCGGCTGTCTGCTGTTTGCCAGCGACCGGGTCCGCAAGGGCAGAAAAACAGAAAAGACCGCCGCGCTGGCGGACGCGGTGCTGGTGGGAGTGGCCCAGGCGGTGGCCACCTGCCCCGGCATCTCCCGCTCCGGCACCACCATCACCGCCGGCTGCTTCCTGGGCTTTGAACGGAAATTCGCCGTGCGCTTTTCCTTCCTGCTGTCCATCCCGGCGGTGCTGGGCGCCAACGTGCTGAGCCTGAAGGACGCCGTGGAGGCGGGCATTGTCTGGGGTGATGTGCCGGTGTATCTGGTGGGCGTGGCGGTTTCCGCCGCCGTGGGCTATGCCTGCATCCGCCTGCTGCGGATGATCGCCGCCAGGGGCCGTTTCGGCTGGTTTGCTTATTACTGCTGGGCTGTGGGCGCGGTGACACTGCTGCTCACTGTGATTCATTGATCGGAGGTATGGCCGTGGCGACCACTGCATCCCAAACGAAAAAAACAACAACGAAAAAGACATCATCCAGGGGGACCTCTTCCGCGAATCCGGGCGGCTCCCGCACCCCGAAAACGCCGCCCCAGCCGGAAAAGCGGCCCATTCGCCGGGAGGTGACGGGCGGAGTCTTTCTGCTGCTGGGCCTCTGCACCGTGGGCAGCTATTTCCAGCAGGAGGGTTACCTGCTGGAGTGGCTGCGGCTGCTGTTCGGCGGCCTGTTCGGCTATGGCTACTGGCTGGCCGGGCCGGTGCTGTTCCTGGCGGCGTTGATTCTGCTGTTCCATCACGGCCGCCCCGTGCAGCTGCGGGTGACCTGCCTGCTGCTGGTGCCTTTGTTCTTCGGCGCCCTGTGCCATACGGTGATGGCGCCCTCCCAGTACACCTCCTCCGTGAAGATTCTGGCGGTGCTGTGGAAGTCCGGCATTGCCATGGAATCCGGCGGTGCGGTGTCCGGCTCCCTGGCGGTGGGCTCCATTGCCGTGGTGGGCAAGACCATTTCCATCATTGTGTTCACCGCCGTGTTCGTCATGCTGGTGATGGTGTCCTACCGGAACACCATCGGCGCGCTGGTGGAGAAGTTCCGCAGCCGTCCCCGCTATGAGCCGGAACCGGAGCCGGAGCCCCGGAAGCAGCCTGCCATCCGCATGGTGCAGGAGGAGGAACCGGCCCGGAAGGAGAACCGGAAGCCGATCATTGACATTCCGCTGGATGACGAGCCGGCCGCCGCCGACAAGAAGTCCGGCCTGTTCACCGGCTTTTTCCGCCACAAGGCCGATAACATGAAAACACCGGACCAGCTTCTGACGGAGAACGCCGGGCCGGAGCTGCTGTCCAAGCCGGAGCCGCCCCGGGAGGAGGTGCCCATCGTGGTGGAGGCCGCCACGGTGCGGCCCATGCCCGCCCCGGAAAAGACACCGGAGCCGGCTCCCGCCCCCGCCCCTGTGCCGGCCCCTGCTCCCGCGCCTGCCCCGGCGGAGAGCCGGAAGAAGGCCGCGGCGGAGGTGGCGGAGGCCACTGCCGCGGTGACGGAGGAGATCGCCCGGAAAATGACCGCGGAGGGGGAGGATGACTACCAGTATCCCCCCATCACGCTGCTCAACGAGAACCACGCAGGCAACTTCGCCGAGGTGGGCGCGGAGCTGCGGAACAACTCCCGCCGCCTGGCGGAGACGCTGTCCAGCTTCGGCGTGGATGCCAAGGCCGGAGAGGTGATCCACGGCCCTACCGTCACCCGGTACGAGTTTGTGCTGGACCAGGGCGTGAAGCTCAGCAAGATCACCGGCTTGGCGGATGACATTGCCCTGGCGCTGGGCGCCTCCGGCGTCCGGATCGCCCCCATTCCCGACAAAATCTCCGTGGTGGGCATTGAGGTGCCCAACAAGCAGGTGACCAACGTGCTGATCCGGGATGTCATTGAGTCCCGGGAATTCACCGCCAGCAAGTCCAACGTGGCCTTTGCCGTGGGCAAGGACATCGGCGGCAACTGCATCATCGGCAACATCGCCAAGCTGCCCCATGTCCTCATCGCCGGTACCACCGGCTCCGGCAAGTCCGTGTGCACCAACTCCCTGATCATCAGTCTGCTTTACAAGTCCTCCCCCAAGGACGTGCGGTTCATCATGGTGGACCCGAAGATGGTGGAACTGGCCCCCTATAACGGCATTCCCCATCTGCTGATTCCCGTGGTGACGGACCCGAAGAAGGCCGCCGGCGCCCTGCAGTGGGCGGTGTTCGAGATGATGAAGCGGTACAAGCTGTTCTCCGAGCACAACGTGAAGGACCTGGCGGGCTACAACGCCCTGGCCAAAACCAGCGACGAACTGGAGCACATGGCCTCCGTGGTGGTGGTCATCGACGAGCTGGCGGACCTGATGCTGGTGGCCGCCAAGGAGGTGGAGGAGTCCATCTGCCGCGTGGCCCAGATGGGCCGTGCCGCCGGCGTCCACCTGGTCATCGCCACCCAGCGTCCCTCCACCGATGTCATCACCGGCCTGATGAAGGCCAACATTCCCTCCCGCATCGCCTTCGCCGTGGCGTCCTCTCTGGAGTCCCGCATCATTCTGGACACCAACGGCGCGGAGAAGCTGGTGGGCAAGGGCGATATGCTCTACGCGCCCCTGGGTATGGGAAAGCCCCAGCGGGTGCAGGGCTGCTTCATCTCCCCGGAGGAAATCGAGCGGGTGGTGGACTTCATCAAGCAGACTGGCGAAGCCCAGTACGACGATGAGGTCATCCAGAAAATCGAGGAGTCCGTGCAGGAGAAGGAAAAGGGCGGCAAGGGCGGAGCGGCCGCCGCTGCTGCCGCCGACACGGAGGAGGACGGCGACGAGCTGCTGCCCGCCGCCGTGGAGGTGGTGCTGGAAACGGGACAGGCTTCCGTGTCCATGCTCCAGCGCCGGCTGAAGCTGGGGTATTCCCGGGCGGCCCGTCTGGTGGACCAGATGGAAGAGCGGGGCATTGTGGGCCCCTTTGAAGGCTCCAAGCCCCGGCAGCTGCTGATCACCAAGGAACGGTGGCAGGAGATGCAGATGGGCGGCGCCCCCTCACCGGAGGAAACGGAATAAGACAACACGGCAGTCTCCCCCGGGAGACTGCCGTGTTTTGCGGAATCGGTTATTGTTTCGGCCGTTTCACCAGCCAGACGATGATATCCGCCAGCAGGAACACCGCCGTGATGGGCACCACGAAAATCAGCAGAAGTACCCCCACCAGTCCGGCGAACCATCCGGTGGAAGTCTGGATGTCGTAAACCGCGTAGGCGGCCACGCAGACGCCGATGAGAATGTCCGTCACCGCGAATACCAGATACGGAGAGACGCTGCTGCGGACCTTCCGGCTGATGCTGACGGCCAGGGAACAGACGGCGGCGATGGTCAGCGCAAAGGAGAGCACTGCCATAACCGGCTCCAGACCGGCCGGATTCAGCAGGATGAACACAGCCCAGGAAGCGGCTGCCGCCGCCCAGAGAAGAAGCGTGACTTTTACGTGCTTTGCCATTGAAATCCCTCCTTTGAATCTCCTTCAACCAGGACTTTACTCCGTCAGCACACGGTCTGGTTCCGCTTTGTCAAGCAGCTCCAACAGGTTCAGACCGCAGATTTTATCCAGATCATCCTCTGCGATGTCCAGACTTTTTATCATGGATAAGGTCAATTCCAGAGACTTTTTTCCGTATGGAGTATCGGAACCCAAAAGAAAATGCTTTGCTCCGAAATGGGAGTATCCCAGCATGATCCGTTCTTTGGAGACGAAATACCCGTTTGATAAGTCAAAATAAACGTTGCGGAATGCCTCCGGGGAGCCTTCCAGAAACAGCTCCAGCCAATACAGATGCCCGATGATGAATTTCATCTTTGGGTGTTCCGTAATATATAGAATCAGCTTCTGCATTTCCGCCCGGTATAGATATGAATAAACATGGGCACATGGTTCTGTTCCGCCCATGCCGCGGCCCTGCGGAAGTAATCGTCCCCGATTTCGAAATCTTCCCAGCACTGATGCATTTTCACAAGGTCAAACCCCATGCGTTCGTAATCCCGCTCCAGGTTCATCACATTGGCCTTGGTAATCCAGTACGCCTGCAGAACTCTCCCCGGCAATTCCTGCTTCAGCCGCCATACAGCTTCGTTTCCCCGGGGAATGTCCCTGATCGCCCCGATCAGCTTGATCATCAGTCTCGTGGTTTTATTGTTTTTGCTGACAACATCATCATACGGATGCTTTGCCGCCAGATTCTTCAGTCCGTATGTGATCTTGCTCCCGTATTGCCCCGGCGTCAGAACCACCATGTCGCAGCCGGAAGCATTCAATTTCCGGGTAATGCTTTCGGCTGTAAGGTATTCTCCGCAGGCGTGGGCATGCGCATCGACGGTTTTTGCCATTCTCTCTCCCTCTGATCTGCGGGTATGCAGTCATTTTCTCAAAAATTCGGGTATTCTTGTCTGTTTTCAGATTACCATACTCCGGCCTCCGTATCAAGACTTCGGTGAATTCGCGGAAGGGGCCGCGGAAAACCCGGCCTTGACAAATTCTCCCGGGCTGGTATAATAGGACCGATATCATATGCCAAACGCCGTGAAGAAGTCAGCTTTCTGAAACGGGCCTTCAGCGAGGGGGAGCAGGTGCAAGCCCCCGGCCGACGCCGGAAAGCAGCCGCTTCGGAGCAGTCCGCGAAGAGCGGAACGGTTCACCTCCGTTACCGGGTGGCTTGAGATGTCCCGCAAGGGACAGATCAGGGTGGTACCGTGGAAGACTTTTTCGCCCCTGACGTCAGTCAGGGGCGTTTTTTTGATTTCCGGACGGCGGCATTCCGCGGAAAGCGCGCCGCGGCGGGCTGCCGAAACTATATGTGAGGAGAAAAGACCATGAGATTTTCCAAAAAGATCGAAAGCTGTAATCTGTCCCCCATCCGCAAGTTCCATCCCTATGCGCTGGAGGCAGAGGCAAAGGGCCGCAAGATCTATCATTTGAATATCGGCCAGCCGGACATTGCGACCCCCAAGGAGTTCTTTGACGCCATCCAGAATTTCCGGGACCCGGTGCTGGCCTATGCTCCCTCCGCCGGCATCCCGGAGTATGTGGAGTCCGTGCGCCAGTATTACGCGGGCCTGGGCATTTCCCTGGAGACCGGCGACATCCTGGCCACCAACGGCGGCAGCGAGGCGCTGCAGATCGTGCTGCAGTGCATTCTGGACGAGGGGGACGAGGTGCTGATCCCCGAGCCCTTCGCTCCCAACTACACCACCTTTGTCCGTCTGGCAGGCGGCCAGGTACATCCCATTCCCACCTCCGCGGAGGAGGGCTTCTTCTACGGCGCCCGGGACCGCATTGAGCGGGAGATCACCCCCCGGACCAAGGCGATTCTCATCACCAACCCCGGCAACCCCACCGGCGCCATTCTGTCTCCCGAGTCCACCCGCATCATTGCCGACATCGCCTGGGAGCATGACCTGTACGTCATCGCCGACGAGGTGTACAGGGAGTTCGTCTACGGCGATCAGAAGATCGTCAGCCTGGCGGAGTTCCCGGATGTGGCCCAGAACGTGGTGATCATCGACTCCATCTCCAAGCGGTTCTCCGCCTGCGGCGCCCGCATCGGCGCCCTGATCTCCCGGAACAAGGAGCTGATCGGCCACGCCATGAAGGTCTGCCAGGGCCGTCTGTGCTGCTCCACTCTGGACCAGCTGGGCGCTGCCGCCCTGTACTCCGAAGGCCCCGCCTATTTCGCGGTGCAGAAGGAGGAGTACCACCGCCGCCGGGACACGGTGATGGAAAAGCTGAGCCAGATCCCCGGCGTGGTGTGCAAGTGCCCGGAGGGCGCCTTCTATCTGATGGCGAAGCTGCCCATCGACGATGCCGACGCCTTCCAGAAGTGGCTGCTGACGGACTTTGAGGACCACGGCGACACGGTGATGTTTGCCCCCGGCGAGCAGTTTTACGGCACCCCCGGCAAGGGCAAGAACGAGATCCGCATCGCCTACGTGCTGAAGCAGGCGGACCTGGAGCGGGCCATGGATCTGCTGGCGATGGGAATCCAGGCTTATCAGGGGAGGACGCAGGGAGCATGATCCGGCATATTGTGATGTGGAAATTCCGCCCCGGCACGGAGCGGGAACAGCAGGAGTTTCTGACGGGCCTGCGGGGCCTGCAGGGGATCATTCCCCAGCTGCTGCGCAGCGAGGTGGCGGTCAACGTGCTGCCCGGCAACTATGACGCGGTGCTGGTGGCGGAGTTTGCGTCCCTGGAGGACCTGGACACCTACAAAAACGATCCCCGCCACAAGGCGGTGTCCGCCCTGTGCAAGTCCATCCGGGAGGACCGGGTGGCGGTGGATTACCAGTTCTGAGGGCCATGGACCTGGAATTGCTGCTGTCCACGCTGACGGCGAAGGACACGAAGCAGGCCTACGGCGCGCTGCTGGAGCTGGAGAGCTTGTCCCGTGAGACGGATGACCTGTACCCCTATACAGAGCACTTCGCGGATATGGTGGGGGACCGGGCTTACGCCGTCCGGGTCCGGGGCTTCCGGCTGTTCTGCCAGCAGGCCCGCTGGGACACGGAGGGCGTGGTAGACCGGAACCTGGACCGGGCGCTGGCCATTCTGGAGGACGAGAAGCCCACGGCGGTGCGCCAGGCTCTGGCGGCGCTGGCGGAGCTGCTGCCTTACAAAAGAGAGCTGTGGCCCAACCTCCGGCAGCGGCTAGAGACCATGGAGCCGCGGCGGTACAGGGATACCATGGCGCCGCTGATCGAACAGGACATCCGGCGTCTGCTGGAAATGATGAATTGACAAAAAGACCGGGAGAGCGATGGCTCTCCCGGTCTGAGGCTTTCGAAAAAGTGGCAAAGCCACTTTTTCGAGAAAGGCTGCGGCCTGCTGCGCGCACTTCGTCGGGGCAAACTTCGCTCCATTCGGAGCGCCCTGCGGGGGAGGGCGTCCTCATGCCGCTCCGTTGCCCCTCCTCTCCCCACTGCAACCGCTTCGCTGGGTTGCAGCGGGGGACCCCATATGCGGACAGTTCGCACACTTGC
>NZ_JAXEBZ010000023.1:0-44126 GCF_034093755.1 Dysosmobacter sp. | reverse complement strand
AGGAGGTTTTTGTATGTTGAAGCTTTTTATTACCAGAGGAAATGATTTCAGACCGGTCTGGACTGCCGGTCACTCCCGCTTCTGGCAAAGCGTGAGGTCCTTTTGTCGTGTTATCCAGTTGTGCCAGCAACTGGGCTTTGTATCCGGGCAGTCAGAGTGTCCGGCCGGTTATGCAAAGCTCTCTCAGCAAATCAGACCTGCACCGGAAGGTCGAAGAACACGAGTGGCAGTATGCCGCAGCCGTTCCCAACGGTCGTGTTCGCCGCAGTCTCACCAGGCAGGGAGTTCCCCTCTCTATGCGGCGTTGATACTAAACAGCCAATTTCATAATTTCATAAACAGAGACAGAGAACGGAACAGAGTTCCTAAGTGCTGATACAGCAAGGTTTCCTCAAGTGATCGGTTCCTGTTTCTGCGGAGATTATCTGGAAACGGGGCGTTTGTGCCAACGGGTGTACTGCGTCCATTGGGCATTTCAGAACACAGGAGGAGCCTTTTTATATGAGGATCAAGATTCAACAAGTCGGCATCTACGAGACTCTGGTATCCCAGTTGGATCGTATTTTCCGGCACAATCGGCAAGGCAGCTTTCATACGAAGCGGCGCTATTATGAGGCAATGAAGCGATTCTGTGCCTATCTGGCCGATGAGTTCCATCTACAGAAGCTGTCCAACGTTAGTGGGAAACATCTGGTCAGTTATGTGATCTATCTGCAGGACACCGGTAAATCGGCCAGTACCATCAAAACTGATCTGGCCGCCATCCGGTTTTTCCATGACAAAATGGATCACAAGTACACACTGCCTTC
This sequence comes from Dysosmobacter sp., assembly GCF_034093755.1. Taxonomy (GTDB): domain Bacteria; phylum Bacillota; class Clostridia; order Oscillospirales; family Oscillospiraceae; genus Oscillibacter. The sequence goes on along the minus strand of NZ_JAXEBZ010000023.1, from coordinate 43,317 downwards.
CAATGACGAGTTGGGCGTTGCATTGGAACGCCGCAGGTTTGGACAGGATGACCGCACCTGGAGCATGACGGAGTTCAACAAGATGCTAGGCAAGGCCCTGGCTATTGACCGCTATGACTTCATCCTTGCTCTGTACCTGGCCCGGTATGCAGGTCTCCGTATCCATGAGTGCTTTCGCATCGATACCGCTACGGCGGAGCGGGCGCTCCGGGAGAACGCCATCACCATCAAGGGAAAGGGCGGCAAGGTGCGGACTGTCCCCATCAACGAGAAAATTGCCATCGCCATGCGAAAGCAGCTGGAGCGCACGCCACGGGGTCATAAGCTGCTGGTGCCCGATGATATGCCCACGGACCGGGCCATCAACCATCTGCAATTTTTCATTATGAAGCACCGGGACGAAGTGCGAGATGTGGATTCCGACCGCCCTATGACCTTCCATGGGCTCCGCCATACCTATGCGGCAGAGAAGTACCAGGAGCTGGTCGACAGCGGTAAGAGCGCCCTGGATGCCCATTTCGAAGTTTCCCGTCTATTAGGCCATGAGCGGCCGGATGTGACCAATATCTATCTGGCCTCTGTGAGAAAGGAGACCGTGGATGAACACTAAATATCGCTCTTACGATGAACTCCCTCTGACCCTTCGGGTAGAGGACTTAACATTCATTCTCGACATCGGGAGAAATACAGCTTATGAGCTGGTGCGCTGTGGAAAGATCCGCAGCATTCGCATCGGGCGTCAGCTGCGCATCCCCAAAGATGCTATACAGGACTACTTAGCGCAGCGTTAAGTGAGAGAAAAATTGACCAGTCCCCGTGTTTGGAGTACAATAGAGGCACCCCAAACACGGTGGACTGGCCCACGCTCGGAAAGGAGTATTATGAAGCGCAATAAGAAAAATGCGCAGGGAGCAGGGACCATCCGCAAGCGTTCTGATGGCCGGTGGGAAGCACGATTTACAATCGGCTTCGATCCCGTCAGCGGAAAGCAGAAGCAAAAATCAATTTATGGAAAGACGCAGAAAGATGTCCGGGAAAAGCTCGCGCAGGTCACGGTTGAGATCGATGAAGGGACCTATATAGAGCCCTGTCAGATGACGCTGGAAGAATGGATGACCATTTGGCTGGCGGAATATATGGGTGATAAAAAATGGTCTACTATCAAGCACTACAAGGCTCAGGTAAAAGCCCACATTCTCCCTGCCCTGGGACATTATCCGCTGTCACAGTTAAATCCTCACATGATTCAGGCATTTGACAATGCATTGCTGCGGGGAACTGGGAAAGAGAAGCCTTTGACGCCGAAAAGTGTTCGCAATGTGCACGGTGTTCTGCGAAAGTGTTTGGCCGTGGCTGTGCAGCTGGAGTATATCCGCCGCAATCCCGCAGAGCCGGTGATCCTGCCACGGGTAGAAAAGAAGATCATCAAGCCGCTGACAGATGAAGAGGTTCGAAAGATGATCTGCGCCGCAGGTGACGATGGCTTCGGGACACTGTTCAAAGTAGTGGTATTCACAGGGCTCCGGCTCGGTGAGGCGTTGGGCCTGACCTGGGACTGCGTGGATTTCACCAAGCGGCGACTGACCATTGACAAACAGCTGCAAAAGCGCCCGATTGCTGATGGTGGATTCGTTTTTGCCTCCTTGAAAAACGATAAGGTGCGTGTTGTCGCGCCGGCTCCCTATGTGCTGGATCTGCTGAAAGAGTGGGAACAGCGTCAGAAAGAGTGGCGTCTGAAGTGCGGCCCGGAATGGCAGGGGTGGAAAAATGAAAAAGAGCGGCGGACCGCTCTTGTATTCACCAATGAGTTCGGCGGACATCTGCATCCCCAGACCGTATACAATCACTTCAAGAAGCTGGCAGCATCTGTCGGCGCTCCCAATGCCAGGGTGCATGATCTTCGTCATACCTACGCCGTCCTGTCTCTCCAAAACGGAGATGATGTCAAAACGGTGCAGGGAAATCTGGGGCATGCGACAGCGGCCTTCACGCTGGATGTCTATGGTCATGTTTCGGAACGTATGAAAGAGGACAGTGCCAACCGGATGCAGCGGTATATTGAGGGACTTCGTTAGCTTTTGCGCTGGCCCCAAAAGATTGTTAAAAAATCTCGTAAGGGTCAACGTAAGGGTCAAAACGCAGAAAAAAGTCCTGAAACCCTTGGGATTTCAGGACTTTTTATGGCAGCGGGTGAAGGATTCGAACCCTCACATACAGAGTCAGAGTCTGCTGTGCTACCTTTACACAAACCCGCTATACTGTCCGCCGCTCTTGCAACGAACAGATATTATTATACTGAAAGCAAAGAAAATGTCAATAGGGTTTTTAAAAATTTTTCGCCGATTTTCCGTTTTTTTCTTCCTCCGGAGCCGCCTCCTCCGCCGGGCCTGCCAGCCGGTCATAATACTCCACCAGCGGGTAACTCCGGCCCCGGAATTTGCAGCCGGCAAAGGTGTCAATCTGGGCGTCATGGATGGCGGCGAACATGCTCTTTTCCACGGTGGGATTGGTTTTCCGCAGCTCCCGCAGCAGCATCTTCATCTCCTGGCGCTTGCTCTCCCCGATTCCGTCGCCGGAGGCCTCCCGGGCCTCTGTGAAGCGGCAGGCACACTGGAGGAACCGCAGGTGATTGTAGTCCTTCCAGGCGATGATGCTGTCCTCGTGGACGCAGTACAGCGGCCGGATCAGTTCCATGCCGGGGAAGTTCTTGCTGTGGAGCTTGGGGGGCATGGACTGGAGCTGGGCGCCGTAAAACAGGCCCAGCAGCGTCGTCTCGATGACGTCGGACATATGGTGGCCCAGGGCGATCTTGTTGCACCCCAGCTCCTGTGCCTTGCTGTACAGAAATCCCCGGCGCATTTTGGCGCAGAGGTAGCAGGGATTCCGGTCCACCTGGGTGGTAACAGCGAAAATATCGCTTTCAAACACGGTGATGGGGATCTCCAGCAGCCGGGCGTTCTCCTCAATCAGCTGGCGGTTGGCAGGGTTGTAGCCTGGGTCCATCACCAGAAACACCAGCACAAAGGGGGCGTCCGTGTGGCGCTGCAGCTCCTGCATCAGCTTGGCCAGCACCATGGAGTCCTTGCCGCCGGAGATGCAGACGGCGATGCGGTCGCCGGGTGCAATCAGCTCGTACCGCTTCACGGCGGCGATAAAGGGGTTCCAGAGGCTTTTGCGGTACTTTTTGATCAGGCTCCGCTCGGCGATCTGGCAGGGTGTCAATTCTCTGGGCATGGGGTCCTCCTCTCACAGCCAGATGGCAAACAGCTTCAGCACCGAGGCAAAGATCCGCCGGTACCAGGGCCGTTTCTTCCACTCCTGCAGGGTGTAGGGGCGGCTCTCCCCCATGATATGGTCCATGTCCTCCAGCAGCTCCTCCACCACCGGCGCGTAGTACATCAGCACGGCGCACTCATAGTGGAGCTGGAAGGTCCGGTAGTCCATGTTGGTGCTGCCCACCAGGGCCACCTCCCGGTCCACCATCACGCTTTTGGCGTGGAGGAAGCCGGGGGTGTACTTATAAATCCGGACGCCGTGCTCCAGCAGCTGGCCCCAGTAGGTCTCCGCCACCAGATAGGTGAACTTGTGGTCCGGCACGGCGGGGATCATCAGCCGCACGTCCACGCCGGAGTCCGCGGCGATGCACAGGGCCTTCTGCAGGGAGTCCTCCACCGCGTAATAGGGCGTGGTGAGGTACAGCATCCGTTTGGCGGAGCTGATCAGCTGGAGATACGTCTCCTCAATGGGGTTGTCCGGGTTGTTCAGCGGGCCGTCGGTAAAGGGCTGGCAGTAGCCCCTGGCCCGAATCTCATGGCGGGGGCGGTAGTAGTCGTCCTCGTTGGGCAGAGTCCGGCCGATCATCTTCCACATACGGATAAACTGCATGGCCAGGCCCCAGGCCCCCTCCCCTTCCAGCCGGATGGCGGAGTCCTTCCAGTGGCCGAAGCGGTTCACCAGGTTGGCGTATTCGTCGCCGATGTTGATGCCGCCGGTATAGGCGAAATAGCCGTCGATGACGGCGATCTTCCGGTGGTCCCGGTAATTGAAATACAGGCGGTTTACATAACGATGGACCGGATTAAAGATTTCAATCTCGATGCCCGCCTGCTGAATCTCCTGGAGCATTTCGTCAGACAGCCGGGTGATATTGCCGAAGTCATCGAAGATGATCCGGATCTCCACGCCCCGCTCAGCCCGCTCCCGCAGCACGGACAGCATCCGGTCCCAGATCTTCCCCTCCGCCAGGATGTAGTACTCCAGAAAGATATACGTCTCCGCCCGGGCCATATGGTCCAGCAGATCGTCGAAAAAGGCGGCGCCGTCGCCGAAGTATCTGGCGTCTGTGTTCTCGTACAGCAGGAAATTCCGTTTCTGCAGGTAGGTGCTGAGGCGGCCCCAGGCGGGGTCCAGCTTCCGCAGGCGGCTGATATTGGCCGCGCTCTTCCGGCGGGCGCCTTCTCTATCAGACAGTTCCGGAACCTTCTTCAGGCTCAGGGTCTTGGCTTGGTGGGTTCCGCCCCACAGCAGAAACAGCAGCATTCCCGCCACCGGGACTGCCAGCAGCAGGCACATCCAGCTGAGCTTGTAGGAGGGGCAGCTGTCCCGCCGGGTGTAAATCCAGATGGCCACCGCAAAGCCCACCGCCTGCAGCGCTCCGTAGATAAAGCCCACATAATCGTGGAGGAAGCGGCTCAGCAGCAGTGTCAGGGCAATCTGCACCAGAATCACAGCCGCGCACATGGCAATGCTGGCAGCCGCGGAGATCCGCCGCTCCGTTCTTTCCGCTACAGCTGTTTTCCGCATAGTCGCTCCTTCCCCGCAAACGCCTTCCGGCGGGCCCGCGCCGGGTCATGTTCCCGCGGCAGCAGGCGTATAATCTGTCTGATTGTTCTATTATATCACGTTCTCCCGGAAATTCCACCGGATAATTCGATAAAGCGCACGTAAAAGAGAAAACGCACGGCCGCCGAAAGCAACCGTGCGTTTCCACAACGCAACTTTTTGAATGGGTCAACCGAAAATGCTATTCTCAGGCAGTGAAAGCGTTGATCAGATCCTCGGTCAGCAGGCTGACGATCTCGGGATCGGTGTACATGGGCTCGGTGGCAGCCTTGAACTCGGCAACAGCCGCGTCAGACAGCTCGGTGATGGTGACGCCGGCGTCGGTCCACTTCTTCATAACCTGCTCAACGCCCTCGCGCTGCAGTTTGCGCTGATTCTCAGCAGCCTTGGCACCGCACTCGTCGACGATCTGCTGCAGCTCGGGAGACAGGGAATCATACAGATCCTTGTTCATGGTGAAGAAGATGCAGTCATAGATGCCGGTCCAGTTGGCGCAGTACTTGTTGACTTCCTGGATGGAGGCGCCGTCAGCGGTGGGCAGGGGGTTCTCCTGGCCGTCATAAGTACCGGTCTGCAGGCCGGTGTAGACCTCGGACCAGTTGGCGTTGGACCAGTTGGCGCCCCACATGCCGTAAGCGGTGTTCAGAACCTTGCAGCCGGCGACACGGATCTTCAGGCCCTGCATATCAGCCAGAGACTCGATGGGACGCTTGCTGTTGGTGATGGCACGGAAGCCGTTCTCGCCGACACCCAGCAGGTGCAGGCCCAGATCCTCAACGACCTTGCCCACAGCGGCACCGGGCTCGCCGGTCAGCTTGGCGTCGACGTCATCATAGGAGTCGAACAGGAAGGGCATGGAGACCACGTTCAGACGCTGGTCAAAGTTGGCATAGATGATGTTGGAGTGAGCGGACAGCTCAATGGTGCCGTCGATGGCGCCCTGAATGCCCTCGGTCTGGTTGCCGGCAGTCAGCTGGTCGGCAGCGTAGACCTCAACGGTAACAGCACCGCCGGTAGCGTCGCTGACCATCTGGCCGAAGTCACGGCCCATGTCAGCCCAGCAGGTGTTCTCGGTAGCGGAGCAAGCAAACTTCCAGGTCTGCTTCTCGAAGGTGGTGCCGGTGCTGGCAGCAGCGCTGGAGGCGCCGCTGGCGGCGGGAGCGGGAGCGGCGCTGCCGCTGGAGCTGCCGGAACCGCCGCAGGCGGCCAGGGACAGAGCCATGGTCAGAGCCAGAGCCATTGCAAGAAACTTTTTCATGGGTTTTCCTCCTTAAAATTTTAGTTGCGTTTATCTGAAATCACTTCCGTGACAGCAGATCGAAAGGGGTTCTCAGCCCAGCAGGCAGGTGGAGAAGAAGGGCACGTAGGTGACGACCATCAGGGTGATGACGCAGGCCAGAATCATGGGCCACACGGCCTTGGAAATGGTCTCGATGGTGACTCTGGTCTTGTCGCGGACCTCACCCAGCTTGCCGGACACACCGATGGCCACGAACAGGTTGACGCCCACGGGAGGAGTCACCTGGCCGATGGCGAGGTTCACAGTGGACAGGACGCCGAAGTGGATGGGGTCGATACCAAGCTGAGTCGCCACGGGGTACATGATGGGGATGAAGATGTACATGGCGGAGTTGGCGTCCACGAAGCAGCCGGCGATCAGGAAGATGACGTTGACAATCAGCAGGAACACGATCTTGTTGCCCGCGATGGTCAGCAGCAGCGTCTGGGCGGCCTTGGAAATGCCGTGGACGGTGCAGATGTAGGAGAACAGGGTGGCAGCGCCGATGATGATCATGATGCCGCCGGTGGTCTTGGTGGAATCCACCAGCAGGTCATAGACATCCTTCAGCTTCATCTCGCGATAGATGAACAGGCCCACAATCAGGGCGTACACCACGGAGACAGCGGCGGCCTCGGTGGGAGTGAAGATACCGCCGTAGATGCCGCCCAGGATGATGACGGGCACCAGGAAGCCCCAGAAGGCGGTGCGGAAGGACTTCCAGCGCTTGCTCCAGGGAGCCTTCTCACGGGAGGCCTGCAGGCCCTTGCGGCGGACCTCGATCATGATGACAACCACCAGAGCCAGGCCCATCATGATGCCGGGGAGAATGCCGCCCATGAACATGTCGCCCACGGAGACGCCGGTGATGGAGGCGTACACCACGAAGGCAATGGAGGGCGGGATGACGATGGCGATGGAGGAAGCAGTGGCCATCAGGGCGGAGGCGAAGGGTGCGGAGAAGCCGCCGCGGTTGATCATGGCAGGGATCAGGATGATGCCCAGCGCGGCCACGGTAGCCGGGCCGGAGCCGGAGATGGCGCCGAAGAAGCAGGCCACCACCACGCAGACGATAGCGATGCCGCCTCTGCGGTGGCCGATGCAGTCATCGATGAATTCCACCAGACGGGTGGAAATGCCGGCCTTGGCCATGATGTTGCCGGACAGCACGAAGAACGGGATGGCCAGCAGCAGGAACTTCGCCATGCCGTTGTACACGTTGGTGGGGATGATGGAGAACTTGTCTCCGGAGAACGCCATTGCGAAGATGGAGGACATGCCCAGGCTCACCGCGATGGGGATGTTCAGCAGCAGCATCAGGAAGAAGGAACCAAACAGAATAAAGTTAATCATGTGTTTCTCTCCTCCCCTTACTCTTCCGTCTTCACGCAGTCGGCGTTGTTGGTCATCACGTCGATGCAGTACTCAATGGTGTGCAGGATCATAAACGCCGCGCCGATGGGCAGGAAAACAGTGAAGATCCACTCAGGCAGCAGCAGAGAGGGGGTCTGCTTGCCGTTGGCCATCTGGGTCAGCACTTTGTCAATACCGGTCTTCAGCAGGATGCTGCAGAAGGTGATGTTGGCGAAAGTAATGATGATGACAAAAACCTTCTTGCCCACGACACCCAGCCGGTCAAAAATCAGGGACAGGCTGATGAGACTGCCGTCGCGGGTGCTGAGGCCGCAGCCCAGCATGATCAGCAGGACGAACAGGTTGATCGTCAGCTCCTCCGACCAGGCGAACTGGTTGGGGGTCAGATAACGAACACACACGTTGGTAAACGTCAGCACCGTAACAAACACGAGAATCACGCTGGTGACGATCTTCTCAAAGCCGGCTACAATGCCCATTACCCTTTTGTAGGCTTTCATTGAATCAATCCCTTCCTAATTTGCGAATTGCGGTCGGAGCGCCGGAGCACAAACCTGCATAATCCCGAAAGATTCACACATTTTCATACATCTGACGCCTGTTTTGACCGCTCCACAGAAACAAAACGATTTTCTGCTCACGTGGACAAGTATAACACCGCGGCAAAATAATATCAATTCCCCCTGCCGGAATCCGGCGAATTTCAGCGAATCGTCAATCTTTCAGGACATTTTCGCACACTTTAAACAATTGCTGTACACGCCGGAACGCCGGGAACCGCTCTGTTCACCGGAGGGTTTCCCTCCGGGCAAAAACGGCCGCGTTTCCTGTTTCCCGCCCGGCATCAGCCGTTTCGCGGCCGCAGGGAACGCAAGAATATTCTGCCGCCTCCCGCCGCGGGAGGTGCTTCACCTCCGGGGCCGGCACAGGCCGTAGGCCATGGGCGCCGCCAGGGAGAGAAGGATCACCGCCGCCGTCAGCGGTGTGGAGCCGGAGGTGGCCATCACGCCGGCCAGGACCACAAGGCCCGCCGCCATCCACAGCCACCCGGCAAAACGATGCACGGTTTTCCACGCATCCGGACTTTGCTCAGTAAAGGAGAACCGCAGCGCCACCCGGGCGTCGCGGGGACAGTCCCACACGTGGGCGCCCAGCATCAGCAGGGCCAGTCCCATCACGCAGGGCGTCACAAAGGTCAGTGACAGCGGAATGCCCACCGCCTCCAGAATCATGCCGCTGCAGAACACCACCGACAGGATGGGAAAGCCCCACCGGCCCAGCAGCCGCACCGGCGTGGGCGGCAGCGTCATCCGCTTCTGGTTGAACCACAGCTGTCCATGGGCGACAGTATCCATCAGGCACATGAACGCCGGGAGGCCGAAGGCCACCATCCAGCGGGGGAAGGAATCGTCCTCCCCGTTGGCGCCGATGAGTCCCGTGGGGACGATCTCCGGGATGCGGCTCCACAGCCGCAGGCCCATCAGCATCGGCATGGCGCAGGCGGCCATCGTCACCGCGTACAGGATCACCGCCTTCTCTTTGGAGACGTGCTTCCCGAAAATCCGGGCGCTCTCGACCTCCATCTGCCGCTCAATCTCTGTTTTGTTTTTCTTTGCTTTGGAACTCATAGCCGCCTTGATGCTCCTCCCCGGCGCAAACTGCAAATCCTGTCCTATCATACGCTTCTCCCCCGCCGTTGTAAAGGGCGATTTGGGGAAAATGGGTACTTTGAACCGTTTTTCAGCGCCGCGCCGTGGCCTCTGAACAGCCTGCCTGCACAAAAACAGGCGGAACGCACCCAGCCGGCAGCCCCTTAGTGGAAAGACCCGAAGGGGTCGGCTTCGGGTCTTTCCACGGGGGTCACGGTTCGCGGCCGGAGCCGCGGAAACTTACTTGTTGGCGGTATGAATGGCGCGCTTGCGGGCGTGCAGGGCAGCCTCCCGCATGGTTTCGGTAACGGTGGGATGAGAGTGGATGGTGTTGATGATCTCCTCCAGCGTCATCTCCTCGCCGATGGCCAGAGCGCCCTCGGCAATCAGATCCGTGGCACGGGGCCCGATGATGTGCATGCCCAGGATCTCGCCGTACTCCTTGCCGGCGATGATCTTCACCAGGCCCTCGCCGCCGTTGAGGATCAGGGCCTTGCCGTTGGCGCTCATGGGGAACTTGCCCACGATGTACTCCAGGCCCTGGGCCTTGCACTGCTCCTCGGTGAGGCCCACGGAGGCCGCCTCAGGCTCAATGTAGACGCAGGTGGGGTTGGTCTTCTCGTCGTACACCGCATCCTGGCCCATGATGTTCTCGGCAGCCACCTCGCCCATGGCGGAGGCGGTGTGGGCCAGCTGAGCGTGGCCGAACACGCAGTCGCCGATGGCGTACACGCCGGGAACGGAGGTCTGCATCCGGTCATTGACGATGATGCGGCCACGGTCGTTGTCCAGCTTGCCGGCCTCCAGGTTCAGGGAAGCGGTGTTGGCACGGCGGCCGATGGCCACCAGCACCTTCTCCGCCTCAAAGCTGACGGTCTCGCCGGCCTTGTTCTTGCAGACCACCTTGGCGCCCACGGGAGAGGGTTCCACGGACTGCACGGGGCACTCCAGGTTGAACTCCATGCCCATCTTCTTCATGTGGGCCACGCCGATCTTGGTGAGGTCGCCGTCCAGCATGGGCAGCATGTGGTCCATGGCTTCCACCACGGTGATCTTGGTGCCGAAGGCCGCGTAAGCGCAGGCCAGCTCCAGGCCGATGACGCCGCCGCCGATAACCACCATGCTCTTGGGCAGCTTCTCCAGGCTCAGGGCGCCGGTGGAATCGATGCAGTTGGGGTTCTCCTTCAGACCGGGGATGGGAGGCTGGGCATTGACGGAGCCGGTGGCCACGATGATGGCGTCGGCGGTCATGGTCTCTTTGGTGCCGTCAGCCTTCTTCACCTCCAGGGTCTTGGGAGCGGTGAAGGAAGCCTCGCCGTCGATCTTCTTCACCTTGTTCATCTTCAGCAGGCCGGCCACGCCGCCGGTCAGCTTCTTGGAGATGTCATTCTTATGGGCGATGACCTGGGGGAAGTTGACGGTGACGCCGCTGACTTCCACACCGATGTCCTTGCCCTGGTTTCTGATGTCCTCCACCAGCTCGGCGCTGTGGAGCAGGCACTTGGTGGGGATGCAGCCGATGTTCAGGCAGGTGCCGCCCAGGTGCTCCTTCTCGATGAGGGTCACCTTGGCGCCCAGCTGAGCGGCGCGGATGGCGGCCACATAGCCGCCGGGGCCGCCGCCGATGACGATGACGCTGGTGTCACCGGCAGGCTTGGCGGGAGCGGCGGGAGCCGCAGGCGCAAAGGGAACGGCAGGTGCTGCGGCAGGCGCGGGAGCGGCGCCGCCGATGGCCTCGCCGGGCTTGCCGATCCAGGCCAGGGTGCCCTTCACAGGCACATCCTCGTCCTCCTGGGCCACGATCTTCAGCATCGTGCCCTCCACTTCGCTGACTACCTCGTTGGTCAGCTTGTCGGTGGTGATCTCCACCAGCACGTCGCCGACCTTCACTTCATCACCCTCATGCTTCACCCACTTGGAGACGGTACCCTCCTCCATGGTCAGGCCCAGCTGGGGCATTTTCAGTTCATAAGCCATTGGTCGTTTCCTCCCCTTACAGCAGGATGCTCATGGGGTTCTGCAGCAGATCCCGCAGATCCATCTGGAACTTGGCCACCACGGCGCCGTCCAGGGTGCGGTGATCCAGCGTCACAGACAGACGCATGACCTGCTTCTTCACCACGTTGCCCGCATCGTCCAGAGCCAGCTCGTCCTCGATGGCGCAGACGCCCACGATGACAGAGTCAGGCTGGTTGATGATGGGAGTGAAGGTCTCAATGCCGAACATGCCCAGGTTGGACACGGTGATGGTGTTGCCCTTGTACTCCTCGGGCTTCAGCTTGTTCTCCTTGGCACGGGTGGCCAGATCCTTGGCGGTAGCGGCCAGGGTATCCAGACCCATCTTATCGGCGTCGCGGATAACGGGAGTGATCAGGCCGGAGTCCAGAGCCACGGCCATGCCGATGTTGACATGGGCGCGCTGGATGATCTGATGGTTGGCCTCGTCGAAGCTCACCAGAATCTCGGGATGGCTCCGCAGGCAGACAGCCAGAGCCTTCAGCACCAGATCATTGACGGAATACTTCTTGCCGGTCATGGCCAGCAGAGTCTTGCGGAACTTCATCAGCTCGGTGACATCCACCTTGATGTTCTGGGTGACGGGCGGGATCTCGGTGTGGGAGGCCAGCATCCGCTCGGCCACCACCTTGCGCATACCGGACAGCTTCACCACGGTGTCGCCTTCCATCAGATCCAGGCCGGCCTTGGGAGCGGCCTTGGGAGCGGGCGCAGCGGCAGGAGCGGGAGCAGCCTCCACAACGGGAGCGGGAGCGTTCTTCTGGGCCTCAGCGGCAGCCAGAATGTCGGCCTGACGGATGCGGCCGGCGGTGCCGGTGCCCACGATGTTGGTGTAATCCACGCCCAGCTTGGCCGCGGTCTTGCGGGCCAGGGGGGAGATGCGGATGCGGGCGCCGTTGGCGGCAGCCGCGGGAGCGGGAGCGGCGGCGGGAGCGGCAGGAGCAGCCTCCGCGGCAGGCGCGGGAGCGGCAGCGGCGGGGGCGGCACCGCCCACAGCCTCGCCGGGCTGGCCAATGTAAGCCAGCAGGCCCTTGACGGGGATGTCCTCGCCCTCCTGGGCCACAATCTTCAGCAGAGTACCCTCATACTCGCTGACCAGCTCGTTGGTCAGCTTGTCGGTGGTGATCTCGGCGATCACGTCGCCGACCTTCACAGCATCGCCCTCATGCTTGATCCAGGAGGAGACAGTACCCTCCTCCATGGTCAGACCCAGCTGGGGCATCACAACTTCATAAGCCATGTTTTTCCCTCCTCACTTGTTCAGCACGCGCTTGACGGCCGCAGCGATGTCATCGGGATGGGGGAAGTTCTTGTCCTCCAGCACGGGGCTGAAGGGAGAGACGATGTTCAGGCCGCAGACACGCTCCACGGGAGCATCCAGCTCGTCGAACAGCTCCTCGGCGATCTGGGCGGAAATCTCGCCGGCATAGCTGCCGCGCTTGACTTCCTCGGACACCACGATGACGTTGTGGGTCTTGGAGACGGAGGCCTTGATGGCTTCCCAGTCGATGGGCACCAGGGTCCGCAGGTCCAGGACTTCCACATCAATGCCCTCGGCGGCCAGCTTCTCGGCGGCTTCCAGGGCGAAGTTGACCTCGCGGCTCCAGGTGATGATGGTCAGGTCCTTGCCCTCCCGCTTGACGTCGGCCTTGCCGATGGGCACCAGATAATCCTCGTCCTCGGGAATCTCTTCCTTCTTGGCGTACAGCAGCTTGTGCTCAAACACCACCACGGGATCGGGATCCCGCATGGCGGACTTGATCAGGCCCTTGGCGTCGGCGGCGGAGCAGGGAGCAACCACCTTCAGGCCGGGGAAGTGGCAGGCCAGAGCCTCCAGGGACTGGGAGTGCTGGCCGGCGTTGCGGCGGCCGGAGCCCATGGGCATCCGCAGCACCATGGGGATGGAGCACTGGCCGCCGGACATGTACTTCAGCTTGGCCGCCTGGTTGAAGATGGGGTCGGCGCAGACGGTGATGAAGTCGTTGTACATCAGCTCAATGCAGGGATGCATGCCGCGCATGGCCGCACCCACGGCCATGCCGCAGAAGCCCTCTTCGGAAATGGGGGTATCAATGACGCGCAGGGGGCCGAACTCGTCCAGGAAGCCCTGGGTCACGGCAAACACGTTGCCCATCACGGCCATATCCTCGCCCATGATGAACATCTTGTCATCACGGCGCATCTCTTCCAGCAGGCCCTCACGAATGGCCTTGCTCACGGTAATCTTCTTGCTCATCTTGCCACACACCTTTCGTTATCGGCAGTATACATGTCGTCAGTGACCTCGGAGGGATCGGGATAGGGAGACTCGTCAGCGAACTTCACAGCCTCGTCCATCTCAGCGGTGGCGGCGGCCTTGATCTCGTCCAGTTCCTCCTGCTTCACGCCCATGTCCATCAGCTTCTTGCCCAGCTTCTCAATGCCGTCGTTGGCCAGAGCGTCCTCCATGTACTTGGCGGGACGATACACGGCGGGGTCGCCGCAGTAGTGGCCCTGATAACGATAGACCTTGGCCTCCACCACATAGGGACCCTTGCCGCTGCGGGCGTGGTCCATAGCAGCGGTCATAACCTCGTAAACGGCAACGGGATCGGTGCCGTCCACCACGGCGTAGGGAACGTCATAGGCGGCGGCGCGGGTGGCCAGGTCGGGGGTGTTGGTAACGCGGTGAATCTCGGTGGACACGCCGTAGCAGTTGTTCTCGATGAACCAGACCATGGGCAGCTTCCAGGCGGCGGCCATGTTCAGGGACTCGTGGAACGTGCCCTCGTTGGTGGAGCCGTCACCGAAGCAGCCCACGGTGACGGAGTTGTCACCCATGATCTTGGAAGCCAGGGCGGAGCCGGCGGAGATGCACTGGCCGGCGCCCACGATGCCGTTGGCGCCCAGATGGTTCATCTTGGCCATATCGGCAATGTGCATGGAACCGCCCTTGCCCTTGCAGTAGCCGGTGCGCTTGCCGAACAGCTCGGCCATGGCCAGCTTGGGATCGCCGCCGCGGGCGATGACGTGGCCGTGGCCGCGGTGGGTGGAGGTAAAATAGTCCTGGGGCTGAATGGTGGCGAAGGCACCGGCCTCAGCGGCCTCCTGTCCGATGCTCAGATGGATGTTGCCGGCCAGCATGCCCTTGGTAAAGCATTCAGCCGCGTGCTCCTCAAAGGAACGGATTCTGCACATTGTGCGGTAGAAATCCAGCAGCATTTCCTTGGAGTACTTCTCAGTCTTCTTCTTGTTAGCCAAAGTTTTCACGCCTTTCTGTAAAATTAAGGGTTTATTTGGGGTATATCTGAAGTCCTTACGCCTGCCGAGGGGCAAACAGGGCATATCCCAGATCGTCATAGAACTTCCGGCCCATGACAAGACCGGAAATCTCGCCGATAATCACGTCCACCGTCAGCAGCACCTTGGTGCCCTCCACCAGGTGGCCGCCATGGGCGTTGCCGTGGCGGTCGGTGACCGTCATGTGAACATGCAGGTTGGTGTTTCCTTCCTCATCGTGGCAGATGATGCCGGCCGCGCTGGTCAGCTCAAGGGGACCGGTGAGGTGCAGCGTTTCGCCGTAGCCGTAGCCGGCCTTGTTGTCCATCTCCACGGGGTTGCAGAAGTGGGGGTCTTTCAGGCTGCCGATGGCGCTGATAATCACACCGTTGTTGATTCCGTTGGCCTTGCAGGCCTCCTCCAGGCCCAGCAGAACGTCGGTACCGGGCTTCAGCCGGACAGCCAGAATACGGCTCAGGCCGCCGACCGCAGTCTCCATCGTATCGTTCATCATTGCTTTTGCCTCCTTATTATAAATATTGTACAACTCTATCATTGTCCGGCGGAAACCGTCGGGAACAAACACATCAGAGCAGCAGCTGCTGGAATGGCTCCGTCAGCGCCCGCGCCTGCTGCCCGCCTTTCGGCCACTGCTCCAGATCCCGGAACAGGATCCGGCGCATGCCCATGGAATCGTCTTCGGCGAAGGGCACGTGGTACACGCAGATCTCCTCCGCGTCCAGCCGGCCGGAGAAGAATTTGGGCCGGTCCAGCACATGGAAAAACAGCGGGTTGACAAATGCTGCCCGCAGGTTCTTTCCGGAGAGCGCCGGGAACGTCTCGCTGGTATAGTCCGTGTCCACGGTAAAGAGCACCTGCTTATCGTCAAAATCAATGAGATAACAAAAATGCGGAACTCCGTAGTACTTCTTGTCCAGATGGCGGGTGGCGAAGGCCCGCACGGTGATATGAGGCTCGATGCGGTAGGCGGCCCGGTCCGTCTCCCGGGACAGCGACACACAGGGAATCCGGTGCTCCAGCATCCAGCTGTCCAGCCGGCTCTCCCCTTCCGCCGCCGGCTTGAACACGCCCTTCACCGGCCGGCGCTGCAGAAACTCCAGGGTCATGGCCGGGGAAAAGTGGTCCGGGTGGTGGTGAGTGAACAGCAGGTAGTCAATCTTCCGGAAGCGGCCGGTGCCCTCCAGCATCTGCTGCCACAGCTCCGGTGTCAGGTTGCTGAAGGGATGGCCCTCCGTGCCGTAAATGCCGTCCATCAGCAGCGTCACGCCCCGGTACTCCAAAAGAAGCCCCGCATTGACCACCAGTGTCACCCGCAGCGCTTCTCCCATGCTTCAACCTCTCTCCCGCCCATCAGACAACTCAAAAACCGAAAACACTCAAGTTGTCTTATGTCTTTCTCTGCCTCCTATATTAGTCACTCTCCCCAGAAAAGTCAATTCTCAAATAAACACATCTTCCATTTTTGTTAGAACATCTAATTTTTCCCTATTTTTTTAGACGCTTTTTCAGTTTCGTAAGGCAGTAGAAAAAGACGATTGCTTTTTCGAAATAAGTGTTGTAAGATGTCTTTCAGAAAGCAACTTACATAGGAGGGCTTATGGCTGCTACAACTTTTTCTCTGTCCGAACAGGCGGCAAACCGGATCATGGACATGATCCTTGTGCAAAAGCGCTTTCAGGCGGGAGACAAGCTGCCCAACGAACTGGAACTGGCCCAGGAGCTGCAGATCAGCCGGGTGACACTGCGGGAAGCCATCCGCATTCTCTGCACCCGGGGATTTGTGGAGATTCAGCGGGGGCGGGGCACCTTTGTCACCTCCAGCGGCGCCCTTCCCTCCGGCGAGACCCTGAGCCGGCTGGGAAACATGGCCATCAGCCGGCGGGACCAGCTGGAGGTGCGGCTGATGTTTGAACCCACCGCCGCCTATTACGCCGCCAAGCGGGCCGCCCCCGAGGAGCTGCAGTCCATCCGGGAGCTGGCCACGAAAATCGAGGACGTGGTGGCCGCCGGGCAGAGCCGGGACGAGCACGAGCAGAACTTCCACAACGCCATCGCGCTGGCCAGCCACAACGAATTCATGACGGTGCTGACGCCGGTCATCAACAAAGCCCTGGCTGACACCATCTCCGAGTTCGACCGCGGAACCGATCTGGTGTACCACTCCCTGCAGGATCACCGGCAGATCGTCCGCTTCCTGGAGCAGGGCAACGCGGAGGGCGCACGGTCCGCCATGCACCTGCACATCGTCCGCGCCTTCGACATCAACGGCATCCAGATCGACTGATCCGCGCCCCGAAGAGCCAAGAATTCCCCGGCGGAATTGTGTTTCCGCCGGGGAATTTTTCCGCGTATTTACATCTTGTTCAGCTCCCTGCGGATGGCCTTACCCAGCAGCTCCTGGCCCTCGGGGGACTGCAGCGTCTCCAGCACGGCAGCCCGCAGCACCTCCCGGAACTTTTTGCTGTTGATGAAGGCGTCAAACACTGCGCCCTCGCCGGGCTCCGCTTCGGCGGCCCTCGCCTCCCGCCTGGGGGCGGGGGCGGGCGCGGCAGGCGTCACGTCCAGAAGCGCGCCGTCCATCCAGTCGTCCATCCGGGTGGGATCGTCATTTTCTCCCCGCAGATAGGGCAGGGACACGCCGAAATAGTCGGCGATCTTCTTCTGCTGGTCCTGGGTAGGCGTCTGCCGGCCCGTTTCAAACTTTTCGACGGCCATTCTGGGGAACCCCAGAGCCGCCGCCAGCGCCGGGCGGCTGAGATTCCGCTCCGTGCGCAGCTGTTCCATGCGCTGTGCCAATGATACCATGGTCCATTCCTCCTTGTTTCCAATGGCACCATCATAGCACAAACCGACCGGGGGATACAACCCGTCATTTCCGAATCTCCCTACGCACGAACACAGGGCCTGCAGGAAAGGCCGCAGGCAGAAAACCGCCGCCGCGCAAAAAAGTGCGGCGGCGGTTTTTGTTGACAGCCGGTCAGGTGGACTGAGGCGGTTCGCCGTGGCCGAAGGTCTCCACGGCCCGGGCGGTCTCCGCCCGCTTCTCCTCCAGGGCATCCTTCAGCAGCATGTCCTTCACCTTCATCAGCCGGGTGGTGGTGGCGCGGTCATTCTCGTCCAGCTTCATGGAGATATAGCGGATGGTCTCCTGGGTATTGGGGATCATCACATACTCCAGCGCATTGACCCGGCGGCGGGTCTTTTCGATTTCCTCCGCCATCAGCTGGGCGGACTTTTCCACCTCCGCCAGCTTCAGCATCTTCCGGAACACCTTGCCCAGGGCATCCACCGCCGTGTCCAGCTCTCCGGAGGTGGCGGCGAAGCCGTAGGGATAGATGTCGCTGTCGGAGCCGGTGCGGGTCCTGAAATCGTACACCGGCACGTTCACCGACATGATGTTCTTATACTGCATGGTCAGCTCCACGCTCTGCTTGGGGTACATCAGCGCCTGCTCCATGGCCTGGGCGGACATGAGGGCGGAGGCCACGGTAAAGGAGGCGTGAACGGTCATCAGCTCCTCCTCCACCTCGGCCCGGAGGCTTTTCACCTCCCGCACCGTGTCCAGGAACTGCTTCATCAGCTCGTCCCGCTTGTCCTTCAGCAGCTTGTGGCCCCGCTGGGCGGTGCGCAGCTTGCCTTTCAGGCGGGTCAGCTCCATGCGGGTGGGGTTCACCGTGATATTCGCCATGGTTTCCCCCCTCCTTACTTCTGCTGGTCTTTCTTAGGCAGGTACTTGTCGATATACTCCGGCTTGATGCGCTTCAGTTCCGCCCTGGGCAGAATGCTCAGCAGCTCCCAGCCCAGGTCCAGCGTCTCCTCAATGGAGCGGTTCTCCTCGTAGCCCTGGTTGACGTAACGCTTCTCAAACTCATCGGCGAATTTGGCGTACAGCAGGTCCGTGGGCGTCAGGGCGGCCTCGCCCAGAATGCTCATCAGCTCCTTGTTGTCCTTGCCGGTGGAGTAGGCGGCGACCAGCTGGTTCATGGTGTTGGCGTGGTCCTCCCGGGTTTTGCCGGCGCCGATGCCCTTGTCCTTCAGACGGGACAGGGAGGGCAGCACGTCCACCGGGGGATGGATGCCCTTGCGGTACAGCTCCCGGGACAGGATGATCTGGCCCTCGGTGATATAGCCCGTCAGGTCGGGGATGGGGTGGGTCTTGTCGTCCTCGGGCATGGTGAGGATGGGGATCATGGTGATGGAGCCGGGGCTGCCCAGACGGCGGCCCGCCCGCTCGTACATGGTGGCAAGGTCGGTGTACAGGTAGCCGGGGAAGCCGCGGCGGCCGGGGACCTCCTTCTTGGCGGCGGAGACCTCCCGCAGGGCCTCGGCGTAGTTGGTGATGTCGGTCATGATGACCAGCACGTGCATGCCCTTCTCGAAGGCCAGATACTCGGCAGCGGTCAGGGCCATGCGGGGGGTGGAGATGCGCTCCACCGCCGGGTCATTGGCCAGGTTGGAGAACAGCACCGTCCGGTCGATGGCGCCGGTGCGGCGGAACTCACTGACGAAGAACTCCGACTCCTCGAAGGTGATGCCGATGGCGGCAAACACCACGGCGAAGTTGGAGGCGTCATCTCCCAGCACCCGGGCCTGACGGGCGATCTGGGCCGCCAGGTTGGCGTGGGGCAGGCCGGAGCCGGAGAAAATCGGCAGCTTCTGGCCCCGGACCAGGGTATTCAGGCCGTCAATGGTGGATACGCCGGTCTGGATGAACTCGTTGGGATAGTCCCGGGCGGCGGGGTTCATGGGCAGGCCGTTGATGTCCCGGTATTCCTCCGGGATGATCTCCGGGCCGCCGTCGATGGGCTCGCCCATGCCGTTGAACACCCGGCCCAGCATATCGGCGGACACGCCCAGCTGCAGCGGGTGACCCAGGAAGCGGACCCTGGCGTTGGCCAGGTTGATGCCGGCGGCAGACTCAAACAGCTGCACCACGGCGGTGTCGCCGTTGACCTCCAGCACCTTGCCCCGGCGGACGGAGCCGTCGTGGAGCTGGACTTCCACCAGCTCGTCGTAGGTGACGCCCTCCACGTCCCTGACCATCATCAGGGGGCTGACGATCTCCTCCACGGTTTTGTATTCACGGATCATGCCTGGTCACCTCCCTGCGCGGCCACAGCCTCGATCTGGGCCGCCATCTCCTGACGGATGGTCTCATACACCGCCTGGTACTCATCGGCAGGCACGCTCTTGGCGCGGCCGATGCTCTCCCGGGCGGGGATGTCAAACAGCTGCATCACCGGCGCGCCCTTGGCGATGGCGTCCCGGCACAGCCGGTCATACTCCAGGATCATGGCCAGCAGGCGGGCCTGCCTGTCATACTCGGAGAAGCTGTCCACGTCCATGAAGGCGTTCTGCTGCAAAAAGTCCTCCCGGACCATGCGGGCCGTCTCCAGCGTCAGCTGGTCGGCGGGAGACAGGGCGTCCTTGCCCACCAGCTGGACGATCTCATTGAGGCTGGCCTCGCTCTGCAGCAGGCTCATGGCCTGGGCCCGGTTCTGCATGAAGGCCGGGCCGAAGTTCTCGTCAAACCAGGGCTTCAGGGAATCCAGATACAGGGAGTAGGAGTTCAGCCAGTTGATGGCCGGGAAATGCCGCTTGTAGGCCAGGGACGCGTCCAGCGCCCAGAACACCTTCACGATGCGCATGGTGGCCTGCGCCACCGGCTCGCTGAGGTCGCCGCCGGGAGGCGACACGGCGCCCACGGCGGTGAGGCTGCCCCGGCGCTCCTCGGAGCCGATGCACTCCACGCTGCCGGCCCGCTCGTAGAACTGGGCCAGACGGGAGGCCAGGTACGCGGGATAGCCCTCCTCGCCGGGCATCTCCTCCAGACGGCCGGACATCTCACGGAGGGCCTCGGCCCAGCGGGAGGTGGAGTCGGCGATGACGGCCACGTCATAGCCCATGTCCCGGAAATACTCGGCGATGGTGATGCCGGTGTACACCGACGCCTCACGGGCCGCCACGGGCATATCGGAGGTGTTGGCAATCAGCACCGTCCGCTTCATCAGCGACTCACCGGTGCGGGGGTCCTTCAGCTCCGGGAACTCCCGCAGCACGTCGGTCATCTCGTTGCCCCGCTCGCCGCAGCCGATGTAGACCACAATGTCCACGTCGGACCACTTGGCCAGCTGGTGCTGCACCACCGTCTTGCCGGAGCCGAAGGGGCCGGGCACGGCGGCGGTGCCGCCCTTGGCGATGGGGAACATGGTGTCAATGACCCGCTGGCCGGAGCACAGGGGCTTCGTGGGGGGATACTTGTGCTGATAGGGGCGGCCCACACGGACCGGCCACTTCTGGGCCATGGTCAGGGGGATCTCCTTCCCGTCCTCGGTGGTGAGGGTGGCAATGGTATCCAGCACCGTGTACCGGCCCGCCGGGGCGATGCCGGTGACGGTGCCGCTGACCCTGGGAGGCACCATGATCTTGTGGAGCACCACCGGCGTCTCCGGCACGGTGCCCAGCACGTCGCCGCCGGTGAGCTTGTCGCCCACCTTGGCCACCGGGGTGAATTCCCACTTCTTCTCGTGGTCCAGGGCCGGGACCTCCACGCCGCGGGTGATGCAGGGGCCCACCTTCTCCACAATCTTCTCCAGGGGGCGCTGGATGCCGTCATAAATGCCCTCGATCATGCCGGGGCCCAGCTCCACGCTCATGGGCGCGCCGGTGGTGACCACCTCGGCCCCCGGCCCCAGGCCGGAGGTCTCCTCGTAGACCTGAATGGAGGCGGAATCTCCCTTCATGGTCAGAATCTCGCCGATCAGACGCTGGGGACCTACACGGACCACGTCGGACATATTGGCGTCCGACAGGCCCGTGGCCACCACCAGCGGACCGGATACCTTCACAACTTTACCGCTCAATTCGTCAACCTTCTTTCCCAGCAGTATTTGCCAGAGAAACACCTCAATGAAAGTGTCTCGTTTATTCGATAAGGGAACAAGAAATTGCAATTATTTTCGCCGCGGCGTGTACGTGGCGAAAATACCTCGACCCAGCCGCCCTGGGCGGCGTCACCAGTCCGCAGACTGGTGCGGGGGGATCTAACGGGGGGAACGCGGCGAAGCGCCGCCAGCGGCGGATAAAGCGAGCCGCTTTCGAGGAAGTGCCGCGATTGGCGGCCCTAACAGGGCCGGGAATCGCATCGGCACGACGGTGTGCCTGCTCCCCCTTGAATTTAAAGGATGTCAGCGCCCACGGCCCGCTCGATGGCGCTCTGGATGGCCTTGCGGCCCAGCCCCAGAGAGCCCTCCGCGCCGGGGATCAGGATGATGGCGGGACGCAGCTCGTCCTTGTACCGGGCGATGACATCCTCCAGCCCCGCGGCCAGCTGCTCCGTGAGATAAATCACGCCGCAGTTCTCCTTGGCCAGCCGGTGGATGATCTCCCGGGCCTCCTCCCTGGTGTCAGCGGGGTAGGTCTCCAGCCCCAGGGCCCGAAAGCCCATGACGGACTGCCAGTCCCCCACCACCGCGATGCGATACGTTTCAGCCATACGCTCTCCTCCTTATCCGGCGCTCCGGCGCAGCCGGGAGCGGATGACCTCCGGCGCAAGGCCGGCCCTGCGGCCCAGCAGCAGGATGCGGAGATTGGTGATCTCCGTGTCCCGGGCCGCCAGATACGCCACCAGCGGCGCCTCCCCGAAGGGGATCAGCTGCGCCCCGGCCAGATAGCCGTTCACCGCTTCGTCGCACAGCTTTTCAAACTCCGTCAGTGGTCCGCCCCGCAGCGCTGCCGCGCCGGCCTCCGCCGCGCCGGCCAGCACCGTGGGAGCGTACAGCTCCACCAGGCCCCGGCCCCGGTCATCGGCCACTGCCGTCAGCGCGTCGGCGGGAACCTCGCCGCCCTCCGTCAGCACGCCCTGCAGGAAGTCCGCGCCCTTGCCCATCCGCAGCGTCCGCACCAGCGCGCGCAGATTGGCGCTGTCGATGCGGGCACGGACGTACCCGGCGAGAAAGGCGCTGCCGGCGTCCTCCGCGGCGGCCAGCTCCTCCCAGAAGCTCCGGCGGTCCAGCAGCACGTCACACAGCTGGGGGTCCCGGGTGGTGTCCAGCACATCCTTCGCCTCCGCCACGGCGGCGGCCAGCATGGGCGGCAGGGCACCGTACTCGCCGGTGCGGATGGCCTCTCGCAGCTCCTCCGCCGGAACGCGGCCCAGCTCCGTCAGCATGGAGGCCGGGTCCGTACCCATGGCGCCGGCCTTCAGAATGGCCTTTGCATTGTGGTAATCATATTGCAGCTTGAACACGTCCAGATACCCGGCGTCGGGAACGCCGCCGGCCAGATCCGCCAGCGTCTCCCGCCGGACGGCGGACAGCGCCGCGTCCATCTCGTCGGGCGCCATGGCGCTCAGCGCCGGATAGCCGCAGTCCTGCAGCACCCGGGTGACTTCCTCCTCCGTCCGGGCGGAGAGCAGCTGCTCCATCCGCTCGTCGGTCAGCAAGCGGGTCTCCATGGCCCGGATGCGGGCGGAAACGGCCAGATAGTCCGTGTCCCTGATGGTCTTGGACAAAATACGTTCCCCCCTTTACGCTTCGGGAAACAGCAGTTTCGCCACTTCGCCGGACATCTCCCCCTTGCGCAGACGCACCAGCGTCTCGAAGGTGCAGTTCACCTCCACGTCGCCCCGGGACAGGATGAAGCCGCCCCGGATGTTCCGGGTCTCGGGAGAGAGGGTCAGGCTGCCGCCAAGACGGCGGTTGGCCTCCGCCACTGCCGCCGCGCCCACGCGGTCCCGGTCCTTCGGGGAAAACACCGCCGCGCCCACGCCGTCGGGGGCGGCACGGACCAGCAGGTCCGCCGCCACGGCAGCGGCCTGCTCCTCCGGCAGATCGCAGAGCCTGTCCAGCGCCAGGCCGAAGGCCCGCTCCACCATCTCCTGCTTGGCGGCCAGCAGCACCTTCCGGGACTCCATCTGGGCCACGCTCACCAGCCGCTCCTCGTGCTCCGCGGCGGCCTTCTCGTTTTTGGCCTTCCGCTGGGCGGCCTCGCTGTCCGCCTGGGCCTGCCAGCGCTCAGTGACGGCGGCGGCCTGCTTCCCGGCTTCCGCCAGAATGCCGTCGATCTCCGCCTGCATCTCCTGATCGATGCGGCGGGTGATGGTCTCGATACCTTTCATGGTCACACCCCTTTCCGCGGGGTCATCCGATATTAATGATCATCAGCATGGAGGCCAGCAGAGACAGAATCGCGTAGAACTCCACGGTGATGCACAGCACCATGCCCTTGGACCAGTGGTCGGGCTTCTTGGCCAGGATGTTGATGGAACCGGCAGCCACCCGGCCCTGGGCAATGGCGGAGAACAGGCCGCCCAGCGCCATGGGCAGGCAGGCGGAGAAGTACTGCAGGCCGGTCTGGACGGACATATCAAACACGGAGCCGTCGCCGCCCAGCAGACCCATGGAGAAGATGGCGAAGAACCACACCACCAGGCCGTACAGGCCCTGGGTGCCGGGGATCACCTGCAGGATCATGACCTTGCCGAACTTGCCGGGGTCCTGGCACAGCAGGCCCGTGCCCGCCTCACCGGCGATGCCGGTGCCCTTGGCGGAGCCGATGCCGGGGAGAACAGCCGCGAGGCCGGCGCCCAGAAGAGCCAGTGCCAGTCCGCCGAAAGATTCCAAGAAACTCATAATTTTTTCCTCCTTAATTATTCTACGTCCACGTATTTTGTATTGATTGCCAGAGGCTGGAAGGGCTTTCCCCCATCCTCATAGAATTTGTTGAAGTACTCCAGGCACTGGAGCCGCAGGTCGTGGACGTAGCAGCCCAGCAGGTTCAGCGCAAAGTTCAGCGCGTTGCCCACCATGGAGATGACCACAAAGATCACAATATTACCGGGGATGGCGCCCAGGGTGTTGAACACCTGGGCAATGACGCTGCCGGCCAGCATCAGCGCCATGATACGGGAATAGGACAGGATGTCGCTGAAAAAGCCGGTCACATGGTTATAAAGGGAGGCGAACACGCCGGTGAGCTTGCCCAGGCCCTTGCCGGTGATCAGGGGGCCGGCCACCACCAGCGCCACGCCGATCCACAGCACCGCGTTGGTGACCCCCAGGGCCATGCAGCCGATGCCGGCAAACACGATCCACCAGGTGACCTCCTCCAGCAGGGCGTCCAGATACGCCCCACGCTTCACCTTCCGCACAAGGCTGACAGCCATACCGGTGACAATCTGGACGAAGCCCAGGGCCATGGAGCCGATGAGGATGGGCAGCGTGTCATTCAGGGGCGTGAACAGCGCCGGCAGGGCGAAGTCCCCGCCGGTGGTCAGCTTCACCACCTGGGTCAGGAAGTCTCCGAAGAAGCCGCCGGTGACGGCACCGAAAATAAAGGTGCTGACACCGCACAGCCCCACCAGGCTGAACATATGGCCCATGGTGCCCTTGGGGCGGTAGCGGGTGGTGATATACCACCCCGCCAGCATCATCAGGATGCCGTAGCCCATGTCCGCCATCATCAGCCCGTAAAACAGGATGAAAAACGGCGCCATCAGGGGGTTTGGGTCCACGTTGTCGTAGGCCGGCAGGGAGTACATCTCCGTCACCATGTTCAGCGGGCGGGTCAGCCAGTTGTTTTTCAGCTGCACCGGCACCTCCGGATACTCCTCCGGCAGCGGGTCCGCCAGCTCGTAGGCGCAGCCCTCCTTCTCCAGCAGGGATTCCAGCTTCCCGGCCTTTTCCGCCGGCACCCAGCCCTCCAGAAAAAGGATGGTGCCGTCGGTCAGCAGCCGCTCCTGGCTCTCCTGCTGGGCGGCTTCCGCCGTCAGCCGGTCGGCGTACAGCCGCAGCGCCTCCTGGTGTTCCCCCTGGGACGCCAGGGCCGTCAGCGTCTCCTCCCGTTTCCGGGCCGTCTCCGCCAGAGCCAGGTCCAGCCGCCCCAGCTCCTCCGCCGGGGTGCCGGAGACCTCCGGGAAGGCCACGGCGCCAAAGCCCCGGTGCCGCAGCACCTCCATGGCCCGGTCCTCTCCGGCCCGCCAGCAGATCAGCAGCAGATAGTGCTGCTGTCGGTCGCTGCTGATTTCCAGCAGCTCCGCCGCCTCCTCAGCGGCGGACAGTTCATTTTTCACTTCGCCCAGGTCCACTGCCGCCGGGCAAACGCCCAGCCGGAACAGCACATGGGCCGTGCCCGGGCTGTTCAGCGGCAGGTCCATGGCCTGCCAGGGCAGCAGCACCGCCCTCCGGGACGCCAGGCCGGACTCCTCGTTCTGCAGCCGGGCCAGCGTCTGCAGCAGCCCGTTGATCTCGTCCGTCACGGCGCCGGCGGCCTTCACGGCGCCGTCACCCAGGAACTCCTCCTCCGGGATGGACCGGCGCCGGATGAACAGCCCGTTTTTCACGCCGCTGTACTTTCCCAGGGCGTCCAGCGCCGTCTGAACCTCCGCCAGCCGGGTCCGCATGGCCGGGAGCTCCGAATTCTCCCGGTGCAGCAGCGCCGCCCAACGGGGGTCCGACAGGATTTCCTCCGGCTGGCTGACCTCCACGCAGCCCAGGCGCAGCAGCTGCCGCAGCAGCTGCTCCCGCTGGCTGCTCAGCGCCACCACCCGGAGCTTTTTCATTTTGACGATGGCCATAGATTTACCTCACGACTCTTTCCACGATCAATGCCGCCGCGTCGGCCAACCGGCCCTCCGCGGCGGTGCGCAGCGCCTCCGCCTTCTCCTCAGCCTCCCGCCGGATGACCTCAGCCCGGGCGGCCGCCCGCTCCTCCGCCTGACGCAGCAGCTGTTTTCCCTCCGCGTCGGCCTGTTCACGGACGGAGCTGACCCCGGCCGCGCCATCCCGCTCCGCGGCGGCCACCAGGTCTTTGGCCTGCTGACGGGCGGCAGCCCTGCGCTCCTCGCTTCTGTGCTCTGAACTCAGAATTTTTTCAACAGCCTCAATGGACATATGCTCACCTTCTCTCCACAGCCGCGTAATCCGACTGTCAGACTTAAAATCCGCTTTCCAACAACGAGATATGACTTTATTATAATGAATCCCGCGTAAAAGTGCAAGGGGGTTTGGTGATTCTTCCGAATATCCGTGCCGTATGCGCCGGTTTCTCAGGCATTTTTGAGAAGATTCGCCAAAAACCGCGGTTTGTCCGGATTTTGTCCGCCCTGCAGGGACTTTCCCCTCTCCGGACGCTTCCGCCCCCAATTTTCTCATTGTTCCGGGGATGGCTCCATTTTATCCTCCTCCGGCCGCCCGAAAAATAGACAAACGGCCCGGATTGTCCAAAAACCGGACAGTATGCCTGATTTGTCTGCCCGGCAGAAGCAGAGAGAAGATACGCTGTCCAAATTGTACGGACACTTTCGTAATTTTGACGTCCCGTCTGTAGAATCAGTCATTTTGAACCATAGTTCTCCTTGGATGCACCGGTTTTGTTCATATTGTCAAAAAGTAAGGCCGGCGTCTATACCGGGGTAAAGCCCCGACGCAGGACACCCGCTGCCGCAGAAAAGCCGCTAAGATGGTGTTTGACCGGCCGTCCAAGACCATTCGGGCTCTGTATGAGCAGCCGGAGCGAGAACCGGCGGGTGCCGCCGGGCTGAATACTTCCGGATAAAAAAGCACATCCACCATCCGGTGGATGTGCTTTTTCATTTGCGGTCCGTTTTTCCGCCGGTGATGGCCTCCAGCAGCCCCCGGCAGCCCTCCTCCACGTCCCGCCACGTGGCGTCGAAGTCGCCGGTGTACCAGGGGTCCGCCACCTGGCCGGGCCGGTCCGTAAAGTCCAGCAGCAGGCGCAGCTTGCCGTCGGGGTCGCCGCCGCAGATGCGGCCCATCTCCCGCAGGTTCCCGCGGTCCATGCCGATGAGCCAGTCATACCGCCCGTAATCCTCCCGCCGCAGCTGCCGGGCGGTTTTTCCGGCGCAGCCGATGCCGTGTTCCGCCAGCTTCCGGCAGGCCGGCGGGTAGACAGGATTGCCGATCTCCTCGGTGCTGGTGGCGGCGGACTCAATGTGGAATTCCTTTTCCAGCCCCGCCTTTTTCACCAGGTCCTTCATCACAAATTCGGCCATAGGACTTCTGCAGATATTGCCCAGGCAGACAAAGAGAATACTCGTCATGTTCTCCGCTCCGTTTCCGTGTTTTGCCCAGTATACCACAGAACTCCGCCGCCGTCGAGAGGCAGCGCCCCTTACGCGCCGGTTTTCCGGACCGCCCGCAGCTCGATGTAGCCCCGCCCGCCCCGGGGTTCCATCTGAATGCGGGGGTTCTCGTCGTCCCAGCGGTAGCCGATCACCGCCGGATCATAGCCGTCCATGGCCTGCTGCACCGCCCGGATGGCCCCGCAGTAGTCCTCCTCCCGGAAGGGCTGGCCCTGGAACATCAGGTACTCCGCCTCCGGCAGGCGGATCACGTCAAAGCCCTCGGGGACGGCGCCGGCGTAGTCCGTCTCCACCTCCACGCCCTGCACGTAGGTGGAAGTGCCTGGCTTTTTGTACCGCGGCGGCAGCCACATGCACACCGGCTCGCCGCACAGCGAGCGCATGCTCATGAGGATGCCCCACACATCGCAGCCCACCTCCTCGCAGTAGGGGAAGTAATCCTCCGAAGCGGCGGCCCGTTTGATGATACACAGTCGCTCCGGCTTGCGGATGACCTGCACAAATACCGTCTGCAAATCGGACATGTTCAGATTCTCCTTTCGCAATTCCCTGTATTTCGCGCCGTAGGGGATGAACAGGGGGATGGGCACCGGGTCTTTGGCGTAATCGCCGGGATTGAGGCCGAACTCCCGGAAAAATGCCCTGGTAAACGTGTCCGCGCTGCCGAAGCCCAGGTCCATGGCGATGTCAATCACCCGGTCCCCGCCGGCCCTCAGCCGGGACGCCGCCCGGGACAGCCGCAGCCGCCAGACGTACTCCGCCGGGGTCAGGCCCAGCGTCTCCCGGAACAGGCGGTAGGAATACCAGGTGGAATACAGCGACACCCGGGAGAGGTCCGACAGGTGAATCTCCCCTGTCAGGTGCTCCCCGATATAGTCCTGCATCCGCTGGACTGCCAGAATCTGCTCTTTCATTCCGCTCACCCCCACAGTTTCCATTGTACCCCATCTCCCCGCCGTTTTCTCGACTTTCTTTGCTTTTCCGGAAAAAACAGCGGGGCGGAAACGTGTTCCGCCCCGCACAGGTTTACAGAGACCGCCGGAGATAGTCCGCCGTGATGGTCCGGCTGCAGCGCACCATCTCCTCCGGCGTGCCGGCGAACACCACCTGTCCGCCGGCGGTGCCGCCGTCCGGCCCCACGTCGATGAGCCAGTCCGCCCGCTTCATCACCTCCGTGTTGTGCTCGATGACGATGACGGTGTTTCCCCGGTCCACCAGACTGTCCAGCAGCTCCATCACCTTCCCCACGTCGGAGGCGTGGAGGCCGGTGGTAGGCTCGTCCAGCACATAGATGCTGCCCTTCCGGTTCAGGCATTTGGCCAGCTTCACCCGCTGGCGCTCGCCGCCGGACAGGGTGGACAGGGGCTGGCCCAGGGACAGGTACGGCAGCCCCACCTCCAGCATGGCGTCCAGCGCCCTGCGGAGCTTCTGATTGTCCCCGAAGAACCCGCGGGCCTCCCCGGCGGACATTTCCAGAATCTCCACAATGTTCCTGCCCCGGTACCGGCAGGCCAGGGCCTCCGGGCTGTACCGCGTGCCCTCGCAGGCCTCGCACACGGTGGTCACCGGGTCCATGAACACCAGCTCCGTCACCCGCTGTCCCCGGCCGCCGCACACCGGGCAGCCGCCCTTGCTGTTGAAGGAGAACAGAGACGGGTCCGTGCCGTTTTCCGCCGCCATCACCCGGCGGATCTCATCGAAAAACCCCAGGTAGGTGGCGGGGGTGGAGCGGCCGGTGGCGGTCACCGGAGACTGGTCCACCAGAATCACCCGGTCGGCGTACTGCTTCGCGAACACGTCCCGGATGAGGGAGCTTTTGCCGGAGCCGGCCACGCCGGTGACCACCGTCAGCACCCCCAGAGGGATGTCCGCCGACACGTTTTTCAGGTTGTGGACGCAGGCGTTCCGCACCGGCAGGAAGCCCGCGGGCTTCCGGGGCCGCTCCTTCAGGGGCGCTGCCTCCCGCAGGGCGTTTCCCGTGCGGGTGCCGGAGAGCAGCAGGTCCTCATAGCTTCCCTGAAACAGAATCTCGCCGCCCTCCTTCCCCGCCAGCGGGCCCACGTCAATCACCTGGTCGGCGATGGAGATCACGTCCTTGTCGTGCTCCACCACCAGCACTGTGTTGCTCTTGTCCCGCAGGCTCTGGAGAAGTTCGGTCATGCGGTGGACATCCCGGGGGTGCATGCCGGTGCTGGGCTCGTCGAAAATATAGATCATGCCGGTGAGGGCGCTGCCCATGTAGCGCACCAGCTTCAGCCGCTGGGCCTCGCCGCCGGAGAGGGTGGCCGACTCCCGGTCCATGGAGAGGTAGGGCAGGCCGATGCCGATCATCCGGTTCAACGACGCCGTCAGGGCCTCCACAATGGTTCTGGCCCGGGGGTCCCGGATGGTCTGCAGCACCCGCACCAGCTCCGGAAACTCCATGGCGCACATCTCGTCGATGCTGTATCCCGCCACCTTGCACGCAAGGCTCTTTTCGTTCAGCCGCCGTCCCCGGCACACCGGGCAGGGCCGCTCCTCCACCAGGTACATCAGCCGCTTCACCGACGCCTCCTTCAGATTGGAGGTGTCCCGGTTGATGAGCATGCGGTGGAGATAGTGGGACACGCCGTCCACCTTTTTGCTGAGCCGGGGGCCGTCGGGGGTGTCCGCGCCGTAGAGCAGGCGGCAGCGCTCCTGCTCCGTGAAGTCCTTCCACTTCTTGTCCAGAGGGAACAGGCCGGACTCGGCGTACTGCTTCCAGTACCAGTTGCCCACGTGGAAGGCCGGCAGGTCCGCCATGCCCTCCTGCCACGTCTTTTCCGGGTCGATGCGGCTCTCCACGTCCACCGTCATCACCTTGCCGATGCCGGAGCACTCCGGGCACATGCCGTTGGGATCGTTGAAGGAGAAGTAAGAGGCGGTGCCGGCATAGGGCTCCCCGATGCGGGTGTACAGCAGCCGCAGCGCGGCGTACATGTCGCTGATGGTGCCCACGGTGGACCGGGCGTTGCCCCCCAGCCGGGACTGGTCCACAATGACGGAGGCGCTGAGGTTCTCAATTCCCTCCGCTTTGGGCTTTTCGTACTTGGGCAGCCGCCCCCGCATAAAGGCGGTGTAGGTCTCGTTCATCTGCCGCTGGCTCTCGGCGGCGATGGTGTCAAACACGATGCTGGACTTGCCGGAGCCGGAAACTCCGGTGAATACCACAATCTTCCCCTTGGGAATCCGCAGGGAGATGTTTTTCAGGTTGTTCTGCTGCAAACCCTTCAGGACAATGAACTCCTGGGATGCCATAGGCACGCCTCCTTTTTCTTTTCTCCTTCTGATCATACGCCCTTTCCGGGGCGGATTCTCGACGTTCCTTGCCAAAAAGAGGACACGCCGCTGCCGGCAGCGGCGTGTCCGTGTTCCGATTACAGGGGCCGGCGGGCCGTTCCCGGTCAGGCTTCCCCGGCCGTTCCCTCCTCAAACCGCATGGGCGTGTAGCGCAGCCCGTCGGTGAGCCGCTCCGTGTCCGTGGGGACAAAGCCCAGGCGGCGGTAGACCTCCACCGCGCCGGGGGCGGCGTTGACGGTAAAGACCTGCCGGGCGTAATCCCGGCGCATGGACTCAAACAGGCGCCGGCCGATACCCCGGCGGTGATACGCCCCGTCCACAAAGAAGTCGGCAATGTGCTGGGGCGGGCGCATGCACAGGACCCCCACCAGCGTCTCCCCGTCAAATGCTCCGTAGAACCGCAGGCTCCGGGTCCGCTCCCCGTCATCCAGACTGGCCCGGAAGGCGGCCACCCCCTCCGCCGGATACTCCGGGGCGTCAAACTCCAGAAACACCCGCCAGCACAGCTCCAGGGCCGCCGGGTATTCCTCCGGCGTCAGAGCGCGGACGGTGCAGCTGTCAGCACACACGGCTGCACTCCTCCAGCTCCGCGCCGCAGCGGAAGATCAGGGAGGCCAGAATCAGCACGACACCCAGGGTGACGCTGAACCGGTTCCCCCAGTCCCCGGCCCCGGAGACGCCGAACACCTCCCGGAAGGCGGAGGCCAGAACCACCGCCGCCAGGGGCAGGGCGATGGTCCAGATGCCCAGATACCTGATCTGCTCCGCGCCGTCCCGGGTAAAGGGGGTGCCGTCCTCCTGCTCCTGACGGAAATACCGGAAGGACAGCAGGAACAGCGCGCCGTCCGTCAGGGCGAACACCAGCTCCGACAGCAGCACGCCGGTCATCTGGTTCAGGGTGCTGCTCCGGGTCATCACCAGCAGCGTCTCCCGGCTCACGCCCGCCACGCTGACGCCGGAATACCACGCGAAGCCGCACAGCAGGCCGGCAGCCGTGACGGCGGCCCACAGGAAAGACAGGATCATGGCCGCTTTTGAGAGAATCTCAAAGACCCGGAAGGTCTTCTGCACCCTGTTCAGACTGTTCATACCTGTTTCCCCCTCCCAAAACGCTCATCTCACAGGCTGCCGCCGGGGTCCCGGGGGATCACGATGGCAGCCACAATGTACGCCAGAATCCCGCTGCCGCCCATGGCGCACAGCAGCACCCAGGCCAGCCGGATCAGCGTGGGGTCCACGCCGAAATACTCCGCCAGACCGCCGCACACGCCGTCCAGCATCTTGTCCTTGTTGGATTTGTAAAGTCTCTTGCCCATCTTCGGTTCCTCCTGTTTCTGTTTTTCAGGTTTTCTCTCAGCCTGTTCTGATTCTACCCCATTCTCCGCCGGGGCGATAGGCCCGTTTTGCAGGCGGATGTGTCGGATTTATAGACCCAGCAGCTCCCACACCAGCGCTTCGTCCGTCAGGTGGATGTAATGGCTGCTGTGCTCCGCCCGCACCGGCGTGCCATGAGCGGCGCAGACGAGATAGGATTCCATCAGCCGCTGCCACAGTGCCTCGATCTTCCGGGCCTGAGCCTCCGACGCCCCGCCGTAGTCCCGGATCTCCCGCTGGGCGATCTCGGAGCTGTGGGTCACCAGCACCACCGGAATCGCCGGGAAGCGCTCTTTGTCCAGCAGGCCCGTCAGGTTCTCCGCCTCGTGGGCCGCGGCGTACTCCGCCAGCGCCGTCTCATAGGTCCGCCGGCGGCTCAGCAGGTCCAGAATCTCCCGCTTCTCCCGGCCGGAAAACCCGTAGCAGCACACTGGCGGCGCGCCGGCCATGGTGCGGCGCACCAGCCAGCCCAGGTGCAGCCGGGTCAGCTTTTCGCTGAGCCGCAGCCCCGCGGTTTTATCCGCTCCGCTTCTGCGGAACTCCTCCTCCGTCAGCTCCAGCCGGAAGCGGTAGTCCTCCGGGGACAGGGGGTCCAGCAGCACCAGCCTGTCCACCAGCTCCGGGTACTTCCGGGCAAACTGCCAGGCGTACAGGCCTCCCTGGGAATGGCCCAGAAGGGTGATCCTGCCGGCGTGGCCGGTCTCCTCCAGCAGCTCCCGCAGCTCCGAGGCGATGTGCTCCGGCGTGCGCTCCAGCGACGACGGGCCGCTTTCTCCGTACCCCGCCCGCTGATACACCAGCACCGTGTACCGCTCCGCCAGCTTCTCCGCCATAGGCCGCCACTCCGCCATGGAAGCGCACAGCCCCATTTCAATCACCAGATCCACCGGGCCGCAGCCGTGGATTTCAAAGGCCAGCTCCGCGGTGGAAACCCGGGCCGTTCCGCTTGTCATAACATCCGCTCCCTTCTCATCCGGTGTGCCCCGGATGATTGTATTTTAACGGAATCATTCCCGGGAGAATAGGCCGGTTTTGCAGGCGGATGTGTCGGTTTTCGATACTTTAATACAAAACGAAACGGAGGCCTTACGCCTCCGTCTCGGGGAAGATGTTCCTGTTTCCGGGCCGCCGGAACTCCTGGACAGGGCTGCCGAACTCCTCCGTCAGCCGCCCCTCCTCAAAGCCCATCCGCTTGTAAAACGCCCGGGCCGCCGCGCCCTCCGGCACCCCCGCCCGGTAGGTGGTGACGGTGATCTCCCGCTCCGGGCCCAGCAGCGCCAGCATGCGCTCCACCATCCTCCGGGCGATGTGCCGCCGGCGGCAGCTCCCGTCCACCGCCAGAAAGCACAGCTCTCCCGCCTCCCGGGAAAACAGCAGCGCGCCTTTCACTGCTCCGCTCTCCGCGGCGCAGATGGCCTCCTGCCGGGCCATGAAGGAGCGCACTGTGTTCCGGTGCTCCTCCATGGCCTCCCGGGTCTCCAGGCCGGGAAAGCTGTCCCGCACCTGCTCCACCAGCGCCATCCAGCCGTCCAGATCCCCCGGGGCCGCCAGTCTGATTTCCATGCTCACTTCCCCTCTCCGCCCGTGCTCTCCAGGAAATCCCGCCGGTACTGGGACGGCGTCACGCCCTCGTTCTTTTTGAACACCTTGGTGAACACCCGGTAATCCCCGTAGCCGGACTGCTCCGCCACCTCCGCCACCGGCAGAGGGGTGGAGAGCAGCAGCTTTTTCGCCTTCTCCATGCGGATATTGGTGAGATAGGCCAGGAAATTCACGCCGATCTCGTTTTTGAACAGCTGGCTGATATACTGGGGGTTCAGGTGAAACTGCTCCGCCAGCACGGAGAGGCTCACCTCCTCCGCCAGATGGTCCCGCAGGTACCGGGTGATGCCGGTGATGGCCCGCTCCCCCTGCTCCGCCGGCTCTTCTGCCACCCGCTGCTCAAACAGGGAGATTTTCAGGTTGTCGATGCAGCTGCCGAACTCCTCGTAGTTCACGGGCTTTAAGATGTAGTCCGTGATCTGCAGCCGCAGCGCCTGCTGGCAGTAGGAAAAATCGTCGTAGCCGGACACGATGACATAGGCGGTCCGGGGATGCTTGATGCGGCTGAGCTGAATGACCTTCAGCCCGCTCATGATGGGGATGTTGATGTCCATGATGACGATGTCCGGGCAGAGGGCGTCAATCCGGGTCAGGGCCTCCATGCCGTCGGCGGCCTCCCCCACCACCTCGCAGTCGTGGGCCTCCCAGTCAAAGAGCCGCTTGAATCCCTCCCGGATCATGATCTCATCGTCCACCAGCAGTACACGCAGTTTTTTCATTTCAATTCCTCCTGCAGCGGCAGCAGCAGATGGGCCGTCACGCCGCCTGTGGGATTTTCCGTATACCAGAGGCCGTACTCCCGGCCGCACAGCAGCTTGATCCGCTTCTGCACGTTCAGAATGCCGATGCTCCTGCCGGTGAGCTTGGGGGGCTGCTTGGCGTAATGCAGCAGCATTTCGTCAATGGCGGCCTTCTTTCCCTCCGCGAAGCCGCTGCCGGTGTCGGCCACCTGCAGCTCCATGCCCGCCGCCGTTTTCTGCGCCGAAATCCGCACCTCGCCCCGGTATCCCTTGTTTTTCAGGCCGTGGAGCAGGCTGTTTTCCACAATGGGCTGGAGAATGAAATTGGGCACCTGGGCGCCTCCCAGATCCGGGTCGATGTCATATTCGCACCGCAGCTCCGGATAGCGGCAGCACATCAGCTCCAGATAGGCCTCCAGCAGCTCCAGCTCGTCGTCCAGGTCCACCATCTGCCGGTCCACCTTCACGCTGAGCCGGAAGAAGTCCACCAGACGCATCAGCAGGTCCGCCACGGTTTTGTCCCCGTTCAGCTGGGCCTGGATGCGGATGGTGTCCAGGGTGTTGTAGAGGAAGTGGGGATTCACCTGGCTTTTCAGGTACAGCATGGACATCTTCTGCTCCGTCAGCTCCGCCCGGAGGATATCCGGGTTTTCCAGGGTCAGGTAAAACGACAGAGTCATCAGGGTGATGCCCATGCCGCTGATGAGCCAGGTATGGTGCAGCCCCTGCAGGGTGCAGACGGTGAACTCAATGCACAGCGCCGCGCCGATGACAATCTTCTTTTTCTGATTGATCTGCCGCCAGTTGACCGTCAGAAGTCCGGCGCAGAGCAGCAGATAGAAGGCGACGCCGCAATAGGGCACCAGCATATACAATCCGGAGGAGTAATTTCCCTCCGGGGTCACCGTGTAGGAGATGGGCAGCAGGAAATTCCCCAGCTCCGCCACGGCCAGAAAGATTCTGGCTGCCCGGTCCAGCCGCCGGGGCTTTCCGGTTTCCTCCTGCACCAGAATGGCGATATACTGATAGAACAGATAGATCACCAGCACCATGCTGCCCAGAAACAGCCTGTGGACGGCATCGTTCAGAAACCGCGGCACCGTCTCCAGATGATTCACGGTGTAAACCGTGACGCCGTCCAGCACCAGATGCACCAGAACCGTTACCAACAGCAGGGAAAAGGTTCTGTGCAGCTGGGTATAATGCTTCTCCGCCGAAAAGTAGATGCTCGCCACAAACACCATCACCAGAAACAGCGCAATCTCCATGCGCAGCATACGCCCTCACCTCTCTCCCCCATTGTAGCCCCTCCGCCCCCGCCGGGATAGGCCGGAAATGCAGGCCAATGTGTCTTTTTTGCAGGCTTCTCTGTCAATCCGATCTTACTATATCCGCCTCTCCCGGTCAAGAACGGCGGAAACAGGTATGACAAGAGGCGGGAGCATCTTCAACGACGCTCCCGCCTCTTGTTATCTCTTTAAATACATTTTATAGGCATGATCCATTATATGCCGGAACTGATGGTATTCCTCCCACGTAAAGCCGATGCCCGGCACCGTTTTTCGCAAGTCATTTTCCACAAAAGAAGTATAGGCGTTCAGGTAATCCGGATCATAATAAAAATCCGCAAACCCGCATATTTCGGGGCTTAAATCCTCTCTGTTCAACACGCCGTCACAGTATTGCATCAGGATCGCGGTGCCGGTCATTGTTTCGTGTTTTACTGCCTCCGCCGCCTCCAGAATATCTTCAGGAGCATCGGTTGTATAAAACCCGTTTTGAATAATCCACGTCAAAAAGAACGCTATGTGATTCGCGGCATATTCATCAATCACATCATAATCATCGGCTTCCAGCTCATCCATGGTTTTATTGAATTGCCGGCAGTATTCTTCCGCGGATGAATCCCATTGATACTTCGCTTTGTCCCACTCAAATGGTTTTATGGTTTTGGCGGGACGTCCGCCGCCGGGTTTTGCTTTCCTGAAAAAATCAAGTATTCCCATAAGAACCTCCCCGAAATCAGCCATACAGTCAAGCGCAAGGCGCCGATGCTCTCAAACCACAATCTCAATAGAAATGACAAATCCGAACACACTCCCCACCCGAATCATGCTGTTCGGGTGCCATAAAAGAAGCGGAAAACCCAGGGAAATCAGTTTTCTCCGCTTACTCCTGAATCAGGCTTTCAGGGAGTTTCAGTTGTTTTACATTTTCCCGAATCACCGCGGTCCGGCCGCTTCTGCTGCCAATGGCGCTGAGCCATTCCTGATCGTAGTCGGATACTCCGCCTGTCAGCTTTTGCCGGATCAGCCGCATGGCAATGCCGCGTTCCCTTTCCATCTTTCGGAACCAGGGAACCGCAAACAGCCCGATTGCGTCCCTGACATTGTCCATGCTTTTCCCGCAGACTGTTTCGTCCGCGAAGTCCCACCAGATATCACGGCCGCAGATCAGTTTCCCCAACCGTTCAGAGAATCCGAACACCATGAATTCGTGGGGTATGTACAGGGGCATCACGGCCAGATTCACCGTAAATGTTTTGGAACCGTAGTGTTCTTTCTGGAAGTCCATATATTCCAGCAGATCGATGCTGTTTTTCCGCACATAGGCATTGCTTTTATACTTCAAAAACCCCTGTGCGCTCATATAAGGGTCTATGATTTCTCTTTTGTGCTTTCTGAAAGCAGCGTCGGCCGCCTTTTTATCAACCGAAGCCAGCTCTTCCTCCAGCCGGATGTGGGGACGGTCTCCAGCAAGTTTGAAATTCATGACTTCCCCTCCCCGGGTAAAGGATTCCATACAGCCGGCAGGAGAGCATGCGGGCAGGGAAACCGTCAGGGCAGAAGCTCCGCCAAACAAAAATCGGCTTGCACAGCAAGCCGATTTTTGGTCCGAGTAGCGGGACTTGAACCCACGGCCTCGTGGTCCCGAACCACGCGCGCTACCAACTGCGCTATACCCGGATATGCGGTTTTCCGTGCACCGGCGCAATCCCGCCCCGATACAGCAACTTATATTATACGGAAAGGCGGCTGAGATGTCAAGGATTTTTCTCCAATTCCCGGCAGCGGACTTAAGCAGGCGGTCCCGAAGGACCGCCACGCGTTCTCAGCCCCAGGTTTCCGGTTCCGCCCGCAGGCGGGACACCCGGGACTGCAGCTGGGAAAAGCTGGTGATCTCGCTGCCGTACCGCCGCAGGCCGCTCTGCTCCGCCGCCGACAGCGTCTGGAAAAACTCGTAGGCCGACAGGTCCTGGTCCAGCAGGTGTTGATTAAATCTTTTATTCGAACAGGGGCTTAACCTGTAATTTAATCGAATAGGAGTAAATCAATATGAAAATCAAAGTCATCGGTAAGGCCCATCTTCGTGGAACTTCTAAGCGGACTGGTAACGCTTATGACTTCGTGCAGGTCCACTATAACGGCCCCGCTCGTGGTGTAGAGGGCGAAGCAGCCAAAACGCTGATGCTGGACCCGCTGTATTTCCCGCTGTCCTCCATTGTCATCGGCGCTACCTATAACGTCGATTTCGACGATCGGGGTTACGTCGTGGACTTTGTTCCCGCCAGCGGCAAGTAAGTTGTTATGGCCCCACCATGTGAGCGTTTCTTTCTTTCCCGATCACCACCATTCCCTCGTGTGGAAACCCGCCGGGCGCAGCCCGGCGGGGGCAGGGGGGTCAATATTACCCCCCTGCACTTCTGTGTTTTGTGTTTTTGTTTAGGTGGTGACATATGGTTACTTTGGATTCTTTGCGTTCACGGAAATGGTTGATTACCATTAATAATCCTGTTGATAAAGGTTTCACTCACGAATCTATTATCCAGATTATGTCCACTGTCCGTGGCGCTTCTCTTTATTGGTGCATGTGCGATGAAAAGGGCGGTGAGTGTGAAACTCTTCATACTCATGTTTTTATATATCGCGCAAATGCTTTTACGGCGGCACAAATCGCAAAACTATTTCCTAATATTGATCGTGAGATTTGTCACGGTACAACTCAGGAAAACCGGGCCTATGTCCTCAAGGATGGTTCGAAGTTCAACAAGCTGCCTGACGGCCATTATTCCTATGTGGATTCCGGCGGCAAGCGTCATTCCGGTATCAATTTCTCTGATACCTTTTTCGAGTTCGGCGAATGCCCTAATGAGCATCAAGGAAAAAGCACAGCTTCTGAGACTATCCTTCAAATGATTCGTGACGGGTGTTCAAACCGTGAGATTGTGGATTGTGTTCCTTCATCATTCAAGGACTTGGAAAAAATTGAACGTACTCGGTCTATGTATCGTGACGCACAATTTGCCAACTCTTGGCGTGATCTGGAAGTTACTTACATTTTCGGCGATACCGGCAGCGGAAAGACCCGTTCTGTCATGGATAAGTACGGATATTCTGCCTGTTATCGTGTGACGGATTACAAGCATCCTTTTGATACTTATGATGGTCAGGATGTAATCATTTTTGAGGAATTCCGTGGTGGCCTGAAACATGGTGATATGCTGAACTATCTGGACGGTTATCCGCTGTTGCTCCCTTGTCGGTATTTCAATCGTCAGGCATGTTACACGAAAGTTTTCATTATCACGAATATTCCTCCGGATGACCAATACCCGAACATTGACCCGGAATCTCGTGCTGCTTTCTTTCGTCGGATTCACAGGGTTAAACAGTTTACTGCCCGTGGTATTTCTGAGTGGTCCGGTGTACAAGCCTATTTGGACCGTTATAAGTGGGCTGAGGGTTTGCAAACTGCTGTTCCGCTCCCGCTATGATTTCTCCCTCCTAAAGCCGCCCCGGCTCGTGTTAAGCGAGTGGGGCGGCAATCAAAAAACTATCTCTTTGAAAATACACTTTCAAAGTCTATTTTGAAAATGCACTTTCAAAAGGAGTGTTGATATGAAATATAGGATTCTTGGTGTTATCGCCGGATTAATTACTATTGTTGCGGCTTTTATGTATCGGATTTTCCCTTGCTTCTCCACCACGTTGTAATAGATGGCCTGTCCGATCTCGTTTTCCATTTTCATGCGTTTTCCTCCCCGTCGTGCGGCCAGAACTTGACGCTGATGCTCTCCACATTCGGATGTGTGAAAAGGTAGGCTTCGATCCATTTCGGGATGTCCCGCAGCGGCATTGTCTGGTAATGGTTCACGATGTTTCCCGCTCCCGGAAAGTAGCAGCGGAAACTGATTGGGTATGCTTTTTTCATTGGTTGCCCTTTCTCCCCGTGTAGCCGATAGGACAGCTTTGAATGTGCACTTTCAAACCTCGATCATTTTCTCCATGCAGTCTCCGCAGAGGATATTGACTGTCTTTGTGGCCCTGACGCTGCATTTGCACTTAGGGCAAATCAGCTTTCTCGTGCTGCTTTTCTTTGGCTTCTCGTTGGTCCCGGTTGGTGTGCCGCCGTTTCCATTCTTCGCTCCTGTGCTTGGTGGTGGCGTCCAGTTGCCGCCCCGGTTGATGCTGATTTCCGTCCAGCCCTGTTCGATGATGAATTCCAGTAGCTTGTCAGACGGGTTTGTGATCGTCCATCCGTATTTCTCATGATGCCCGATGACCAGTCCCCGCCGCTCTGCTTCATCCCGGAATCTCCGATTGTGGTAGCTGCCGCCTCTGCTGCAATCCTGTACTTCGTGTGCAAGGTTGTACAGGTGTACCATCTCATGCAGCATAGTTGCGGCCACGTCCTCGATGGGCCTGTCCAGCGTCTCCGCTCCGATGTTCAATTCATGCCGCCAACTGTCTTTGCGCTTCCATGCTTTCCTTACGGTAACGTGGCCGTATGCTCCCGGTGTGCTCTGAATAGTAATAATTGGCTCCTCCAGTTCTCCGCTGAAAAACTCTTGGTTCAGTGCCCTGAACATTTTTTCAAGGTAGCCGGCCGTTCTGCTTGTCTTTGTTGTCTCTTTCATGTGTGCTCCTTTCTCCAGAATAAAGAGTGTGTGTAGCAAAGCTCGCTCGCGAGCTTTGTTGACCCCCTGCAGCCCGGAATTCTAATTGTTGTCAAGGCATTAGGGTGGAGATTCTCAACCGTAATCAGTGCGCACACTGTTTCGGTTGAGAATACTACCCGCCTTGACAACAATTCGATTTTCGGGCCATCGTCCGCCGCATGGCGGACACTCTATTCCCTCGTCCCGCCGCAGCGGTGCAGGCTTCCGTAACTGCCCAGGCCCCCGTATATTCACGCATGTTCTCCCGTGTCTCTTTTTTCTCTCAGAAAAAAATCCAGCCATTGACAAGAAACGCTGTTTTCTGATACTCTATAAGCAAGAAAAAACACCAAACCCGGTTGGGTCTGGTGTTTCTGTCATTTTATAGGCATTTTGAATCTACACTTTCAAGACAGGAGGAAAAGCTATGAAACAGTATCGGCGTATGACATATACGGATAGGCTTGTTATTGAAAAACTCTATAATTCCGGTTGTTCCTATCGTGCGATTGCTCAGCAGCTTGGTTTCTCTGTTTCCTCTGTCCATTATGAGGTAAAGCGTGGCCTGTATCTTCATCGTGACTACAAAACATGGAAAGATATTCCCCGGTATTCTGCTACGATTGCTCATGATAATGCTCAATGGCAGGCCACCGCAAAGGGCGGTTCTCTTAAACTTGGGAATAATCATGCTTATGCCTATGATGTTGCGTCTCGTTTGAAAGCTGGTGAATCTCCGGATTCTATTGTTGGTAGTATGAGGAATAACGGGCAGTGGAC
The DNA here is from genome assembly GCF_034093755.1 of Dysosmobacter sp. Classification (GTDB taxonomy): domain Bacteria; phylum Bacillota; class Clostridia; order Oscillospirales; family Oscillospiraceae; genus Oscillibacter. The sequence continues at coordinate 2,024 of NZ_JAXEBZ010000023.1, read as the reverse complement.
CGTTTCAACTGTGACACTGTATCGCTATATTGAACAGGGTTTTATTCCTGGTATCACCAACAAAAATCTTCTTGTAAAGTCTCGGTCCCGCAAGCGTCCTTATAGGAAAACTCGTGCGTGTTCTGCCCCTCGTGGTGTTTCCATCGAAAAGCGGCCAGAGCCAATAAATGAGCGTTTTTCTCCCGGCCATTGGGAGATGGACACAGTAATTGGTAAGGCGAAAGGAACGGGCCAAACGCTTCTTGTTCTGACAGAGCGTTTGACCCGTTATGAGATCATATGTAAGTTGCAAAAGAAAACTGCTTGTTCTGTTGAAAATGCACTTTCAAAAGTTATTTCTCGTTTTCCAGCAGGAACATTTAAGACGCTCACCGTTGACAATGGTACAGAATTTTCTTCGTATGAATCACTTAAATCTCTGGTTGGCGAAGTTTACTATTGCCATCCATATAGCAGCTATGAACGAGGAAGTAACGAAAATGCAAACCGTTTGATTCGCAGATTCTTCCCAAAGGGTAAAAGCATGGAACATAGGACACAAGCGGATTGTGATGCTGCCGCCCGTTTTATCAACAATATGCATCGGAAAGTTCTTGGTTATGCTACCGCCGCAGAACTCTTTGATGCATGGCAGCAAATCCTCCTATAAAATTTTTTTGAAAAAAGTGTTCGAATGGGCTTGACAATTCTCACCTGGTCCAGCAGGTCCGTCAGGCAGAGATAGTGGTAAAGCTCGTCCATATCCGTCACCTCCCGCCCTATTGTGTGCGGCGGAACGGCTGGTTATGTGACAGAATCCGCGAAAAAACGACCGGCCCGGGGCCGGTCGTTTTCGCTCTTTCTCGGTTTTACAGCTCCGCCGCGGCGGCTTTCAGAGCCTCCGCCCGGTCGGTGTCCTCCCAGCGGACGCCCAGGTCCTCCCGGCCCATGTGGCCGTAGGCCGCCAGCTGGCGATAGATAGGCTTTCTCAGGTCCAGATCCCGGATGATGGCGGTGGGCCGCAGGTCAAAGACCTTCTTCACAGCCTCTTCCAGCTTCTCATCCCCCACCGTACCGGTACCGAAGGTATCCACCAGTACGCTGACGGGCTGGGCCACGCCGATGGCGTAGGCCAGCTGCACCTGGCACTTCCGGGCCAGTCCTGCCGCCACGATGTTCTTGGCCACCCAGCGGGCGGCGTAAGCAGCGGAGCGGTCCACCTTGGTGGGGTCCTTGCCGGAGAAGCAGCCGCCGCCGTGAGGGGCGCTGCCGCCATAGGTATCCACGATGATCTTCCGGCCGGTGAGACCGCTGTCACCCTGAGGGCCGCCGATGACGAACCGGCCGGTGGGGTTCACATAGATCTTCGTATTCTCGTCCAGCAGCTCCGCGGGAATGGTGGGCTTGATGACCATGTCGATCATATCCTTGCGGATCTGCTCCAGCGTCACCTCGGGGCTGTGCTGGGTGGAGAGCACCACGGTATCCACCCGGATAGGCTTCTCGCCGTTATACTCCACAGTGACCTGAGTCTTGCCGTCAGGCCGCAGATAGTTCACAAGTCCGGTCTTGCGGACCTCGGTAAGCTTCCGGGCCATTTTATGAGACAGAGAAATAGGCAGGGGCATCAGCTCCGGGGTCTCGTCGCAGGCGTAGCCGAACATCATGCCCTGGTCGCCGGCGCCGTTATCCAGCTCGGCCTCGCCGGATTCCTTGGCCTCCAGAGACTTGTCCACGCCCAGAGCGATATCGCTGGACTGCTCGTCGATGTTGGAAATAATACCGCAGGTATCGCAGTCAAAGCCGTACTTGGCGCGGTCATAACCGATGTCCCGGATAACTTCCCGGGCGATCTTGGGAATATCCACGTAGCAGCTGGTGGAGATCTCGCCCATGATGTGCACCAGGCCGGTGGAAGCGGTGGTCTCGCAGGCCACGCGTCCGTTGGGGTCCTTGGCCAGAATGGCGTCCAGCACCGCGTCAGAGATCTGGTCGCAGATCTTGTCGGGGTGGCCCTCGGTCACGGATTCAGAGGTAAATAAGTA